>NZ_LHVJ01000009.1:0-605902 GCF_001269745.1 Pseudomonas sp. P97.38
GATGCTGAATGTGCCAACTCAGAAGTGAAACGATGCATCGCCGATGGTAGTGTGGGGTTTCCCCATGTGAGAGTAGGTCATCGTCAAGATTGAATTCCGAAACCCCAATTGCGAAAGCAGTTGGGGTTTTGTTTTGCTCGCAGGAAAGTCATTTTGTGTTTCTATGCAACCGTCTTGCGCATGGCTATCATGCGGGCCTCATTGTCAGGGCGCAGTCTGCATGCTCACGTTGCTAAAACTTCTGAAGGACGGTCGCTTTCATTCGGGTCAGGCGCTGGGTGCTGCGCTGGGTATCAGTCGTAGTGCTGTCTGGAAGCAACTACAGCACCTGGAGGCAGACTTGGGTCTATCGGTTCATAAGGTCCGAGGTAAGGGGTACCAGTTGGCCAAGCCGCTGTTGCTTCTGGATGCGGCGCAAATCCGCGCAAAAGGCCTCTGTGAGTGGCCTGTTCATGTATTCGATTCCATCGACTCCACCAACGCCGAGGCGCTACGTTCCATCGAGCGTGGTGTCGAGGCGCCGTTTCTGGTCCTGGCCGAGAGGCAGGTAGCCGGGCGCGGTCGTCGCGGTCGCAAGTGGGTCAGTCCGTTCGCTGACAATCTCTATCACAGCCTGGTGTTGCGCATTGAGGGTGGCATGCGCCAGATAGAAGGGCTGAGCCTCGTTGTAGGGCTTGCTGTCATGCATGCGCTGCGCGATATGGGAATTGCGGAAGCGGCATTGAAATGGCCCAACGACGTCCTGGTGGGTGACAAGAAGATCGCTGGCATCCTGCTTGAGTTGGTGGGAGATCCAGCGGATGTTTGTCATGTGGTTCTGGGTGTAGGCATTAACGTGAATATGCGCTCGACTGACGAGGTCGATCAGCAGTGGACATCCATGAGTCTTGAGTCGGGTCGAGATTTTGATCGCAATGAGCTTGTGGCTCGCTTGGGTGCGAAGCTTCAGCAATATCTGGCGCTTCATCACGAGGCAGGGTTTGCTGCGATCCAGTCGGAGTGGGAGACGTTTCACTTGTGGCAGGGGCGCGCTGTGTCGCTAATCGCTGGAGTCAATCGAATCGACGGCGTTGTCATGGGGATCGATCACCAAGGTGCGCTGCGTTTGAAGGTGGATGGTGTGGAAAAAACATTTAGCGGCGGTGAGCTCAGCTTGAGGTTGCGTGATGATTCTTGAGCTCGATTGCGGCAATAGCTTTATCAAGTGGCGTGTACTTCGCTCCGATGCGGTAACGCCTATTGACGGAGGTGTTGTCAGCTCTGATGGCGATCTGTTGGTGAGCCTGAAGGATGCCGAAAAATTCCAGTTGAAGAAGTGTCGGCTGGTGAGTGTCCGGACGCCGGAAGAAACTGACTCGCTGGTTGCCATGTTGGTTAATGCATTTGGCGTGTCCGTGGTTCGTGCCGTACCCACTCGCGAGATGGCGGGCGTGCGAAACGGCTATGAAGACTTTGAACGGTTGGGTCTGGATCGATGGCTGGCCCTTCTTGGCGGATACCATCTTGCTGCAGGTGCATGCCTGGTGCTTGATTTCGGTACTGCGATCACCGCCGATTTCGTGGCGGCAGATGGTGAGCACCTCGGAGGGTTTATCTGTCCTGGTATGCCGTTGATGCGTAACCAATTGCGCACCCATACTCGGCGAATTCGCTACGACGATACTGCCGCTGAGCGAGCCCACGAAAGCCTCGCTCCTGGTCGCGCGACCGTCGAGGCCGTGGAGCGTGGTTGTTTGCTGATGCTCAGGGGCTTCGTCCTGACTCAGCTTGAGCTGGCGCGGCAATATTGGGGGCAGGACTTCGTGGTGTTCCTCACCGGAGGAGATGCCAATCTTGTTTCCGGCGTTGTCCCTGATGCCCGAGTGGTGCCTGACTTGGTTTTTGTCGGGCTGGCGATGGCCTGTCCTTTATCTTGAGGTTTTTATGCGCTGGCTGTTTCTGTTATTGCTGGTTTTGAATGTCTTCTATTACGTCTGGCACCAGCAGGAAGCGCCCCTCCGCGCCAAGGATGTCACTCCGCTGAGTTTGTATCGTGGCTCCCAGCAAGATATTCATCTCTTGAGCGAAACCGCAGATGCGCTTGCTCGGCGCGACTCTACAAGCACTGAGGCGCAAAAAACTTCGTGCGTGTACTTGGGTGGTTTGGCGCGTCCGGAAATGGCCAGGCAGTTGGAGCTGCGACTGGCTGCATCGGCTGTCGTAGCTCGCCCCGTGACATTGGGCGCGCAAAACTCAGCTGAGAATGCCGGTTTCTGGGTTCAGGTTTCGCCAGACAGCGGTGCGAAGGTGAATGAAACCCTGGTTCAAAACCTTTCTAAAGAATTCAATGAGTTAAAACATAAAATAATGCCTTGTGAGGGGGTTGCACCCGCTGGGTAGTTTGCATAGAATGGCGCCCGCTTCGCAGTGAAGACCTTTACCGGTTGGCACATCGAAGCGTAGTCAACGCAGCTAACCTCAGGTTTTTAATGAGAAAATGCTTGACAGAAGGCTGGCATGATATAGAATGCCGGCTCGCTTAGGAGGGGTTCCCGAGCGGCCAAAGGGATCAGACTGTAAATCTGACGTCTACGACTTCGAAGGTTCGAATCCTTCCCCCTCCACCAGTTTCTAGCGTGAGCTGCAGGCTCCGCGGGTATAGTTTAGTGGTAGAACCTCAGCCTTCCAAGCTGATGATGCGGGTTCGATTCCCGCTACCCGCTCCAAACTTGCAGGTCGTGCAAAGTGTTTCGCTCTTGTAGCTCAGTTGGTAGAGCACACCCTTGGTAAGGGTGAGGTCAGCGGTTCAAATCCGCTCAAGAGCTCCATATAACAAGGCAGATATGAAAATATCTGCCTTTGTTTTAATGGCTTGTGTGACTCGCTAAATTTCTTCTCCTAGGGGTGATTTCGATGGCTAAGGAAAAGTTCGAACGTAATAAGCCGCACGTCAACGTGGGTACCATTGGTCACGTCGACCACGGTAAAACCACTCTGACCGCTGCTCTGACTCGTGTCTGCTCCGAAGTTTTCGGTTCGGCCAAGGTTGACTTCGACAAGATCGACAGCGCCCCGGAAGAGAAAGCTCGCGGTATCACCATCAACACCGCTCACGTTGAATACGATTCGTCCGTGCGTCACTACGCACACGTTGACTGCCCAGGTCACGCCGACTACGTAAAAAACATGATCACCGGTGCTGCCCAGATGGACGGCGCGATCCTGGTTTGCTCGGCCGCCGATGGTCCGATGCCACAAACCCGTGAGCACATCCTGCTGTCCCGTCAGGTAGGCGTTCCGTACATCGTTGTCTTCCTGAACAAGGCTGACATGGTTGACGACGCTGAGCTGCTGGAACTGGTTGAGATGGAAGTGCGCGACCTGCTGAGCACTTACGACTTCCCAGGTGATGACACTCCAATCATCATCGGTTCGGCTCTGATGGCCCTGAACGGCCAGGACGACAACGAAATGGGCACCAGCGCTGTGAAGAAGCTGGTTGAAACCCTGGACAGCTACATTCCAGAGCCAGAGCGTGCTATCGACAAGCCGTTCCTGATGCCAATCGAAGACGTCTTCTCGATCTCCGGTCGCGGTACTGTTGTGACTGGTCGTGTTGAGCGTGGCATCGTCCGTATCCAGGAAGAAGTTGAGATCGTCGGTCTGCGCGACACTCAGAAAACTACCTGCACCGGCGTTGAAATGTTCCGCAAGCTGCTCGACGAAGGTCGTGCTGGCGAGAACTGCGGCGTACTGCTGCGCGGCACCAAGCGTGACGACGTTGAGCGTGGCCAGGTTCTGGTCAAGCCAGGCACCGTCAAGCCGCACACCAAGTTCACCGCAGAAGTTTACGTTCTGAGCAAGGAAGAAGGCGGTCGTCACACTCCGTTCTTCAAAGGCTACCGTCCACAGTTCTACTTCCGTACAACTGACGTGACTGGTAACTGCGAGCTGCCAGAAGGCGTTGAAATGGTAATGCCAGGTGACAACATCCAGATGACTGTCACTCTGATCAAGACCATCGCGATGGAAGACGGTCTGCGTTTCGCTATCCGTGAAGGCGGTCGTACCGTCGGCGCTGGCGTCGTAGCCAAAGTCATCGAATAAGTCTCTTTTATAGAGTCGACTCGATGAGTGAAAAGGCCCCCGCTTAGCGGGGGCTTTTTTATTGGGTTGACACCTATCAGGGGCGTCTATAGAATTGCGCCTCCTTTTAACGGGCGTATTGCGCCCGGTGGGAATAGCAGCCGGAGTCTGAAATCCAATGCAAAATCAGCAAATCCGTATCAGGTTGAAGGCTTTTGACCATCGCCTGATCGACCAATCCACCCAGGAAATCGTGGAAACCGCGAAACGTACTGGTGCTCAAGTGCGTGGTCCAATTCCACTGCCTACCCGTAAAGAGCGGTTCACCGTTCTGGTCTCCCCGCACGTCAACAAAGACGCGCGTGACCAGTACGAGATCCGTACTCATAAGCGCGTACTGGACATCGTCCAGCCAACGGATAAAACCGTTGATGCACTTATGAAGCTTGATCTTGCGGCCGGTGTGGAAGTGCAGATCAGCCTCGGCTAAGACTCGGTCTTGGTCGTGTAACGCTCTGAAATGGGCGGCCATAGCGGGTGAAAGCCCCGTACACTCATGAGGTTTACAACATGACTATTGGTGTAGTCGGTCGTAAATGCGGTATGACCCGTATTTTCACCGAAGAAGGTGTCTCCATTCCGGTCACGGTCATTGAGATCGAGCCGAATCGCGTCACCCAGTTCAAAACTGAAGAGACCGATGGCTATCGTGCAGTGCAAGTCACTGTCGGCGAGCGTCGTGCTTCGCGTGTAACAGCTGCTCAAGCTGGCCACTTCGCCAAGGCGAACGTTGCCGCTGGTCGTACCGTAATGGAATTCCGCCTTGAAGAAGGCGAGTACCAGGCCGGCGATCTGATCAACGCTGAAATCTTCGCTGCTGGTCAACTGGTTGATGTAACCGGTCAGTCCAAAGGTAAAGGCTTCCAGGGTACGATCAAGCGTTGGAACTTCCGCGGGCAAGATAACACCCACGGTAACTCCGTATCCCACCGCGTTCCAGGCTCTATCGGCCAGTGCCAGACTCCTGGTCGTGTATTCAAGGGCAAGAAAATGTCCGGTCATATGGGCGCCGAGCGCGTGACCGTGCAGTCCCTCGAAGTAGTGCGCGTGGACGCTGAACGCAATCTGTTGTTGGTCAAGGGCGCTGTTCCTGGCGCTACTGGCGGCAACTTGGTTGTACGTCCAGCAGCCAAGGCTCGCGGTTAAGGGGAAGCTGACATGCAATTAAATGTAAATGACGCTCAAGCGATCGAAGTTTCCGAACTGACATTTGGCGGCGAATTCAACGAGACGCTGGTTCACCAAGCAGTCGTGGCCTACATGGCTGGCGGCCGTCAAGGTAGCAAGCAGCAAAAGACCCGTTCCGACGTTTCCGGTGGCGGCAAGCGCCCATGGCGTCAGAAAGGCACTGGCCGTGCTCGTGCCGGTACTATCCGTAGCCCAATCTGGCGTGGCGGCGGTACCACTTTCGCAGCTCGTCCTCAGGATCACTCCCAGAAGCTGAACAAGAAGATGTATCGCGCAGCAATGCGTTCCATCCTTGCTGAGCTGGTGCGTACTGATCGTCTGGTCGTGGTTCAGGACTTCGCTGTTGAAGCACCGAAAACCAAAGATCTGCTGAACAAGCTGAACGGCATGGGCCTGACTGACGTCCTGATCGTGTCTGACGCTGTTGATCAGAACCTGTACCTGGCTGCTCGCAACCTTCCGCACGTCGATGTTCGTGACGTCCAAGGTTCCGATCCGGTCAGTCTGATCGCATACGACAAGGTGTTGATCACCGTGTCGGCCGTGAAGAAATTCGAGGAGCTGCTGGGATGAACCAGGAACGCGTATTTAAAGTTCTGCTTGGCCCGCACGTTTCCGAGAAGGCTACGGTTCTGGCAGACAAGAAAGGCCAGTTCGTTTTCAAGGTTGCTACCGACGCAACCAAGCTGGAAATCAAGAAGGCCGTCGAAAGCCTGTTCAGCGTGAAAGTAGAGCGCGTGACTACCCTGAATGTTCTGGGTAAGAGCAAGCGCACTGCTCGCGGTCTGGGCAAGCGTAATGACTGGAAGAAGGCAGTTATCTCCCTTCAGCCAGGCCAAGATCTCGATTTCAGCAGCAGTGCTGAGTAAGGAAGGGGTGCATCATGGCAATCGTTAAATGCAAACCGACTTCCCCTGGCCGCCGTTTTGTGGTCAAGGTGGTCAACCAGGAGCTGCATAAAGGCGCTCCTCACGCACCGCTGCTCGAGAAAAAATCGAAGTCTGGTGGTCGTAACAACAATGGCCGCATCACTACACGTCACGTGGGTGGTGGTCATAAGCAGCATTATCGTCTGGTCGACTTCCGTCGCAACGACAAGGATGGCATCGCTGCCACCGTCGAGCGCATCGAATACGATCCAAACCGTACTGCTCACATCGCTCTGCTGCTGTACGCAGATGGCGAGCGTCGCTACATCATCGCCCCTAAAGGCGTGAGCGCTGGCGACCAGCTGATCGCAGGTGCCCTGGCGCCGATCAAGCCGGGCAACGCTCTGCAACTGCGCAACATTCCAGTTGGTAGCACCGTACACGGCATCGAATTGAAGCCAGGTAAAGGCGCGCAAATCGCTCGTTCCGCTGGTGCTTCGGCTCAGCTGATCGCTCGTGAAGGTGTCTACGTGACCCTGCGTCTGCGTTCTGGTGAGATGCGTAAAGTCCTGGCTGAATGCCGTGCGACCCTGGGCGAAGTCTCGAACTCCGAGCACAGCCTGCGTTCGCTGGGTAAAGCTGGTGCCAAGCGCTGGCGTGGCGTTCGCCCAACCGTTCGTGGTGTTGCCATGAACCCGGTTGACCACCCACATGGTGGTGGTGAAGGTCGTACCTCTGGTGGTCGTCATCCGGTATCGCCATGGGGCTTCCCGACTAAGGGCGCGAAGACTCGTGGTAATAAGCGTACCGACAAAATGATCGTCCGTCGTCGCAAGTAAATAGAGGGATACGACAGTGCCACGTTCTCTGAAAAAAGGTCCTTTTATTGATCTTCACCTACTGAAGAAGATCGAAGTGGCGGCGGAAAAGAACGATCGCAAACCAGTTAAGACCTGGTCGCGTCGCTCGATGATCCTGCCACAAATGGTCGGTCTGACCATCGCTGTACACAACGGTCGCCAGCACGTCCCAGTTCTCGTGAACGAAGACATGGTCGGCCACAAACTGGGCGAGTTCGCCGGTACCCGCACATACCGTGGGCACGTGGCTGACAAGAAAGCCAAGCGTTAAGGGGTAAGGAAATGGAAGTAGCCGCTAAGTTGTCGGGCGCTCGAATCTCCGCCCAGAAAGCCCGCTTGGTCGCCGACCAGATCCGCGGGAAGAAGGTGGGCGAAGCGCTCAACCTGTTGGCTTTCAGCAGTAAGAAAGCCGCCGAGATCATGAAAAAAGTGCTGGAGTCGGCCGTAGCCAACGCCGAGCATAACGAAGGCGCAGACGTTGATGACCTGAAGGTCAGCACCGTTTTCGTCAACGAAGGGCGTTCGCTGAAGCGCATCATGCCACGTGCCAAAGGCCGTGCTGATCGCATCGTCAAGCGGTCTTGCCATATCACTGTCAAGGTTGCTGACAAGTAACGGAGTCGAAGAGATGGGTCAGAAAGTACATCCCATTGGCATTCGCCTGGGAATCGTCAAGGAGCACACCTCCGTCTGGTACGCAGACGGTCGGACTTATGCGGACTACTTGTTCGCTGATCTGAAGGTGCGTGAGTATCTCCAAGACAAACTAAAAAGCGCGTCCGTAAGCCGTATCGATATCCATCGTCCGGCTCAGACTGCACGTATCACCATCCACACCGCTCGCCCAGGTATCGTTATCGGGAAGAAAGGTGAAGATGTTGAGAAACTGCGTCAGGACCTGACCAAGCAAATGGGTGTGCCTGTGCACATCAATATCGAAGAGATCCGCAAGCCGGAGCTCGACGGTATGCTGGTTGCGCAGAGCGTAGCTCAGCAGCTGGAGCGTCGCGTCATGTTCCGTCGCGCTATGAAGCGCGCTGTACAGAACGCCATGCGCATTGGTGCCAAAGGCATCAAAATCCAAGTGAGCGGTCGTCTCGGCGGTGCTGAAATCGCACGTACTGAATGGTATCGCGAAGGTCGTGTGCCACTGCACACCCTGCGTGCCGACATCGACTATGCCAACTACGAAGCTCACACCACCTACGGTGTGATCGGTGTAAAGGTTTGGATCTTCAAAGGCGAAGTAATCGGTGGTCGCCAAGAAGAACTGAAGCCACAAGCACCAGCGCCTCGTAAAAAAGCTGCTAAGTAAGGGGTACGCCAAATGTTGCAACCAAAGCGTACGAAGTTCCGCAAGCAAATGACCGGTCACAACCGTGGCCTGGCATTGCGCGGTAGCAAAGTCAGCTTCGGCGAGTTCGCGCTGAAGTCTGTTGCTCGTGGTCGTCTCACCGCTCGTCAGATCGAGTCAGCGCGTCGTGCTCTGACCCGTCACGTAAAACGTGGCGGCAAGATCTGGATCCGTGTGTTCCCGGACAAGCCTGTCACCAAGAAACCACTCGAAGTTCGGATGGGTAAAGGTAAGGGTAACGTGGAATACTGGGTTGCCCAGATTCAGCCAGGCAAAGTCCTGTATGAAATCGAGGGTGTTTCTGAAGAGCTGGCGCGTGAGGCTTTCGCCCTGGCTGCTGCAAAGCTGCCGCTCGCCACCTCCTTTGTTAAACGGACGGTGATGTGATGAAAGCGAATGAACTTCGTGAAAAATCCGCACAGCAGCTGAACGAGCAACTGCTCGGCCTGCTGCGCGACCAGTTCAATCTGCGTATGCAGAAAGCAACTGGCCAGTTGGGGCAGTCTCATCTGCTCTCGCAAGTTAAGCGTGACATCGCTCGCGTGAAAACTGTGCTCAACCAGCAGGCAGGTAAGTGATCATGGCTGAAGCCGAAAAAACTGTCCGTACGCTGACTGGCCGTGTTGTCAGCGACAAGATGGACAAAACCATCACCGTTCTGATCGAGCGTCGCGTGAAGCACCCGATCTACGGTAAATACGTTAAGCGTTCGACTAAGCTGCACGCGCACGACGAAACCAATCAGTGCCACATCGGCGACAAGGTCACTATTCGTGAAACTCGTCCGATGGCCAAGACCAAGTCTTGGGCGCTGGTTGATGTTCTTGAACGCGCTGTGGAAGTCTAAGGGCTAGGGGTCGGAGAAATTATATGATTCAGACTCAATCCATGCTCGATGTGGCCGATAACAGCGGCGCTCGCCGCGTTATGTGCATCAAGGTGCTGGGTGGCTCCCATCGTCGTTACGCTGGTATCGGTGACATCATCAAAGTGACCGTCAAGGAAGCAATTCCTCGCGGTAAGGTGAAGAAAGGCCAAGTGATGACTGCTGTCGTAGTCCGCACTCGCCATGGCGTTCGTCGTGCTGACGGCTCCATCATCCGCTTTGATGGCAACGCTGCTGTTCTGTTGAACACCAAGCAAGAGCCGATCGGCACCCGTATCTTTGGGCCAGTGACCCGTGAACTTCGTACTGAGAAGTTCATGAAGATCGTCTCGCTCGCCCCAGAAGTGCTGTAAGGAGATCCGACATGCAAAAGATTCGTCGTGACGACGAGATCATCGTGATCGCCGGCAAAGACAAAGGTAAGCGCGGTAAGGTGCTGAAGGTTCTTGCTGACAACCGTCTGGTTGTAGGTGGTCTGAACCTGGTCAAGCGTCATACCAAGCCTAACCCGATGTCGGGCGTACAGGGCGGTATCGTCGAGAAAGAAGCGCCACTGCACGCTTCCAACGTCGCCATCTTCAACGGCGAAACCAACAAGGCTGACCGCGTTGGTTTCAAAGTAGAAGACGGTAAGAAAATTCGTGTCTTCAAGTCGACCCAAAAAGCGGTTGATGCTTGAACACTGCTAGGTAGAAGACCATGGCACGACTAAAAGAGATTTACCGGAAGGAAATCGCACCGAAACTTAAGGAAGAACTTAAGCTTTCGAACGTGATGGAAGTTCCGCGCGTTACCAAAATCACCCTGAACATGGGTCTGGGCGAAGCGATCGGCGACAAAAAAGTCATCGAGCACGCTGTTGCTGACCTGGAAAAGATCACCGGTCAGAAAGTCGTTGTGACTTACGCTCGGAAATCCATCGCTGGCTTCAAAGTCCGTGAAGGTTGGCCGATCGGCGTCAAAGTGACCCTGCGCCGTGAGCGTATGTACGAGTTCCTGGATCGTCTGCTGTCGATCTCCCTGCCTCGGGTTCGCGACTTCCGCGGCCTGAATGCCAAGTCCTTCGACGGTCGTGGTAACTACAGCATGGGCGTAAAAGAGCAGATCATTTTCCCGGAAATCGATTACGACAAGATCGACGCTCTCCGCGGTCTGGACATTACCCTGACCACCACTGCTCGGACGGATGACGAAGGTCGCGCACTGCTGCGCGCTTTCAAATTCCCGTTCCGCAACTGATTGGAGTAGGAAAATGGCCAAGAAGAGCATGAAGAACCGTGAGCTGAAGCGTCAGCTCACCGTTGCCAAGTACGCCACCAAGCGTGCAGCGCTGAAAGCAATCATCGTTGATCTGAACGCAAGTCCAGAAGCGCGTTGGGAAGCTACCGTAGCCCTGCAGAAGCAGCCACGTGACGCCAGCGCCTCGCGCATGCGTAACCGCTGCCGCCTGACTGGTCGTCCGCACGGCGTGTACCGCAAGTTCGGCCTCGGCCGTAACATGCTGCGTCAAGCTGCAATGCGTGGTGACGTTCCAGGTCTGGTTAAAGCCAGCTGGTAAGCACTGTCAAAGTCTCGGTGTTCGGGGTCTCAGGATCCTGACCGCCGGTGGCCTTGAATCTGGATCAAGCCCCTTTTGGGGCTTGATTCATTTCTGGGGTGTGTCTAGAATACCCGGCTCGCCTGAGCCCGTGTTTTTCATGCCCGGAGTTTCTCGGCGACAAGTAGTAGCCGCAAGGCTAATTTTTTTGCATTAGGAGCGTCTAGCCCATGAGTATGCAGGACCCGTTAGCGGACATGCTAACTCGAATCCGTAATGCCCAGATGGCTGAAAAGTCCGTCGTCAGCATGCCGTCTTCCACGTTGAAGGTGGCTGTAGCAAAAGTCCTGAAGGACGAAGGTTACATCGCGGGTTATCAGATCAGCAGCGAAATCAAGCCTCTGCTGTCCATCGAGCTGAAATACTTCGAAGGCCGTCCGGTCATCGAGGAAGTGAAGCGCGTTAGCCGTCCAGGCCTGCGTCAGTACAAGTCCGTTGAGGATCTGCCGAAAGTTCGCGGCGGCCTGGGCGTGTCTATCGTCTCCACCAACAAGGGTGTGATGACTGATCGTGCTGCGCGCGCTGCCGGTGTCGGCGGCGAAGTTCTTTGCACTGTGTTCTAAGGGGGGATAAGCATGTCTCGCGTCGCTAAGAACCCCGTTAAGCTGCCAGCCGGTGTCGAAGTCAAATTCGCAGGCCAACAGCTTTCGGTGAAGGGTGCCAAGGGCACTCTTGAACTGAACATCCATTCGTCCGTTGAGATCGTTGAAGAAGCTGGTGAGCTGCGTTTCGCTGCTCGCAATGGCGATCAACAGACTCGCGCAATGGCTGGTACCACTCGTGCGTTGGTAAACAACATGGTCCAAGGCGTAAGCCAAGGCTTCGAGCGCAAGCTCCAGCTGGTCGGTGTTGGTTACAAAGCGCAAGCAAAAGGCTCGGTTCTGAACCTGGCTCTTGGCTTCTCGCACCCAGTGGATTACGAACTGCCGGAAGGCATCACCGCTGAGACTCCTAGCCAGACCGATATCCTGATCAAGGGCATCGACAAGCAGCTGGTAGGTCAAGTGGCCGCCGAGATCCGCGACTTCCGTCCACCAGAGCCGTACAAAGGCAAAGGTGTGCGCTACGCGGACGAAGTCGTCCGTCGTAAAGAAGCCAAGAAGAAGTAGGGCATAGCAAATGACCGACAAAAAAGTTACTCGACTGCGTCGCGCTCGCAAAGCACGCCTGAAAATGCACGAACTCGAAGTCGTGCGTCTCTGCGTGTTCCGCTCTTCGCAGCACATCTACGCCCAGGTCATTTCGGCCGACGGCAACAAGGTCCTGGCAAGTGCCTCGACTTTGGATAAAGAACTGCGTGATGGCGCCACTGGCAACATCGACGCGGCCACTAAGGTTGGCCAGCTGGTCGCTACGCGTGCTAAAGCCGCTGGCGTCTCGCAGGTGGCTTTCGACCGCTCTGGCTTCAAGTACCACGGCCGCGTCAAGGCGCTGGCTGATGCTGCTCGTGAAGCTGGGCTGGAGTTCTAAGTTATGTCAAATAACGACCAAAAGCGCGACGAAGGCTACATCGAGAAGCTGGTTCAAGTTAACCGCGTAGCCAAAACCGTTAAAGGCGGCCGTATCTTCACCTTCACCGCGTTGACCGTGGTAGGTGATGGTAAGGGCCGTGTTGGCTTCGGCCGTGGCAAGTCGCGTGAAGTGCCTGCTGCGATCCAGAAGGCAATGGAAGCTGCTCGCCGCAACATGATCCAGGTTGATCTGAACGGCACCACCCTGCAGTACGCAATGAAGTCTGCCCATGGCGCTTCGAAGGTGTACATGCAGCCTGCTTCTGAAGGTACCGGTATCATCGCTGGCGGCGCTATGCGTGCTGTCCTCGAAGTTGCTGGCGTTCAGAACGTTCTGGCCAAGTGCTACGGCTCGACCAACCCAGTAAACGTGGTTCACGCCACTTTCAAGGGTCTGAAGGCTATGCAGTCTCCTGAATCCATTGCCGCCAAGCGTGGCAAAAGCGTCAAGGAGATCTTCTGATCATGGCTACCGTAAAAGTTACGCTGATCAAAAGCATGACCGGCCGCATCCCTAACCACAAACTGTGTGTTAAGGGTCTGGGTCTGCGTCGCATCGGTCACACTGTAGAAGTCCTGGATACTCCCGAGAATCGCGGGATGATCAACAAGGCCTACTACATGCTGCGTGTCGAGGGTTAATCGATGAAACTCAATGATCTGAGTCCAGCGCCGGGTTCCCGTCGCGAAAAGCATCGTCCGGGCCGTGGTATCGGTAGTGGTTTGGGCAAGACCGGTGGCCGTGGCCACAAAGGTCAAACCTCCCGCTCCGGTGGCACCATTGCTCCAGGCTTTGAAGGCGGTCAACAGCCGCTGCATCGTCGCCTGCCGAAGTTCGGTTTCGTTTCCCTGAAAGCCATGGACCGCGCTGAAGTGCGTCTGTCCGAACTGGCCAAAGTGGACGGCGACGTCGTCACCGTGCAGTCCCTGAAGGATGCCAACGTGATCAACCAGAACGTACAGCGTGTGAAAATCATGCTGTCGGGCGAAGTTGCTCGTGCTGTCACCATCGGAAAGGGAATCGGCGCCACCAAAGGTGCGCGTGCGGCTATCGAAGCAGCTGGCGGCAAGTTCGAGGAATAAATGGCTAAGCAAGGTGCTCTCTCTGCGCTCGGCAAAGGCGGTATGTCTGAACTCTGGGCTCGTCTGCGTTTTCTGTTCCTGGCGATTATCGTCTACCGAATAGGCGCACACATCCCGGTTCCAGGTATCAACCCGGACCGACTCGCGGACCTGTTTCGACAGAATGAGGGGACCATTCTTAGCTTGTTCAACATGTTTTCCGGCGGCGCGCTGGAGCGGATGAGCATCTTTGCACTGGGGATCATGCCGTACATTTCAGCATCGATCATCATGCAGTTGATGAGCGCCGTCAGCCCGCAGCTGGAGCAGTTGAAGAAGGAAGGTGAAGCTGGCCGTCGCAAGATCAGCCAGTACACCCGCTACGGCACTGTCGTCCTCGCTCTCGTTCAAGCCATTGGCATGTCCATCGGCCTGGCGGGGCAGGGCGTTTCGTTCACTGCTGACTTCAGCTTTCATTTCGTTGCGGTAACCACTTTCGTGGCAGGCGCGATGTTCATGATGTGGCTGGGTGAGCAGATTACTGAGCGTGGTGTTGGCAACGGTATCTCGATGTTGATTTTCGCAGGTATCGTCGCCGGTCTTCCGAGAGCGATCGGGCAGTCTTTCGAGTCTGCGCGTCAGGGTGATATCAACATTTTTGCCCTGGTTGCCATCGGTCTGCTGGCAGTAGCGATTATCGGTTTCGTGGTGTTCATTGAGCGTGGTCAGCGTCGCATTGCTGTTCACTACGCCAAGCGTCAGCAAGGCCGCAAGGTGTTTGCTGCGCAGACCAGCCACTTGCCGTTGAAGGTGAACATGGCCGGCGTAATTCCGGCTATTTTCGCGAGCAGCATCCTGCTGTTCCCTGCTTCGTTGGGTGCCTGGTTCGGCCAGTCTGAAGGTATGGGCTGGTTGCAGGACATCTCGCAGTCGATCGCTCCTGGTCAGCCGTTGAATATTCTGCTGTTTAGTGCAGGGATTATTTTCTTCTGCTTCTTCTATACGGCGTTGATGTTCAATCCGAAAGACGTAGCGGAAAACCTGAAGAAGTCCGGTGCCTTTATTCCGGGCATCCGTCCAGGTGAGCAGTCTGCGCGCTACATTGATGGCGTTCTGACTCGCTTGACCATGTTCGGTGCTCTTTACATGACGGCCGTCTGCCTCCTGCCCCAGTTTTTGGTGGTGGCGGCAAACGTACCGTTCTACCTTGGCGGGACCTCGTTGCTGATCGTGGTCGTGGTTGTGATGGACTTCATGTCCCAAGTACAATCGCACCTCGTTTCGCACCAGTACGAATCCCTGATGAAGAAAGCCAACCTGAAGGGCTACGGCAGCGGCATGTTGCGCTGAGTAGCGTCCATAAGGTTCGAGGAGTTGGTGATGAAAGTTCGTGCATCGGTGAAAAAGCTGTGCCGTAACTGCAAGATTATTCGCCGCGAAGGTGTTGTTCGGGTAATTTGCAGCGCGGAACCGCGTCACAAACAGCGCCAAGGCTGAGTGTGATTGTGCTTTAAGCCCGGCAGCTAGTGCGCTGCCGGGTTGATTATTTGTTATTACAGCGATATTATCTCGCGCCCTATTTCTTGGCTTCCGGGGCGTAGGTAGCTGTCAATTGGAGTCCCACTGAATGGCCCGTATTGCAGGCGTCAACATTCCAGATAACAAGCATACTGTTATCTCGCTGACCTACATCTATGGTGTTGGTCGCACTACTGCACAGAAAATTTGTGCAGACGCTGGGGTCAACCCAGCTGCAAAGATCAAGGATCTGAGCGACGAGCAAATTGAACAGCTGCGTGGCGAAGTGGCGAAGTTCACCACTGAAGGTGACCTGCGTCGCGAAATCAACATGAAAATCAAGCGCTTGATGGACCTCGGTTGCTATCGCGGTCTGCGTCATCGTCGTGGTCTGCCAGTACGCGGTCAGCGTACCAAGACCAACGCGCGTACCCGTAAAGGTCCGCGTAAGCCGATCCGCAAGTAATCGCCCCAGCGAATCGACAGGAATTTAATCATGGCAAAACCTGCTGCTCGTCCTCGTAAAAAAGTTAAAAAGACAGTGGTTGATGGCATCGCCCACATCCATGCTTCTTTTAACAACACCATCGTGACCATTACCGACCGTCAAGGTAACGCTCTTTCCTGGGCTACCTCCGGTGGTTCGGGTTTCCGCGGTTCCCGCAAGTCCACCCCGTTCGCTGCTCAAGTAGCTGCTGAGCGTGCTGGTCAAGCTGCGCTGGAATACGGCCTGAAAAACCTCGACGTCAACGTCAAGGGTCCAGGTCCAGGTCGTGAATCCGCAGTCCGCGCTTTGAACGGCTGTGGCTACAAGATCGCCAGCATCACCGACGTGACGCCAATCCCGCACAACGGGTGCCGTCCGCCGAAGAAGCGCCGCGTGTAATCCAGGAGATTGTAAAGAATGGCTCGTTACATTGGTCCAAAATGCAAACTCGCTCGTCGCGAAGGCACCGATCTTTTTCTGAAGAGCGGCGTGCGCGCGATCGAATCGAAGTGCAACATTGAAGCAGCACCTGGTATCCACGGCCAACGCCGCGGTCGCCAGTCCGACTACGGCACCCAACTGCGTGAAAAGCAGAAGGTCCGTCGTATCTACGGCGTTCTCGAGCGTCAATTCAGCGGCTACTACAAAGAAGCTGCTGGCAAGAAAGGCGCAACCGGCGAAAACCTGTTGCAACTGCTCGAATGCCGTCTGGACAACGTCGTATACCGTATGGGCTTCGGTTCTACTCGTGCCGAATCCCGTCAGCTGGTATCGCACAAGTCGATCAGCGTTAACGGCAACACCGTAAACGTTCCGTCCTACCAGGTTCGTGCTGGTGACGTGGTTGCTGTTCGCGAGAAAGCAAAGAACCAACTTCGCATTGTCCAAGCTCTCGATCTGTGTGCCCAACGTGGCCGCGTAGAATGGGTAGAAGTAGACACTGAGAAGAAGTCGGGCGTTTTCAAGAACGTTCCTGCTCGCAGTGATCTGTCCGCCGACATCAACGAAAGCCTGATTGTCGAGCTCTACTCCAAGTAAGGGCTAGAAAATAGGTGCATCCATGCAGATTTCGGTAAATGAGTTCCTGACACCCCGCCATATTGATGTGCAGGTTGTCAGTCCAACCCGCGCCAAGATCACGCTCGAGCCTCTCGAGCGTGGTTTCGGCCACACCCTGGGCAACGCGCTGCGCCGCATCCTGTTGTCCTCAATGCCCGGCTGTGCAGTAGTCGAGGCCGAGATTGACGGTGTGCTCCACGAGTACAGCGCCATCGAAGGTGTACAGGAAGACGTAATTGAAATCCTGTTGAACCTTAAAGGTCTGGCTATCAAGCTGCACGGTCGTGACGAAGTTACGCTGACCTTGTCGAAGAAGGGTTCGGGGGTGGTTACCGCTGCCGATATTCAGCTGGATCATGATGTCGAGATCGTTAACCCCGATCACGTAATCGCTAACCTGGCGTCTAACGGCGCCCTGAACATGAAGCTCACCGTAGCTCGTGGTCGTGGTTATGAACCGGCCGACTCGCGTCAGAGCGATGAAGACGAAAGCCGCAGCATTGGTCGCTTGCAGCTTGACTCTTCGTTCAGCCCGGTTCGCCGTATCGCCTACGTGGTGGAAAACGCCCGTGTCGAACAGCGTACCAACCTGGACAAGCTGGTTATTGATCTGGAAACCAACGGTACCCTGGATCCTGAAGAGGCCATTCGCCGCGCTGCAACCATCCTGCAACAGCAGTTGGCTGCGTTCGTCGACCTCAAGGGTGACAGTGAGCCAGTGGTTGTCGAGCAGGAAGACGAGATCGATCCGATCCTGCTTCGCCCGGTTGACGATCTGGAACTGACTGTACGTTCGGCTAACTGCCTTAAGGCGGAAAACATCTACTACATCGGCGACCTGATTCAGCGTACCGAAGTAGAGCTGTTGAAGACTCCGAACCTGGGCAAGAAATCCTTGACTGAAATCAAGGACGTTCTGGCCTCCCGCGGTCTGTCCCTCGGCATGCGCCTCGACAACTGGCCGCCTGCAAGTCTTAAGAAGGACGACAAGGCGACTGCCTGATCGTCGTAATCACCGAACGTTGTGTTTGGTAAGGAATGAACCATGCGTCATCGTAAAAGTGGTCGTCACCTGAGCCGCACCAGCTCGCACCGCAAGGCCATGTTCCAAAACATGGCGGTGTCGCTGTTCGAGCACGAGCTGATCAAAACTACACTGCCGAAAGCCAAAGAACTGCGCCGCGTTGCTGAGCCGCTGATCACTCTGGCCAAGACAGATAGCCTGGCTAACCGCCGCCTGGCTTTCGACCGTACTCGTTCGAAAGCTATCGTTGGTAAGCTCTTCAACGACCTGGGCAAGCGTTACGCTACCCGTGAGGGTGGCTACCTGCGCATCCTCAAGTGCGGTTTCCGCGCTGGCGACAACGCGCCTATGGCGTACGTCGAGTTGGTTGATCGTGCTACCAGCGGCGAAGCTGTATCCGCTGAGTAAGACGGCAACATACAAAAAACCGGGCCTTGTGCCCGGTTTTTTGTTGCCTGATGAAAAGCTGAAGCACCGCTTCGACTGGCTTCGCTATGGGCAAGGTGGCGGCGTTAGATAATAACTATCGTTGCCCATGATTTAATGAATTTGGATACTGTCACTAACATGATCAATACTCCTTTCCAGCCGATTAGCCGGCAGTTCGAAGACCGACCTAGGAAGATTGAGCATGAGCCAGATCAAAACGCTTACGACCGCCAGCGGCGCTCCTGTCGCCGATAACCAGAACTCCCGTTCCGCCGGCCCCCGTGGCCCGCTGCTGCTCGACGACTTTCACCTGATCGAGAAGCTCGCTCACTTCAACCGCGAAAACATCCCTGAGCGCCGCGTGCACGCCAAAGGGTCGGGCGCCTACGGCACCTTCACCGTGACCCGCGACATTACCCAGTACACCAGCGCCAAGCTGTTTGAGTCGGTAGGCAAGCAAACGCCCACCTTCCTGCGCTTTTCTACCGTAGGCGGTGAGCGGGGTTCGGCTGACACCGAACGCGACCCACGCGGCTTCGCCCTGAAGTTCTATACCGAAGAAGGTAACTGGGACATCGTGGGCAACAACACGCCGGTATTCTTCATTCGTGATCCGCTGAAATTTCCGGATTTCATCCACACCCAGAAACGTTTGCCGCAAAGCAACCTGAAAAGCGCGCAGGCAATGTGGGATTTCTGGTCGCACTCGCCTGAGGCGCTGCACCAGGTCACCATTCTGTTTTCGGACCGTGGCATTCCGGATGGCTACCGGCACATGCACGGTTTCGGTAGCCATACTTACAGCCTGATCAATGCCCAAGGCGAGCGCCACTGGGTCAAGTGGCACTACAAGACTAAACAGGGCATCAAGAACCTCGCGCCGGCCGAAGCGGCACGCCTGGCGGGCACCGACCCGGATTACGCTCAGCGTGACCTGTTCGAGGCGATTGAGCGCGGTGACTTCCCGAAATGGAGTGTCTGCATCCAGATCATGACCGAGGCCCAGGCAGCGGCCCATTACGAGAACCCGTTCGACGTGACCAAGACCTGGTCGCAAAAAGAGTTCCCATTGCTCGAAGTGGGGGAGCTTGAGCTCAATCGCAACCCGCTGAACTACTTTGCTGAAGTCGAGCAAGCGGCGTTCGGGCCAAGCAATATGGTGCCAGGCGTAGGCCTGTCGCCGGATCGCATGCTGCAAGGTCGTGTGTTTGCCTATGCCGATGCGCACCGCTACCGCGTAGGGACCAATCACCAGCAACTGCCGGTGAATGCGCCGCGCAGTCCGGTCAATACTTACCAGCGCGATGGCGCCATGGCGTTTGGCAGCAATGGTGGCGCGGCACCGAACTACGAGCCCAACAGCTACGTGGATGCGCCGAAGCAGGCGCCGCGCTATGCCGAGCCGGCACTGGCCCTCAGTGGCGCGGCCGATCGTTATGATCATCGCGAAGACACCGATTACTACAGCCACGCCGGGGCGTTGTTCCGCTTGATGAACGATGAGCAGAAAGCCCTGTTGATCAGCAATATCGCCGGTGCCATGGCGGGTGTGTCGGCAGATGTGGTCGATCGCCAACTGCAACATTTCTTCAAGGCGGATGCCGCTTATGGAGAAGGTATCGCAAAAGCGTTGGGTGTACAGCTTAACGAAGTCTAAACGAGAAGCAGAACCGCCCGCATTAGGGCGGTTTTTGCGTTATTTAGCCCGGTTTTCTCGGATTTTCTTCGCTTTTATTGCGATAGAGCCGTGACCTGAGGGTCAGGTTGGTTCAAACTACAGCCTTTCAAAGCTTGTGGAGATGTAGGGCGATGCAAGGTCACCCGGACGTAATCGATTACCTCAACACGCTGCTGACAGGTGAACTGGCAGCCCGTGATCAATATTTCATCCATTCGCGGATGTACGAGGATTGGGGTTTTACCGAGCTCTACGAACGTATCAACCATGAAATGGAAGAAGAAGCCCAGCACGCCGATGCACTGATGCGTCGGATCCTGATGCTCGAAGGCACGCCGCGCATGCGTCCGGACGATCTGGACGTTGGCACCACGGTGCCCGACATGCTCGCAGCCGACCTGCGGCTTGAATACAAGGTTCGTGCGGCGCTGTGCAAGGGCATCGAGCTGTGCGAGCAGCACAACGACTACGTGACCCGCGAGATCCTGCGTGTCCAGCTCAACGACACCGAGGAAGACCATACCTACTGGCTTGAGAAGCAGTTGGGTTTGATCAAGTTGATCGGTTTGGAGAATTACCTGCAGTCGCAGTTCTGATTGCCGGGTACCGGAGGCAGAGCGTCACTGGATGCATTCCCACGCGGAGCATTAAAAAGCCCCTGTCATCGGTGAGATGACAGGGGCTTTTTCATGCCCGAGCTTTGATCACTCCCGATCACGTTCCAGCAGGGGCTTGAGGTAGTAGCCAGTGTGGGACTGCTTCATCTCGGCCACTTGTTCAGGCGTACCCACCGCGATGATCTGACCGCCCTTGGAGCCGCCCTCCGGCCCGAGGTCTACCAACCAGTCCGCCGTCTTGATCACGTCCAGGTTGTGCTCGATCACCACCACGGTGTTGCCGTGGTCGCGGAGTCGATGCAGCACGTCGAGCAGTTGCTGGATATCGGCGAAGTGCAGGCCCGTGGTCGGTTCGTCGAGGATGTACAGGGTCTTGCCGGTGTCGCGCTTGGACAGCTCGCGAGACAGCTTGACCCGTTGGGCTTCACCGCCGGACAGGGTCGTCGCCGACTGCCCGAGCTTGATGTATGAGAGGCCGACGTCCATCAGCGTCTGGAGCTTGCGCGCCAGTGCCGGCACCGCGTCGAAGAACGCCCGGGCTTCCTCGATGGTCATTTCGAGGGTTTCGTGGATGTTCTTGCCCTTGTATTTGATCTCCAGGGTTTCGCGGTTGTAGCGCTTGCTCTTGCACACGTCGCAAGGCACGTAGATGTCCGGCAGGAAGTGCATCTCCACCTTGATCAGGCCATCGCCCTGGCAGGCTTCGCAGCGTCCACCCTTGACGTTGAACGAGAACCGCCCCGGGCCATAACCCCGCGAACGGGACTCCGGCACACCGGCGAACAGCTCGCGAATGGGCGTGAACAAGCCCGTGTAGGTCGCCGGGTTGGAGCGTGGCGTACGACCGATGGGGCTCTGGTCGATGTCGACGACCTTGTCCAGATGCTCCAGCCCCTTGATGCTGTCGTGGGCCGCGGCTTCGAGGGTGGTGGCACCGTTCAGCGCCGTGGCACTGAGGGGGAACAGGGTGTTGTTGATCAGCGTCGATTTGCCGGAGCCGGACACCCCGGTCACGCAGGTCAGCAAGCCAATCGGGATTTCCAGGTCGACGTTGCGCAAGTTGTTGCCGCGCGCGCCCTTGAGGGTCAGCGACAGCTTCTTGTTACGTGGCGTGCGCTTGGCCGGAACCTTGATCTTCACCCGGCCCGAAAGGTACTTGCCGGTCAGGGAGTCGGGATGCGCCATGACCTCGGCAGCCGTGCCCTGGGCAACGATATGCCCGCCGTGCACGCCCGCGCCGGGACCAATGTCCACGACGTAGTCGGCCAGGCGAATGGCGTCTTCGTCGTGTTCGACCACGATCACCGTGTTACCGATGTCCCGCAGGTGCTTGAGCGTGCCGAGCAGTCGGTCGTTGTCCCGCTGGTGCAGGCCAATGGACGGCTCGTCGAGGATGTACATGACCCCCACCAGACCGGCGCCGATCTGGCTCGCCAGGCGGATACGCTGGGCTTCGCCGCCGGACAGGGTGTCCGCACTGCGATCGAGGGTCAGGTAGTCCAGCCCCACGTTCACCAGGAACTGCAGACGCTCGCTGATTTCCTTGAGGATCTTGTCGGCGATTTCGCCACGGCGGCCGGTGAGCTTCAAGCCGGCGAAGTAATCGGTGGCATCGCCGATCGGCAGGTTGGTGACCGCCGGCAAGGTTTTCTCTCCGACCCACACGTGCCGCGCCTCGCGCCGCAAGCGGGTACCACGGCAGTCGGGGCAAGGCTGGGTGCTGAGGAACTTGGCCAGTTCCTCGCGCACGCTGGCCGACTCGGTTTCGCGGTAGCGCCGCTCCAGGTTAGGCACGATACCTTCGAACGGGTGGGAGCGCTTGACGATATCGCCACGGTCGTTGAGGTACTTGAAGTCCACGCTTTGCGAGCCGCTGCCGTGCAGGATGTACTTTTGCTGGTCGGCGGGCAGTTCGTTGAACGGCTTGTCCAGACTGAACTTGTAGTGGGCCGCCAGCGAGCCGAGCATCTGGAAGTAATAGACGTTGCGCCTGTCCCAGCCGCGAATCGCCCCTTCGGCCAGGGTCAGCTCGCCATTGACCAGCCGCTTGGTGTCGAAGAACTGCTTGACCCCCAGGCCATCGCAGGTCGGGCAAGCGCCGGCCGGGTTGTTGAAGGAGAACAGCTTGGGTTCCAGCTCGCTGATGGCGTGGCCGCAGATCGGGCAGGCGAAGCGCGCGGAGAAGATGATCTCTTCACCGGGCTCGTCGTCCATCGGCGCCACCAGGGCGATTCCGTCGGCCAGCTTCAACGCGGTTTCGAAGGACTCGGCCAGGCGCTGTTGCAGGTCGGCCCGGACCTTGAAGCGGTCGACCACCACGTCGATCGAATGCTTCTTCTGTTTGTCCAGCTTGGGCAACTCGTCCAGTTCGCACAGCTTGCCGTTGACCCGGGCCCGCACGAAGCCCTGGGCGCGCAGTTCTTCGAACACCAGCAGGTGTTCGCCCTTGCGCTCGCGCACCACCGGGGCCAACAGCATCAGCTTGCTGCCTTCGGGCTGGGCCAGCACCAGGTCGACCATCTGGCTGACGGTCTGGGCTTCCAGGGGAATGTCGTGGTCCGGGCACCGAGGGATACCGACCCGCGCATACAGCAGGCGCAGGTAGTCGTAGATCTCGGTGATGGTGCCGACCGTGGACCGCGGGTTATGGGAGGTGGATTTCTGCTCGATGGAAATCGCAGGCGACAGCCCTTCGATGGTGTCGACGTCGGGTTTTTCCATCATCGACAGGAACTGCCGGGCGTAGGCCGACAGGGATTCGACATAGCGTCGCTGGCCTTCGGCGTACAGGGTGTCGAAGGCCAGGGATGATTTGCCGGATCCGGACAGGCCGGTGATGACGATCAGCTTGTCCCGTGGCAGGGTCAGGTCGATGTTCTTCAGGTTGTGGGTACGGGCCCCACGAATCAGGATCTTGTCCAAAGTGGCCTCGCTCGGCGGGCGTCGAAAACGTAGGAGTATACGGGCAAATACTGGATGGATGCACACTATCGGAAGTGAGTTTTACGCCATACATGAAGACTGCGCGGCAAACCGTCGCCATATACCCCCTCAATCGATGGGACTGGTAGAATCGCCGCCGGTTCACATGAGGTTTTTCCATGCACGATCCCCACAGCGAACGCATGAGTGGCGGCGAGACCCGCGCAGCAAGCGGCCTTGCCCTGGTGTTCGCCTTCCGCATGCTGGGCATGTTCATGGTGTTGCCGGTGCTGGCGACCTATGGCATGGACCTGGCGGGCGCGACCCCGGCCCTCATTGGGTTGGCGATTGGCGCCTATGGCCTGACCCAGGCGATTTTCCAGATCCCGTTCGGGATCATTTCCGACCGCATCGGCCGCCGCCCGGTGATTTACCTGGGGTTGATCGTCTTCGCCCTCGGCAGTGTGCTGGCGGCCGGCGCCGATTCGATCTGGGGCGTGATCGCCGGACGGATCCTGCAAGGCGCCGGGGCGATTTCGGCGGCCGTGATGGCCCTGTTGTCGGACCTGACCCGCGAACAGCATCGGACCAAGGCCATGGCCATGATCGGCATGACGATCGGCCTGTCGTTCGCCGTTGCGATGGTCGTGGGGCCGTTGCTGACCCGGGCGTTTGGCCTGTCGGGCCTGTTCCTGGCCACCGGCGGCATGGCGTTGGTGGGCATCCTGATCGTCGCCTTCATGGTGCCGCGGACCACCGGGCCGCTGCAGCACCGTGAATCCGGGGTGGCGCGCCAGGCGCTGATCCCGACGCTCAAGCACCCGGACCTGCTACGCCTGGACCTGGGTATTTTCGTGCTCCACGCCATGCTGATGTCCAGCTTCGTGGCCTTGCCGCTGGCGTTGGTCGAGAAGGCCGGCCTGCCCAAGGAGCAGCACTGGTGGGTCTATCTCACGGCGCTGCTGATTTCGTTTTTCGCGATGATTCCGTTCATCATCTACGGCGAGAAGCGACGCAAAATGAAACGAGTTTTACTCGGCGCCGTCCTGACGCTGATGCTCACTGAGCTATTCTTCTGGCAGTTCGGCGACAGCCTGCGGGCGCTGGTGATCGGTACGGTGGTGTTCTTCACCGCATTCAATCTGTTGGAAGCGTCGTTGCCGTCGCTGATCAGCAAGGTTTCACCGGCCGGTGGCAAAGGCACGGCCATGGGGGTCTATTCCACCAGCCAGTTCCTCGGTTCGGCGTTGGGCGGGATTCTCGGCGGTTGGCTGTTCCAGCACGGCGGTTTGTCGGTTGTCTTCCTGGGATGTGCCGCGCTGGCTGCACTTTGGCTGGTCTTTGCTGTTACCATGCGCGAACCTCCGTATGTGACGAGCCTGCGCTTGCCGTTGTCGCCCGAAGCCATCCGCGAAGCAGGCCTGACCGAGCGCCTCAAGGCCGTCGTTGGAGTAACCGATGCAGTGGTGGTCGCCGACGAAGCGGCCGTTTACATCAAACTGGACACCGAATTATTGGATCGTGCGACGCTCGAGCGCCTGGTGAACAACCCGGCCCCGACCACGTGCGAAGCCTAGGAGAACGTTATGGCCCGTGGGGTTAACAAAGTCATATTGGTCGGTACTTGCGGCCAGGATCCCGAAGTTCGCTACCTGCCGAACGGCAACGCCGTGACCAACCTGAGTCTGGCGACCAGCGAACAGTGGACCGACAAGCAGACCGGCCAGAAGGTCGAGAAGACCGAATGGCACCGCGTGTCGATGTTCGGCAAAGTGGCGGAGATCGCCGGCGAATACCTGCGCAAGGGTTCGCAGGTGTACATCGAAGGCAAGCTGCAGACCCGCGAGTGGGAAAAAGACGGCATCAAGCGCTACACCACCGAAATCGTGGTGGACATGCAAGGCACCATGCAACTGCTGGGCGGCCGTCCACAGGGTGACCAGCAAGGTGGCAACAACTACCAGCAGTCGGCCCCGCGTCAGCAGGCACCTCGCCCGCAGGCGGCACCACAGCCACAACGCGAGCGTCCAGCCCCGCAACAGGCCGCGCCGCAACCGGCCCCGGATTTCGACAGCTTCGACGACGATATTCCGTTCTAAGCGGCTATCCGCAAAAAACAAGACCGCGCTTCGGTTTCCCCGAAGCGCGGTTTTTTTTTGACCGCAGGTCTTCAGGGTTGGCTACCCGTCAGCCATTGCTCGGTGCTCACCACGTTCGCATAGGCAAAACCCAGCGCGGCCATGAACGCTGCGTGCACCTGGGTGGCGGGAACGACGACGCCGTTGAATTCCAGGTCCAGGGTCGCGCAGGCATCGTGGATCACCGTAACGCCGTAGCCCAGGTCTGCCGCAGCCCGGGCGGCGCCATCGATGCACATATGGCTCATGCTGCCGACGATGACCAGTTGTTCGATGCCGTCGCGTTCGAGGAT
The DNA here is from genome assembly GCF_001269745.1 of Pseudomonas sp. P97.38. Classification (NCBI taxonomy): domain Bacteria; kingdom Pseudomonadati; phylum Pseudomonadota; class Gammaproteobacteria; order Pseudomonadales; family Pseudomonadaceae; genus Pseudomonas; species Pseudomonas sp. P97.38. The sequence goes on from NZ_LHVJ01000009.1 coordinate 25,618, forward strand.
GGCTTGCAGCTCGGTGTCGCGAAACGCGTTGACGAAATGCTTGAGCACCACCGGTTCATCGCCGCGATTGCGTACCTTGGGGTGTAGTTGAGCGCCTTCGGAGCCCGGGGTGAAGAACGGCGCCTCCTCGGAGGTGAACTCGTGGCGGATGTGCACCACGCGGTCCCCGGTCTGGCGAAAGGCTTCGATCAGCCGAGCGGCGTTGTCGGCGGCGCTGTCGGCACCGACCAATGGCCATTTTCCCTGGGGGAAGTAGTCGTTCTGGATATCGACTACGATGAGCGCTTGCTTGGACATGAGGACTTCCTTGGATCAATGAGGGTGAAGCCAGTATTGGCGTTTGCCGTCGGTTCGAGGATTGGCCGCAACGACAATAAGCGAGGGAAAACTGACAATGACGCAGGAAAGGGCGGTCGCCGAGCTTGGGGTGCTGATTTACCCCGGTGCCCAACTGGCGGCGGTGCACGGTTTGACCGATCTGTTCGGCGTCGCGCAGCGGATTGCGGCCGAGCAGGGCGGCGCGCAGTTGCCACGGCTGTTGGTGAGCCATTGGCGGGCGGAGAGCGGCCAGGCACCGCAGCGGGTATTCGCCAGCGAAAGCGGCACGGCGCATAGGCTGGCCGCGTTGCTGATTCCGCCCTCCATTGCCGGTTTCAGCGAAGGGCTCGTGTCCCCGGCGCTGATGGATTGGCTACGAACGCAGCACGCCGGTGGCACGGTGTTGGGCGGTGTGTGTGTCGGCTCGATCCTGCTCGCCGAAAGCGGCTTGCTCGATGGACGCAGCGCCACCACCCATTGGACATCGGCGAAGTCCTTCGCCGAGCGTTACCCGAAGATCAGGCTCGACGCCGACAAACCAATCGTCGACGACGGCGACCTGATCACCACTGCCGGGCTGATGGCCTGGTCGGAGTTGGGTTTGCGCCTGGTGAACCGCTTGCTGGGCCCGAGCATCGCCACGCATACGGCGCAGTTTCTGGTGATCGAACACAGCGACAGCGCCAGCGAGTGCGGCAGCAACTTTGCGCCCATCCTCGGGCATGGCGATGGGGCGATCCTCAAGGTCCAGCATTGGTTACAAGGCAGCGGCGCGGTGGATGTCTCCCTGGCGGCGATGGCGGAACAGGCCGGGCTGGAAGAACGCACGTTCCTGCGCCGGTTTCGCAACGCTACCGGGCTCAAGCCTACGCAGTACTGCCAGCACCTGAGGGTTGGCAAGGCTCGGGAAATGCTCGAGTTCACCAATGGCACCATTGACCACATTGCCTGGACTGTCGGCTACCAGGACCCTGGGGCTTTCCGGGCGACGTTCAAGAAAATCACCGGGTTGGCGCCGAGTGATTATCGGGCGCGGTTCGGGGTGGGGCCGGCCGTTTCGAAGTAACGGCCGTGGCGAGGGAGCTTGCTCCCGCTGGGCTGCGCAGCAGACCCGAGTACCTTGCCTGTCATGTCCGGAGTCAGTTTGTCTGGGGGCGCTTCGCACCCCAGCGGGAGCAAGCTCCCTCGCCACGGGAATGTGTTGTGTCGTGCAATTCGCCGGATCGTGATGCCATGTCGTGCAGAATGAAACAGGCCAGGTGCCACCAGTGTAGCCGTAACCCCCCTGTTTTTCTTGCCGCCAGTCCCGCGCCAAGCGGTTGGCCTGATCTCTGCACCCCTGTTACCCACAGCCATTGAGCGCAGGTAAAAGGGCAACGCATGACGTCGGTCAATCGCAACAAAACGGTAGTGGCCCTGTCGGTCAATCCTCATGCACCGCTTCACGAGGTGCAAACCAATCGCGCGCTGGCCCGCTGGCTGGCGCAGATCCTCGGCGTCGAATACGGTGGCAGCTACGACGAGCAGCAACCCGGCCAGCGAGGTTTGTACCTGTTGCCCACGCAAACCCTGATCGGTCGCGACGCCGCGCAGCGTCTGGGCGTTCAAGGGCCGGACGACCTGTGGGGCGGTTTCGTCGAGCATGATTTCATTTGCACCAAGGCGATTGCCCACGGTCTGTTGAACAAGGAGGCGGTGGCGCCGCAAGGCTGGTCGCCGTTGTTCGCCAAGCTGACCCGAGGCGCCGTGTTGGACGGTGTGACCGTGTTTTCCCTCCGGGATGCGCGTCCGGCGGCCGAACAACTGCTGTACACCGGGCCGATCCGCCTCAAGCCGATCCATGCCTGTGCCGGGCGTGATCAACGGGTCATCAAGGGCCTGGCGCAGTTCGATGAGGTGGTCGCCAGCCCCGAGGCCCAGGCGTTGTTTCGCGACGGCGTGGTGCTGGAGCAGAACCTGAGCGAGGTCAAGACCCAGAGCGTCGGCCAGAGCTTCATCAACGGCAAGGTGCTGAGCTATTGCGGTGTGCAACACCTGACCGAGGACAGCCAGGGGCTGGAGGTGTACGGCGGTTCGGACCTGCTGGTGGTGCAGGGCGGCTACATCGAGTTGCTCAAGCTGGAGTTGCCCGACGATGTGCGCGAAGCGGTGCGCCTGGCGCAGGTGTTTGACGATGCGGCCAATCAGGCTTACCCGGACTTCTTCGCTTCGCGCAGAAACTACGACATCGCCCAGGGCCTCGATGCCGCCGGCCAGCCGCGCGGCGGTGTGCTGGAGCAGTCCTGGCGCATGGGCGGGGCCAGCAGCGCCGAGTTGGCGGCGCTGGAGGTGTTCGTCAACGACCCCACGACCACCGTCGTGAACGTGTCTTCGGTGGAAACCTACATCGACCAGCCGCTGCCACAGGGCGCCCGGGAGGTGTACCGCGGCGCGGCACACAATGGCGACTTCCTTCTCAAATACGTGACGGTTCAATCCTATGACGGCTAGAAGCGAAACCATTCAGATCGAAATCGACGATGAGCGGATGAACGGGACGTTCCTGAGCCCCAAATCGAAAGTCCCCGGCGTGCTGTTCGTGCACGGCTGGGGCGGGAGCCAGGAGCGCGACCTGGAGCGGGCCAAGGGCATCGCTGGCCTTGGCTGCGTGTGCCTGACCTTCGATTTGCGTGGCCATACCGGCGGGGCGGGAATCCCGCTCTCACGGGTCACCCGCGAAGATAACCTGCGGGATTTGCTCGCGGCCTATGACCGACTGCTGGCGCACCCGGCCCTCGATACCTCGGCGATTGCCGTAGTGGGCACCAGCTATGGCGGTTACCTGGCTTCGATCCTGACCTCGCTGCGACCGGTGCGCTGGCTGGCCTTGCGGGTGCCGGCGCTGTACCGCGACGAGCAATGGCACACGCCCAAGCGCGACCTGGACAAAAGCGACCTGCTGGATTATCGCAGCACCCTGGTGCACGCCAGCACCAACCGCGCCTTGCATGCGTGCTCGCAGTTCACCGGTGATGTGTTGCTGGTGGAGTCGGAGACCGATGACCACGTTCCCCACGCCACCATCATGAGTTACCGGGCGGCGTGCCAGCAGACCCATTCACTGACGCACCGGATCATCGACGGCGCCGACCATGCCTTGAGCGACCCTGTCTCACAACAGGCCTACACCTCGATCCTGGTGGACTGGATCACGGAAATGGTGGTGGGAGAGCGGTTGAGCATTATCCAGGCGCGGTGAGCTTGCTTGTCTGTCCAGGCCCCATCGCGAGCAAGCTCGCTCCCACACGGATCAGCTTCACAATAGATCCTATGTGGGAGCGAGCTTGCTCGCGATGAGTCCCGGCTAGGTAATCCATTACTCGGATATTTATGACTTCACCCCCGGCTTGACCCGCAACGCCTTGGCCTTCGCCTCGATCACCAGGTACATCACCACGGTGATCAATAACGGCAGGATGAAGTAGATCGCCCGGTAGGCGATCAGGCCCGCCAGCAGGCTGCCCCGCGACACTTCATGTTGCAGCAGCGCGATGAACACCGCCTCCAGCACCCCGAGCCCCGCCGGAATGTGGGTGATGACACCGGCGATGCTGCTGATCAACAGCACGCCGAGGACCACCGGGTACTCCAGCTTGCTCGGCAACAGGGTGAAGATCACCGCCGCCATCAACGACCAGTTCAACGCGCCCAGCGCCAGTTGCAACACGGCCATGCGCAGCGACGGCAGGTTGATTTCCATGCCACGAATCGTCCAGGCCCGGCGCTTGGAAAACTGGCAGGCCAGCAGGTAACCGGCGCTCACCAGCAGCAACAGCACGCCGACACCCTGCAAGGCCGTGCTGCTCAGCTTCCAGCCAGGCGGCATGGTCACCAGGCCACTGCTGAACACCACGCCGGCCAGGGTCATGTAGCCGAACCAGTTCGTCGCCAGGCTCAGACCGAGGATCTTGGCGATGTTGCCCGTGCTGACGCCCAGGCGCGAGTACAGCCGATAGCGCATGGCGATGCCGCCGACCCAGGCGCTGAGGTTGAGGTTGAAGGCGTAGCTGATCACCCCCACCGGCAGAATCTGCCGCCAGCCGAGCTTCTGGCGGATGTAGGTGCGTCCGATCAGGTCGAAGCAGGCGTAGGTGATGAAACTGGTGATCGTCAACGCGGCAGCGATAACCAGCGTCCGTACCTTGAAATCGGCCAGGGTGTCGAACACTTCGGACCAGTCGATGCGCCGGGCCAGGGCTGTGAACAGCACGATCAACAGCAGGAAGAACGCCAGGGTCAGCGGCCGTTTCCAGCGGCTCCAGCGCGACGCGGGCTTGTGCTCGTCCCGGACCTGGGCATCAGCTGGCGCGGTGTGCGCCTCAGAGTGGTTCATGGGGTTCGCTCCGAACCGCCGTCGGCGGCGAGAAAGGTTTCAGACGCGGTTTATGGGCCGGCAGCCAGCCGGCCCAGGACGGGAAGTGGCGCAGGAAGTGGAACACCATGAAACCGATGGTCATGCGCCACAGCAGGCCACGTGGGGCGTGGTCCTTGGGCATGACCGTGCAGTGGTTGCGGATCAGGTAGTCGAGGCGCTCGAACAGCTCGCGGTTGAACGCCCGGTCGCGGATCAACACATTGGCTTCCAGGTTCAGCGACAGGCTCAAGGGGTCGAGGTTGCTCGAGCCCACGGTGCTCCAGTCCTCGTCCACCAGCGCGACCTTGCCGTGCAGCGGTCGCTCGCAATATTCACAGATCACCACGCCGGCCTTGAGCAGGTAGCTGTAGAGCATCCGTGCCGCGAGCTTTGCGATCATCATGTCCGGCTGGCCCTGCAGGATCAGCCGCACGTCCACCCCGCGCCGCGCCGCGTTGCGGATCTCGCGCAGCAACCGGTAGCCGGGGAAGAAATAGGCGTTGGCGATCACCACGCGCCGCTTGGCGCTGCGCAGCACTTGCAGGTAGACCTCTTCGATGTCGGTCTGGTGCTCATGGTTATCGCGATAGACCAGCCGTACCTGACCGTCGTGATCCGTGAAGGCCAACTCGTTGCGCCGGCTGCGGCGCCGTTGCCACCAGTATTTGGCCCGGGCCGGACGACCGCTCTGCATCAGGGCGAAGTGATGGATGTCGACCACCGCCGGGCCTTTGACTTCCACCGAATAGTCTTGCTTGGCCTCGGGGCCGAAATCGCCCAGGTGGTCGGCGGAAAAGTTGATCCCGCCGATGAACGCGATCACCCCGTCGATCACCACCACCTTGCGGTGCAGACGGCGGAACCAGTTGGTGCGGATGCCCAAGTGAAGGGGGGCGGGGTCGAACATTTGCAGGCGCACGCCGGCATCGCTCAACGAGGCGAGGAAGTTGGGCGTCAGCTCGCCGCAGCCGAAGCCGTCCAGGCTGAGGGTGACACGCACGCCGCGCTGGGCCGCATCCACTAGCAGGTCGCGCAACTCGTTGCCGACCTTGTCCTCGAACAGGATGAAGGTCTCGATAAGCACTTCCTTCTCGGCCCGGCGGATGGCCTCGAACACCCGGGGGAAATACGCCTCGCCGTTCTCCAGCAAAGTGACGCGGTTGTTGCCGTGCCAGCCGTATTCGACGTCCACCAGCGCCGGGTTGCGCTCGGTGGGCGGGGCCTCGACCTGTTCCACCGTCGCCTTGTTCATCGTCGCGCTCATAGTTCGATCTCCACCGACAACGGTGCGTGGTCTGAAAGGTGTGACCAGGGCCTGACATTCAGCACCTGGGCGTGACGGGCCTTGAGGTTGCGCACGTAGATGCGGTCCAGGCGCAACAGCGGCAAGCGCGCCGGGAAGCTGCGGGCCGGCTTGCCCCATTGTTCGGTGAACACTTCACGCAGGCCGGCGGGTTCGAGCAAGTCACTGGCCTTGCCGCGCCAGTCGTTGAAGTCACCGGCGACGATCACCGGGGCCTCGGGCGGCAGTTCGCTCAAGCGCTGGCAAAGCAGCTTCAACTGCGCGACCCGATGGCTTTCGCGCAGCCCCAAGTGAACGCAGATGGCATGGATCTGCGGCCCGTCGCCGCTGGGCAGGCGCAACACGCTGTGGAGCATGCCGCGGTTTTCATGGCCGCTGATGGACACGTCGAGGTTCTCATGGTGCACGATCTGGAATTTCGACAGCAGCGCGTTGCCGTGGTCGCCCGCCGGGTACACCGCATTGCGCCCATAGGCGAACTGCGGCCAGAGGCTGTCGGCCAGGAATTCGTACTGGGGCATGCTCGGCCAGTTGGCGAAACGCTGGGGATGGTGTTCGTGGGTGCCGTGGACTTCCTGCAGGAACACCACGTCGGCGGAGACGCTGCGCACCGCTTCGCGCAGTTCCGGCAGGATGAAGCGGCGGTTCAGGGCCGTGAAGCCTTTGTGGGTGTTGACCGTCAGCACGGTGAAACGCTGGGTCGGGACCAGGTCCCGGCGGGTGTCCTGGTCGGGCTCGCGGGTCGCTTCGGTGGACTGGGTAATGTTCATGCCAGGACTCCCTCGGCCGGGAGTACGCCGGGTGCGGTGGCGAGGTCCTTGTCCAGGTCGAAGCGCTCCAGCAAGTGGCGCGCGTCATAGGGCGCGCGGACCTTGATGTCGTTGTCGAAGTAGCAGAACACGTCACGGCTCTTGCGGGCCCGAGGTTGCTTCTGCGGGTCGATCAGGTGCGCGTCGTCCGGCTGCGTGCCGTGGCTCCAGGCTTGGATCCGGTCGCCCCAGCGCTTCAACGCCGCGTCGGTATAGCCGCTGGCGTACAGCTCTTCGGCACCGTGCAGGCGCAGGTAGACGAAGTCGCTGGTGACGTCCTCGCGATAGGGCCATTTGCCGGCGGTGTCGGCGATCACCAGGGCGATGTCGTAACGCCGGAGCAGGGTGATGAAGTACGGGTCGATGAAGCTGTCGTGGCGGATCTCGACGGCGTGGCGCAACGGGCGTTTTTTATCCGCCGTCGTGCTGGCGTGGCCGTCCAGGCGCGGTTCGTGCTTGCGGGCGAGGGCCGCAGCGCCTTCGGTGTCGTGGGGCAGCTGCTTGAGGAAGTCCTCGAACAGTTCGGGGTCGAATTTGAAGCTCGGTGGAAACTGCCAGAGGATCGGGCCGAGTTTCTCCTTGAGCTCCAGCACGCCGGAGGCGAGGAAGTTGGCCAGCGGTTTGTGCACCTCGCGCAAGCGCTTGATGTGGGTGATGAAGCGCGGCGCCTTGACGCTGAACACGAACCCGGACGGCGTCTCGGCATACCACTGGGCATAGCGTTCGGGGCGTTGCAGGGCATAGAACGATCCATTGATTTCGATGCTGTTGACCGCTCGCGAGGCGAATTGCAATTCGCGCTTTTGAGTCAGCCCCTTCGGGTAGAAGTCCCCCCGCCAAGGCGTGTAGCGCCAACCGGAAATACCAATGTGGATCGCCGTCATGTGTCCCTCCCGTGCCATTGACCTCGTACCGCTGGTGTCTTGTTGATGACTGTCGGGCGAGGCAGAAAGTTTCGGGCAGGTGCCCGGTGGACGCGGCAAGGCTTTCTGTGGCCACAGGGTTGTGTATTGACCCGTGGAGCGAACTTGCTCGCCCGATAGGGATCAGTTCCTTACCGATTCCCATCAAGGAGCCTCGCGTGTTGTCTCGATTGAGCCGTGTATTGCTGTTGGTATTGCTGGCGCTGACCGGCAGCATCGCCTACGGCGCAGCCGCCATTCCCGGCACTGCCGCGCCCAATGAAGCCCCCGCAGAGCCCGAACCCCTGGTCCAGGGCGGCCTGCTCGGCGCCATCAGTTCGAGCATCGACGACGTCCAGGACAAGCTCGACCTCAACCAGAGCCTGGTGGATGCCTGGCGCCTGCGGGCGGATCGGGCGGCGGATGAGGTGGACCGGCTGGTGGACCAGACGGCCCGTTCGTCCTGGCGAGTGACGGGGGATTTCCTGTTGTTGTCGGGTGTCTGGATCGGTGCGTTTGCCGTGCTCTGGTCAGGCTCGCGGCTACTGGTGCGGCGCCTTGGCCGGGGTCGCTGGCTGCGCACGCGCCAGCGGGTCCGGGATGTGCTCGGCTACGTGTTGCCCTACACCGTCCCGGCACTGCTTTGCCTGCCGTTGACCCTGTACGTCAGTCACTTCCTGCAGGTCTCGGTCGGCCGGGCCCTGGCCCTGTGCTTTGCCTACGCCACCAGCAGCGGCATTTTCTCCACCTCGGTGTTGCTGTGCGTCATCGTGATGTTCAACGCCGGGCACAAGCGCCGGGCGGTGGCGATCATCCGGCACCTGAGCCCCCGGCCGCTGTTCATGATCGGCTTTCTCGCCGCCCTCAGCGATGCCTTGACCAGCCCGCAGATCGCCCGGCAACTGGGCGGCAACATCACCAGCAGCGTCGCGGTGTTCACCGGCCTGCTGGCGTCGATGATCTTTGGCTGGCTGGTGATTCGCCTGCGGCGCCCGGTGGCCCACCTGATTCGCAACCGATCCCTGGCCCAGCGCTTGAAGCAACCGGCCTTGCAGGAGTCGTTGCGGATTTTTTCCGGGCTCTGGTACTGGCCGATCCTGCTGATGGTGCTGGTGTCGGCGGTGAGCCTGATCGGCGTCGGTGAGGACAACCAGAAAGCCCTGCGTTGTGCCTTGTTCACGACCATCCTGCTGATTGCGACGGTGTTTCTCAGCACGGTGTTCCAGCACGTCTTCAAGTCGCCTAAGGCCGAGGCCATCCAGCGCAGCAGCGCCTACAAGGGCCGGCTGCTGAGCCTGTTGCACGCGTTGCTGCGGATTGTCCTGGCCGTGGTGTTCATTGAAGTCCTCGGACGGATCTGGGGGATCTCGCTGTTCGAGTTCGCCTCGCGCAATGCCGTGGGGCGGGCGATCAGCGACTCCTTGAGCCGCATCGGCCTGATCTTCCTGGTGACCTGGCTGATGTGGGTGGTGCTCGATACGGCGATCCAGGAAGCCTTGAAGCCGCCGCTGAACAAGCGTGGCGCCCGCCAGCCCAGCACGCGGATCAAGACCATCCTGCCGCTGTTGCGCAACGCGGCGAAAATCATTCTGGTGGTGATCTGCGCGATCACCACCATGGCCAACCTGGGGATCAACGTCGCGCCGTTGCTGGCCGGTGCCGGGGTCGTGGGGCTGGCGATCGGCTTCGGTTCACAGCAACTGGTGCAGGACGTCATCACCGGCCTGTTCATCATCATCGAGGACACGCTGTCCATCGGCGACTGGGTGGTGCTCGACTCCGGTCACGCCGGCACCGTCGAGGGCCTGACCATTCGCACCCTGCGCCTGCGCGACGGCAAGGGCTTCGTGCATTCGGTGCCGTTCGGCCAGATCAAGGCCGTGACCAATCAATCGCGGCAATTCGCCTTTGCGTTTTTCTCCGTGCAGTTCACCTATGACACCGATGTCGAGGAGGCCATCGAGCTGATTCGCGAAGCCGGGCGCTCGATCTCCGAGGACCCGTTCCTCAAGTTCAACCTGCAAGGGCCGCTGGATGTGTTCGGCGTCGACCGGATGGACCTCAACGGCGTGGTCCTCACCGCCCAGTTCCGTACGGTGTCCGGTGGGCAGTACGCGGTGAGCCGGGCGTTCAACCAGCGCTTGAAGAAGCTTGTGGATAACCATCCGGCGGTGCACTTCGCGCAGACTTATCCACAGCAGGTGATGTTGCCGAAGCGCTTGGTGCAAGAGCCCGGGGAAGAGGAAGCGTTGCCCGAGCGACCTCGATAGTGGCATAGGTGTGGGGTGGTGCTGATGGCCTCTTCGCGGGCAAGCCCGCTCCCACAGGGGAATGCATCTTCACAGGAGGATGCAATCTGACAAGGGAATGCATTCTGACAGGGGAATGCATTTCAACTGTGGGAGCGGGCTTGCCCGCGAAGAGGCCCGCCCAGACACCCTCAACCTTTCTGATCGTTCCCACGCTGCGCGTTCGATCCTCAACCTTTGTGAATGAGTTTGCTCCGAATATCAGCCATCACCTGCGCCTCCAGTTCCGCCCAGAACAGCACCTTCCCGGCCACCTGAGCCGCGACCGGCACACCATCGCGATACACCAGCCGATTGCTCGCCAACGCCGGCACCTTCGCCCCCGGCAGTAGGGTGCCGGCGAGGTTCAGCGGGTCCACGCCACACACGGCAATCACGCTGCTGTCGGCCGGACGGCGGCGCACTTCGCGTAGCAGTGGGATCGCCTCGGGCAGGGCGAATTGTTCGCCGGCCAGGCCACTGACAAAACGTCCTCCGCGGATTTCACCCCGCGCCTCCAGGCGATGGAAGGTGCGCAGCAACTCACGCCAGCTCGGCAGCCAGTCGGCCTCGCGCTCCAGCAACCGCCAGAACACCACGCCGTAGCGGCGCAGCAGGGTCATGGCGATGTGTTCCAGGGTTTCGGGCGGTGTGGGCGCGGGCCGGTTGCCTTCTGCGGGCGCCGGCGGTGTGCGGCGCAGCAGGGCCCAGCGCCCGGCGTCGTCCATGCCGCCGACAAACGCCCCACGCCCGCGCCGGCTGCTGCGGGCCTGACGCTTGCTGGCGGGGGTGATCAACGCGCGCAAGCCGGCGAAGCTGTCGGCGTTCACCAACCCGGCGCCCACCAGTTCCTGCAAGGCCATTTCCAGTTCGGTGCGCAACAGGTGGGCTTCGTGCAGCAACTCGTCGAAAAACAAGGCACCGTGGGCGCTGAGGGCCTGATAGACCTTTTGCGTCTTGGGCGACAGCTCGCTGAAGGGCGTCTGTTCGGCCAGGCTGCTCCACCGCGCCACCTGGTTGCGCGGTAACAGCACCACCGGCGTGCTGCGCAGGGCACTGGCGGCGAGCTTCTGCCGCGCGCTCAAGCGTGTCCAGACCACCTTGCCGCTGCGGCACAGCTCATCGAGCCAATTCGCTGAATAGTCCTTGATGCGCGCGGGCAGCAGGTCGCTGTCCCAGGCCACAGCGGCCGCCGGATAACCTTCGAACTGGCTGACGATGGACGGCAGTACGGCGCTGCCACGGCCTTGGGTCGAGGGCGACAGGTGCTGCCAGTCGAACAGAAAACGCATGAAGTCCTGCAAACTCACCGGTTCGATTTCCCGGCGCAGGCGTTTGACGGTGTAGCGATGGATTCGCGCCAGCAGATGCCGTTCGCACCATTCTTCCTGGGCGATCCCTGGCGTGAACCGGCCACGCAGCACATAGCCCTGCTGTTCCAGGTGTGCCAGGGCCAGGGTGACCTGTGGCGTCGACAGCCCCAGCGGGTAGGCGATGGCCGTCAGCGGCAGCGGGCCGAAGGCGCTGAGCCGGGCGCGGAGCATCTCCACCACGGCATCGTCGTGCTCCCAAGGCTCATCGAAACCGGCCAGGGGCGCCAGCGGTGGTTGCCAGCGGGCCTGTGGATAAACCGCCTGCGCGCAGGTCAGCCGCTCCAGGGCCACCCACAGGCCGCGTTCGGCGCTGATCTGCACGTGGCTGGCGCGTCCCCGCTCCGCCAGCGTCTGCAACCAGTCCTGCCAGGCCGGATGGGCGCTGGCTTCGTTGTCGGTAATGCCGGCCAGGCTCATCAGCGCTTCGTGCATTTCATCGAGATTGGCCGGGGTTGGCCAGGCTTCTTCGCGCACCGACTCGATGGCCTCGGCGTCCAGGGCACCGAGGTCATCGGTGGCGTGCGGGTCGCTCCAGCGCCGGTTGATCACCGCCTGGGTGCGCCGTTCTTCCAGCGGCGCGTCGTCGAGAAAGGTGTAGGGCCGGGCGCTGAGGATTTCTGCCGCCAGGGGCGAAGGTGCGGGCAGGTCACGACTGATCAGCCGCACTTCACCGGCCTCCATGCGCCGCAGCAGCGCCAGCCAGCCTTCGCTGTCCATGGCTTCGTGTAGGCAGTCGTCGAGGGTCTGTTCCACCAGCGGGTGATGGGGGATTTCCCGCTCACCGGCCAGGTTCTCCAGGCACGCGATCTGGTCGGGGAAGACGCTGGCGATCAGGTCTTCGCTTTTCATTCGCTGGATCTGCGGCGCGACTTTGCGCCCGCCGGTGTAGCGCGGCAAGGCCAGGGCCACGCCGGCGTTCCAGCGCCAGCGCACGCCGAACAACGGCGCGTCGAGGACCGCCTGGACAAGGATCTGCTCGGCGCTGTGGCTGTTGAGGTAGCGCCAGACCTCGTCCAGCTCGAAGCTGTGGCTGGTGGACAGCGACAGCACGATGGCGTCTTCGCTGGCGGCGGCCTGCAGTTCGAAGTTGAAGGTGCGGCAGAAGCGCTTGCGCAGGGCCAGCCCCCAGGCGCGGTTGATGCGGCTGCCGAATGGCGTGTGGATGATCAACTGCGTGCCGCCGGACTCGTCGAAGAAACGCTCCATCAACAGGGTGTCCTGGGACGGCAGCGCGCCGAAGGCCAGGTGCGCCGGAGCCAGATAGTCCAGCAGTTGTTCGGCGCTGGCCAGGTTCAGGCCCAAGGTGTCGGTGAGCCAGTCGAGGGCCGGTTGCAGGTTGCCCGGCGTCGCGCTGAGCAGTTGATCCAGGTGAGCTTGCAGGCGAGCCACGGCCAGGGACAGTTCAGCGCTGCGCCCCGGCGCTTCGCCGAGCCAGAACGGGATGGTCGGCGGCTGGCCCTGGGCGTCCTCGACGCGCACGCGACCGGCCTCGACGCGAATGATGCGGTACGAGGTATTGCCCAACTGGAACACGTCGCCAGCGATGCTCTCCACCGCGAAGTCTTCGTTGACGCTGCCGATGTTCAGCCCCTGGGGTTCGAGCAGTACGCTGTAGTCGGCGTTGTCAGGGATGGTGCCGCCGCTGGTCACGGCGGTCAGCTTGCTGCCCCGGCGTCCGCGCAGGGTCCGGGTCACGGCGTCGCGGTGCAGGTAGGCGCTGCGCACGCCCTGGCGGCCATTGAGGCCTTCGGCGAGCATGTGCAGCAGCGCCTGGTAGTGTTCGTCGTCCAGCTGGGCGTAGGGCGAGGCGCGGCGGAATGTGTCCAGGAGCGCCTGTTCCGGCCATTCCTGGCAACTGACCTCGGCGACGATCTGCTGGGCCAGCACGTCCAGCGGCGCCTCGGGAATGTGCAGGATGTCCAGTTCACCCCGGCGCACGCAGTCGAGCAGGGCGACGCATTCGATGAGGTCGTCGCGGGTGGTGGCAAACAGACGGCCCTTGGGCGTGCCGCCGACGTGGTGCCCGGAGCGGCCGACCCGTTGCAGGAACGCCGAGATCGAACGGGGCGAGGCGATCTGGCACACCAGGTCGACGTCGCCAATGTCGATGCCCAGTTCCAGGGACGCGGTGGCGATCAACACCTGCAATTCGCCGCGCTTGAGGCGTTGCTCGGCGTCGAGGCGAAACTCCTTCGCCAGGCTGCCGTGATGGGCCGCCACGGCGTCCTTGCCCAGGCGCTCGCTCAAGTGCCGGCTCAGGCGCTCGGCCAGGCGGCGGGTATTGACGAACACCAGGGTGGTGCGGTGCGCCCGCGCCAGTTCGGCGAGGCGGTTGTAGACCAGTTCCCAGACGTCGTTGGCCATCACCGCCGACAGCGGCACGGGCGGCACTTCAATGCCCAGGTCCCGGGGGCGGGCGTGGCCGATGTCGACGATGTCGCAGGGGCGCCCGTGGCCCACAAGGAAGCGCGCCACCGCCTCGATGGGTTTTTGCGTGGCGGACAGGCCGATGCGCACCAGCGGTTCGGCGCACAGGGCTTGCAGGCGTTCCAGGCTCAAGGCCAGGTGGCTGCCGCGCTTGCTGGCGGCGATGGCGTGGATTTCATCGACAATGACCGTGCGCGTGCTGCCGAGCATCTGCCGGCCGGAGTCGGAGCCGAGCAGGACGTAGAGCGATTCCGGAGTGGTCACCAGGATATGCGGCGCAGTCTTGCGCATCGCCGTGCGGTCTTTCTGCGGCGTGTCGCCGGTGCGCACGGCGGTGGTGATGGGCAGGGGCGGCAGGCCCATCTGGCGCAGTTGCTCGGTGATGCCGGCCAGGGGATTTCGCAGGTTGATCTGGATGTCGTTGCTCAAGGCCTTGAGCGGCGAGACGTAGACCACCAGGGTCTGGTCCGGCAAGCCACCCTGTTCGAGGCCGCGGTGCACCAGGTCGTCGAGCACCGCGAGAAACGCCGTCAGGGTCTTGCCCGAACCGGTGGGCGCGGCCACCAGGGTCGAGCGACGCTGGCTGATCAACGGCCACGCCTGGGCCTGGGCGGCCGTGACCGCCGGGAATGTCTGGCTGAACCAGGCGCGGACGGCGGGGTGAAAGCCCGCCATGGCGTGGTCGGCTGCAAGGGGCAGATTCATAGGAGCAGTTATGCGGGTGGGGTGGGGAAGATGCAAGTACCGGCTGAGATCTCTGTCGACAGATAGGGCCCTTTCGCGGGCAAGCCCGCTCCCACAATTAATCGGGTTTCGTCAGACAAAATGCGGTCGACTGTAGGAGCGGGCTTGCCCGGGCGGCGACCCGACGAAGAGGCCCTGAAGGACAGCCCACCTCCAGGATCTGCACATTACGGATGACGGTTGCGCACTAAACCCGCAAAATGCAACGATTCCGACAACGCCTGCGGGCGTTGTCGATCAAATTCTTGTGCCAACAGACTGGGCCTGCTGACTTTATGCGAATGCGCCTTATGTTACTGGGCGGCGGAAATGCCCTTGGGCAGGCGCTGATTCGCCTCGGTGCAGAAGAAGACATCGGTTTTCTTGCCCCCCGCCCACCTGAAGACGGTTGGGATGCCGCGAGCCTGACGCAGTTGCTCGACGACACCCGGCCGGACGCCTTGATCAACCTGGCGTACTACTTCGACTGGTTCCAGGCCGAGGCAGTCAGCGAGCAGCGCCTGACCAGCCAGGAGCGCGCCGTCGAGCGCCTGGCCGAACTGTGCCAGCACCACAACATCATCTTGCTGCAACCGTCGAGCTATCGGGTGTTCGACGGTTCCCGCGCAACGGCCTACAGCGAAAAGGACGAGCCGGTACCCCTGGGCCTGCGCGGCCAGGCGTTGTGGCGGATCGAACAAAGCGTGCGCGCCACCTGCCCGCAACACGTGCTGCTGCGATTCGGCTGGTTGCTGGACGACAGCGCCGACGGCATCCTCGGACGCTTCCTGGCCCGGGCCGAACAGCCGGAAGAACTGTTGCTGGCCGACGACCGTCGGGGCAATCCGACGCCGGTGGACGATGCGGCGCGGGTGATCATTTCGGTGCTCAAGCAACTCGATTGCGCAGCGCCGCTGTGGGGCACCTATCATTACGCCGGGCATGAGGCGACCACGCCGCTGGCGCTGGGCCAGGCGATCCTGACCGAAGCCCGGGCCCTGCATCCGCTGGCGATCGAATCACCGACGGCCCAGGCCCACGCTGCACGCCCGGACGCGGCGCAAGAACCGCAACACGCGGTGCTGGCCTGCAAGAAAATTCTGCACACCTTCGGGATCAAGCCCCGCGCCTGGCGCGCGGCGCTCCCGGGCTTACTGGATAGGTTCTATCGCCATGGCTGACGGCCCTGTTTTAATCACCGGCGGTGCGGGTTTCATTGGCTCGCACCTGACCGACGCCTTGCTCGCCAAGGGACATTCGGTGCGCATCCTCGATGACCTGTCCACCGGCAAGCGCAGCAACCTGCCGCTTGACAACCCGGCCGTCGAGCTGATCGAAGGCGACGTCGCCGATGCCGCCCTGGTCGCGCGGGCCATGGTCGGTTGCAGCGCCGTGGCGCACCTGGCCGCGGTGGCCTCGGTGCAAGCCTCGGTGGACGACCCGGTGCGTACGCACCAGAGCAATTTCATCGGCACGCTGAATGTCTGTGAAGCCATGCGCCAGGCCGGCGTGAAGCGGGTGCTGTTCGCTTCCAGCGCGGCGGTCTATGGCAACAACGGCGAAGGCCAGTCCATCGACGAGGACACGCCCAAGGCGCCGCTGACGCCGTATGCCTCGGACAAACTGGCCAGCGAGTTCTACTTCGATTTCTATCGTCGCCAGCACGCGCTGGAGCCGGTGGTGTTCCGCTTCTTCAACATCTATGGCCCGCGCCAGGATCCGTCCTCGCCGTATTCCGGGGTCATCAGCATTTTCAGCGAACGGGCGCAGAAAGGCCTGCCGATCACCGTGTTCGGCGACGGCGAGCAGACCCGGGATTTTGTCTACGTCGAAGACCTGGTGGACTTGCTGGTGCAAGCCATCGAGAAACCGGACGTGGAAGTGGGCGCGGTGAACGTCGGCTGGAACCAGGCGACGACCCTCAAGCAGTTGCTCCAGGCGTTGGCGGCGGTGATCGGCGACTTGCCGCCGGTCAGCTACGGCCCAGTGCGCTCCGGTGACATTCGCCACTCGCGGGCCGACAACCAGCGGTTGTTGCAGCGTTTCAGTTTCCCACCGCAGACGCCGATGAGCGTGGGCCTGGCGCGGCTGTTGGGCCGCTGATCTGCGGCCAATAGAAACAACTGTGGGAGCGGGCTTGCTCGCGAAGGCGTTCCGTCAGTCACATTCAAGTGACTGACCCTCCGCCTTCGCGAGCAAGCCCGCTCCCACATTGTTTGTGTCGCTATCGAGTTTGGCTTAGAACTTGTAGCCCAACCCCACCATGTAGATCCATGGATCCACGTCGACATTCACCTTGGCCCGGGTGCCTCCGGCCACGGCGTTGTTGTCGACATACGCCGTGGTGTCGATGTCGATGTAGCGCACCTGGCCGTTGATCATGATGTTGTCGGTCAGCATGTAGTCGGCGCCCACTTGCCACGCCATGCCCCAGCTGTTGCTCGCGCGAAAGTTGCTGAAGCCGTTGGCGCTGGCTTCGCTGCCGACGTGTTCGTCATAGATCCAGGTGTAGTTGATGCCGGCGCCGACATAAGGTTGGAAAGCCGACTTGGCGTCAAGCGGGTAGTAGACCAGGCTCAAGGTCGGCGGCAGGTGCTTGAGCGTGCCGAGCTTGTTGTTGGCAGCGCCCAGGGCGGTGCCCTTGATCTTCACGTCGTGCTCGAACGGCGAGGCCGCCAGCAATTCGATACCCAGGTTGTCGGTGATCATGTAGGCGAAGTTCAGGCCCAGTTGCGTGTCGCTGCTCATGGTCGCCTTGCCGCCCAGGTCGGCACCGGCCAGCGGACCGCGGTCGACCTTGACGCTGCCGCTGTCGGCCTCTGGATTGACGGTAATGGCACCGGCGCGAACGATGATATCGCCGGCGGTGTGGGCCTGGGCGAGTGGGGCTGCGAGCGCGAGGGCAAAGAGGGAAGCGCTGAGCAAGGACTTGTGCATGGGGGCTCCAGAGGACATTTCAAAAGGGATGTCCCATGGTACGGAGCGCTCTGGGTGGGTCTTTTGACTCAGCTCAATGAAAGTGTGATGAATGCTTTAGGGCCCTTTCGCGAGCAAGCCCGCTCCCACAGTGGATGGAGTTTGTTTAGAAAGCGTGCGATCGACTGTGGGAGCGGGCTTGCTCGCGAAAGCTATCTCACCACCAAAAAACAACCGTCAGACTCACTCCGGCAGTTCATACACATAGATCTTTTCGGCCTCCATCTGATACCCGGCATCGGCCAGTTCGCTGGTGGATGGCTTGACCTGCATCGGCCCTTCAACCCAGTAGGGCTGGTACAACTCGTCGAGTTTGACCCCGACTTCGCTCTTCACATGCACGATCTGGTTGGAGGGCGGTGGCGGTACATGGATGCAGGCGCCGAAGTACGGCACCAGCAGGAAGTCCGTGGTGCGACCTTCCTCGCTGACTTCCAGCGGCACGATGTAGCCCGGCAAGCGAATCCGCTGGCCGTCGAGTTCCTTGACCACCGGTGCGTTGGGCAGGTCCTGCCTGGCCGCGGGGGCGGACTCGGCGGCCAGGGCGTTGCCCATCTGCGACAGGTCGTGCAGCGGGGTCATGTTCGGTACTTCCGGCGGTGCGCCCGCCGGGATCATTTCGGTCCAGGCCAGGTCCCTCGGCTCGGCCGCCCAGAGGGGCAGGGCGACCATCATCAACAGCGCAAACAGGGCGCGGGGCATCTTCACTGTCCTCATAAACGGATCGACAAGCCATCGGCCAACGATTGGCGATAGGCGCGCCAGGCCGGCACGCTGCCCATCAGCAGGGCGGCGATCAGGATGCCAGCCATGAGCGTCCATTCATATTCGCTCGGCCAACCCAGCGGCAGATACAGGCCATAGGCCGACTGTACATAACCCTGGGCGGCACCGATGCCGATGTACAGCAGGGCCAGCCCGGCGACCACCCCGGCCAGCGCCAGGGCGAAGGCTTCGAGCACCAGCAGGCTCGCGATGTGCCACGGTCGCGCGCCCACCGACCGCAGGATGGCCATTTCCCGACGCCGCTCGTTGAGGCTGGTGAGAATCGCCGTGAGCATGCCGATCAAACCGGTCAGGACCACGAACAGCGAGATCACGAACAAGGCTTTTTCCGCCGTGCCCATCAGGCTCCACAATTCCTGCAGGGCCACGCCGGGCAGGATCGCCAAGAGCGGTTCGCCACGGAACTCATTGATCTCGCGCTGCAAGGCAAAGGTGGAAATCTTGCTGTTGAGGCCTAGCATGAACGCGGTGATGGCTTGCGGCGTGAGGTCCATGTTGCGCGCCTGGTCGGCGCTGATGCGACCGTTGCCCTGGGCAGGCACGCCGTTTTTCCAATCGATGTGGATCGCTTCCATGCCGCCGAGGCTGATGTGCAGTGTGCGGTCCACCGGGGTGCCGGTGCGCTTGAGAATGCCCACCACGGTGAAGGGCTTGTCGTCGTGCTTGACCAGGCTGATCGCCGCGACTCCATGGGCCAGCACCAGTTTGTCACCGAGCTTGTAGTGCAGCGCCTCGGCCACTTCGGCGCCGAGCACCACTTCGAAAGGGTCGGTGGCGAAGGCCCGGCCATCGGCCAGTTCCAGGTGTTGCTGGCGGCCATACTGGTAATGCTCGAAATAGGCCTCGGTGGTGCCCATCACCCGGTAACCGCGATGGGAGTCGCCGAGGGACATGGGAATCGCCCACTTCACTTTCGGGTTGCTGGCGAAGTGTTCGAAGCTGTCCCAGCGGATGTTGTTGGTGGCGTTGCCGATGCGAAACACCGAATACAGCAGCAGGTTCACCGAGCCGGAACGGGCGCCGACGATCAGGTCGGTGCCGCTGATGGTGCTGGCAAAACTGGCCCGCGCCTCGGTGCGCACCCGCTCCACCGCCAGCAGCAGGCAGACGGACAGGGCGATGGCGAACACGGTGAGGATCGCGGTGAAACGACGGTTCGCCAGGCTGGCCATGGCAAGACGGAACAAATACATCTCAGACCTCGACAGGCGTGGCGGCGCGATTGAGATCGGCCAGCGAGAGGTTGCGGTCGAACAGCGGCGCCAGGCTCTGGTCGTGGCTGACGAACAAGAGGCTGGCGCCGGCCTCGCGGCATTCGGCGAACAGCAGCCGCAGGAAGTTTTCCCGGGCGTCATAATCCAGGGCCGAGGTTGGCTCGTCGGCGATCACCAGCTCCGGCTGGCCGATCAACGCCCGGGCAGCGGCGACCCGTTGCTGCTGGCCGATGGACAGCGAATCGGCCCGGCGTTCCAACAAACTGGGGTCGGTCAGCCCCAGATGGGCCAGCAGCGTGCCCGCGGCCTGGTCGACACTGCCGTGACGGTGCCTGGCCCGTTGCGCCCGCAGCCTGGAAAAGTGGCAGGGCAGCTCGACGTTCTCGCGTACCGAGAGAAACGGCAGCAGGTTGAATTGCTGGAAGATGTAGCCGGTGTGGTCCACGCGAAACCGGTCCCGGCTGCCCGCGCCCAGTTTGCTGAGGTCCTGGCCAAGCAGGCGGATGCTGCCCCGGTCCGGTGTCTGCACGCCGCCGAGCAATCCCAGCAGGGTGGTCTTGCCGCTGCCGCTCGGGCCTTTGAGAAACACCGTCTCGCCGCTTTCCAGGCGAAACGCCGGGATGTCCAGCAGCAGCGGATGCCCGGGCCAACTGAAGCCCAGGTCGGACAGTTCGATGAGTGCTTGGGTCATGGTGGCCAACGTCAGGATTGTGGAGTAGCCCCTGTGGGAGCGGGCTTGCTCGCGAAAGCGGTGTGTCAGGCTGCATCTGTATTGGATGTGCCGGCCTCTTCGCGGGCAAGCCCGCTCCCACAGGGGTGATGCGCAATACTTAAAATTTAAGGGCCGGTGCTTCGGGCGTCAGTTCCGCGCCTTGCTGGCCGTTCGGGCCGATCATCTGCACCAGGATCTTCCGGGTGGCCGGGAAGACCTTGAACAGCGACGCCAGGTCCAGGTGCGTCAAGGCGCTGGGTGCGACGCAACGGAACTGGTAGCGGGCGTGGATTTCGCTGTGCTCGTGGTGATGCTCGTCGCCATCGGCCTCTTCGTCATGGTCCTCGTGGTCCGGCTCATCGCCGAACAGCGGGCTTTCCAGTTCCTGCTGCTCCAGGGTGCATTTGGCATCGGCCAGGTTGACCAGCGTTGCCGGTTTCTCCAGCTTCGCCCGCACAGCGGCAACCTTGGCTTTGTCGGCGTCGCTGGTGGCGGGGTGTTCGAAACCCACCAGGTTCATCGCCGGGCTGTCCAGCTCCAGTTCCAGGGTCTGGCCGTCGAGCGAGGCGTTGAGCCGGCCGACGCCGTGTTCGTGGGCACCCAGGCTGCCGTGTTCATGCTCGTGGTCATGGTCGTGCTCGACCGCCGCGTGAGCGACGGCCAGGGGCAGCAGGGCGAACGGCAGGGCGAGAAGCAAACGGCGCATGACGGGTCTCCGAGAGGTCGATGATCTGTTATGTAATCTTATAACGTGAACAGAGTTTGACCGCCTGCTTGGCGTCGCGCAAGGGCCATGGGAGCATGCGTACATGAAATATTCAGGAGCACGGTGATGTTGCGGATACGCGGAACGGTCGGCGATTGGCCGGTGGACTTGTCGATCGACATGGACGAGGGCGATTGGGCGCAGCTGGGTGCGCAGTTGCAGGTGATCAAGCCCGCCGAGGCGGCGGCACCTGCGGCCAGACCGGCCAATCAGGACGATGCGCTGTGGCAGATCGCCACGGAGCTGCTGCGCAAGGCCGGACAACTCAGTGGTCCGGACCTGCTGGAGCAACTGGAAGGATTGACGGGCAGCGCCTCGGCGGGCAAACGCTTGCTGGTGCGGTTGCGACACAGTGCCGAGGTCAAGGTATTGAGCGGCGGCGACACGCCGCTCTATAGCTGGGCCGGAGGGCAAGCTGCAAGCTAGAACCGTCTTGCCGCTTGAGGCTCGTCGCTCGCCACTGCTTTTTAGTACAACGCGGCAAACAGCTTGCGGCGGTAGGTCGTCACCAGTGGATGGTCGTTGCCCAGCAGCTCGAACACTTGCAGCAGCGTCTTGTGCGGCAGGCCTTCGCTGTAGCTGCGGTTGCGCATGAACAACTTGAGCAGGGCTTCGAGGGCCGGTTCGTACTGCTGGCGCGCCAGTTGCTGGATCGCCAGCTGGTACACCGCTTCGTCATCCTGCGGGTCTTTGGCCAGGCGGGCCTTGAGGTCGGCGGCGTCCGGCAGGTTTTTCGCCAGGTCAAGGAACTGGATCTGCGCCTTGGCACCGGCCAGGGCGGCCTTGTGTTCGTCGCTTTTCACCGCATCGAGCACCGTCTGGGCTTCACTCAGTTCACCCCGTTCAGTCAGGCAACGGGCATACAGGATCAGCGCCTTGGCGTTGGTGTTGTCTTCGCCCAGCAACACCGTGAGCAGGGCTTCGGCGTCGGCGAAACGGCCGTCGTCGAACAGCGCCTGGGCCTGCTCGAACGGGTCGGCGGCGGCTGGCGGCGGCATCTGCACGTGCGGCTCGAGCATTGCCCGCACCGCGGATTCCGGTTGGGCCCCGGCGAAGCCATCGACGGGCTGGCCGTCCTTGAACAGCACCACGGTTGGCAGGCTGCGGATGCCGAAGCGGGCGACGATGTCCTGTTCGATGTCGCAGTTGACCTTGGCCAGCAGCAGTTCACCCTGATAACTCTCGGCGATGCTTTGCAGCATCGGCATCAGGGCCTTGCACGGCGCGCACCACTCGGCCCAGAAATCCACCAGCACCGGTTTGTGGAAGGAGTTCGCGATCACCGACTGGTCGAAGTCGGCGGTGGTGGCGTCGAAGATGTAAGGCGTGTCCTGGCTCATGGGAATCTCGTAGAACGCTTGAATGGGGCAACTATACGGCTTGGTGGGGGTAGCTGAAAGCGGGGAGGTCTTTCGTCCCGTGGTATCGGGTAGGCCGCCTTCGCGAGCGAGCCCGCTCCCACAGGGCGCGCGCGAACACTTGAGATCCCTTGCGGGCGCGGGCTTGCTCGCGAAGCTTTTAACTCTCGCGCCGCGCGTGATACAGGCTCACGTGCCGAAACTCCTCAGGCTCAGCCAGGTCCGGCAAGGTCATCGCTTGCAGCCTTTCGATGCGCCGGTACAGCGGATGCTGGAAATCCCGCACCCTTGAATCGGCCACCAAGGCCTCGCGGCCACGGCTGAGGAATTGATCGAGCAACGGCAGGTTGGTCCGGTCGTAGAGCACGTCGGCCACCAGGATCAGGTCGAAGCGGTCGGCCTCGGCGAAAAAGTCCGCCGAATACCCCAGATCCACGCCGTTGAGCGCGGCATTGGCGCGGCACGCCGCGATCGCCAGCGGATCGAGGTCGCAGGCCACCACTTCCAGCGCCCCAGCCTTGAGCGCGGCGATACCGGCCACGCCGGAGCCGGCGCCGAAGTCCAGCACGCGCTTGCCCTCGACCCACTGCGGTTGTTCGACCAGGTAGCGGGCCATGGCCAGGCCGCTGGCCCAGCAGAAACTCCAGTAGGGCGGTTCGTGAAGGATGCGCCGGGTTTCTTCCGGGCTGAAGGCGCGGTCCATGTTGTCGCCGTCGATCAGCCACAGCTTCAGGTCGGTGTCGGGCAGCGGGCAGGCCACCAGGCGCGCGTCTCCCAGCAATTGGCCCAAGGCCTCTTGCAGGTCGTGCGGGGCGTTCATGGCGCCTTGACGAATTGCAGGGCGCCCAGGGCCTGGGTGGTCGGTTGGGTGATGCGCTGTTCCGGCAGGTGCAGGATCAACTGGCCCGACTGGCTGGCCCGTCCACGCAGTTCCACGCGGGCGCCGACCGGAAACGCTTCCGGGTTGAACCGCAGGTGGAAGGGCAGGGCCTGGTTGGTGCCGATCAGGCTGGAACTGGCAAGCAGCTGTTGCGGACGGTCCTTGTCATCGATCACCAGCAGCGCCAGTTCGACTTCGGCCCCGGCCGGCACGCCTTGCAAGGTGCCGCTCAATTCGCGCTGGTAGGCGGGCAGCGGGCCCAGCTCGGCGGCCTGGCGGGCTTTTTCCTGGGCCTGTTTCGGTGCGGGTGCCGGTGCGGGTGCAGCGGGCTTGGGCGCATCGCTGCTGCACGCCATCAGCAGGCTGAAAAGACTGAGCAAAACGAGCGATCGTAGCGGCATGTGTGGCTCCAGCAAGGTAATTTCCATGAATCAGACGGTAAGCCCGTCTGTATACCGTAAACCCTATGGCTTGTCTTGCCAGTGGGATGCGCTACCATGGCCCTCCCTTTTTTTGTTGCCTGCCACCATGCACTGTCCCTTCTGCGGTGCCAACGACACCAAGGTCATCGACTCGCGACTGGTCGCCGAGGGCGAACAGGTCCGCCGCCGGCGTGAATGCCTGGCCTGCGGCGAACGCTTCACCACGTTCGAGACCGCTGAACTGGTGTTGCCGCGCCTGATCAAAACCGACGGAAGCCGCCAGCCGTTCGACGAAGAAAAACTGCGCGCCGGTATGCAGCGCGCCCTGGAAAAGCGTCCGGTGAGCGTCGAGCGCCTGGAAGCGGCGCTGGTGCACATCAAGCACAAGCTGCGGGCTACCGGCGAGCGCGAGGTCAAGTCCCTGGTGGTCGGTGAGCTGGTGATGGCCGAGTTGCAGAAGCTCGACGAAGTCGCCTACATCCGTTTCGCCTCGGTGTACCGACGCTTCCAGGACCTGAACGAGTTCCGCGAGGAAATCGACCGCCTGGCCCGTGAACCGGTGAAAGAATGACCGGCGCGTCGCAGCAGGCAGTCCTTGACGCCCACTACATGGCCCGTGCGCTGGAGCTGGCGCGGCGCGGTCGCTACACCACCCACCCCAATCCCCGGGTCGGTTGCGTGATCGTGCGTGACGGGCAGGTGGTCGGCGAGGGCTGGCACGTGCGCGCCGGCGAACCCCATGCCGAAGTCCATGCTTTGCGCGCCGCCGGTGAGCTGGCCCGGGGCGCCACCGCCTATGTGACCCTCGAACCGTGCAGCCACCACGGGCGCACGCCCCCGTGCGCCGATGCGTTGGTGAACGCCGGCGTGGCCCGGGTGGTCGCGGCGATGCAGGATCCGAACCCGGAAGTCGCCGGTCGCGGCCTGCAACGGCTGGCCCAGGCCGGCATCGCTTGCGAGAGCGGTGTGCTCGAAGGCGAGGCGCGGGCCCTCAACCCGGGCTTTCTCAAGCGCATGGAGCATGGCCTACCGTTCGTGCGGGTCAAGCTGGCGATGAGCCTCGATGGCCGCACGGCCATGGAAAGCGGCGAGAGCCAGTGGATCACCGGCCCGGCCGCACGTTCGGCGGTGCAACGCCTGCGGGCCCAGGCCAGCGTGGTGCTGACCGGCGCCGATACGGTGCTGGCGGACAATGCCCGCTTGACCGTGCGCGCCGATGAACTCGGGCTCGACGCGCAGCAGACCGCCCTGGCCATGAGCCGCCCGCCGCTGCGGGTACTGGTGGACGGTCGCCTGCGGGTCCCGCTGGACGCGGCGTTCTTCAAGGCCGGCCCGGCGCTGGTCGCGACCTGCATGGCGGTGGAGGAACAATACGCCAATGGCCCCGAATGCCTGCGGGTGCCGGGGGATGACGGGCAGGTCGATCTGCATCAATTGCTGGTGGCGCTGGCCGCCCGCGGCGTCAACGAGGTGCTGGTGGAAGCCGGTCCGCGCCTGGCGGGGGCGTTCGCTCGGCAAGGGTTGGTGGACGAATTCCAGTTGTTCATCGCCGGCAAGTTCCTCGGCTCCTCGGCGCGTCCGTTGCTGGACTGGCCGCTGGCGCGGATGAAAGACGCCCCGGAACTGAAAATCACCGAAATCCGCGCCGTGGGCGATGACTGGCGAGTCATCGCCGTTCCCGTGTCCCCGGCCAGCGTATAATTCCCGGCTTTCGCGCAAGCGGCGGCCTGTTCTCGAGGAGGACTCCATGTTTACCGGCATCATCGAATCCATCGGCAGTATCCGTGCACTCACTCCCAAGGGCGGGGATGTGCGGGTCCACGTCGAAACCGGCAAGCTCGACCTGAGCGACGTCAAGCTGGGCGACAGCATTGCGGTCAATGGCGTGTGCCTGACGGCCGTCGAGCTGCCGGGCAATGGCTTTTTGGCAGACGTCAGCCGCGAAACCCTCGACTGCACCGCGATGAACGACCTCAAGAGCGGCAGCCCGGTCAACCTGGAAAAAGCCCTGACTCCCACCACCCGCCTGGGCGGCCACTTGGTCAGCGGCCACGTGGACGGCGTCGGCGAGGTGGTTTCGCGTACCGATAATGCACGGGCCGTGGAGTTTCGTATCCGCGCGCCGAAGGAACTGGCCAAGTACATCGCCCATAAAGGCTCGATCACCGTCGATGGCACCAGCCTGACGGTCAATGCCGTGGACGGTGCCGAGTTCCTGCTGACGATCATTCCGCACACCTTGAGCGAAACCATCATGGCCTCGTATCGGCCGGGTCGCCGGGTCAACCTGGAGGTCGACCTGCTGGCCCGTTACCTGGAGCGCCTGCTGCTCGGTGACAAGGCCGCGGAGCCTGCATCCGGCGGCAATATCACCGAAAGTTTCCTGGCCGCCAACGGCTACCTCAAATCCTGACCCAAGGGGGTGCCGCGTGGCGCTCAATAGCATCGAAGAACTGGTCGAAGACATCCGCCAAGGCAAGATGGTCATCCTCATGGATGACGAAGACCGCGAGAACGAAGGCGACCTGATCATGGCCGCCGAGTGCTGCAAGGCCGAGCACATCAACTTCATGGCCAAGCACGCCCGCGGCCTGATCTGCATGCCAATGACCCGCGAGCGCTGCGAATTGCTGAAGCTGCCGCTGATGGCGCCGCGCAACGGTTCCGGCTTCGGCACCAAGTTCACCGTGTCCATCGAGGCCGCCGAGGGCGTGACCACCGGTATCTCCGCCGCGGACCGGGCGCGCACCGTGCAGGCGGCCGCCGCGAGAGACGCCAAGGCCGAAGACATCGTCAGCCCTGGCCACATCTTCCCGCTGATGGCCCAGGCCGGTGGCACCCTGGCCCGCGCCGGTCACACCGAGGCGGCTTGCGACCTGGCGCGCATGGCCGGTTTCGAGCCCAGCGGTGTGATCTGCGAAGTGATGAACGATGACGGCACCATGTCCCGTCGCGCGGAGCTGGAAGCGTTCGCCGCCGAACACGGCATCAAGATCGGCACCATCGCCGACCTGATCCACTACCGGATGATCCACGAACGTACCGTTCAGCGGATTGCCGAGCAGCCCCTGGACAGCGAGCTGGGCCAGTTCAACCTGGTGACCTACCGTGATTCGGTGGAAGGCGACGTGCACATGGCGCTGACCCTGGGCACCGTGTGCGCCGAGGAACCGACCCTGGTGCGGGTGCATAACATGGACCCGCTGCGCGACCTGCTGATGGTCAAGCAGCCCGGCCGCTGGAGCCTGCGGGCCGCGATGGCGGCGGTGGCCGAGGCCGGCAGTGGCGTGGTCCTGCTGCTCGGGCATCCGCTCGATGGCGATGTGTTGCTGGCGCACATCCGCGAGACCGGCGACCAGGCGGCGGTGAAAAAGCCGACCACCTACAGCATCGTCGGCGCCGGTTCGCAGATCCTTCGCGACCTGGGCGTGCGTAAAATGCGCCTGATGAGCGCACCGATGAAATTTAATGCGATATCCGGTTTCGATCTGGAAGTTGTAGAATACGTGCCCTCCGAATAATGGCCCTTGTTCAGTGAAGGGGGCCCTTGTGGGAGCGGGCTTGCCCGCGAAGGCGATGTGTCAGTCGACATCAATGTTGAAGGTTCCATCGCTTTCGCGGGCAAGCCCGCTCCCACAAAGGTTTACACTTCGCTGCGTTGAGGCTTTGTATTCGTGGCTAATATCACTGAAAGAGCGCGTAAAGAACGCGCTCTGGCTCTTTAAGAGATCTGACGAATGACCCTGAAGACCATCGAAGGTACCTTCATCGCCCCTAAAGGCCGCTATGCTCTGGTAGTCGGCCGTTTCAACAGTTTCGTGGTCGAGAGCCTGGTTGGCGGTGCGGTCGATGCCCTGGTTCGCCATGGCGTGAGCGAAAGCGACATCACCATCATCCGTGCGCCTGGCGCCTTCGAAATTCCGCTGGTTGCGCAGAAAGTCGCGCAAAAAGGCGAATACGCGGCGATCATCGCCCTGGGCGCGGTCATTCGTGGCGGTACCCCGCACTTCGAATACGTGGCCGGCGAGTGCACCAAGGGCCTGGCCCAGGTGTCCATGGAGTTCGGCGTACCCGTCGCCTTCGGCGTGCTGACCGTTGATTCCATCGAGCAAGCCATCGAGCGTTCCGGCACCAAGGCCGGTAACAAAGGTGCCGAAGCGGCCCTGTCCGCCCTGGAAATGGTCAGCCTGCTGGCGCAGTTGGAGGCCAAGTGATTAGCGACGAAAGCGATCGTTTCAACCCGCGCGATCCCAAGCCCGCCGATGCCGGCAAACCGTCGAAAAGCGCCAAGCGCCGCGAAGCCCGTCAGCTCGCGACCCAGGCACTTTATCAATGGCACATGGCCAAGCAATCGTTGAACGAGATCGAAGCGCAGTTCCGGGTCGACAACGATTTCAGTGATGTCGACGGCGCCTACTTCCGCGAAATCCTTCACGGGGTTCCGCAGTTCAAGACCGAAATCGACACCGCGCTTGCGCCGTGCCTGGACCTGACCATCGAAGAGCTGGACCCGGTTGAACTGGCGGTCTTGCGCCTGTCCACCTGGGAACTGCTCAAGCGCGTCGACGTTCCGTACCGCGTGGTGATCAACGAGGGTATCGAGCTGGCGAAGGTCTTCGGTTCCACCGACGGCCACAAGTTCGTCAACGGTGTCCTCGACAAGCTGGCCCCTCGCCTGCGTGAAGCTGAAGTGAAGGCGTTCAAGCGCTGAACGGCGCTTGCGGCGGCTATGGGCGAATTTGAGCTGATCCGTAATTACTTCGCCGCCGCGCCTTGTGCGCAGGGCGGCGAGGGCGTCGCGCTGGGGATCGGCGACGACTGCGCTTTGCTGGCTGTGCCTGCTGGGGAGCAACTGGCGGTGTCCACCGACACCCTCGTGGCCGGTGTGCACTTCCCTGATCCCTGCGATCCGTTCCTGCTCGGCCAGCGCTCGCTGGCCGTTGCGGTCAGCGACCTGGCCGCCATGGGCGCCACTCCGGTTGCCTTTACCCTTGCCCTGACCCTGCCGACGGTAACCGCCGATTGGCTGCTGGCCTATGCCCGCGGCTTGAACCAGATGGCCCAGGCCTGTGGCGTAACGCTGGTGGGCGGTGACACCACGCGAGGGCCGTTGAGCCTGACCCTGACGGTGTTTGGCCGAGTGCCTGTCGGCCAGGCCCTGACCCGTGGCGGCGCGCAACCTGGCGATCTGCTCTGCGTCGGCGGCGAGTTGGGCAACGCCGCTGGCGCCTTGCCGCTGGTGCTTGGCCAGCGCATCGCCGAAACCGCTGTCGCCGCCCCCCTGCTGGCACACTACTGGTCGCCCCGGCCGCAGATCGACCTGGGCCTGGCGCTGCGGGGCAAGGCCCGCGCGGCAATGGATATTTCCGATGGCCTGCTGGCCGATTGCGGACATATTGCCCAGGCATCCGCCGTGGCCATTGAGGTTGAACGGGACCGCCTGCCGTTGTCCAAGGCTTTAGTGACGTTCCTTGGCGTGCCGGGCGCGACGGATGCGGCCCTGAGTGGCGGCGACGATTACGTGTTGCTGTTTACCTTGCCGCCGGCCGGGTTGTCGGCGCTGCAAGCCGAAGGCTGGCCGATCCATGTGATCGGTCGCGTAGCGGCAGGCGAGGGCGTTTCGCTGGTCGACCGCCATGGACAGGACATCACCCCGCACATCCGGGGCTACCAACATTTTCGGGAGACACCGTGACAGATCATCCCAACCAGGTCCCGGCGGAGTTCGTTCCACCCTCGGTCTGGCGCAATCCCTGGCATTTCATGGCCTTCGGCTTCGGTTCGGGAACCTTGCCTAAAGCGCCGGGCACCTGGGGCTCGCTGGTTGCGCTACCCTTCATACCGTTGTGGCAGATGTTGCCGGACTGGGGCTACTGGCTGATGCTGGGCCTCACCATGCTGTTTGGCTTCTGGCTCTGTGGCAAAGTGGCGGATGACCTGCGGGTGCACGATCATGAAGGCATCGTCTGGGACGAAATGGTCGGCATGTGGATCACCCTCTGGCTGGTGCCGGAAGGCTGGTACTGGCTGATAATGGGTTTCCTGGTGTTTCGCTTCTTCGATATCCTCAAGCCATGGCCGATCCGCTGGATCGACCGGCATGTTCACGGAGGCGTCGGTATCATGCTCGACGATGTCCTGGCCGGGGTCTTTGCCTGGCTGGCAATGCAAGGATTGGTGTGGTGTTTCACCTGAGGGAGCCAGGAATGGGCGTCAGCCGCGCACTACTGCTGTTGCTGTGTCTGGGGGCCTGCCTCGGCGTGCGAGCGGCCGACCCGGCGCCGCTGCCGGGCAAGATCCGCGCGGCCAGCGAGGAGTGGGCCAATTACACCCAGGCCGATGGCCAGGGCATGGCCTGGGACATCCTGCGCGAGGTGTTCGAGCCTGAAGGCGTCAAGCTGGAGATCCGCAGCGTGCCGTACACCCGCTCGATCGGGTTGGTGCAGCGCGGCGAAGTCGACGCACAGGTGGGCGCCTACCGCGATGAAACCGAAGGCCTGCTCTACCCTCATTGGCACTACGACGTCGATCATATCTATGCCCTGGGGCTGGCTTCCAAGCCGTCCCCGACGCTGACCACCGTCGGCAACTACCGGCTGGTGTGGATGCGTGGCTACGAATACAACAGCTACCTGCCCAACATCCGGCGTTACAACGAAATTCACCGGGCGGTGGGGATCTTGCCGATGCTTGCCCATGATCGCGCCGATTTCTATATCGATGCGCTGATGGAGATCCAGCAGGTGCTCGCCAAGGCCGACAATCCCCAGCAGTACAAGCTCTCGCCGTTGATCAACCTGCCGCTCTACCTGGGGTTTGCCAACAACGAGAACGGCCGGGCCTTGCGCGCGCTGTTCGACCGGCGCATGGAGGTATTGGTCAAGAACGGCAAGTTGAAACCGATCTTCGAGCGTTGGAAACAACCCTATCCGTTCGACGAGAATGGCAATCCACCGAAGCCGTAATCAAACTTTTCGATGGTTATGGCCGACAATTCAGCCTAAGCGTCTGTCTTGACGTGCTGTTACAATGCCCGCCTCTGCGAAACTCCAGTACTAGATCAGGAGCACACCGGTGCCTGTCGTTTTTGTTGCCGCTTCCAAGCTGCCAACGCCCTTTGCGCAATTCACCATGCATGGTTTTCTCGATGAAGCCACCGGCCGCGAGCACGTCGTGCTGAGCCTGGGTGATTTCGCCGACGGCGCACCGGTGCTCGGCCGCCTGCATTCCGAATGCCTGACGGGCGATGCCTTGTTCAGCCAGCGCTGCGATTGCGGTTCGCAACTCGAGGCGGCCTTGCAGGCGATTGCCCGCGAAGGCCGTGGCGTATTGCTGTACCTGCGCCAGGAAGGGCGGGGCATTGGCCTGCTGAACAAGATTCGCGCCTATGAGTTGCAAGATGGCGGCGCGGATACCGTCGAGGCCAATGAGCGCCTCGGCTTTGCCGCCGACATGCGCGACTACAGCATCTGCCAGCCGATGCTCCAGCACCTGGGGGTCACGTCCTTGCGGTTGATGACCAACAACCCGCGCAAGGTCAAGGCGTTGACCGACATGGGCATCGTCGTGGCCGAGCGCGTGCCGCTGCACACCGGTCATAACCCCCACAACAAGCTCTACCTGGCGACCAAGGCCAGCAAGCTCGACCACATGATGGGCAACGAGCACCAGGGCGAGGTCGACCGGGCGTGACGCGTGGTCAGGTCCGGCGGCGCCTGTCCGTCACGTGGTGGCAGTACCTGGCGCTGGCCTTGCTGCCGCTGTTCGTGATCAACGCGGTGTTCGGTCAGGGCGAGGCGATCCTGCCGGTGCTGGCGATGCCGTTGTTCATTGCGGGCGTGGCGTCGATGTTTGTCAGCCTGCGTTTCTTCGGGCCCTACAAGAACGCCTTGATCGCCACCCAGAAAGCCCTCGACACGGCGGATGAGCCCCAAGCCTGGATTCGCCTGGCGGCCCGTCGGCGTGCGGCGCTCCTGGTCGCCGCGCTGCCGGCCTGGGTCGGTGCGCTGGCGGTATTCGTCGGCCTCGAAGCGGTGCCGTTGATGCTGCTGGCGTTGTCCACGGCCGTGTTGTTCTACCTGTACCGCATCCCGCGTCAACTCGGCTGATGCACCGCTGGCTGGCGGTTGTGCTGCTGGCCGTCAGTGCCTCGGCGGTTGCGGCCCCACGGGTGGTCAGCCTGGCGCCTTCGTTATCGGAAATCGTTGTCGAGCTCGATTGCGCCGACCTGCTGGTGGGCGTGCTGGACGGCGGTGAGCGTCCCGCCGTGCTGGGCAACCTGCCTTCGGTTGGGCGTTACGGGCAACTGGACATGGAGCGCTTGCTCAGCCTCAAGCCCGACCTGCTCCTGCTCTGGCCCGGCAGCGTAGGACCGGCCCAGCGTGAGCAGCTCAAGGGCCTGGGCATCGCCATCCACGTGGTCGACCCCCACGACCTCGACCAGTTGATCACGCAAATCGAAGCCATCGCCGCGCAGCTTGGCCGGCCGGAACGGGGCATGCAACGCGCGGCGCAGTTGCGCGAGCGCCTGGAGGGCCTGCGCCAACGCTACCGGCGCGAGCCACCGCTGCCGGTGTTTTATCAGGTGTGGGATCGGCCGCTCTATACCGTGGGCGGTGGCCAGATCATCAGCGATGCCCTGGCGGTGTGCGGCGCGCGCAATGTGTTCGCCGACCTGAGCCTGCCGGCGCCGCAAGTGAGCGTGGAGTCGGTGTTGCAGCGCAAGCCGCAGGCGATCCTGGCCACGGAACAGGCCCA
This sequence comes from Pseudomonas sp. P97.38, assembly GCF_001269745.1. Classification (NCBI taxonomy): domain Bacteria; kingdom Pseudomonadati; phylum Pseudomonadota; class Gammaproteobacteria; order Pseudomonadales; family Pseudomonadaceae; genus Pseudomonas; species Pseudomonas sp. P97.38. The sequence goes on from NZ_LHVJ01000009.1 coordinate 58,025, forward strand.
GCTCGATGCCTGGAAAGCCTGGCCGGTGGCGCAAGAGCGGTTGCTGCGGGTGACCGACAAGGGGCTGGAGCGGCCCAGTGGGCAGATGATCGAGGCGACGGCCCGGTTGTGTGAGTTGATTGCGCCGGATAAATAGACCCAGGCGCCTGCAATCGCGAGCCAGCTCGCTCTTACAGATGACCGCGTCCTGGGCGGCAACATCGATCAACTGTGGGAGCGGGCTCGCCCGCGAAGGGGCCAGTCCAGGCACCACAAACTCTGGATCAGAGTGACGGTGTCCAGGTCACCCCAAACAACCACGTCCGACCTTCCTCCCGATACCCATACTGGGCCCCATCATGGCTATACAGCGCCCGGCTATAACCTTTGTCCAGCAGGTTATCCACCTTCATTTCCAACTTCACTTCCCGGCTCAGCGCCCACCCGCTGCGCAAGCCCAGGAGGGCATAGCCACCCAGCGCATGGCGGTTGTTCTCATCGTCGTAGCTGCTGCTCACCGCTTGCCAGGTCGCACCGAGGCTCAGTCGGTCGAATGAGCGGTCCAGGTCCAGGCTCAAGGTCCGGCGGGCGCGGCGGGCCAGGGTGTGGCCGCTGTCCCTGTCCCGTGGGTCGATCACGGCCACGGCCAGGTTGCCCTGCCAGCCGAACAGATCCTGCATCAAGGCCATTTCGACGCCGTTGATCCGCGCCGAGGCGACGTTCTGCGGGCGTGACTGGCTGCCGAAAATGATCGCGTCCTTGAGGTCAGTGCGATACAGCGAGGTCTCCAGGCGGGTGTCCTCTCCCAATTGGCTGCGCCATTGCAGTTCGTAGCTCTTGGCGGTCTCGGGGGTGAGGTTCGGGTTGCTGTAGTCCGGGTAGTACAGGTCGTTGAAGGTCGGCGCGCGAAAACTTTCGCTGTAGGTCAGCAACAGGTCGTTGCCCGGCGAAACCGGCAGGGTGAGGGTGCCGCTCCAACTGTTCTGGCCGCCGAATTGCTGGTTCTGGTCGCGTCGCAGGCCCAATTCGGTGGAAAACGCCTCGGCCTGGTAGCGGTGCTGGATAAACGCGGCGCGGTTCCAGCGACTGTCCTCGTCGAACGGTGTACTGCTGTTGACCCGATCCTCATACCAGTCGCCGCCCACGATCAGGCTGTTGTGCTCATCCAGCGTCACGTCGTTCTGCCAGGTCACGGAGTCGCGGTAGGTGTTGAACACTTCGCGGACATCGCTGAGCTTGTCGAAGGTCTTCTCGCGATTCTCGCTGTGGCCCACTTCGAGGCGGGATTTCCAGGTGTCGTTGATGCGTCCATCCACGTAGCTGCTGAAGCTGCTCACGGCAAACTCGCTGTACGGCTGCTGGGGCAGTGATTCGAACGTCGCCGGGTCAAAGCGGCCGAACGGGTTGTCGTATTCGCTCTTGCCGCGGTTATCCAGCAGATTCAGCCCGACTTCCAGGCCGTCTGTCAGCGCATGGCTCAGGCTCAGGCTCAGCGACTGGTTGCGGTTGGCGTCGTCGTCGCGGTCGCTGGCGTAGGAGGTGTGGGTCCGATTGGTGCCAGCGGATTCGTCCAGGCTGGCGCCGAGGTTGAAGCGCGTCTGTTCATCGCCGCCGGACAGCCCCAGGCTGCGTTCCCAGGTTTGGTGACTGCCGGCGCCCAGGTGCAGGCGCGGTTGCACGCCCTGTTCATGGCCTCGACGGGTAAAGATCTGGATGACTCCGCCCACTGCATCGGCGCCATAGAGGACCGAGCGCGAGCCCCGCAGTACTTCCACTCGCTCGATCTGGTTGATATTCAGCCGTTGCAGGTTACTGTCACCGGAGGTGGCGTTGCCGATGCGCTGGCCGTCCACCAATACCAGGCTCTGGGCCGACTTGGTGCCGCGAATGTAGATCCCCGGCAGGCTGCCGCGTCCACCCAGCGGCGCGACCTGCACCCCCGGCACGCGACTGAGCAGGTCACTGACGCTGGCCGGCTGCAAGCGTTCGATGTCGTCGCGGGTGAAGACCGTGTTGGCGGCACTGCTGTCATTTCGCGCCTCGACCTGGCGGTTGGCGCTGATCACGATGTCGGGCAGCTTCAGTGCCTGCTCGCGCTCGAACGTGTCGGCCAGCAGGTCGGGGGTTGGCAGCAGGGACAGGGTGAGGGCCAGGCGCAGTTTCATGGGTGTTCCGTGATTATTTGGTCTACACAAAACCAATGTGGGAGCGAGCTTGCTCGCGATAGCGGAAGATCAGTCAATTAACCCATTGGCTGACACACCGCTATCGCGAGCAAGCTCGCTCCCACAGGGGGTTGTGTGGGCTGAAAATTACAGGCCCAGCAACTGCAATCGCTGGCGCACCGAGGCTTCGATGCCGGCCTCGTCCAGGCCACACTCGGCCAGCATCTGGGCAGGCTTGGCGTGTTCGACGTAGATGTCCGGCAGGCCCAGGTGCAACACCGGCTTGAGCAGGTTTTCCCGGGCCAGGAACTCGCTGACTGCTGCGCCGGCACCACCCATGATGGCGTTTTCCTCGACGGTCACCAGCAGTTCATGGCCCGCCGCGATCTCGCGGACCAGCGCTTCGTCCAGGGGTTTGACGAAGCGCATGTCCACCACCGTGGCGTCCAGGGTCTGCGCGACCTTGAGGGCTTCGGCCAGTTGCACGCCGAACACCAGCAGCGCGGTTTGCCGACCCTGGCGACGGATCACGCCCTTGCCGATCTCGATGGGGTCGAGGTTGGCTTCAATGGGCGCATTCGGGCCGGTGCCACGGGGGTAGCGCACCGCCGCCGGGCCATTGAACAGGTGGCCGGTGGTGAGCATTTTGCGCAGCTCGTTTTCATCGCTCGGGGTCATCACCAGCATGCCGGGGATGCAGCGCAGGAACGACAGGTCGAAACTGCCGGCGTGGGTCGGACCGTCTTCGCCCACCAGGCCGGCACGGTCGATGGCGAACAACACGTCGAGGTTCTGCACCGCCACGTCATGCACCAATTGGTCATAGCCGCGTTGCAGGAAGGTCGAATAGATCGCCACCACCGGTTTCGCGCCTTCGCAGGCCATGCCGGCGGCGAGGGTCACGGCGTGCTGCTCGGCAATCGCCACGTCGAAGTAGCGCTGCGGGTAGCGTTCGCTGAACGCCACCAGGTCCGAGCCTTCCTTCATGGCCGGGGTGATGCCCACCAGGCGCGGATCGGCGGCGGCCATGTCGCACAACCACTGGCCGAACACGCCGGAATACTTCGGCCCGCCGGCTTTTTTCGGGGCGGCGGCCGGTGCGTCCAGGGGTTCGAGCTTGGTGATGGCGTGGTAGCCGATCGGGTCGACTTCCGCCGGGGCGAAGCCTTTGCCCTTCTTGGTGACCACGTGCAGGAACTGCGGGCCCTTGAGGTCGCGCATGTTGCGCAGGGTGGCGATCAATGTGGGCAGGTCGTGGCCGTCGATGGGGCCGATGTAGTTCCAGCCCAGTTCTTCGAACAGCGTGCCGGGAACCAGCATGCCCTTGGCGTACTCCTCGGTGCGCCGGGCGATTTCCCAGGCACCGGGCAGGCGCGACAGGACCTTCTTGCTGCCTTCGCGCATGCTGGCGTAGGTGCGGCTGGAGAGGATCTTCGCCAGGTAGTTGGACAAGCCGCCGACGTTGCGCGAGATCGACATGTCGTTGTCGTTGAGGATCACCAGCATGTTGGCGTTGACTTCCGGCGCGTGGTTCAGCGCCTCGAACGCCATGCCCGCGGTCAGTGCGCCGTCGCCGATCACGGCAATGGCCTTGCGGTCGCTGTTCTGCAGGCGGGCGGCAATGGCCATGCCCAAGGCGGCGCTGATGGACGTGCTGGAGTGGCCGACGCCAAAGGTGTCGTATTCGCTCTCGGAGCGGCGCGGGAATGCTGCCACGCCGTCCTTCTGGCGCAACGTGCCCATGCGCTCGCGACGGCCGGTGAGGATCTTGTGCGGGTAGGCCTGGTGCCCCACGTCCCACACTAGCCGGTCGTCCGGGGTGTCGAACACGTAGTGCAAGGCGATCGTCAGCTCGATGACGCCCAGGCCGGCTCCGAAGTGCCCACCGGTCTGACCGACCGTGTAGAGCAGTTCCAGGCGCAACTCATCGGCCAGGGTTTCCAGCTCGGCTTCACCCAACCGGCGCAGGCCGTCCGGCGTGTTGGCACGGTCCAGCAGGGGCGTGGTCGGGCGCTTGCGGGGAATCTCTTGAAACGTCGTGGGCATCAGGCGAATCGTTATAGGTATAGAAAGAGGCGGCAGTTTACCTTATGCATCGCAAGCTGCCCACGCGTTGGCCGGAACTTGGCCGATACGCAGTCTGAAGGGTTGACCCCGTATCAGTTGCGTCGTTCGACGATATAGCGGGCCAGCTCACGCAACGGCTCGGCCGCCGCGTCAAAGGGTCGCAGCGCGGCCAGGGCCTGGTCGCGCAGCTCCAGGGCGTAGGCCTTGGCGGCATCGAGGCCGAGCAGGGCCGGGTAAGTCGGCTTGTCGCGGGCGATGTCGGCGCCCTGGCGCTTGCCGAGGGTCTGGGTATCGCTTTCGACGTCGAGGATGTCGTCCTGCACCTGGAACGCCAGGCCGATGGCCCGGGCGTAGGCTTGCAAGGCATGCAACTGCTCCGGCGTGGCCCGACCGCTGGCGAGGGCGCCCAGCTTCACGCTGGCCTCGATCAGCGCACCGGTCTTGTGCCGATGCATGTATTCCAGCGCGCCCTGGTCCAGTTTCAAGCCGACCGAGCCGAGGTCGATGGCCTGACCGCCGACCATGCCGGCAGGGCCCGCCGCCAGCGCCAGGGTACTGACCATGTCCAGGCGGATCTGCGCCGGGCAATCGCTCAGGGCGGGGTCGAGCAGGGCGCTGAAGGCCAGGCTCTGCAACCCGTCGCCGGCAAGAATCGCGCAAGCTTCGTCGAATTGCTTGTGCGTGGTGGGCTGGCCGCGGCGCAGGTCGTCGTCGTCCATGGCCGGCAGGTCATCGTGGACCAGCGAGTAGGCGTGGATCAGCTCCACCGCGCACGCCGCGCCGTTGGCCTGCCGAGCCTCGCCGCCCAGCGCTTCGCAGGCGGCATAGGCCAGCAGCGGGCGGACACGCTTGCCGCCGTTCATCACGCTGTAGCGCATGGCTTCGTACAACCGCGCCAGCTCCGGGCTCGGGGCGCTGAACAAGGTGTCCAATGCAGCATTGACCCGGGCCTGGCTGCTGGCCTGATAGGCGGCGATCATTCAGGCTGTTCCGCGTCGAAAGGCTCTTCGGTCAACTCGCCGTCGCGTTCGAGCAGCAATTGCACTTTCTGCTCGGCCTGGGCCAGCGCCGCCTGGCAGTCGCGAGTCAAGCCGATACCCTGCTCGAAGGCGGTCAGCGAGTCTTCCAGCGACAATTCGCCGTTCTCCAGCCGCTCGACCAGCGTTTGCAGGTCGGCCAGAGATTGTTCGAAATCCAGTGCTGCTTTTTTACGGGCCATGGCGGCTCTTCCGGTTGACTGTTAAACCGGCGCGACACTAGCAGACATGGGGGGTTGGGGCAAATCAGGGGGGGCAGGGTCAGGCGGGGCAGATGAGGCTGTGCCAGACGCTGCGGCCTGGCTTTTGGGGCGAGGGCGCTTGGTCCCGCTTGGGGCGCGCGACGGAGGGGGGCCGTGTTGCCTGACGCGCCATCAATTGCTCAGAATTTGTACAATTTTTACGTATTCGGCTCATTTCGTGAGCCGAATACGCACGCTAATCGGCTCACGCTCGGTTCAGTCCGTGATTTCCCACACAGAATCGCGCGTTCCCCGATTGTGAATCATTGGCCGAATCGCTAACCTTCGCGCCATCTACAGCCCCCGTATGGCGGGCTTTCGGACGAAACCTGATAAATGATAAAAAATGCGCCGGGGAAGGGCGCCAGGTTGCGTTGTGCATGGCAGGAGGCATACATGCGTTTTCCTACACTGTTGATCGCGTTGGTGGTCGCACCCTTGGCGTGGGCGCAGCCTTCGGCGCAGATGTCCGAGCCGGTGGGCGGCTGGCGCTACAGTGGCCTGCTCGACCGTACGGAAAATCCCCAGGTTGCCTATCCCACGCCCCCCATCGATCGGGGCGTACAGCGCAACCGCACAATGATCGAAGGCCAGATCAAGGCTATGGGCACGATGCGCCAACCCCACAGCCTGGCGGTCAACGGCAATCCACTGAACCTCTATACCGACGACGAAGGGCGTTTCGCCCGGCCGTATGCGTTCGGCGCCGGTTCCAACAGCGTCGAGGTGCGCAGTTCCGAAGGCCGGTCGCTCAAGCGGGTGCAGTTCTATGAAGCCAACAACCTGCGCACGCCGGCGCAGATCCGAGTGGTGCTGGGCTGGGACGACCCCAAGGCCGAGCTGGATCTGCATATCGTCACACCGGACGGCCAACATGCGTTCTTCGGCCAGCCTGCGCTGAGCAACGGCGGCGGCCTGGACCCGGATGGCGTCGATGGCCCCGGCCCGGAAATGTTCACCATGACCGCGCCGATGCACGGCACCTACCTGGTCTACGTGAACTATTGGGGCAACTACGGCAGCGGTGGCTACAACTTCGATGAAGGCAGCAACCAGAACGAGGTGATCACCTCGCAGATCAACCTGGTGCTCAACGAAAACACCGTCGACGAAAAACGCGAGACCTTTGTCGTGCCCCTGCGCGCCATTGGCGATCTGCTGCTGGTCAAGACTTTCAACTACTAATTCCGCTCCACGGATGAACAGGCCCTTGTGAATATGAGCGACAACACTGCTTCCCCGACCACTGCGACACCTGTCGCTAAACCTGCGCGTCGCTGGCCGGCGTTGCTGATCGGGCTGTGCCTGGTGGCCGGTGTAGCCGCCGGGTTGGGCTGGTTCATGCACAAGCCCAAGGCGCCGCCCACGGCGCTGGCCCTGGAGAAACTCGGCCTGAGCCGCCCCGACGGCTTGCTCGAGGCCCATTCCCTGAGCCAGTTGCCCAAGGACCTGCTGGCGGTACCGTTCCTCAAGGCCACGCTCACCGAAGACTTCGTCTTCTACTATGAGGCCCACGCCGACCGCCTCGGCCTGATCGGCAGCCTGCGCCGGATCATCTACGAGCATGACCTGAAGTTGCAGGACAGCCTGATCGAGGAACTGTTCGACCAGCCGGCCGATGTCGCGCTGTGGCGCGGCGCCGATGGTCGCCTCAAGGATTTCCTGCTGGTGATGGACCGCGGTGGCCTGGCCAAGGTGCTGGAGCCGCTGGCCAAGGTTGCCCTGGACGATACGCAACTGAGCAAACTCAGCGACCTGCGGGTCGGCGGCGACGATGTCGCGCTCTATCAACTGACCTACAACGCCAGCAAGTCCCTGGTCTTCGCCTCCCATGGCGACAAGCTGGTGGTGCTGTCCAACCCGACCAAGCTCTACGACCCGGCCAACGGCCCATCGGAGGAGCGCGGCAGTGTGTCGACCACCGCCCTGGCGGCGCTGCTCAACGGCGACAAACTCTTCCCCGAAGCCTTCGGCCTGCCGGCCAAGGCACCGCAGGTCAAGCAACGCATCTCGGTCAACGCCAGCGTGCTCGCCATGGGCTACCAGCGGTTCATCCCGAATTTCGCCGGGCTGCGCTTCGACATGGACGACAAGGGCTGGCACAGCTTCCTGGCCATGGACGAACTGGAGAACCAGCCAGACTTCGACTTCAAGCCGATCTGGCAAGCCATGCCCATGGGCGCCAGCGCCTGCGTGACCTTGCCCCTGGCGGCTGCGCCCCAGAAGCCGCTGCTGGTAAAACTTGGCGCCGATGAAAAGGCCGCCCAGGCCATGATCGACCACGTGACCGGCGCGGCCGGCCTGTGCTGGTACGCCGATTCGCGTCTTTACACGCCGTTGCTGGTGGCGAGCCTGAACGAAGACGACGGCAAGCTCGACGCCGACCTGGGCCAGTTGTTCGGTTCGATGGTGGGCGCCTACGAAAACAATGTCGCTGAGCACGCCTTCCCGGTGGTCGAGAAGCAGGAAGGCGCGATGCACCAGTGGCAACGGCAGGTGAGTTCCAACTTCGGACCTTACCTGGCCAAGGATTCGCTGCAACCGGACGCCATCACCGGCAAGGCGTTCATGCGGGTCAGCCTGGCGCGCCACGGTTCGACGCTGTTGTTTTCCCTGGACGACAAGCTGGTGGACAAGGCCCTCGGCACCCTCGACAAGCGCTTCCCGCCGATGGCCGATGTGGTGCCCAAGGACCTGCTGATGCCGATCTATTTCGGCCCGGACTCCATCGCGCAGTTGATGCAGCACGAAACCCTCGACAGCCTGCCCCAGGACATGGAGCCGGTGTTCTACAACGCCGCGCAAACCTATCTGATTCCGAAGCTGCGCACCCTCGGTGGCTACGGCAAGTACGCCCTGACGTTGCCGGCCGGCAGTGAGCCGGACGGTCACTGGCAATGGCTGCCGCTGGAATGGAAAGCGCTGTGACCGCACGGATGCGCAATCCCCGGTCGTGGGTGTTGCTGCTGGCGCTGTTGCTGGCGGGGCAGGCGTTCGCGCTCGAGACGCCGGCGCTGGATGTGGAGCAGTCCAAGGTCTTTCGGGCCTGGTTCGTGCGCATCGCCCAGGAGCAACTGACCCGGGGCCCGAGCCCGCGTTGGTACCAGCAGGATTGTGCCGGGCTGGTGCGCTTTGCGGCCAACGAGGCGCTGAAGGTCCACGACGACAAATGGCTGCGCAGCAATGGCCTGTCCAACCGCTACCTGCCACCTGAACTGCCGTTGAGCGATGCGCAGCGCCGCCTCGCCCAACAATGGCAGCAGGGCGGCGGCAAGGTCGGCCCTTACGTCAACGCCATCAAGCTGATCCAGTTCAACAGCCGCCTGGTGGGCCGCGATGTCGCCCAGGCCCGCCCCGGCGACCTGATGTTCTTCGACCAGGGCGACGACCAGCACCTGATGATCTGGATGGGCCGCTACATCGCCTATCACACCGGCACCACCACCCCTACCGACAACGGCATGCGCTCCGCAAGCCTGCAACAACTCATGAACTGGAAGGACACCCGATGGATACCCGACGCAGCCAACCCCAACTTCATCGGCGTCTATCGACTCAACTTTCTCTCCCAATGACCGGTGCCCGCATGCTGCGCTTGTGTTCGAAACTACCCCTGCTGTTTGCCTTGTTGCTGGCACCTGTCGTCAACGCCGAAGATACGGTGGAGCCCAGCGGCTACACCCCCGTGTCCGGCGAGAGCTTCTTCCTGCTGGCCGACAGCAGTTTCGCCAGCGACGAACAGGCCATGGTTCGCCTCGAAGCGCCGGGCCGCGACTACCGTCGGTTCCGCATGGAGCCCTATGGCGGCGCCGACATTCGCGTCTATCGCATCGACAAGCCGCTGGATTTCCTCAAGCGCCAGAAAAACCTGCACCGCGTGGTCAGTGACGGCCAGTTCAAGGGCGAAGGCCTGTCGAACACCCTCGCGTACCTGTGGGATAACTGGTATCGCAAGTCCCGCCGGGTGATGCAGCGGGCGTTCTCCTACGAGTCTCGCCAGCAAGTGACCGAAGAAGTGCCGGAGCTGAAGATCGGCGACGCCCTGGTCGCGCCGACGCCGTACGACGCACCGGCCCAGTTTGCCTTGATCCCGGGCTTGCCGGTGGTCAGCCAGTTCCGTTACCCGCTGTGGCAAGCCAAGCCGATCCAGCCGCCTGCCGGGGTCAACCTGGCCGGTTCGTCCAGTGAGTTCGTCAGCGTCGCCCCGGGCAACGTCTACGTGCCGCTGGGCCAATTGAAACCAGGCCTGTACCTGGTGGAAGCGCTGATCGGCAAGTACCGGGCCACCACCATGGTCTTCGTTTCCAACACCGTGGCGGTGAGCAAGATCGCCGGCGACGAGTTGCTGGTCTGGGCCGCGCGCAAGCATGAAGGGCGTTCGGTGCCCAAGGTCAACGTGCTGTGGACCGACGGCCTGGGCGTGATGAGCAGCGGTGCCACCGACGAGGATGGCTTGCTGCGCCTCAAGCATGTGAGCCCGGAGCGTTCGTTCGTCATTGGCGAGGACGAGGAGGGCGGGGTCTTCGTTTCGGAAAACTTCTACTACGACAGCGAAATCTACGACACCAAGCTCTACGCCTTCACAGACCGGCCGCTGTACCGTCCGGGGGATTGGGTATCGTTGAAGATCGTCGGTCGTGAGTTCAAGAACGCCCGTGATTCGGTGCAGCCGACGGCCGCCGACGTCAACGTCAGCGTGCTGGATGCCACCGGCACCGCCTTGCAGACCCTGGCCCTGAAGCTCGATTCCAAGGCCGGGACCCAAGGCCGCTTCCAACTGCCGGAAAACGCCGTCGCCGGTGGTTATGAGCTGCGCTTCAGCTACAAGGACCAGCTCTACAGCAGCGCCTTCCGTGTGGCCGAATACATCAAGCCGCACTTCGAGATCGCCCTGAACCTGGCCAAGCAGGACTACCGCACGGGCGAACCGGTCAAGGGCAACCTCGTGTTGCTGTACCCGGACGGCAAGCCGGTGGTCAATGCCAAGGTCAGCCTGAGCCTGCGCGCCCAGCAACTGTCGATGGTGGACAACGAGCTGCAATACCTGGGGCAATTCCCGGTAGAACTGACCAGCAGCGAAGTCACCACCGATGACAAGGGCAACGCGACCCTTGACCTGCCGGCCGCCGACAAGCCGAGCCGCTACACCCTCACCGTATTCGCCAGCGATGGCGCGGCGTATCGGGTCAAGACCACCAAGGAAATCCTGATCGACCGCGGCGCGGCGAACTTCAGCCTGGGCGCCCGCCAGCGTTTCAGTGCGGTCGGCGAGAAGGTCGCGTTCAGCTACGCCAACGTAGGTGGCAGCGAGCAAAGCAAAGCCGTGACACCGGGCAGCTACGCCTGGGTGCGCCTGGAAGACCAGAGCACCGGCGACGGCAAGCTGACGGCCAAGGACAAAGGCTTCAGCCTGACCTTCGACCGGCCCGGTACCTACAACCTGACCCTCAAGGACGAACACGGCCGGGTCATCGGCGCCACCGCCCATGCGGTGACGGGCGACGGCATCAAGGCCGTGCCGGGCACTGTCGAGATCGTCCTCGATAAAGCCGAGTACAAGACCGGCGACGAAGCCCTGGCATTGATCACGTTCCCTGAGCCGGTCAGCGATGCGCTGCTGTCCCTGGAACGTGACAAGGTCGAGGCCACGGCGCTGCTGTCCAAGGGCGGCGACTGGCTGAAGATGGAAAAGCTCAGCGAGACCCAGTATCGCGCGCGCATCCCGGTCAAGGACGCCTTTGCGCCGAACATGACGTTCTCGGTGCTCTACACCAAGGGTGGCCAGTACAGCTTCCAGAACGCCGGTCTGAAGGTGGTCACGCCGCAGATCGACGTCGCCGTTGTCACCGACAAGGCCAGCTACCGGCCGGGCGACACGGTCACCGTGGACCTGAGCACCCAGTTCGCCGGAAAGGCGATCCCGGCGCACCTGACGGTCAGCGTGGTGGACGAAATGGTCTACGCCCTGCAGCCGGAAGTGGCGCCGACCATCGACCAGTTCTTCTACCACCCGCGGCGCAACAACGTACGCACCAGCGCCAGCCTATCGTTCATCAGCTACGACGTGGCATTGCCGGGCAGCCCAGGCGCACCGGGCAAGGCCAACCGCAGCGAGCGTGGCGTCAAGGTGCTGGAGCGCCCGCGTCGTGAAGACGTCGACACCGCTGCCTGGCAGCCGGAGCTGGTCACCGATGCCAGTGGCAAGGCCCGTTTCACCTTCAAGATGCCGGACTCCCTGACCCGCTGGCGCATTACTGCCCGGGCCATCGCCGACGATGGCCGGGTGGGCCAGAAGAAACAATTCATCGCTTCGGAAAAACCGCTGTACCTGAAGTGGAGCGGCCCGACCCGCTTCCGCGCGGGCGACAAGCCGCAATTGGGCCTGTTCGCCTTCAGCCAGTCGGAGAAACCGTTGAAGGCCGAGTTGTTGATCCGTTACGCCGGTGCTGAACAACGGCTGGTGGCGGAACTCAAGAAAGGCATCAACTACGTGGCGCTGCCGGCCATGGAATTGAGCAGCGGCGACCTGAGCGTCCAGCTGCAATTGAACGGCGAGACGCAGGACGCCCTGGCCGTGAACCTGAACGCCAGTGGCAGTGGTTGGCAAGTGACCCAGGGCCAGCGTGTCGATGTGGCGGGCGGCGATACCCCGCTGAACCTGCCGGCCGACGCCAGTGATATCCGCCTGCGCCTGGACGACAGTCCGCAAGCGCTGTTCCGGTCGGCCCTGGACGATCTGCTGGGCTACCCCTATGGTGGCGTCGAACAGACGGCCAGCCAATTGCTGCCGTTGAGCATCGCGTACCCGAGCCTGGCGTCGAGCCCCCAGACCCGTGACCGCTTGCGCCTGATCATGCAAAACAGTCGCCTGCGCCTGGTGCAGATGGCCGGGCCGTCGGCGAGCTTCACCTGGTGGGGCCAGGACGGTGAGCCGGATGCATTCCTGACCGCTTATGCCTATTACGCCGACTGGTACGCCAGCAAGGCCCTGGACATCAGCCTGCCGCCGGAACACTGGCAGCGCGTGCTGGAGGTCTACGCCAAGCAGGCCGGTGATACGCCGCTGTTGCAGCGGGCGCTGATCCTGTCGTTCGCCAAGCAGATGCAACTGCCGGTGAACACCTTGCTCAGCGGCCTGATGGACGACCTGGCCAAGGCTCGTGGCGCGGGTGCCGACAGCGTGATGGACGGCGGTGAAGACAGCCTGGTCATGAACGCGCCGGATTCGGCCCTGGGCCTGGCGAGCGCCCGCGTCTTGGCCGCGTCCCTGGCCAGGCAGCTGAAAATGCCGTTGCCAGAGGCGTTCAATCGCCAGGTGGACGCTGCGCAGCAGCAACTGGCGGTCAGTTCCGCACCGTTTGCCGAGGCACTGGTGCTGTCGCTGCAAGCCTTTGACCCTGCTCGCGCCAAGGCTTTGCTGGAGCGAGTGCTGCCACAACAGTCGACCCTGGAGCGGGCCCTGGTTTTGAGCTGGCTGCAACGCAGCATCGAACAAGCTGCGCCGGCGGTCACGCTGACGCCGGGTGACGGTTGGAAAGCCCGACAAGGCGCCACCGGTGAAACCTACTGGCAATGGCAGGGCGCGCAGGTTCCGACCTCGCTGGCCCTCAACGGTGCCCAGGAACGTCCGCTGCAAGCAGCCCTGAGCTTCCAGAGCCAGCAACCGCCCGTGGCATCGATGGCCGTCTCGATCACCCGTCGCCTGTCACGCCTGGTGCCGGGCGACGAAGCGTTCACCTTCAAGCTCGAACCGGTGGGCAACAAACCGTTGTCCAGCGACAGCCTGTACCTGGACGAAGTGATCATCAACAGCAAGGCGCCGACGCCGCTGCGCTACGGCATGCTCGAAGTGCCGCTGCCGCCGGGCGCCGATGTGGAGCGCACCACTTGGGGCATCCAATTGGTGGGCAAGGCCGACAGCGAACCGACGGCCCTGGAAAAGGCGCGCTTCGAGCCGGGCCAGATGGCCTACGCGGTGCCGGTGGATGCCCTCAGTGGCGAGTTGCGCTTGCGTCATCTGGTGCGCTTCTCCCAGAAGGGCCAGTTCAACCTGCCGCCGGTGCGCTTCACCCAGGTCTACGCGCCGCAGAATCAGGCGCGGGAACAGAAACCGGCGCTCGGTCAGGTCACGGTCAACTGACATGCGCAGGCGGCTGGCCTGGTGTCTGTTGTGCTTGATTCCTGCGCTGGCAACGGCGCAGGACGAGCCGCTGCGCCTGGCCTTCGACGGCCAACTGCTGCGGGTGAGCCCGGCGCAGGTGCTGGATCGCCAGCCGCTGCCCGACACCTTGCAGGCACCGTTGGGCAGCCTGTGGAAACTATTCGTCTACGCCTGGCTGGTGGACACCAATGCTCGCGAGCCGGCCTATGCCTGTCGCGGTGAATCGAAGGAAGAAGTCTATTGCTGCAATGCCGGGCAGAGCATCGGCCGCGACCAGGCCCTGGTGAAGTCTTGCGGCTTGTACTTCGAGCCGCAGCGGCTCGGGCTCTCGGCGGCCAACTGGCGTGACTACTGGCAAGCCCGCCAGGCACCGGCCTGGCTGCTGGACCTGCCGACCCTGCAACCCCAGACCCAAGTGCCGGTCGCCGAGCTGCTCAAGGCCCTGGCTTCCTTGCCGGCTCAGGATCAGGCGCGCCGGGTGCTGCTGGACGTGGTGCTCAACGCGGCGGACGGCCGGCTGGTGGGCGAGTTGGGCAGTCGCCTGCGGGTCAAGACCTGGAGCTGGCTGGGCGACCAGGGCCCTGCATCGCGCCAGGGCGGTTTCGCCGGTTGGCTGGTGGACGGCACGCCCGTCTGGGCCGGTGGGCGTGGCACCAGCCAGCAGGTCCTGAAGGTCTATGGTGAGGGTTTGGCGGCGGCGCTGCCGTCCCGCTGGCCGGCGGAAACCGGGCGCTGCGTGGAGGTGGGCCTGTTTGCCCGCTATCCATTGCAGCGGGTGCTGTCCGGCGACCGTCCGGCCACACCGGGGCAACTGCGAGGTGATTACCGGGTCGAGTTCGCCAACGGCAACCAACTGGATATCCACAGCGATGGCGAACTGTTCCTGACGCCCGGCAAGCTGGTCGCGCGACTGGATCGGGAGGAGTACGTCGCCCGGGTTCTGCAACGCGAAGCCAAGGCTGAACCCGCCGAGGCCGCCAAGGCGCTGGCCGTGGCGATCCGCACCTACCTGCTGCAGAACGCCCAGCGCCATGGCGACTGCCTGAGCATTGACGACAGCAGCCACCGCCAGCGTGTCGCGCCTCGCCCGGCCGCCCCTGAAACCCGGGCCATCGCAGCCTGGACCAGCGACCTGGTGCTGGCCGGCATCGACGTGACCTATCACTCCGACCAGGCCGGCCCGGACAAATTGTCCTGGCTGCAAGCGGTGGAGCAAGCCAACGCCGGCCAGCGCTACGACGCCATCCTGTTGCACGCCTACCCCCGCGCCAGCCTCAGCCGCTGGGACAATCCGGTGGCGTCCTGCGAGGCGCTGCCCGCGGCCCAGGACTGGCTGCTGAAACAGCGGCGGGGCTGGCGTTCGCGCCTGGAAAGCGAAGTCGGCTACAACGAGATCAGCACCTTCGCCGTCTGCCGCGTTGCCTTCGGCCGGCCTTATGTCGACCGCGAGCGCCAGCGCATCTACGTGCGCGGCGTGCTGTCGCTGCAAGACCGCCTCGACCTGACACATGAATACCTGCACCTGGCCTTTGAAGCACATCCCAACGGCCAGGACGAAGACTATATCGAAGGGCTCGCCCGTCACCTCTTGCTGGAATAGACCATGACACTCCGTTATCCACAGGTCTTGCTGTTGCTCTGCGCCCTGACCGCGTTGCCATCGACCTACGCCGCCGACCCCGTCAAGCTCGATACCCCGATCGGCGGCTGGCGCAGCGGCGCGCCGGGCGGTGACGGCGAAAACTACAGCCAGGTCGTCAACTACCCGGCCTCGTCGGTCAATACGCCCCAGGGGCAGGCCGCCACCGCGCGCATCACCGGCCAGATCGCCGCGGCGCCCAAGGGCGAGCGCGAGCCGGGCAAGCTCATCGTCAACGGCGTGAGCATGCCGCTCAAGCTCGACCCTGAAGGCCGCTTCGACCGGCCGTTCTCCTTCCCCAATGGCAGCAACAGCGTCGAAGTGCGCAGCCCCGATGGCCAACATCGCCATCGCACGCAGTTTCTCCACACCAGCGGCGGCGCCAGCCCGGCCAAGCTGCGGGTGCTGTTGACCTGGGACAGCGACGGCACCGACCTGGACCTGCACCTCGTCACGCCCGACGGAGCGCACATCTGGTACGGCGACCGCGTGGCCCCCAATGGCGCGGCCCTCGACGTCGACGTCACCACCGGCTATGGCCCGGAAATCTTCTCGATGCCTGCACCGATCAAGGGCCAGTACCTGGTGTACGTGAACTACTACGGCGGCGGTTACCGTGATATCGCCGACGAGAACGAAGGTGAAGAGGGCGGGGAAAGCGGCGGCACCGAAGCGGTGCAAGCCCTGACCACCGCGCAGGTGACGGTGATCACCGAGGAAGGCACGCCGAGCGAAAAAATCGAGACCTTCGTGGTGCCGATGAGGGCGGTGGGCGAGCTGACGTTGGTCAAGAGTTTCAGTTATCCGTAGGGCCTCCTTGTGGGAGCGGGCTTGCTCGCGAAAGCGGTGCAACAGCTGCCAAGGCGTTGGTTGGCCTGACGCCTTCGCGAGCAAGCTCGCTCCCACAGGGTGTTTCAATGGCTGTGCGCAGGTGTGAAAAATCTCACGCGTGAGCTATTGAGGGTTGTGAACGTTACCTGTAGTGTTTCTCACGCGTGAGTTTTTCACAGTGGGGTCAGCACCATGCCAAACAGCTCTCCAGCAGATTCGGCGAGCCTCGACGCAGAGCGCTCCAAGCCTGCCGCGAAAAAACCGTCGAGCTTCTACATGAAGCAGATGCGCGCGGGCCTGAGTGCCGCCGGGTATGTGAAACATGAAACTTGGGTGCTTCCGGAAAACCGGAGCCTGCTCAAGCAGATGGAGAAACAGCTACGCCAGCCGATTCTGGCGGGCTCAATCATGACGGAGGATTACATGAGCGCAGGTAACAACTGGAACATCGATCGCCTCTACAGCGCCTTGCAGGCACTGGATGAAGTGGTTGCCAATGAAATCACCCTCTCCCTCGTCCAAGGCTCCGAGTCCAGCATCAAGCTGGAGATGAACGACTTCGGGGGCCTGCCCATCTACATCGCGGTGGTGGGCGACCAGATCATCGTCGATACCGTCCTGGTGGACATCGAGTCGATCAACGACGTAACGGCCTTCAACGACGCGGTCCTGCGCAGCCGGGAAATGTTCCCGCTGTCCTCGATCGGCATCGAGACCATGCCCAACGGGCAAGTCGTCTACAACATGTTCGGTGCGCTGAGTGCAGGGTCCAACCTGACCAACGTCGTCACCGAGGTCAAGACCCTGGTCGACAACGTCCAGCGTGCCAGCGAAGCCTTCGAACGCTTCTTCATCTAATTCGCCGACAGGAACCTATCCAATGACTCAGTCCATCTGGAGCAAATTGTTCACCGCGCTGCGTGGCGGTGCCAGCGAAGTCGGCGAAGCGATCGTCGATCAACAGGCCCTGCGCATCCTCGACCAGGAAATCCGCGACGCCGACACCGCACTGGCCAACGCCCGGCGCGAGCTGGTCACCATCATGGCCAAGCACAAACTGGCGACCGACCGTGTCGGCGAATACAACGCCAAGATCAAGGACCTGGAGTCCAAGGCCCTGGCCGCGATCCAGGCCAACCGTGAAGACCTGGCGCTGGAAGTGGCCGAGGCCATTTCGACCCTGACCAACGAACTGGACGTCGAGCAGAAGCAGGCGGCCGAATTCGGTGGCTATGCCGAGAACATGCGCAAGGACATCACCAAGGCCGAAAGCCGGATCAAGAGCCTGCGCCAGCAAGTGGACATGGCCAAGGCCCGGGAAAGCGTGCAGAAGGCCCAGGTCAGTGCCTCCATCGCCAGCGGCGGTGCCAACGGCAAGCTGGAAACCGCCGTCGGCACGTTGAATCGCCTGCAAGCCAAGCAGCAGCAGCGTGCGGCTGAGTTGCAAGCCCAGGACGAACTGGCCGATGCCTCCACCGGCACCGACCTGGAGCGCAAGTTGCGCGAAGCCGGCATCACGCCGAACGAAGGCAGCGCCAATGCGATCCTGGAACGCCTGAAGAAAAAATCGGCGGAGTAATCTGTTCGGGCTGAACAACCAAGGCAGGCCGAGCACAAAACCTGTGGCGAGGGAGCTTGCTCCCGCTGGACTGCGCAGCAGTCCCATTCTCTGGGGCCGCTTCGCGCCCCAGTGGGAGCCAGCTCCCTCGCTGCAATCGTGTTCGGCGCTCCTGGATGTAATTGTGACGCAGGTACTTTTATCCAAGCTTCGCAGCAGGTTTAATGCTGCCCGGTAACCGCGTCTGAGCCCCCGCGGTCAGCGCGATGACGTCGCCAGGAACCAAGCCCCACGGAGTCAGGGACACGATGTCGATTTTCCTTCTATTGCGTGCCTACGCATCGTCGTTCTTCCAGCGCTTCGGCTGGGCCGGCCTGGTCATGGCTGTGGGCGTGCACCTGGCCACGGCCTGGATCGGCCTGGTGCTGCTGGGCGAGCAACACCTGATCGCCGCCGCCACGTTTATCTATTTCTATCTCACCACCACGCTTACCGTCGGCTACGGCGACCTGTCGCCACAGACCGCGGCGGGGCGGATTTTCGTTGCGACCTGGGTCATGCTCGGCGGCATCGCGCTGCTCACGGCGGCCATCGGCAAGACCACCAGCAGCGTCATCGATGTATGGAGAAAAGGCATGAAGGGCAAGGGCGATTTCACCGGCACCGTCGGACACACCGTTCTCGTCGGCTGGGAAGGGGGCTCCAGCGAGCGGGTCATTGAGTTACTGCTGCAAGACGAAACGTCCAACGACAACCTGATCGTCATTTGCGACTGCGACCTCGAAGAAAACCCCATGCCCGGCCAGGCGTCCTTCATCAAGGGCGATAGCCTGTCTTCCGTCGCGCTGTTGCGGCGCGCTGGCGTGCCCGGTGCCGAGCGCGTCCTGGTCCGCACCCACTCCGACGACCTGACCCTTGCCACGGTACTGGCGGTCAACCAGCTCGGCCCGGCCGGGCATGTGGTCGCCCACTTCAACGACAGTGAAACCGCCGCCCTCGCCAGCGCCTACGCACCCAGCCTGGAATGCACGTCGAGCATGGCGATTGAAATGCTGGTGCGCGCCTCCCAGGACCCAGGCTCGTCCGTGATCATCAACGAGTTGCTGTGCGTGGGCCAGGGCGCCACCCAGTACCTGATGAAACTGCCCGAGCGTTTCGAAACCACGTTCGGCGAGCTGTACACGCGGATGAAAGAGCAACATAACGCTACGCTGATCGGTTACCGCGCCATCGGTGCCCAGCACCCGTCGATCAACCCGCCCGGCGCCACGCGCGTCGAGGGTGGCGAACTCTTCTACATTGCTTCCACACGTCTCAAGGACATCTCCAATGGGATGGTTTAAACAGTTGATGGGGCTCGAAGCCCCGAATGCGAACACCACCACCAGCGCGGCCCTGCCTGCCAACGGGCCGCTGGGCCTGGCCTACGGCAAGGGCGTGGGGTTCGACAACACGCTGAAGTTGCTGCTCGACGGCAACAGCGCCGTGATCATCCCAGGCGCCCAGGAAATCTGGAGTATGGGTGTCGTCGACCTGGGCCAGTCGAACTGGCTGGCGCGTTTCTACATGAACGACGAAGACTACTGGCTGCAAGTGCACACCAGTGGCGCGGTGGATGGGCAGGTCGAATCGGTGATCCTGTTCAACTACATAAGCTACGTCACGGTTAACAGCGAAGCCGAGTTGCGTCGCCTGGCCGGCCCCCAGAGCTTGATCGGCCTGCCGACCTACACCCATGACGGCGTCGAATACACCCGCGAATGGGGCACCGAGGACGGTCAGACCGAACTGGTGGCATTGAGCGAACGCGTGAGCAACCCGGATGAGTCCTACACCGTCGAGCACCGTTCGATGCTGTACGCCCGCGACACCGGCCTGACGGATCGTCGCGAGTTCCTGTTGTTCTCCGTCGAGGAAGACGCCGAAGGGACGATCAGCCTGAGTACTTCGCTGGGCATTTCGCTGTACACCACAGACCTGCACACCATTTGAATAAGGAAGACGTCCATGTTTGAAGCACTCTCCATTTCCCTGAACAAAGCCGCCGTGTTCGGCTTCGTTCTGTACATCCTCGGCGCCGCCGTGTTGTTCGCGCTGTTCCAGTTCATCTACATCCACGTCACGCCGCACAAGGAATTCGAACTGATCCGCTCGGGTAACGTGGCCGCCGCCATTGCCCTGGGTGGCGCGCTCATCGGCTTCGCCATCCCGGCCAGCAACGTGATTGCCTACTCGGTCAGCCTGCTCGATTTCATCGTCTGGGCAGTGATAGCCGCGTTCGTCCAGTTGCTGGCCTTCCTGGTGACCAGCCTGGTGCTCAAGGGCGCTTCAGCGCGCATCAAGCAGGGCGAAATCGCCGCTGGTATTTACATCGCCGCGGTGGCCATCAGCGTCGGCCTGTTGAACGCCGCGTGCATGACGCCTTCCACGAACTGATTGCGCCAGGAGCCTGCGATGAAACGAAGCAAGTACGTTCAGCTTTCGCTGGCCGCATCGGTCGCCATGGCGATATCCGGTTGCGGGCCGACGGAAAAAACCTACCAGTTGCAGAAAAAATACAACTTCCAGTCCGTGCAACAGTGTGTCGATGAAAAGCTGCCGGTGGATGTCTGTTCCGACGCCTTCATGAACGCCATGGCCGAGCATCGCCGCATTGCGCCGGTGTACGACAACCGCGCCGATTGCGATGCCGACTTCGTCGCCGACTGGTGCCAGCTGGACTCGAACGGCAAGTTCATCCCCAAGCTGGGCGGTTTCGAGCTGAGCGCCGATGGCGAGGTCACCCAATCCCAGGTAGACGCGGCCAGGGCCCAACTGCCGGCCTCGGAAGCGAACACGGGCGGCTCGGGCTTCAGCAACCTGCTGACCGGGCTGTTGATCGGCAACATGCTGAGCAGCAACCGCAACAGCTATTACTCCGAGCCGGTTTACCGCTATCGCGATGATCGCGGTGACTACGGGTCCTCGACCCTGTCCCAGCGGGTTTCCAGAGGCTCGACCTTCACCAAGTCCAACCAGGCGCGCTACGGCGGCTACACCGATTCGATTCGCACCAGCAAGCCGATTTCCGTGGCGTCCTCCACCTCCCGTGGCGGCTTCGGCAGCAAGGCCAGCGCCCGCAGCGGGTGGGGCGGTTCGAGCTCCGGCGGCTGAGGAGCGAAGGCCATGAAGAAGATCCATTGCGCCGAGCGGCATGACTGGAAGCAGACGGCCGAGCGCCTCGGCTTCCTGTTTCACACCATCGACGGCGAACCCTACTGGGACGAAAGCGCGTACTACCAGTTCACGCTCAAGCAGATCGAGGACGATCTCGAAGACCCCACCACCGAGCTCCATGACATGTGCATGGACCTTGTCGCCCGCGTGGTGCAGAGCGAGCAAATGCTGGAGCGCCTGAGCATTCCCCCGGCGTTTTTCGACATGGTCCGCACGTCATGGCTCGAAGGCCATCCGCACTTGTATGGGCGCATGGATTTCTCCTACAACGGCAACGGCCCCGCCAAGCTGCTGGAGCTCAACTACGACACGCCGACCAGCCTCTACGAGGCGGCGGCGTTCCAGTGGGGCTGGCTGGAGCAATGCATCGAGCGCGGCCTGCTGCCCCAGCATGTCGACCAGTTCAACAGCATCGACACCAAGCTGCACCAGGCGTTTGCCCAATTGCAGCTCACCCAGCCGTTCTACTTTGCCTCGATGAAGGATTCGGTCGAGGACAAGGGCACCACCGATTACTTGCGCCTCATCGCGGAGGCTGTCGGCATCGAGTCGCGGCACATCGACATCGAGGACATCGGCCTGAACAATGAAGGCCGTTTCGTCGACTTGCAGGAGCGTTGGATTCCCCATCTGTTCAAGCTGCACGCCTGGGAGTTCATCTTCCACGAGCCCTTCGGCGCGGCGATCGCCGAGAGTGACACGCAGTTTTTCGAACCGGCCTGGAAATCGATCATTTCCAACAAGGGCATCCTGCCGCTGCTGTGGGAGTTCAACAAAGGCCACCCGAACCTGCTCGAGGCCCACCTGGACCCCAACCCCGGCACCCCTGTGCCCAAGGGCTGGGTGCGCAAGCCGTTCTTTTCCCGGGAAGGCGCCAACATTGAACTGCAGACGGCCGATGGCCTGGTGGTCAAGGAAGACGGTCCCTACACCGACGCACCGTTCATCCTCCAGCAGCTCGCGCCCCTGCCGCGCTTTGGCGACAGCTACACGCTGATCGGCTCCTGGGTCATCGGCGACCAGGCGGCCGGCATTGGCGTGCGCGAAGACAACAGCCTGATCACCAAGGATTCAAGCCGGTTCTTGCCGCACCTGATTCTGGATTGATTGCCGCAGCGTGAAGTGCAACGGAGCTTTTGTGGGAGCGGGCTCGCTCGCGAAGACGATGTGACAAGCAACATCAATGTTGACTGTACTGCCGCCTTCGCGAGCAAGCCCGCCCTCACAGATTGCTCAAGTCCACCAGTACCGCACCAGGTGAAAGAAGATTGGCGCGGCAAAACACACCGAGTCCAACCGGTCGAGCATGCCGCCGTGGCCTTCGATCATGTGGCCCCAGTCCTTGACGCCGCGGTCGCGCTTGATCGCCGACATGACGATGCCGCCGGCAAAACCCAGCAGGTTGATCAGCAACGCGATCAGGAACGACTGCCAGGGATTGAACGGGGTGATCCACCACAGCGCGCCACCGATCAGCGAAGCCAGGAAGATCCCGCCGGCAAAGCCCTCGACGGTTTTCGACGGGGACAGGTTGGGGGCGATCTTGTGCTTGCCGAACAGCTTGCCGCACACGTACTGCAGCACGTCCGACAGTTGCACCACGATCACCAGGTACGCGATCAGCAACAGGTTGCGGCCTTCGAAACCGGCGATGTCCAGGGTCAGCAGCGCCGGCACGAACGAGATGCAGAACACCGCGATCATCAACCCCCACTGCACCTTGGAAGCGCGCTCCAGAAAGTGCGTGCTGTCGCCACCCAGGGACGCCAGAATCGGCAGCAGCAGGAACACGTAGACCGGGATGAAGATCGAAAACAGCCCGTACCAGTCGTAGTAGATCAACAGGTATTGCAGCGGCAGCGCCAGGTAGAACGCGGCCACCAGCGCCGGGTAGTCACTGCGCCGGGTCGGCGTCAGGGTGAGGAATTCGCGCAGGGCGTAGAACGACACGGCATAGAACAACAGGATCACCGCCGCATTGCCGAGCCAGAACGCGACGCCGATCACCAGCACCATGATCCACCAGGCGTTGATCCGCGCGTTGAGGTTGTCGATGACCGAGTTCGGCGTGCCGCGGGTCTTGAGCTTGAGAATGAAACCGATCAGCGAAGCCAGCACCAGGATGGCGCCAATCCCGCTGAACAACATCACGGTATATCGATCCATGTCAGACGTGCTCCGGGGCCAGTGCCAGCAGGGCGGCACGGCTGCGTTCAAGAAATTGCTCTTTGCTTTCACCCTCTTCGATGCTCAGCGGCGCACCGAAACTGGTGGTGCACAACAGCGGCAGCGGCAGCATCCGGCCCTTGGGCATGACGCGATTGAGGTTGGCGATCCACACCGGGATCACCTCGACCTCGGGGTGGCTTTTCATCAGGTGGTAGATCCCGCTCTTGAAGGGCAGCAAGCCTTCCTCCGGGTTGCGCGTGCCCTCGGGGAAGATGATCAGCGAGTCGCCGTTCTCCAGGGCTTCGAGCATCGGTTGCAAGGGATTGTAGGAAGGGTCCTTGCGTTCGCGGTCCACCAGCACACCGTTGAACACCCGGTTGATGATGTAGCGACGCAAGGGGCTCTTCTGCCAGTAGTCGGAGCCCGCCACGGGCCGGGTCAGCTTGCGCAGCGCTGGCGGCAGCGAGGCCCAGAGCAGCACGAAGTCGCCGTGGCTGCTGTGGTTGGCGAAGTAGATCCGCTGTACCGGTCGCGGCGAACTGCCGAGCCACAGGCTGCGGGCGCCGGTGACCATGCGGGCGGCGGAGGTGATGAGATTGGCAACCACGGGTTCGAACATGAGGATTCCTTATCCTGAAAAAGCTAACCAAGGGCTGGCCAGGATGAAGCCCAGCGTCCAGACAACTTGTGCCGCCAGCAGCAGCGACTGCCTGCGCAGCAGCCGCAGGGCGCCGAGGCTGCGTTCGGTCCAGGGGCGGCCGGCGCGTTCGGCCGGTTGCAGGCCGAGCGTATTGAGGGCCTGGTCCAGCGCCTGGGTGCGTTCGGCCAACGGTTGCTGATCGTCGGCCATGCGCTGGAACAGATCGGCATCGAACGCCACCCGCAGCGCCCAGTATTTTTGCAGCACGCCGAGGCTGAACAGCACGCCGCTGAACAGCAGCAGCCACGGATTGACGTTGCCCAGCAGCCATTGCCCCAGCCCCAGCAGCGCGGCCAACAGGGTCAGGCCGGTGGAGAACTGATCCAGGCAATGGCCCCGGCGCAGCAGGCTCGCCACGGTGTGCAGCTGCAGGTCACTCATGGCGCGCGCCTTGGCGTAGCGGTTCCAGTGCCTGGCGGTGAGCCTGATGCAGGACGATGCGTGGGCGAACGCGCTGGATCTGCACGATCGCGGCGTCCACGTTCGCCGCCCGGCCGCTGTGCAGCAACCAGGCGATCACGGCCGTGGCGCTGCGCGAATAGCCCAAGGCGCAGCAGACCAGCACCGGCCCGTGTTGACGCAGGCTGTCGATGGCCTGCGCGGCTTCCAGGCATTGTTCGGTGGTGGGCGCCGTGAGGTCGAGCACCGGCAGCGAGCGATAGGCGATGGCGTGGCTGTCCATGGACAATTCGGCGCTGAGATCGAGCACCCCGGCAAACGCGCTGTCCTGCAACTCCAGCGGCGTCGGGACGCGCCCCAGCCAGACGTTATCGGTCACGTGATCCGGTTGCGGATGCTGACGTGTCCACCAACGGGAATTGACCCAGGCCGCCGCCAGGTAGGGCGCCAGCAACCAGCGCACCGCCGGGCTCAACCGGCCATCGGCGCGCTTCTGAAAACCATCGGCGCCCAACAACAGATAATTCAGCGCCACCAGCAGCACCGCCACCGCCGGCCAGATCAACCACAGCCACGCGCCGCCCCAGGCGAACGCCGGGACGCACAACGCCGCCGCGCCCACGCCGTAACGCAGGGCCAGTTGCAAGCGGCTGCGGTCGGTGGTCAGGCGAGCGCTTTGCAGCGGGCTCGGCCGGTCCAATGGCCACAGCCAGACACACAGCCAGCCGGCCAGCGCGCCCGTCGGCACATCGACGAAGTGATGCTGGTAAGTGGTCAACACCGACACCCCGATCAGCGCGAACCAGACGTGCATCAGCCAACGCCAGGCACCCTGCAAGTGCCGCTGGTAGCAGACCCAGAGAATCACCAGCAAGGCGATGTGCAGCGACGGCGCCTGGTTGAACGGTTTGTCGAAGCCGGCCAGCACGTCGAACAGCCAACCGAACACGCCGTCCATTTCCGGCCGAGGGAAGGTGAAGCGCAACGGCCAGATCAGGAAGCAACTGACGGCGATTGCCTGCGCCGTGAGCAGGCGCAACGCGTGGCGCTTGAGTTCCGCGCGGCTGGTGGGCAGCAACAGCGACAGGCCGTAGAGCAGGTCGATCGACCAGTAAGGCACGATGGTCCAGGCCCAAAATGGCATGTGGCTTTCCCAGCCGAACACCAGGCTGCCGACGTCGTCACGCTGGGAGGTGACCCAGGTGGCGAAGCCGTAGGTGCTGAAGAACAGCGGGGCGAGCAGCAGTAGCCAGCACACCGCCGGTTTCAGCAGGCCGGGCTCGCGAGGCGGGGCGATGACAGCGCTCATCACTGCACGCGCTGCGCCAGCGAAACGCTGAAGATGCCCCACTCATCGACCCGCAGGGTGATCTTGCGGAAACCCGCCGCTTCCACCAGTTGGTCCATCTCGGCCTGGCTGCGTCGACGCATCACCCAGGCCTGGCCAGCGCGGTGGCTGGTGAGGGCGCGGGCGATCAGCTCCAGTTGCGGGTGCCACGGCTGGCCGGTGTAGACCAGGAAACCGCCGGGCTCCACGGCTTCGGCCAGGCCGGCGAGAGAACCGCCGACCATCTGGTTGTCGGCAAACAACTCGTACAGGCCGGACACCACGGCGAGGGTCGGCTTGGGGTCCAGGGCCGCGAGGTCCTGGCGGTCGAAGGCGTCGCCCTTGACGAAGCGCGCGATCTCGCCCAGGCCTTTTTCGACGATCAGCGCGCTGCCGTCGCGCACGTTGATGTCGCTGTAGTCACGCAGCAGGATCGATTCCGGCAGCGGGCTGATGCCTTGCAATGCCTCGAGAATGTAGCGGCCATGACCGGCCGCGATGTCGACGATGCGCACCTCGCGATTTTCATCGCGCAACTTGCCCATCGCCAGGCGCAACAGCTCTTCGACGTGCAACTTGCGCTGACGGATGCCGCGCCAGCCGATGGAGTTCAGGTAGTTCTGGTCGATCATCCTGCCGATCGGCGAGGTGCCGGTGGGGCGGTTGCGGTAGACGTAGTCCAGCGTGCTGCCGGAATCGAACCCGGTGTCGAACCCCAGCTTCACCCCGGCCGACAGTTTGCTGCCAAAGCGCATGCTGGCGCGGGTCATGCGCCAGTACAGGTCGCGCGGCGAATTGTGGGGCAGGGGTGTTGCCAGGGCTTCGGACTCGGCGCAGGTCGCGCCGAGGCGGTCCGCATCCAGCAAGGAAGGGCGGTCCAGCGGGCGGGCAAAATTCTGCAGGATGAAGCGGCGGGCGCTGGCGACGGCCGGCGCGCGGTGCTTCTCGCCCAGGGTGTCGTGGAAGAACCCCGGCAGGATGTGTTTTTCCTTGTGCACGCTGCCCAGCCGTTCGAAGAACTGCTCCTGGGGTTTGCGATGCACGACGAAGTCGGAGCCGGAGATCAACAGCTGCGTCGGCACCTGGATCGCCTGGGCGTCGGCCACCACGCGATCGGCGGCTTCGTACAGGCCCAGCAGCACGTTCACCGAAATCGCCTTGGTGATCAGCGGGTCGTTGTCGTAGGACGCCACCCGCTCTGGATCATGGCTGAGGAACTTGGCCTTGACGTAGCTGTTGACGAAGAAGTTGCCGCGAAACTTGCGCATCAGCGCCAGCCCCGGACGGGCGAACGGCACGTAGAGCTTCACCTTGAACGCCGGCGAGGCCAGCACCAGCGAGCGAATGCGCGGCGCGTAGTCGTGGACCCAGGTGGAGGCGATCACCGCACCGACGCTTTGCGCCACCACGGCGATGTTCTGTTCGTCGATCTGGTGCGTTGCGCCAATATGGTCGCAGAAGGTCTGCACATCCCGCGCGCTGGTGGCGAAACTCGGGCTGTCGCCCCGTGCGCCGGGCGACTGGCCGTGGCCCCGTGCGTCCCAGGCGAAAAATTCGAAGCCGGGCAGATCCAGTTCATCCACCAGGTGCGCGATGCGCCCGGAGTGCTCATGACCCCGGTGAAACAACAGCACGGCCTTGCGGGGTTCACCCGGGTCCGCGGCCACGGCCGGCCAGTGCCGGTAGAACAACTCCACGCCGTCATGGGTGATGAATGTCCGGTCTTGAGCTTCGCGCATTGCAAGTTCCTTTATGCTGAGGGAGCGTTTTGCTTCACTTGGTCCAGGCCACGACGGACCCGATTGACCAAGGTATAAACCAGCAGGGCGGCAACCACCGCCATCACACCGTTGACCCACGCGGCGCCGAGCCAGCCCAACGCTATGCCGGTCGCCAGCACGCCAAGCACAAAGGCCCGGTCACTTTTGCCCATGGGCCCGTCATAGCGCCGCGAAGCCCCGACCATCGCCCCCAGCACACCGGCGTATTCACTGAACAGCGCCAGCAGCGTGACCCCCAGCACCAACAGCAGGCTGGCATCGGGAAGCAGGGCGAAAGGCAGGATCAGGGCAGCGTCGGCGATGATATCGCATAGCTCATTGAGGTAGGCGCCCAGATGCGATTGCTGGCCGAACTCCCGCGCCAGCATGCCATCCACGGCGTTCAGGGCCATGCGCAGGAACATCCACGCGGGGACCAGCGCAAACACCCACGGATGGCTGGCAAACCAGGCGACCACCACCCCCACCAGCACGGAAATCACTCCGGCCAGCAGCGTGACCTGGTTCGCCGTGACGCCCTTGTCGTAGAGCCGTTGGACGGTGGGGCGCAGAAGGTTCTGGAAGGCGGGCTTGAGTTGGTAGATAGAGGGCATCGGGATGAGGTCTCGCCGGTTGCGGGGCTGGGCTTTTACAGGTGCGAGATTACGATAGGTTGAAGGTTTGCTGGCGGGTATTTCTCGAGAATGCGTGCGGGTAGGCATCTAGGAAGCAATGAGTCGCCAGATTTTGGTGGTGCATGAGAAGTCATCCAGTCAAGGTGGTTTGTTTGAATGCGTTGGCTCACCTAAGCTGAATTTTCCTGGACATGCGCCAAGTGCCTTAACGCACCATGCGGCCATCCGGCTTGCGGCACCGCTCAGCGGCCAGGGGGAGGAAAGGATGCCAAACGTGCTAGTGGTGATCTGGGACTTCGATACGCGCAGATTACGAATCCCGGTCAGGGATAGCCTTGTCCACATACACAACAGGATTAAAGCCCTGGAGCACATGGCGACAACAATATTCGCCGCTAATGTCGTTCAGCATCAATTGGATTACTGTCTGGCTGTCGCCCCCGAATACTTCTTTTCCAAGGAAAAACCTGTTTCGTTTCTTTCGGAAGAAGAAAAGGAAATCATCCGGGCTGCATGGGTGGATGTCTCAAATAGAAACCCGACCCTGATAGTGGTCCCAGGTACGACACTGTGGTCCAAATCAATGGTGCGACCCGATTCCAGGATGTTGAAAAGGGAGACGGGGGAGTTGAAATCCTTGGGGCAGGCCAGGGACATCAACAAGGCTAAATATGGTGCGGAAATGGACGCGGTGGTGGACGAAATACCGCAGAGGGATCGCTTGAACAAGGGGGTTTATGGCGATTACGCAAGGTCTACGAAAGCGGTCATCACCGATATGGGATCAAGAGGCCCGAGAGCCGCACATGGAATCGTCAGGAATACCGGTTTCATCATTTGGCAAGGAAACGTTTTTTATCAGCATAAACGCTACCCCAACATAGGAAACGAAGGACTGGAAGAGTTATATGGGGCGGAGTTATGGTTCGACAAGATATTCATGCCAGGCGGTTATCGAGAAACCCCTGCTGTTCATGGGCTGCAAATCGCTTTGGAAATATGTGCAGAACACTTTGTGGGCGCAACGATCCTGCATAAGAACAACGTACTGGATTTTCATGTCCTGGTCTCGGCCAGCATCGAGCTCGAAAAAAAACGCGTGGGTGTAAAACACGGAGGGTATGTCGTTCACGCTGATTCAGAGGGCAGCTCAGTGTACCGACGTGAAGGCATGGCGTTGGTTCGACTCCAAGCCATCGATCAAAGACCGGTAAACTTGATGGGCGTTGCAGCCGGGGGCGCCAGGAGTTTTGTTTGCCCTATTGCGTAGACCGAGCCGGATCAGGCACATCAAACCAACAGATTCACCGCCATAGCAGGCATCCGCGCGCCCACTGTGAGAGCGAGCCAGCTCGCGATAACGGCTCATCAGCCACATCCTGACCAGCTGTTTATCGTGATTCCACGAGGCTAGCCCCGACCTACATCGCCTTGCGCTATTGCCTACAACTACGCCAAAATCCGCCGGCTTGTGCACCTTGGAGGGCGTCGGTAGTTTGAGTCCTATCACTGAACATCAGTGATCGGGTTTAGTCGCCCGTCTCAACCTAAGGCGTACCAAGTCCCGTCGGACAGGCTGTGCTGTTCCTGTATTGATGGTGGCTGTGCGCAGGGCGCCCCCGGGCGCGCCGGGATTCTTAGGTTCACCGGTCGACTAACCTGCGCACAGCTGCCGCCCTCTCGTTTAGTCGCGAGGTGGCTGCGGCATCACTTACAGGAACCTAAGTCGATGGCAAAAATTACACCGAACCCTCCGACCGCAGATGAGCATGTATCTCGCGCTCAGTCTGCTCGTAACAATAAGCTTGATGACGCTGCCAACCGGGCGTTGGATTACTACTACCTGAAGCCTACGCCGAAGGACGAAACGCCTGACAAGCCCGGCACCATCTTCTGTATCGCACCGGATGTTGATTCGGAATGTCTGCTGGCTAATCTCAGTGAAAACCTGGCTTCGGCCAATGCCATGATCAGTGATTTGGCGTTTGGTCTTGAGGGATCACGACGGCATTTTGCGTTGGGGATTTTGCAGGTGATTGAGGTGAGTGAGCTGCTGGCGAATCGGGCTTTGGATATTGTTGAAGTGAGGTAACCAGGGGCCGCGCTCACCCCAGGTATGAAAAAAGGTCTTGCTCGGCAAGACCTTTTTTTTCATGGTGGTTTATAACTCCACCATCACTGCCATGTAGATCAGCAGGGCCAGTCCAACACCAGTCAGTGAAATCCAGAAACAGTTGGCAGCAGTTATTTTGGAGTTTTGCTGACCTAGCGGATCATTTTCCAGATGGTTAATGGCTGACTGAACTCGAAGTAGGCAAAACAGGTTAAAAAACAATGTTGCTGCTGGAATGGCTGGATGAGCTCCTGGTGCGCTCGGCCAGAATGCGGCATAAATCCCCACGAACTCGGAAACTATAAGTGCAAATGCAAGTAGGCGCGGGTGCCATTTGTAGTGCGTGTGAGAAATATGTAATTGTCGATCTATTTTCATGTGTAATGAATAAATAAATAGCACGCCCATGATGGTGCGTATCAAAGGCAGCACTCTTGCATTGGTGGTGATCCTGTATGTTTTCCAGTTTTTGTACAGCCAGTAGGTGTAATAGTAGCCAAGGGTTAATAAAAACATAACGATGAATTTGTTTTTCGAAACGATGTAGAACCGAGGGGCGGCTAGCATGGGGGGTACTTGGGTTATGGGTGTCGATTCTTCGGCAGGTTTCGTCATGAGTAAACTCTAAAAGGTTTGGCTGTAGTATTTCGACGGGGTGCATATTTTAATGAGGTCGGAATGCTCTGGGCGAATGGTAGCAAGGTCCTAAAACAGAAAGTTGTAGGATGGTTCCCAAGAGGGGATACGTTTTGTCCGGAGTTGAAGCGGTATTTGGATGTAGGAAGTATTGCTGTAGGATGTTCTGGGAGATGCGCGACTTAAGCGATGTACTCAAATTGTGCAAGAGGCACTTGCACAATTTACCGAGGGTCTCGAAGCGAGGAGCATTGAGATTGTGCAACAGCCTGCTGCACAAATTACCCGGCTGAGATGGACGTTACCCCTAACAGGTCGCTATCTCTGGTCTGAAACTACTGGAAGTAAGCCGTTTGAGCGCAATCCCAAGCGCCTGATCATCGAACAGCTTGCTTTTACGAGCCGCAGCACCCGCTCCGCCATCCCAGTGCTTCAACGCCTCGCGCACGGCAGGAACAGTCGGGGAAATCCCATCCTGGCTCAGCAGCCAATCAACCGTAGCCAACAATTCCATGCCGAAAGGCGACTCAAAACCATCGATCAGCTCGGCGGTGCGCTCCAAGGCCTGGGCGTACTCCTTGGCTTCTGTTTGAAGGTAGGTCTGCAAGAATGCTTTGCGCCCTTCGTCAAACCAGATCACATCACTGATACCCGCATCACTGATGCGCTTGTCACAATGCAGGTAGCTGCCATCCAGGTTATTGAGCAGATGCTCCAACCGGTTGGCATACGGCCCGTACTTATGAGCTACAAACTGAAGATTTAAAGGGTTTTCGGTATTGGGCAGCTTTTCGATAGCGCGCTCAAGGAACCAGGCCAGTTTCTGAATCTCAAGCAAGCTGCATTCCATACCCAGAACCCAGTAGCGACGAACCAGTTCGGCAATCAGCGCACGAGCAGGCGTGAGCTTCTCCACACCGCTACGCTTAGCGACGTTCAGATACTGGTTGGAAGGCTCGAACACCAGTATATCGACATCAAGATCACTCATGATCTCAACAATCTGCTCGCGAACCTCCGGCCACTTCAAGCCACCGTTGCCAGCGCCCAGCGGTGGAACCGCGACGGACTTCACATCGTTTTCAATCAGGAAACGACGCAGATCGTGTAAGCCTTCGGTTATCCACGCCATCTGCGACGGTGATCGCCAGTGCCGTTTGGTCGGGAAGTTCACGATCCAACGCGGACCCTCCAGCTCGTTGACCGCCGTCACGTGAACCTTGCCTGTCTCCACTTCGTGCGCCTTGCAGGCAGCCGAGTACAGGCGATAATTCTCGGCGAAGCGCTCCTTGAACATCAGCGCGATACCTTTACCCATCACGCCCACGGTATTCACCGTGTTGACGAGGGCTTCGGTTTTGGCTTCTAGAAGGTTGCCTTGGGTAAAGCGGATCATTGGAAATACCATCCCGGACGCGCATGAACAGGCAACGCCAGGCCCCTTACGGCCACGTCCTGCTCTATGCGTATTTTCATTGCATCGGTGTAGCACATGATGCCAAGGAGTCCTGTAATCGGTAGGTGATTGTGGATCAGCGCTTCGGCCTGATACCGCTCCATCTTCCGAGGGTCGTCAGGTTCGCGCTTGAAATCGCGTCGTTGAATGATAGACCAATCGATCTGGTCGAGATTCGTCAGATCACTGTAGTAGTCTGTCCAATCCGGGTAGGCATGCGCGGTCGTGTAGACAAACGGAAAGCCCATCTGCTCAACGAGGTACAGACTGGAGACCAAAATCACGATCTCGTCATTGCTGCGCTGCTGAACACTCCGCCCCGAGTGGATATTTTTCATCATCACAGAGAAGGGGGTGAAATAGAAGGGCACGTAGTCGGCCAATACCCCTCCAGGCGCTATCGGGACTTGTCGGGTTCGGCGCTTGTCGATCAGGTCAGGGTTGCCGATGTTTACGTACTGCGGTGACTGAACGTTCGAGTTTGCACAGTGCAGACCGTTATCCAGAATCCAAGGCAGGTTGTCCCGATGGACGATACGCCAAATCAGAGCTTTCTCTGGATTCAGTCTGTTGTAGATCATTTATAGGAACATTCCGGGGTTCACACTGATGGGCGTCGCTAGATTGGCTGGACGCATTTTAGCCTCACAAAGCTGTTTGACCTCATCGTTTGGGACGTAAATCCTGGAAAAGTTTTCGGGTGAAACCACGTGTGGGGACAGGCATTCAGCCATACAAACGTTTTTGCACTCGTGGTTTTGATATTCGCGGGTATTCATGAGCTCCCAATTGATGGCTTGGAAACCAGCGCTGTAATCGAGGAGCTGAATTGCCTCATCCGCAAGTGGATGCTGCGGGATGATCTTCCACCCCTTTTCCTTGGCAAATGTTCTGAAAACAGATATCAGCACGAACCTTGATTGCGGATGGTCAAGTTGCACGCGGCCATCAAAGGGGTTGCCAGCAAACCAATGAAAGGGAACATAGCTGTCAAGGTTGAGGCCCTTGCGCTTCTTGAGAATCTCCCTGTCTGCAACGTCAGTGAAATTAGCGAGGCTGGCCCGTGGCTTCAAGCCTGCTGCGAAAATCCCATCCAGGTTTTCAATGGAAGTCAGGTGGTAAACAAAATACTGATCTTTGATGCTTCTGGCGTCTGCCATTGCGGTCTCCTTGACTTTACGCGTATCTACATGGGCGCTGTCCTAGCTGTTCCCCACCCTCAACCGAGGGTCTAATAGGGCATGCAGATTGATTCTAATATGACATCATTCAAAGCCACAATATTTATGCGGTTATACTCTCCTTCTCAGAAAGGCTGCGGCTCATTCCTCATCGAAATTCCTGGCGACCGATACGTTGGGCAATTCCGGTGAGGAACGGCAGTTGGTCACCATCGCTCACCTCGGCACCGAAGATATCGTTCAGTGCATCGATAATTTCCTCACTCAGGCGCAGCGTGTGCTTGGCACGTTTGCTTAGGCGGTAGTGGCTTGGTTGCAGTTCGCCGACCCCACCTCGTTTTCATGCAGGCGATCTACTCGCAATATAGGATGCAAATGCTTGGCGTATACATAGAGCTACTCAAGTTCGCGGTTTTCATGGGCACGATTGGCGAGAGAAACTCTTAAAGGCGTACGAAGCTCTGCAGATTTTTGCGGAACAGGTCGAGTTGGTCGATCTGTTCGCGGGCCTCTTTAAGGGCGTACTCAGTTTTTTCAAACAGGATGTAAATAAAAAGCCGGCTTATGGCCGGCTTCTCGTTGACTGATTCAATTCGTTTTTGACAAACCTTACCAGCCTTCAAAACGTACATCCGGCTCTTGCGGCCGGCTGTGGGACTTGGTCAGAAAGTGATCTGCCTTGTCGGTGCGAGGCGTGGGCTCGCAAAGGTGGGGCGCAGGATACGCGGGTTTTGGTTGGACGCCTAGGGGTAAGTGGTGTGGAATCATTGGGTTAGGGTGATTCAGAGGGAAAGCAGGGGCTGCTTTGCAGCCCAGCGGGAACAAGCTCCCTCGCCACAAAAGCGCCTGTCACAGCCTTATGTCCACGGGCTCATTCGTACACCTGCGGTCGCTGCTTATTGAGGGTCGACCACCAGAAGACCCAGCCAATCACCCGGATGTTCTGTGCGTCGATCTGTTCGGCGCTGAAGACTTCGTCGGGGTAGGCGGCGCTGTTGTGGCTGCGTAGGCGCAGGCGGTTGCCGGGGACTCGGTGCAGGTATTTGATGCGCAGCATGCCGTCGTGCTCGAGGGCGTAGATCTGGCCGTCGACGACCTGGGTGAGGCCGCGGTCAATGGCGAGGGTCGAGCCGTCTTCGATGCGTTCGGCCATGCTGTCGCCGACCATGGTCGTGCAGATGGCGTCGCCGGGATTTATTTCCAGGGATTCGAGGTGGCTGCGGGGCAGGCGGATGGTTTGGTCGGGGACTTCGATGATGTGGGTCTTGCTGCTGCCCGGGCTGACCGGGGCTTCGGTGTAGAAGGGCAGGTCGATGTCCTGGGTTTCCAGCACGCTGTAGACGCCTTGGACTTCAGCGGCTTCATAGGTGGTGCCGGGGCCCAGGCCCAGTGGGGTTTGCGGGCCTTCTCCGGTGGCGAGCCATTGCGGGCTGACGGTCAGCAGGCCCGCGATGGCGTGGATGCGACCGGGCGGAATGCCACGATTGAACCAGTTGTTCACGTGCTGGGATTTCACACCGTACAACTTCGCGAAGTCGGCGGAACGGATGTTGGCTTCTTTGAGAAGGGCTCTGAAGCGGTCGCCACTGGAGATAATTTTCATAAACGGAAAGTTTAGAGGCGACCGTGTTTTGAGCAATAAACATGTCGTGCAGATTTATAAGACAATCTTTCCGTTTGCAGGATTTGAAATAGATGGGCTAAACGCAGTTAAACGTTGTTAATACATAGTTGTATTTATTTAAATTCAAGCATAAAAAAAACCCCGGTGCAAACCGGGGTTCTTCCACACATTCAGTATCAGCCCTTGTAGGCGGCAACCGACTTGGTGATGGCTTCGCGGGCGGCGTCTGCGCCGGCCCAGCCTTCGATCTTGACCCACTTGCCTTTTTCGAGATCTTTGTAGTTCGCGAAGAAGTGTTCGATCTGCTGGATCAGCAGCGGTGGCAGGTCGGTGTATTCCTTCACGTCGACATACAATTGCGACAGTTTGTCGTGTGGCACTGCGATGACTTTGGCATCGCCGCCGCCGTCGTCGGTCATGTTCAGGATGCCGACCGGACGGGCGCGGATGACCGAGCCTGGAGCAACCGGGTAGGGGGTCACGACCAGCACGTCGAGGGGGTCGCCGTCGTCGGCCAGGGTGTTGGGGATGTAACCGTAGTTGGCCGGGTAGAACATCGGGGTGGCCATGAAACGGTCAACGAACAGGCAATCGCTGTCTTTGTCGATTTCGTATTTGATCGGGGCGTGGTTGGCCGGGATTTCGATCGCGACGTAGATGTCGTTCGGCAGGTCTTTGCCAGCCGGAATCTTGCTGTAGCTCATTGGGCGGTGCCCCCGTTAGTTGACCAAATGACTGGTCGGATTGACCAAAAAGTGGCGGCGATTATAGGCATATTCAGCCGCTGTTGCCACGTTACCAGGGTCGTAGAGACCTTAGTATGACGCCTGATAGACCGGATCCTCGGCTTGAAGTTGCCGCAGCCGGGCGAACGGGTCCTGGCGGTAGAACGCCTTGAGCTGTTCATAGACTCGCGGGTAGGCCTGGTGCAGCAGGTCTGGGGCGCTGAAGAAGTATTCGCTGGTGACGGCGAAGAACTCCGCCGGGTTTTCCGCCGCGTACGGGTCGATGGCGGTTTCGACGTCCGGGTCCTGGTCCAGTTGGCGATTGAGGTCATCGTAGGCCTGTTGCATGGCCTCGGCCCAGTCGCTGACCCGCATGTCGGCGTGCAGGGGCGGCAGGCCGTTGGCGTCGCCGTTGAGCATGTCGAGTTTGTGCGCCAGCTCGTGGATCACCAGGTTGTAGCCCTCCCAGCCGCCGCTGGCGAGCACGCCGTCCCAGGCGAGGATGATCGGCCCTTGTGGCCAGGCTTCGCCGCTGTGTTCGCCGTCCCATTCATGTTCGATGCCGCTGGCGTCTCGGTAGCGCTGGGGGCTGAGGAAATCGTCGGGGTAGAGCACGATTTCGTGGAAACCCTGGTACCAGTTCAGCTCGCCCAGGTGCATCAACGGCAACTGGGCCTGGGCGGCGAGCAGCAGGCGCTGTTCCTGGTGCAGTTCGACGCCGGGCAGGGCGGTCAGGTGTTTGTCATGCAGGAACAACACGCAGGCTTCACGCAGCCACTGGTCCTCGGCGGCGCTGATACCGTCGAGGAAACTCAACTGATGGCGCACGCGTTGCCAGGTGTCTTCGGCCACGGGATGCTTGGCCAGGGTGCGTTGGCGGCGCCAGTTGCTGAGGGACCACATGGGCGATCAGGCTTTCGAAGCGCGCTGGCCCATTTTGCTGCGGACCAGGCTGATGACCATCGGCAACAGCGACACCAGGATGATGCCCACCACCAGCAACGACAGGTTCTGCTTGATGAAGGGCACGTTGCCGAAGAAGAAACCGAGGGTGACCAGGCCGCCGACCCACAGGACGGTGCCCAGGACGCTGAAGCCGAAGAAACGCGCATACGGCATTTTCCCCACGCCGGCGACGAAGGGGGCGAAGGTGCGGATGATCGGCAGGAAGCGCGCCAGGGTCACGGTTTTGCCGCCGTGCTTGTCGTAGAAGTCATGGGTTTGCTGAAGGTAGTCGCGGCGGAAGATTTTCGAGTTCGGATTGCTGAACAGTTTTTCGCCCGCGGTGCGTCCGATGAGGTAGTTGGTGCTGTCGCCGAGGATCGCCGCCAGCATCAGCAGGCCACCCAGCAGGAGCGGGTCCATGGCCCCCCCGGCGGCCACCGCGCCGGCGATGAACAGCAGCGAATCCCCCGGCAGGAAGGGCATCACCACCAGGCCGGTTTCACAGAAGATCACCAGGAACAGGATGGCGTAGACCCAAGTGCCGTAGTTGGTCACCAGCATGTCGAGGTACACGTCGAGATGCAGAATGAGGTCGAGGGGATTGAAATCCATGCAATACACCTGTGATGACGGCCTGATGGGGCAGGCATTTGGGGCTGGTTTTGAGTATGACTACGGTGTGTGTAGCTTTTTCTTACAAGCCGGGAAGATCGGGATTATACGGGCAGGAGGGCGGGGAGCGGGGTGAAGTTGTAGCTAGGGATTTCGGTGGCGTGCAATTGAGTGAAGGCTCTTGTGGCGAGGGAGCTTGCTCCCTCGCCACAAGAGGCAGGGGACTGCTTCGCAGTCCAGCGGGGATAAGTCCCCTCGCCACAGAAGGTTTGGTGTTGTGGCAGGGGGACTCAGCTACAGGGGTCAGATGTCGTCGCTGATCGGCAACACGTAGTTCTTGAACTCGGTGTCTTCCTTGAAACCGATGGATTCGTAGGTCTTCTGCGCCACTTCGTTGTTGCTGCTGGTGGAGACGCGCATGCGCACGGCATGGGTTTCCTTGGCCATTTTTTTCGCCGTGCGAATCAGGTGGTCGGCCACCAGTTGGCGGCGGGCGTCTTCGGCGACGTAGATGTCGTTGAGGATCCACACGCGCTTGAGGGACAGCGACGAGTAGCTCGGGTAGAGCTGGCAGAAGCCCAGCAGCTTGCTGTCGTCGTCATCGGGCAGGGCCAGGTAGATCACCGACTCCTTGCGACGCAGGCGCTTTTCGAGAAAGGCCCGGGACGAGTCCGGGTATGGCAGCGAGCCATAGAATTCCCGGTATTTGACGAACAATGGGGTCAGCAGGTCCAGGTGTTCCAGGGTCGCTTGAATAATCCGCATGGCAGGTCTCGTTTACAAAGGTCGACATGGAGTCTGACAACAACGGCGTTCTGCCGTGCTTTTGATGCTGCCTGAAATCGGATCAAAAACGCAATTGGCAGTACGGATCAGCTTTGGGGCGGCATCAGTAGGAAATTACCTTTCATATCGGCACCGTTTTCCGATTCAAGCGTGTGGACCTGGGCTTCGTCCTTCAGATTGACCCCCGAAAGCTGTCTGCGACAGGCCTCGCGCATCAGGTAGATCAAGCGATGGGCCGCCATGCCGTAGCTCAGGCCTTCGAGCCTGACGTTGGAGATGCAGTTGCGGTACGCGTCGGTCAGCCCCACCTTGGGGGCGTAGGTGAAATACAGCCCCAGGCTGTCGGGCGAGCTGAGGCCAGGGCGTTCGCCGATGAGAATCACCGACATTCTGGCGCCGAGCCGTTCGGCCACTTCATCGGCCACCGCGACCCGGCCCTGTTCCACCAGGACGATCGGCGACACCGACCAGCCGTCGTCGGCGAGCTGTTCCTCCAGGCGCGCCAGGAAGGGCAGGGTGTGGCGATGCACCGCCAGCGCCGACAGGCCGTCGGCCACGACGATGGCCAGGTCCACGCCGCCGGGATGGGCGGCCGCGTAGTCGTCCAGTGCCTGCGCCGAGGCCTCGTCCAGGCGGCGGCCCAGGTCTGGCCGTTGCAGGTAGCTGTTGCGGTCGCTGGCGGCGCTGTGGAGCAACAGGCTCTCGCGGCCGCGCTCGGCCAGTTGGGCGCGAAGGCCTTGGTGATCGAAGGCCAGGTGCACCGCGTCCCGTGCTTGGGCATGGGCGTATTGGAAGTCCAGTTGTGCCTGGGTCGGCAGGCTGGTACCGGTGCGGCCCAGCGCGATGCGCGCCGGGGTCAGGCGGCGCAGTTCCAGCCAGGGGTTTTGCGAATCGACTGGTTTTTTATCCATCGGCAGGTCACTCATCCCAGGTGAGCCAGGGCGTGACGAAACGCCGGTGGCAGGTTGTCGCCGAACCGCACCCGACCGTCGGCCTGGGTGAAGATGCCCATGTTCGCCAGCCATTGCTCGAACTCCGGTGCCGGTTTCAGGCCCAGGGTCTGGCGCGCGTAGAGGGCGTCGTGGAACGAGGTGGTCTGGTAGTTGAGCATGATGTCGTCGGAGCCGGGGATGCCCATGATGAAGTTGATCCCGGCCACGCCCAGCAGGGTCAGCAGGGTGTCCATGTCATCCTGGTCGGCTTCGGCGTGGTTGGTGTAGCAGATGTCGCAGCCCATCGGCACGCCCAGCAACTTGCCGCAGAAGTGGTCTTCGAGGCCAGCGCGGATGATCTGCTTGCCGTTGTACAGGTACTCGGGGCCGATGAAGCCTACAACGGTGTTGACCAGGAACGGGTTGAAATGCCGTGCCACGGCGTAGGCCCGGGTTTCGCAGGTCTGTTGATCCACGCCGTGGTGGGCGTTGGCCGACAGCGCGCTGCCCTGGCCGGTTTCGAAATACATCAGGTTGTTGCCGAGGGTGCCGCGGTTCAGGCTGAGGCCCGCGTCGTAGCCTTCCTTCAGCACGTTCAGGTTGATGCCGAAACTGGCGTTGGCCGCTTCGGTGCCGGCGATGGACTGGAACACCAGGTCCAGGGGCACGCCCCGGTTGGCTGCCTCGATGGAGGTGGTGACGTGGGTCAGCACGCAACCCTGGGTCGGGATGTCGTAGCGCTGGATGATGGCGTCGAGCATTTCCAGCATGGCGCAGATCGAGGCCGTGCTGTCGGTGGCCGGGTTGATGCCGATCATGGCGTCGCCGTTGCCATAGAGCAGGCCGTCGAGGATGCTTGCGGCGATGCCGGCCGGTTCGTCGGTGGGGTGGTTGGGTTGCAGGCGCGTGGACAGGCGCCCGCGCAGGCCAAGGGTGCCGCGGAATTTCGTCACCACGCGGATTTTCTGCGCCACCAGCACCAGGTCTTGTACGCGCATGATCTTCGACACGGCGGCGACCATTTCCGGCGTCAGGCCGGGGGCCAGGGCGCGCAGGCTGTGCTCGTCGGCGGCGTCGCCGAGCAGCCAGTCGCGAAAACCGCCGACTGTGAGGTGGCTGACGGTGGCGAAGGCGTGTTTATCGTGGGTATCGACGATCAACCGGCTGACTTCGTCGGCTTCGTAAGGAATCAGCATTTCTTGCAGGAAATGGCTGAGGGGCAGGTCAGCCAGGGCCATTTGCGCGGCCACCCGCTCGCCATCGTTGAGCGCCGCGACGCCGGCGAGCAAATCCCCGGAACGCGCCGGGCTGGCCTTGGCCATCAGGTCCTTGAGGCTGTCGAAGCGATAGGTCTGGGCGCCGACGGAATGGGCGAATGCGGCCATGGGCGGTGTCCTCCTGGTTTTCTTGATCATTCAAATGCACCCCAGGTTCAACCTGTGGGAGCGGGCTTGCTCGCGAAGGCGGTGTGTCATTCAGAACATGTGTTGGATGGCACACCGTCTTCGCGAGCAAGCCCGCTCCCACAAGGGGAATCTGGACCCAGTGAAGAACCCAGTCCCTCCAGCAGGTTCTGCGGGCACGTCTTATAAGTCAGCGCTGGACACCCGGCCCGGCGCCGATGCAACCTCATATACCTGTGAGCATAGCGTCCGCCGGGGCGCTGGAGCGTTGTTTGGCGGTCAGTTGGAAGTACAGGTAGCCGACCACCATGAAAGCCAGGAACACCAGGCCGATCACGGTGTTGAACCAGGCCATCGCCACCAGGCAGACCACGGCCAGGAACAGCGCAATGCCCGGCACGATCGGGTAGCCCGGTGCGCGGAAGGTGCGTTCCAGGTCCGGTTCGACCTTACGCAGCCGGAACAGGCTGAGCATGCTGATGATGTACATCACGATGGCGCCGAACACCGACATGGTGATCATCGCGGCCGTCAGGCTCATGCCCTGCAGGTTCACCAGGCCGTCGCTGTAGATCGCGGCGATGCCGATCACGCCGCCGGCCAGGATTGCCCGGTGCGGGGTCTGGAAGCGCGACAGTTTTGCCAGGCCCCGCGGCAGGTAGCCGGCCCGGGCCAGGGCGAAGAACTGCCGCGAGTAACCCAGGATGATCCCGTGGAAACTCGCCACCAGGCCGAACAGGCCGATCCAGACCAGCATGTGCATCCAGGTCGAATTGTTGCCGACCACGGCTTTCATTGCCTGGGGCAGCGGGTCGTTGATGTTCGACAGTTGCCGCCAGTCGCCCACGCCGCCGGCCATGATCATCACGCCGATCGCCAGGAAGACCAGGGTCAGGATGCCGCTGACATAGGCGCGAGGAATCGTGCGTTTCGGGTCCTTGGCTTCTTCGGCGGCCATGGCCGCGCCTTCGATGGCGAGGAAGAACCAGATCGCGAACGGAATCGCCGCAAAAATGCCCGGTATTGAGGCAAGGCTGAACTCATTTGCACCGGACCAGCCGTTGAGCACGAAATTGCTGAAGCTGAAGCCAGGCGCAACCACGCCCATGAACACCAGCAATTCGGCCACCGCCAGCACGGTGACCACCAGCTCGAACGCCGCGGCGATGCTGACGCCGAGGATGTTCAGGGTCATGAACACCGCGTACGCGCCGACCGCCGCGACCTTGGGGTCCAGTTCCGGAAACTGCACATTGAGGTAGGCGCCAATGGCCATGGCAATGGCCGGTGGCGCAAAGACGAATTCGATCAACGTGGCGATCCCGGCGATCAGTCCGCCTTTTTCGCCAAACGCCCGCCGGCTGTAGGCGAACGGCCCGCCCGCATGGGGGATGGCGGTGGTCAGTTCGGTGAAGCTGAAGATGAAGCAGGTGTACATCAGCGCGACCATCAGCGCGGTGACGAGGAACCCGAGGGTCCCGGCGGTGCCCCAGCCATAGCTCCAGCCGAAGTACTCGCCGGAAATCACCAGGCCAACGGCGATGCCCCATAAATGCAGGGTGCCGAGTGTGGGTTTGAGTTGGGTGGAAGTTGTCATAAGTCCTCTCTGTTTTCTTATTGTTTGATCTGTTGGACTTTCGGGTGCGGTGTGGAGCGGGCACGCAAGGCTCGTGCCAGAGCGTTGGGGCGGTAAATTGATGTTGTCAGTGAGGGCGCCATCGCGAGCAAGCTCGCTCCCACAGTGGAACCGTTGCCAACCCTGGAAAAAGAGTTATCCACAGATCCCTGTGGGAGCGAGCTTGCTCGCGATAGCTGTCGAAGGGGCAAAGCAGGAGAACCTGCCTTGCCCCAAGGGCTTAGAAGAACCCCAGCGGATTGATGTCGTAGCTCACCAGCAGGTTCTTGGTCTGCTGGTAGTGGTCGAGCATCATCTTGTGGGTTTCACGCCCGACGCCCGACTTCTTGTAGCCGCCGAACGCGGCATGCGCCGGATACAGGTGGTAGCAGTTGGTCCAGACGCGACCGGCCTTGATGGCCCGGCCCATGCGGTAGGCGCGGTTGATGTCGCGGGTCCACAGGCCGGCGCCGAGGCCGAACTCGGTGTCGTTGGCGATCGCCAGGGCTTCGGCTTCGTCCTTGAAGGTGGTGATGCTCACCACCGGGCCGAAGATTTCTTCCTGGAACACGCGCATCTTGTTGGTGCCCTTGAGCAGGGTCGGCTGGATGTAGTAGCCGCTGGCGAGGTTGCCTTCGAGTTTTTCCACCTGGCCACCGGTCAGTAGTTGGGCGCCTTCGCCCTTGGCGATTTCCAGGTACGAGAGGATCTTGTCGAACTGCTGCTCGGACGCCTGGGCGCCGACCATGGTGTCGGTGTCCAGCGGGTCGCCACGCTTGATCTGTTCGATCTTCTTCATCACCACTTGCATGAATTCGTCGTAGATCGACTCCTGCACCAGGGCGCGGGACGGGCAGGTGCAGACTTCACCCTGGTTGAAGAACGCCAGCACCAGGCCTTCGGCGGCTTTTTCGATGAAGCTCGGCTCGGCCTGCATGATGTCTTCGAAGAAGATGTTCGGCGACTTGCCGCCCAGTTCCACGGTGGACGGGATGATGTTCTCGGCGGCACATTTCATGATGTGCGAGCCGACCGGAGTGGAACCGGTGAAGGCGATCTTGGCGATGCGCTTGCTGGTGGCCAGGGCCTCACCGGCCTCCTTGCCGAAGCCTTGCACCACGTTCAGCACGCCAGGCGGCAGCAGGTCGCCGATCAGTTCCATCAGCACGCAGATGCCCAGCGGGGTCTGCTCGGCAGGCTTGAGCACCACGCAGTTGCCGGCCGCCAGGGCCGGGGCGAGTTTCCAGGCGGCCATCAGCAGGGGGAAGTTCCACGGGATGATCTGCCCGACCACGCCCAGCGGCTCATGGATGTGGTAGGCCACGGTGTTGCCGTCGATCTCGGCGGCGGCGCCTTCCTGGGCCCGCAGGCAACCGGCGAAGTAACGGAAGTGGTCGGCGGCCAGGGGGATGTCGGCGTTGAGGGTTTCGCGCACGGCCTTGCCGTTGTCCCAGGATTCGGTGATCGCCAGGGTTTCGAGGTTCTGTTCGATGCGGTCGGCGATTTTCAGCAGGATCAGCGAACGGGCCTGGACCGAGGTGGCGCCCCAGGCATCCGCGGCGGCGTGGGCGGCGTCCAGGGCTTTTTCGATGTCTTCGGCCGTGGAGCGCGGGAATTCGGCAATGGGCTGGCCATTGACCGGAGAAGTATTGGTGAAGTACTGACCTTTGACAGGCGCGACGAACTCGCCGCCGATGTAGTTACCGTATTTGCTCTTGAACGAAACGATAGCGCCTTCAGTACCGGGGTGAGCGTAACGCATGA
This sequence comes from Pseudomonas sp. P97.38, assembly GCF_001269745.1. Lineage (NCBI taxonomy): Bacteria > Pseudomonadati > Pseudomonadota > Gammaproteobacteria > Pseudomonadales > Pseudomonadaceae > Pseudomonas > Pseudomonas sp. P97.38. The sequence goes on from NZ_LHVJ01000009.1 coordinate 101,702, forward strand.
TGAGTTCTCCTTGGCTTTTGTGCTTATACGGGAGGCCGCGCAAAATTGAGCGCCGGTAATCAAGCGTAGAGCAAAGGTCGGGCCATTGCCTTGCAGGGCCCGGAAATCAAGACTTTAGGAGGAGTTGCTCGGATAAACGGATGGGTTGTGTGACGATAGCGGTACGCAGGGTGTGACACTTTGTGCCGTATCTGGCACAACCTGTGACTGATGGGTCGCGCCAGCATTGCAAAGGCGGTTGGGCTGGAGGATGCTGGGCTTCGATCGGAATCTCTGGCAAATGTATTTGGGTGATAAGACAGCTTTTGTGGCGAGGGAGCTTGCTCCCGCTGGGCTGCGCAGCAGACCCAAGCTTTTTTGTCGCATCAACACCGATTGCGCCTGCTGCGCAGTCGAGCGGGAGCAAGCTCCCTCGCCACGGGGTTCGGTGTTCACGGTTGGATATTCGCCAGTTGCTCCAGTGAGGCAGGTCCTTCGGGGAGAATAATAAGAAATGCACAGCAACCATCTGAGTCGCCATGCCCAGCAGGTCCTGACGGTCACCCAGGGCAAGGCCCATTTGCAGGGGCCTGGCAGCGATCCGTCGATTGCCCGTTCCTGGCTGCGCTGCCTTGAGGATTATCACCTCGACCCGGCCCAGAACCTTGCGCCGACGGTGCTTGAGCATGGCCGGGTGCTGGAAAGCCGCGAGCGCCTGCAACAGGTGCTGCACATCGCCGGCAACGAAATGACCAGCCTGCATCAGCAGCTCTCCGGCGCCGGCCATGCGGTGTTGCTGACCGACGCCCGCGGGGTGATCCTCAACTGCGTTACCGCCCCCAGCGAGCGCAAGATCTTCGAACGGGCCGGCCTCTGGCTCGGTGCCGACTGGAGCGAGGCTTGCGAGGGCACCAACGGCATCGGCACCTGCCTGGTGGAGCGCCAGGCCCTGACCATCCACCAGGAAGAACATTTTCGCGGTCGCCACACCGGCCTGACCTGCTCAGCCAGCCCGGTCTTCGACCCGCATGGCGAACTGCTGGCCGTGCTCGACGTGTCCTCGGCCCGGCCGGATGTGTCGCGCCAGAGCCAGTTTCACACCATGGCGCTGGTCAACCTCTCGGCCAAGATGATCGAAAGCTGTTATTTCCTGCGCTGCTTCGACAACCAATGGCTGCTGCGCTTTCATTTGCAGGCCGAGTCCGTGGGGCTGTTCAGCGAAGGGTTGCTAGCGTTCGACGGCGAAGGGCGGATTTGCGCCGTGAACCAGAGTGCGCTGAATTTGCTCGGGCACATTCGTGGCGGCTTGCTGGGCCAGCCGGTGGAAGCCTTTTTCGATTGTTCGCTGGACGAGTTGCTCGCACGGGCCAGCGCCCACGCCAGTGCCAGCTGGCCGTTGCGCACCCGTGACGGTCGGCACCTGTTTGCCGTGTTGCGAGGCCAGCCGCGTAGCGTGCCGGTTCCGCTGGCCCCGGCGCTCAAGCCCAGCGAGCCGGCGCGCCTGCCAGGGATCTGCCTGGGGGATGCGTCGTTGCAGGCGCATTTTCGCAAGGCGCTGCGGGTCTTCGAGCGGGACGTTCCCTTGCTGATCAACGGTGAAACCGGGTCCGGCAAGGAAGCCTTCGCCAAGGCCGTGCACCACGCCAGCCAGCGTGCCGGGAAACACTTCGTCGCCCTCAACTGCGCGGCCATCCCGGAAAGCCTGATCGAGAGCGAGCTGTTCGGCTATCGCGGCGGCAGCTTCACCGGCGCCCGCAAGGAAGGCATGCGCGGCAAGCTGCAACAGGCGGACGGCGGCACTTTGTTCCTGGACGAGATCGGCGACATGCCCCTGGCCTTGCAGACCCGGTTGCTGCGGGTGCTGGAAGACCGGCAGGTGGTGCCGATCGGTGGTGAGCCGGAGGCGGTGAACGTGCGCATCATCAGCGCCACCCACCGGCAGTTGTTCGAGCGGGTGCAGGATGGCAGTTTCCGCGAAGACCTGTATTACCGGCTCAACGGCTTGGAAATCCCCCTGCCGGCGTTGCGTGAGCGCGGTGACAAAGCGCAGTTGCTGGATTTTCTGCTGGCCGAAGAGCGCGGCGCCGAGATGGTCACCCTCGACGAGCCGGCGCGCCAGGCGCTGCTGGCGTTCGACTGGCCGGGTAATGTGCGCCAGTTGCGCAACGTGCTGCGCACCCTCGTCGCGCTGTGCGAGGACGGGCGGATTGGCGTGGAGGACTTGCCGGCGATGATTCGTCAGGCGCGGCCGCCAGTCGAGCCGGCACCTGCCACCGAACACCCGCTGGAAGATGCCGAACGGCTGGCGTTGCTCAATGCGCTGGAACAGACGCGCTGGCACATGACCAACACGGCGGAGCAGCTGGGGATCAGCCGTAATACGCTGTATAGAAAGCTGCGCAAACATGCCATCGCCCGCTGATTGCTGATTGCTGATTGCTGATTGTGGATGTGGATGTGGATTGCTGTTGTGGCGAGGGAGCTTGCTCCCGCTCGACTGCGCAGCAGTCGCCTTGGGATTTGGATCGACCTGAAAAGCTCAGGGCTGCTTCGCCCCCCAAGCGGGAGCAAGCTCCCTCGCCACAAAAGCTGGGGACGGGCGCTGTCCCAATGGCCGTAAGTTCGAAACACAAGGTGCGATTTCCCCCTCCCTAGGCTAACCTGCGGCCATGTTTTACGAGGTCGACTATGCACATCCATATTCTCGGTATTTGCGGCACTTTCATGGGTTCGATGGCGGTCCTGGCCAAGGAGCTGGGCCATCACGTGACCGGTTCCGACGCCAACGTCTACCCGCCGATGAGCACCCAACTGCAAGCCCAGGGCATTGAACTGACCCAAGGCTACGACCCGGCACAACTGGAGCCGGCGCCGGACCTGGTGGTGATCGGCAACGCCATGTCCCGTGGCAATCCAGCGGTGGAGTACGTGCTCAATAAAGGCCTGCCGTACGTGTCCGGGCCGCAATGGCTGGCCGATCACGTGTTGCAGGGCCGCTGGGTACTGGCCGTGGCCGGCACCCATGGCAAGACCACCACCAGCAGCATGCTCGCCTGGGTGCTGGAGCACGCGGGCATGAGCCCTGGCTTCCTGATCGGCGGTGTGCCGCAGAATTTCTCGGTGTCGGCGCGCCTGGGCGGTACGCCGTTCTTCGTGATCGAGGCCGACGAGTACGACAGCGCGTTCTTCGACAAACGCTCGAAGTTCGTCCACTACCGCCCACGCACCGCGATCCTCAATAACCTTGAGTTCGATCATGCGGACATCTTCCCCGATCTTCCAGCCATCGAACGGCAGTTCCACCACTTGGTGCGGACCATTCCAAGCGAAGGCCTGGTCATTCACCCGACCACCGAACCAGCCTTGCAGCGGGTGATCGAAATGGGTTGCTGGACCCCGGTGCAAACCACCGGTGCGGGTGGGCAGTGGCAAGTGAAGTTGCTCAAGGACGACGGCTCGCAATTCGAGGTGATGTTCGAAGGCCAGTCCCAAGGCGTCGTGGAGTGGGACCTGACCGGCCAGCACAACGTTGCCAACGCCCTGGCGACCCTGGCCGCGGCCCGGCATGTCGGCGTGGTACCGGCCATGGGCGTGGCCGCGCTGAGCGCGTTCAAGAGCGTCAAGCGGCGCATGGAGAAGGTCGCCGAGGTGCGTGGCATTACGATCTATGACGACTTCGCCCACCATCCGACCGCCATCGCCACCACTCTCGACGGCTTGCGCAAGCGCATTGGCGACGCGCCATTGATTGCGATCATCGAACCGCGCTCCAACTCCATGAAACTGGGCGCGCACCGCGATGGCCTGCCGGAAAGCGTGGTCGATGCCGACCAGGTGATCTGGTATGCGCCGGCCAACCTCGGCTGGGACCTGGGCGCCACCGCCGCGCTGTGCAGCGTGCCCTCGATTGTCAGCGATTCATTGGAAGGCATCATCGAACGTGTGAAAAGCCAGGCCCAGCCCGGTACCCACGTGGTGATCATGAGCAATGGCGGCTTCGGCGGCCTGCACGGCAAACTGGCCGAGGCGCTGCGATGAACAACGGTCCGGAGCGCATCACCCTGGCGATGACCGGCGCTTCCGGTGCCCAGTACGGCTTGCGCCTGCTCGATTGCCTGGTGCGGGAAGACCGCGAGGTGCACTTTCTCATCTCGAAGGCCGCGCAACTGGTGATGGCCACCGAGACCGACGTGACCTTGCCGCCCAAGCCCCAGATGATGCAGGCCTTCCTCACCGAATACACCGGCGCGGCGGACGGGCAGATTCGCGTGTACGGCAAGGAAGACTGGATGTCGCCGGTGGCGTCCGGTTCCGGCGCGCCGGCCGCCATGGTGGTGGTGCCGTGTTCCACCGGGACGTTGTCGGCGATTGCCACCGGGGCGTGCAACAACCTGATCGAACGGGCCGCGGACGTGACGCTCAAGGAGCGCCGCCAACTGATCCTGGTGCCGCGGGAAGCGCCGTATTCGAGCATTCACCTGGAGCACATGCTCAAGTTGTCGAACATGGGCGTGACCATCCTGCCGGCCTCGCCAGGCTTCTATCACCAGCCCCAGACCATCGACGACCTGATCGATTTCGTGGTGGCGCGGATCCTCAACCTGCTGAACATCCCTCAGGACATGCTGCCGCGTTGGGGCGAGCATCATTTGAGCAGCGATGAATAAGATCCTGGTGGTACTGCTGGCGCTGCAACTGACCGGTTGCGCCACCGCTCGCACCCTGGACGCGGCCAAGCCCGGTGCGCCGGTGGTGTATGCGGGCACGCGCCTGGATCTCTACGCCCTCAATGGCGGCTGCTGCGCCAAGGACCGTTTCGGCGCCGAGGCCCCGAGCTATCCCGGCGTCGATCTGCCGGCCAGTGCGTTGCTCGATACCGTGTTGTTGCCGTTGTCGTTGTTTACGGCGATGGGGATGGGGTTCCGGGCGACTGGCGGGATGTAATTGAAAGACTTGGGGCTGCTGCGCAGCCCAGCGGGAGCAAGCTCCCTCGCCACGGGGGGACTGAGAGAGGAAGCCCATCGCGAGTAGGCTCGCGATGGTGTCTGGCCAGGCGATACCGAATTACTTACCCAACTTACGCAACTCATCCGACTCTACCACCCGCACCCCGTCCTGTTCCTCCAGTGCCAGGCGCCACATGGCGCGGGCCAGTTGGCAGGCTTCGATGCCGTGGTATTTGCCTGGGATCAGCTTCGACAACGGCCCGGCCAGTTGCTCGGCCAGGCGAGGTTCGACGCGATCGCCCAGCAGCAGGGAAGGCCGGCACAGGGTCAGCTGCGGCCAGTCCTGGGCCCTGAGGGCCGCTTCCATTTCGCCCTTGACCCGGTTGTAGAAAATCGACGACTTGGGGTCGGCCCCCAGCGCGCTGATCACCACCAGGTGCCGGGCGCCCAGCTCCCGGGCACGCTTGGCGAAGGCCACGACCAGATCCAGGTCCACCGCGCGAAAGGCCTGTTCCGAACCGGCTTTCTTGATGGTGGTGCCAAGGCAGCAAAAGGCGATGTCGACCCGGCCGCTGAGGCGGGGCAGCACCTCGGCCGGCTCCCCAACCGGGTTTTCCAGGTGCGGATGCCCGGCCAGTGGTCGGCGGGAGGGTGCCAGGACCCGGCTGATGGTCGGCTCGTTGAGCAGCCGGTCCAGCAGGTGCTCTCCGGTCAACCCGGTGGCACCGGCGAGCAAAACATGCTGAGGCGTCAAGTACATAGTGTTTCCCCCTTGATACGGTTCAGCTTAGTTGCTCTTTGTGGCCCCGTCGTTCAATGCAGCACTTTGCAATGCTTTTCGCGCCTGTTGCTTGCGCAGCAGTTGCCAGTGGGAAAGGACCGTCCTGGGTGCCCAGATCTGCGGCTCGGAAGCTTCGAAGTTGTCCGCCTGCTCGCGCTCGGCGACGGTGGCCTTGGCCTTCTTGAAGGCCTGCTCCAGGTCGTCGGTCTGGTTCAGCGCCTGGGCAAACAGGGCATCGCCGAAATAGGTGAAGTTGGCTTCCTCGGAGCAACCGAAGGACACCCGATCGGCCCGCGAGGCGGTCATGACCAGGGTACGTTCATCCTTGAGCGCCGGGATGAAACCGCCGGAGTAGCAGGCTGAGATCACCACGATCTTGTCACGGTTCTTCAGCGGCGCCAGGACCGCGGCCAGTTCGTCGGCGGGCAGGTCGGCCAGCTCCATGCGGGGCTGGTCAAGCACCAGTTCATGCTCGCTGGTGCCGTGGCTGGTCAGGTAGATGAAAATCAGGTCTTCCGGGCCGCTGCGTTCGGCCAGGGTGGCGGCGGCGCGGCGCAGGCTTTCGCGGCTGGCCATGGGCCGGTCGCCGAGGTGATCGCGGTGGTTCACCAGGCGGATCTGCCCAAAGGCGCCGAAACGGCTGGCGAGCATGTTGGCGACGTAGTCGGATTCGCGCAGGAACACGCTTTGCTTGCCATCGCCACCCAGGGTCAGGCTGTACAGCTCCACCGCCGGGGTGGAGGCGGGGATATTGGCGAGGGCGTCTTCCAGCAGGCGGCCCTGGGCCAGCAGGCCAAGTTCCAGCACGTCCGGCAGCAGCCGGCCATCGGCGTCGCGCACCCGTTGGCCCTTGGCCCAGGTGCCGCTTTGCACGGTGCCGTCAGTCAATGCCAAGGTGCCGCGCCCGTGGTAGCTGTCGTTCTCGAACTGGCCGACGTAGAAGCTGCCGTCGGGCAGGTTCAGGCGCCCCTGGCCGGTGAATCGCCACTCGTTGAACTGCCCGAGGTAATGGCTGCCATCGGCTCCGATCAATTCACCCTTGCCGGTCAGCGCGCCGTCCTTGAACTGGCCGATCCAGACGTCGCCGTCAGCATTTTCGTATCGGCCGCGACCGTTGAGTTGGTTGTTCCTGAAACCGCCGACATAGACGTCGCCGTCGGCGCTGTTGAAGGTCCCCTTGCCTTGCAGCTGGCCGTCGACGAAGTGCCCGGTGAACTGGTTGCCGCTGGCATCGAAGCGCTGGCCTTCGCCGTTGGGCTTGCCATTGACGAAGGGGCCTTGGTACTGGCTGCCGTCGTCGAGCTCCAGGCGCCCGAGGCCTGAGTACCGGTCGGCCTTGAACTCGCCGCGGTAGGTCATGCCGTTTTCCTTGAGCGTGCCTTCGCCGTCGCGCCGGCCCTGCTTGAAACCGCCGGTGTAGCTGCTGGTGGGCGTGGTCAGGCTGCCCTGGCCGTGGAACAGGCCGTGCTGGAACTGGCCGCGGTAGACCTCGCCGTTGCTGCCATGCCATTCCCCGGTGCCGTGCCACTGGCCCTTGTCGAACTGCCCGGCGTACCAGCTGCCGTTGGGGTAGTCGATACGCCCCTGGCCTTGCAGCAGGCCGTCCACCAGGTCGCCGCGATAGCGTCCGCCGTCGGGCAGGCGCGCGTCGGGAGGCAGCAGCGATTCGCCGTCGCCGCAGGCGGTGAGCAATAGGGTCAGGGTCAGGGGAACGAGTAAGCGCATAACGGGATCCAGGTCATCAGGCCACGAGTATGCCGCAGCTGCACCCTCTGGATACAGAGAAGCGATGCGAAACAGCCCTGGGCGGTTTCGCAACCGCGAAGGTCTACACGAAGCAGAGCGACAGGGGCTCGGCGATGTAGGCGGGTTTTTCCGAACCTTCGATTTCCAGCGTGGCGGTGGCCTTGAGCAGCCATTGGCCAGGCTTTTTCTCGGTGACGTCCACCAGTTCGACCTTGAGCCGGACCTTGGAATCGACTTTCACCGGCTGGATGAAACGCACGCTGTCGAGCCCATAGTTGACGACCATCTTCACGCCCTCGGGCAGGATCAGGATGTCTTCCATCAGCTTGGGCATCAGCGACAACGACAGGAAACCGTGGGCGATGGTGCTGCCGAACGGGGTTTGCGCGGCCTTGACCGGGTCGACGTGGATGAACTGAAAGTCGCCAGTGGCTTCGGCGAACAGGTTGATGCGGTCCTGGTCGATGGTAAGCCAATCGGAACGTCCAAGTTCCTTGCCGACATAATCTTTGAGCGCTGCAACGGGGACGTAGGGCATTGAGACTCTCCTTGGGTTCATCGGCGTTGTCTTTTTCTGGAGCGGGGACTTGCGCCCCCGGAGAACCACTGTAGATCAACATGGCGCGCACGTAAGGTCACCGACCATGCTTTTTACGAATGCCGACCCATAGCGCGGGCATGCTTATAATGCGGGCGCATTCTTTGCGATTCCGTTCACTTGACGTGCGCGTTCGATTCCGTGGCGAGGGAGCTTGCTCCCGCTTGAGTGCGCAGCGCTCATACAATGGGGCCGCTGCGCAGCCCAGCGGGAGCAAGCTCCCTCGCCACACCGTCACGCCGTGAACAGAGTTGGCGCGTTCATTGGATCTGTTGCAGGGGAGAGAGCGGATGTTGCTACGGGGCCTGACCTGGCTGGTGCTGTTCCAATTGCTGGGCACTGCGATCAATCATTTGTTCCTGCCGGTGTTGCCCGGGCCCATCGTGGGGCTGCTGCTGTTGCTGGGTTACCTGATCATGCGCGGCGAAGTCAGTGAGCCGCTGAGCCTGGCCGCCGGCAGCCTGTTGCGCTACTTGCCGTTGTTGCTGGTCCCGCCGGCGGTGGGGGTGATGGTCTATGCGCGGGCAATCGCGGCCGATTTCTGGGCCATCGTCGGCGCATTGACCTTGTCGTTGATCCTGTCCGTGGCCCTGACCGGGGTGTTGATGCAGCGCCTGGCACGGCGTCACGTCGCCGCGGCGGAGGACAGCGAATGATCCTCGACTGGCAAGGCGCCTGGACCTCGGTGATCCATCATCCGCTGTTCGGCATCGGCATCACCCTGGGCGCCTATCAACTGGTATTGGCGGCGTTCGAAAAGACCCGCTGGGTATTCCTGCAGCCGGTGCTGATGTCGATGGTGTTGCTGATCGGCGTGCTGGTCGGTTGCGGCATTGGTTACGCCGAATACCGCAAGAGCACTGAAATCCTCAGTATCCTGCTGGGGCCGGCCACGGTCGCCCTGGCGGTGCCGTTGTATTTGAACCTGCGGCGGATCCGCCAATTGTTCTGGCCGATTTTTACTACGCTGGTGATAGCCGGGGTGGTCGCCACCGGCTCTGCGGTGCTGCTGGGCTGGGTGTTCGGCGCCGAGCACATGATTCTGATGACCATGGCGCCCAAGTCCGTGACCTCGCCGATCGCCATGCTGGTGGCCGAGCAGATTGGCGGCGTGGCGGCCATGGCGGCGGTGTTCGTCTTGATCACGGGCGTGCTTGGGGCAATTCTGGGCCCGAGTATCCTCAACGGATTGAAGGTGCACAGCCCGGAGGCCCGCGGTATGGCGTTGGGGTTGGCGGCCCATGCGGTGGGCACGTCCGTGGCCTTGCAGGAAAGCGAAGAGTCCGGTGCTTTTGCGGCGCTGGCGATGAGTCTGATGGGCGTAGCCACGGCGGTGTTGCTGCCGTTGGTGGTGTCGATGACAGTCTAAGGAACTGGTTATGAGCTTGCCGCTTTTCCCGTTGAACACCGTGTTGTTCCCCGGTTGCATCCTCGATTTGCAGATTTTCGAGGCGCGCTACCTCGACATGATCGGCCGCTGCATGAAAAAAGGCGAAGGGTTCGGGGTGGTGTGCATCCTCGATGGCGAGGAAGTGGGCATTGCCCCGGAAGGTTATGCGCGGGTGGGCTGCGAGGCGCTGATCACCGACTTTTCCCAGCAGGACAACGGCCTGTTGGGCATCCGCGTGAAGGGCGGGCGGCGTTTTATCGTGCATGGCAGCAGCGTCCAGCCGGATCAGTTGACGGTCGCCGATGTCGAGTGGCTGGAGGACGAGCCGGAGCAACCGCTGCAGGACGAGGACGCCGACCTGGTGGCGTTGCTCAAGGCCCTGGCCGAGCACCCGATGGTCGAAGCCTTGAACATGGGCACCGAAGCGACCGGCCAGCAATCGCTGGCCAACCAGCTGGCCTATCTGTTGCCGTTCAACGAACTGGACAAGATCGACCTGCTGCAACTCGATGACCCACAGCAGCGCCTGGATGCGATCCAGGCCTTGCTCGATGAGTTGCAGGGCGAACTCTTCGCCTGACCCCACTCATATTTCACTGAATAACACTGATCCCCTGTGGGAGCGAGCAAGCCCGCTCCCACAGGGATCTCAAGTGTTCATTGGTCTGCCGCTCAATAGGCATACCGCAGCAGGCCATGGGGCAGGTGCCGGAAGCTGAAGAAGCTGAACGCGGCCACCATCGCCGGTAGGATCAGCCACCAGATTTTCGGCGGCATGGCCGGTAGCGGCGCCTGGCGTTGGCTCAGCCACAGGACGGCGGCGCAGACACAGGCGGCGAGCATGGCGCCGGCGATGATGTCGCTCGGCCAATGAGCACCGAGATACACCCGCGACAAGGCAATCGCCAGCGCCGGCAGGCAGCCCAGCAGCAGCCAGGTCAGGCGCAGGCGGGGCGGTTGGCCGCGACCGGCCAGGACGGCCAGCGCCAGGAACAGCGCGAACGCACCGGAGGCATGGCCGCTGGGCATGCTGTAGCTGGTCAGTGGGTCGGTGAGAATCTCTGGGCGCACACGGGCGAAGAAGTGCTTGCTGCCGGTATTGGCCAGGGAGGTGAGCAGCATCGTGCCGCCGGCGAAGATTGCCTGCCGCCATTGGCGCGCCAATAACAGCAGGCCGGTCAGCAGGGAGCTGAAGATCAGCATGAAGTGGAATTCGCCGATCAGCGTGAAGGTCACGGCGATTTCGTCCAGCGTCGGGCTGCGGTGCTCCTGGACCAGCGTCATCAACCCCTGGTCGAAGGCTGTGAGGTAGCGAAAACCGATGAACAGGCCGATCAGGATCACCAGGCCCAGGCCGGCAATCAGCGCGGTGGCATGCCGGTGACGGCGCATGCTGCTGTTGACGCTCAGGCCGATCATCACCGCGATGCTGCCGACCACCACCCCGGCCTGTGGCCAGAAACCTTCGGGCAGTGGCAGGCGGAACGCCGCGCCGGTGGCCCAGCCGGGCAGCAGGTACGCCACGGTCCAGCCGGAGGCGGCCAGCAGGCTGACGGCGGCGAAGCGCGGGAACGGCATGTCGCACATCCCGGCCACCATCGGCAGCATAGGCCTGAGTGGGCCGATGAAGCGCCCCACCAGCAGGCTGGCGATGCCGTAGCGCTGGAAGTAGCTCTCGGCCGCGTTCATCCATTCCGGGTGATGCCGCAGCCCCGGCAGACGCCGGATGTTCTGGTGGAAGTGGCGGCCGAGGAAATACGACACCAGGTCCCCCAGCAAGCCGCCGAGCAACCCCAGCAGCAAGGTTTCGCCCAGCGACAGCGCGCCGCTGCCGGCCAGCACCGCGATCGCGAACAACAACACCGTGCCCGGCACGATCAACCCGGCAATCGCCAGGCATTCCACGCAGGCGACGATGAACACCGCCACCGCCAGCCATTGCGGATTGACACTCAGCCAGCCGGTGATGCTATCGAGCCATTGGCTCATAAGAACAACTCCATTGAATATTGATCGGCATGCACCGAACCCCCTGTGGGATTCTGTTGTGAACACAAAACCTGCGGTCACTGAAGATCAACTGTGGGAGCGAGCTTGCTCGCGATTACGGTGTGTCAGTCAACATCCATTCAGTTGACTCGACGCTATCGCGAGCAAGCTCGCTCCCACAGGGTTGTGCGGTGTGTTTATGAAAGCAAAAAATAATCGCGACCTTCGACCTGTCCGCGTCGCAGCGGGTTCCGGGTGCACCAGGGGGCGTAGGCCGCGTCGACGAAACGGTAGGGCAGGTGCTCGTCGCGCCCTTGCGGGATCCCCAGGCGGGTGGTCTGGATGACATTGACCGTCGGCACGTCGACATCTTCCACCAGCAGGCGCTCGGGGTCGAAGCGTTTGGCGTCCCATTCCGGCACTTTGAGCCCCAAGGCCTTGCACAGCAAAGTCTGGCCGGCGCAGAGCTTCTGCGGCGTGCGCGGCTGGCCCTGGGCGTCGGGGTTGTTCAGCAGCATTTGCGCCAGGCTCGCCGGGCCGGAGACGGCATCGACCCACGGATAGGCCGACTTGATCAGCACGGCATTGCCTGGGCCCTGGGCGCTGAAGTTCAACGAATCGCCTCCCCGGGCGTAGTACATATAGATGTGGCCGCCATCCAGAAACAAAGCCTTACGTTTTTCCGTGTAGCCGAGTGAGGCGTGGCTGCCTTTTTCGGCGAAGTAATACGCTTCGGTCTCGATGATCCGCGCGCTGAGCCACAGGTCCCCGACCTTGTGGCGGATGACCTTGCCCAACAGGTCCTGGGCAAGCATTTGGGCGTCGCGATCGAAAAAGCCGTGGGGCAGGGCCTTGGGCTGGGGCGAAGGGGTTGGATCGGTCATGGCGATAGACGCAGTGAGGCCAAAGGAAGGGCGATGATAGCAATGCGAAGCTTAATCACCACTGAACACGCACGTGAACCGGGCTGTCGGCGCCTTTTTGATCCTCCGCCGGTCACCGCTGTGAGTCCATGCTGTTAGTCGAGGGTTACGACAGCTATAATCTGCCGCTTTCCTCACCGCCAAGACCACACAGACCATGACTGAGTCCGTTCTTGACTACATGACCCGCCTGGGTCGCGCCGCTCGCGACGCGTCGCGCATCATCGGCCGTGCCAGCACCGCGCAGAAGAACCGCGCCCTGCAAGCCGCCGCCAATGCGCTGGACGCCGCTCGCGCCGAGTTGTCCGCCGCCAACGAGCTCGACCTGGCCGCCGGCCAGGCCAATGGCCTCGAGCCGGCCATGCTCGAACGCCTGGCGCTGACCCCGGCCCGCATCGACGGCATGATCGTCGGCTTGCGTCAGGTCGCGGCATTGCCGGACCCGGTCGGCGCGATCCGCGACATGAGCTACCGGCCGTCGGGCATCCAGGTGGGCAAGATGCGCGTGCCGCTGGGTGTGGTCGGGATCATCTACGAGTCGCGGCCCAACGTGACCATCGATGCGGCCAGCCTGTGCCTGAAGTCGGGTAACGCGACCATCCTGCGTGGCGGTTCCGAGGCGATCCATTCCAATCGCGCCATCGCCGCCTGCATCCAGCGCGGCCTGGCCGAGGCCGATCTGCCGGCGGCCGTCGTGCAGGTGGTGGAAACCACCGACCGCGCCGCCGTCGGCGCGCTGATCAGCATGCCGGAGTTCGTCGACGTCATCGTCCCGCGCGGTGGCAAGGGCCTGATCGAGCGGATCAGCCGTGATGCCCGCGTGCCGGTGATCAAGCACCTGGATGGCATCTGCCACGTCTACGTCAGTGCCCACGCCGAGTTGCCGAAGGCCCAGCGCATTGCCTTCAATGCCAAGACCTACCGTTATGGCATCTGCGGCGCGATGGAAACCCTGCTGGTGGACCAGGCCGTGGCCCAGGCCTTCCTGCCGGCGATGGCGGCCCAGTTCCGCGAAAAAGGCGTCGAGCTGCGTGGGTGCGAGCGCACCCGGTCGATCATCGAGGCGGTGGCCGCCACCGAACAAGACTGGGACACCGAATACCTGGCGCCGATCCTGTCGATCCGCGTGGTCGACGGGCTGGACCAGGCCATCGAGCACATCAATCGCCACGGTTCCCATCACACCGACGCCATCGTCAGCGAGCACCAGGGCGAAACCCGGCGCTTCGTGGCCGAGGTGGACTCGGCCTCGGTGATGATCAACACCCCGACCTGCTTCGCCGACGGTTTCGAATACGGATTGGGTGCCGAGATCGGCATTTCTACTGATAAGCTGCACGCCCGCGGCCCGGTGGGGCTCGAAGGCCTGACCTGCGAGAAGTACATCGTGGTGGGCGACGGCCAGTTGCGCGGGCAGGAGCCGGCCTGACTTGGGCGACCTTGACCCACTGGCCCCTATGACTAAGACCGCTGTGACGGCGACCACCTCGCCAAAGCGCATCGGCATCCTGGGTGGCACGTTCGACCCGGTGCACATCGGCCATTTGCGCGGTGCGCTGGAAGTGGCCGATGCCCTGGGCCTCGATGAGCTACGCCTGACGCCCAGCGCCAGGCCGCCTCATCGGGAGATGCCGAGGGTTTCGGCGCAGGACCGTCTGGCGATGGTCGAGTGCGCGGTGGCCGGTGTGGCGCCGTTGGTCGTGGACGCCCGCGAATTGCTGCGGGACAAACCGTCCTACTCCATTGACACCCTGGAGCTGATGCGCGCCGAACTGGCCGCCGATGCCCAGGTTTTTCTGCTTCTGGGCTGGGACGCATTTTGCGGCCTGCCCACTTGGCACCGTTGGGGAGAGTTGCTCCAGCATTGCCACATCCTGGTGCTGCAACGCCCGGATGCCGACAGCGAGCCGCCGGATGCCTTGCGCAACCTGCTGGCGGCTCGCTCGGTGAGCGACCCGCTGGCCCTGAAAGGGCCGAGCGGACAGATTGCATTCGTCTGGCAGACGCCGCTCGCGGTATCCGCCACCCAGATCCGTCAACTGCTGGCCAGCGGTAAGTCGGTACGTTTCCTGGTGCCCGACGCGGTCCTGGCCTACATCGATGCGCACGGGCTGTACCGTGCGTCGAACTGAAAGAGGCGCGCTTCAAGGCACGTGAATGCGTGTAGCGAAGCGCCCGAACACATGAGCAAAACGAGTTTTATATGACTGACAAAGACGTAAGCAAAGTTAAGCGCAAGGGCACGTTCAAGAGCGCCCCGCTGCCGGTAGAGGCCCACGTGGGCGCCGCATTGGCCGGCGAAGAACTGGTCAAGGTGTCCGTTGCCGCCCTGGAAGACGTCAAGGCCCAGGACATCCAGGTGATCGACGTTCGTGACAAGCAGAGCATTACCGACTTCATGATCATCGCCACCGGTACCTCCAACCGCCAGATCGGCGCGATGCTGGACAAGGTCCGCGAAGCGGTCAAGGCCCAGGGCGTCAAGCCGCTGGGTGAAGAAGGCAAGGGCGACAGCGACTGGGTCCTGCTGGACATGGATGACGTCATCGTGCACATGATGACCGCCTCGGCCCGCCAGTTCTATGACCTGGAGCGCCTGTGGGCCGGTGCCGAGCAGAGCCGTGCGGCGGATGCCCGTCACCACAGCCCGGAAAACACCCATGAGCATTTCACCAAGCTCAACAAAGACCAGCAGTAAGGGTTCGCTGTGCGACTGCGCCTGATCGCCGTCGGTTCCCGCATGCCCAAGTGGGTGGAAGAAGGCTGGCATGAGTATGCCAAGCGTCTTCCGTCCGAACTGGCGCTGGAACTGGTGGAAATTCCGCTCAATACCCGTGGCAAGAACGCCGACGTGGCGCGCTTCATCCGCCAGGAAGGCGAAGCCATGCTGGCCAAGGTCGGGCCGAACGAGCGGATCGTCACCCTCGAAGTCCATGGCAAGCCCTGGAGCACCGAGCAACTGGCGGTGGAGCTCGATCGCTGGCGGCTGGATTCGCGCACGGTCAATTTCATGGTCGGCGGCCCCGAAGGGCTGGCGCCGGAAGTCTGTGCCCGGGCCGACCAACGCTGGTCGTTGTCGCCGTTGACGTTGCCGCATCCGCTGGTGCGGATCCTGATCGGCGAACAGTTGTACCGTGCCTGGACAGTCCTGTCCGGACACCCTTACCACAAGTAATCCTGCCCCATGCCTCAGCCGATCCGCATCAAGGACCACGAAAAAGACGCCCGCCTGGTACGGGGCCGCGTCGTGTTCGGCGCCATCACGGTGGTGACGCTGATCGGGGTGCTGATCGCGCGGTTGTACTTCCTCCAGGTGATCCAGTACGAGTACCACTCGACCCTGTCGGAAAACAACCGGGTGCACGTGCAGCCGATTCCGCCGACCCGTGGGCTGATCTTCGACCGCAATGGCGTGGTGGTGGCGGACAACCGGCCCAGCTTCAGCCTGAGCATGACCCGCGAGCGTTCCGGCGACTGGCAGCAGGTGCTCGACGTGATCGTCGAAGTGCTGCAACTGACCCCCGAGGACCGGGCGATCTTCGAGAAGCGCATGCGCCAGGGGCGCCGGCCGTTCGAGCCGGTGCCGATCCTGTTCGAGCTGACCGAGGAGCAGATCGCCCTGATCGCCGTGAACCAGTTCCGCCTGCCCGGCGTCGAGGTAGTGGCGCAACTGGTGCGGCATTATCCCCAGGGGCCGCACTTTGCCCACTCGGTCGGCTACATGGGGCGGATCAACGAGAAAGAGCTCAAGACCCTCGACCCGGTCAACTACAGCGGCACCCACCACATCGGCAAGACCGGTATCGAACGCTTCTACGAGCCCGAGCTGCACGGCCAGGTGGGTTACGAAGAAGTCGAGACCAATGCCCGTGGCCGGGTACTGCGGGTGCTCAAGCGCACCGACCCGATCCCCGGCAAGGACATCGTCCTGAGCCTGGACATCAAGCTGCAGGAGGCCGCCGAAGCGGCGCTGGGCGGGCGCCGGGGCGCCGTGGTGGCGCTGGATCCGAATACCGGCGAGGTCCTGGCGATGGTCAGCCAGCCGAGTTTCGACCCGAACCTGTTCGTGACCGGCATCAGCTTCAAGGCCTACGCCGAGCTGCGTGACTCCATCGACCGGCCGCTGTTCAACCGGGTGCTGCGCGGCCTCTATCCGCCGGGCTCGACCATCAAGCCGGCCGTGGCGATTGCCGGGCTGGATTCCGGCGTGGTGACGGCGTCGAGCCGCGTCTACGACCCGGGCTACTACATGCTGCCCAATTACGACCACAAGTACCGCAACTGGAACCGCACCGGCGACGGTTACGTGGACCTGGAAACGGCGATCATGCGGTCCAACGACACCTACTTCTATGACCTGGCCCACAAGCTGGGGATCGATCGGCTGTCGTCCTACATGAACAAGTTCGGCATCGGCCAGAAGGTCTCCCTGGACATGTTCGAAGAATCCCCCGGCCTGATGCCGTCCCGGGAGTGGAAGCGCGCCACCCGGCGCCAGGCCTGGTTCCCCGGCGAAACCCTGATCCTGGGGATCGGCCAGGGCTACATGCAGGCCACGCCTTTGCAACTGGCCCAGGCCACAGCGCTGGTGGCGAGCAAGGGCAAGTGGTATCGCCCGCACCTGGCCAAGACCATCGAAGGCCAGAAGCCGGTGGACCCGAACCCGATGCCGGACATCATCCTGCACAACCCGTCGGACTGGCAGAAGGTCAACAACGGCATGCAGCAGGTGATGCACGGGGCTCGCGGTACGGCCCGCAAGGCGGCCATCGGTTCGCCGTACCGCATCGCCGGCAAGAGTGGTACGGCCCAGGTGGTCGCGATCAAGCAGGGTGAGAAGTACGACCGCTCCAAGGTCCAGGAGCGCCACCGCGACCACGCCCTGTTCGTCGGCTTTGCCCCGGCCGACAATCCGAAAATCGTCGTGGCGGTGATGGTCGAGAACGGTGAGTCGGGCTCCGGTGTCGCCGCGCCCGTGGTGCGCCAGGTGATGGACGCCTGGTTGCTGGACGAGCACGGCCAGCTCAAGCCCGAGTACGCAAGCCCCATCACCGCGGAGGCTACGGCCCGTGAAGAATAATTTCGACCGCATCCTCTCCAGCGAAGACGTGATGCGCCGTCGTGCCACCCTGTTGCAGCGCATGCACATCGATGGCCCTCTGCTGATCCTGCTGCTGACCCTGGCCGCCGGCAGCCTGTTCGTGCTGTATTCGGCCAGCGGCAAGAGCTGGGACCTGCTGGCCAAGCAGGCCTCCTCGTTCGGCATCGGCCTGGTGTCGATGATCGTCATTGCCCAGTTGGAGCCGCGTTTCATGGCACGCTGGGTGCCGTTGGCCTATGTGATCGGTGTCAGCCTGCTGGTGGTGGTGGACGTGATGGGCCACAACGCCATGGGCGCCACCCGCTGGATCAACATCCCCGGGGTAATTCGCTTCCAGCCCTCGGAATTCCTGAAGATCATCATGCCGGCGACCATCGCCTGGTACTTGTCCAAGCGCACCTTGCCGCCCCAGCTCAAGCACGTGTGCATCAGCCTGTTGCTGATCGGGATCCCGTTCATCCTGATCGTGCGCCAGCCAGACCTCGGCACCTCGCTGCTGATCCTGGCCGGCGGCGCCTTCGTGCTGTTCATGGGGGGCTTGCGCTGGCGCTGGATCCTCAGCGTGGTCGCCGCGGCGGTGCCGGTGTCGGTGGCAATGTGGTACTTCGTCATGCACGACTACCAGAAGCAACGCGTCCTGACGTTCCTCGACCCCGAGAGCGACCCGTTGGGCACCGGCTGGAACATCATCCAGTCCAAGGCCGCCATCGGTTCCGGCGGGGTATTCGGCAAGGGATGGCTGATGGGCACCCAGTCGCACCTGGACTTTTTGCCGGAAAGCCACACCGACTTCATCATCGCGGTGATGGGCGAGGAGTTCGGCCTGGTGGGCATTTGCGTGCTGTTGCTGATCTACCTGCTGCTGATCGGCCGAGGGCTGGTGATCACCGCCCAGGCCCAGACGCTGTTTGGCAAGTTGTTGGCGGGCAGCCTGACCATGACGTTTTTTGTGTATGTTTTCGTCAACATCGGTATGGTCAGTGGCCTGTTGCCGGTGGTGGGGGTGCCGTTGCCCTTCATTAGCTACGGAGGAACTTCGCTGGTGACACTACTGTCAGCGTTTGGGGTTTTGATGTCGATCCATACCCATCGCAAGTGGATCGCACAGGTTTGAATAAGGTGAAGAGTTCAATGCAAGCAATGCGTGGCTGGTCGACGCGATATGCGCCGTGGATCGGCCTGGTGGGCTTTCTCGGTGGTACGCCGCAGGTCCTGGCGGGCGAGTACGAAGGCTCGCCCCAAGTGGCTGAATTCGTCGGCGAGATGACCCGCGACTACGGTTTCGCCGGGGAACAGCTGATGGGCGTGTTCCGCGAGGCCGAACGCAAGCAGTCGATCCTGGATGCCATTTCCCGGCCTGCCGAGCGGGTCAAGCAATGGAGCGAATACCGGCCGATGTTCATCACCGAGGCCCGTATCGCCCGGGGCGTGGACTTCTGGCGCCAGCACGAAGCCGCGCTGGCCCGTGCCGAGCAGGAATACGGCGTGCCGGCCCAGATCATCGTCTCCATCATTGGTGTCGAGACCTTTTTTGGCCGCAATACCGGCAATTTCCGGGTGATCGACGCGCTGTCGACCCTGGGCTTCGATTACCCGCCGCGCGCCGAGTTCTTCCGCAAGGAGCTGCGTGAGTTCCTGCTGCTGGCCCGCGAGGAACAGGTCGACCCGTTGACCCTCAAGGGTTCCTACGCCGGGGCGATGGGCCTGCCGCAATTCATGCCCAGCAGCTTCCGCGCCTACGCGGTGGACTTCGACGGCGACGGCCACATCAATATCTGGACCAACCCCACCGATGCCATCGGCAGTGTTGCCAGCTATTTCAAGCGTCACGGCTGGGAAGCCGGCCAGCCGGTGGTCAGTCGCGCCGACGTGCGTGGCGACCAGGTGGACGAAGGCCTGACCGAAGGCATCGAGCCGACGAAAACCGTCGGGGAGTTGCGGGCGTTGGGCTGGTCGAGTCATGATGCGCTGCGTGACGACATGCCGGTCACCGCGATGCGCCTGGAAGGCGAGCAGGGCCCCGAGTACTGGATGGGCCTGAAGAATTTCTACGCGATTACGCGTTATAACCGCAGTGTGATGTACGCCATGGCCGTATATCAGCTGTCTGAAGAGCTGGTCAAAGCACGGGGCGTCAAATAATGCGGGCATTGCCTACCTATCAACCCCTGAAAGCCAAGCCCCTCAAGCTCGTGGTGTTGGCTGCGCTGTCGCTGCTGGTCGTCAGCTGTTCGACCAGCCGCGCGCCGGCGCAGAAAAACTCCACCGCCGTGCGCTCGGCGCCGGGGCTGGACATCAACCGTGCCCACAAGGACGGTGCGCCATGGTGGGACGTCGATGTCTCGCGCATCCCCGACGCCACCCCGACCCTGCACACCGGACCCTACAAGGCCAACCCCTACACCGTGCTGGGCAAGACCTATTTCCCGATGGCCGACTCCAAGCGCTACGTCGCCTCGGGCACGGCATCCTGGTATGGCACCAAGTTCCACGGCCAGAACACTGCCAATGGCGAGGTGTATGACCTGTACGGCATGAGCGCGGCCCACAAGACGCTGCCGCTGCCCAGCTACGTGCGGGTGACCAACCTGGACAACAACAAGAGCGTGATCCTGCGGGTCAATGACCGTGGGCCGTTCTATTCCGACCGTATCATCGACCTGTCGTACGCGGCGGCGAAAAAGCTCGGTTACGCTGAAATCGGCACCGCGCGGGTCAAGGTCGAGGGCATCGACCCGCAGGAATGGTGGGCCCAACGTGGCCGTCCGGCGCCTTTGATGCTCAACGAGCCAAAAGTGGCGCAAAATGCCGCGCCGACCGTAACCGCTTCCACCGGCACGGTCGAACAATGGACGCCACCGCCGCAGCAGCACGCGGCGGCCGTAGTGCCGGTGCAGTTGGAAGCAAAAAAAAACGCTTCTGCAACAGCGTCTGGCCAGTATCTGCAGGTGGGCGCGTTCGCCAACCCGGACGCTGCCGAACTGCTCCGGTCCAAGCTCAGCTCGATGGTGAGCGCCCCGGTGTTCATCAGCTCGATCGTGCGCAACCAGCAGACCCTGCATCGGGTGCGCCTGGGGCCGATCGGTTCTCCGGGTGAGGTCCAGCAGGTGCAGAACAGCGTGCGCCTGGCCAATCTCGGTTCGCCGAGCCTGGTCACCGCCGAGTGATTGATTGATGGCCCGCTTGCGGTTCGAGCGGGTCAGGTTGTTGGCTCCACGCATAACAAAAAGCCCGGCAAGGGATGTGAGTGAGCAACTACAATACGCGGCAGCCAAGAGGTCACTGCCAATCAGTTAAGTCCGGCACAACCCCTGTGGCGAGGGAGCTTGCTCCCGCTGGGCTGCGGAGCGGCCCTTCCTTTTTGGGAGCGCTTCGCACTCCAGCGGAAGCAAGCTCCCTCGCCACGGGATACGGAGCAGGCCTTGTTTTTGATTGATCGGCATAGCCAGGAAGGTTGCCTGTTAAGTATTGCCTCCGGGCAGTTTCCATTAGCGATTTCGAGAGACGGATGAACATCACCACCTTTGCCAAACGCCTTTGCCTGCTAGTCCCGCTGCTGCTTTCACCTGCCGCGTTCGCGGTCGAGATGATGCCATCGCCGCCACAATTGGCCGCCAAGTCCTATGTGCTCATGGATGCCAGCAGCGGCAACGTGCTGGTGGAGAACAATGGTGACCAGCGCCTGCCACCGGCCAGCCTGACCAAGCTGATGACCGCCTACATCGCCACCCTGGAAATCCGTCGCGGCCAGATCGGTGAAAACGATCCGGTGACCGTCAGCGAGAACGCCTGGCGTACCGGCGGTTCGCGGATGTTCATCAAGGTGGGCTCGCAAGTGACCGTCAGCGACCTGCTGCACGGGATCATCATCCAGTCCGGCAACGACGCCAGCGTCGCCCTGGCCGAGCACATCGCCGGCAGCGAAGACGCGTTCGCCGACATGATGAACAAGACCGTGGCCGACCTGGGCATGACCAACAGCCACTTCATGAACCCGACCGGCCTGCCGAACCCCGAGCACTACTCGTCGGCTCACGACATGGCCATCCTGGCACGGGCGATCATCCACGAAGACCCGGCGCACTACGCCATCTACTCCCAGAAGGAGTTCTTCTGGAACGGCATCAAGCAGCCTAACCGCAACCTGCTGCTGTGGCGCGACAAGACCGTCGATGGCCTGAAGACCGGTCACACCGAAGAGGCTGGCTATTGCATGGTGTCTTCGGCCGTGCGTGACGGCATGCGCCTGATCGCCGTCGTCTTCGGCACCAACAGCGAAGTGGCCCGTGCCGCCGAGACCCAGAAGCTTCTGACCTACGGTTTCCGCTTCTTCGAAACCCAGACCTTCTACCAGAAGGGCACCGAGCTGGCCCAGGCCCAGGTCTGGAAAGGCACCAGCAGCCAGGTGAAGGCCGGTCTGGCCCAGGACCTGACCATGACTCTGCCTAAAGGCCAGCTCAAGAAGCTCGCTGCCAGCATGACCATGAACCCGCAACTGACCGCCCCTATCGCCAAGGGCGACGTGATCGGTAAAGTCGAAGTCAAACTGGACGACAAGGTGGTGCACAGCGCCGACTTGATCGCGCTGGACGCGGTCGAGGAAGGTGGTATCTTCCGCCGCATGTGGGATAGCATCCGTCTATTCTTCTACGGCTTGTTCAACTGATTCCAGCTGTTGACCTGCATGGCCCCGTTCCGATCCGGTGCGGGGCCATGTTCGTTACCCGGGCTTACGAGGCCGTTACGCCATGACAGACCCAGAAGTAAAGGCTCCAAAAATCGAATTCCCCTGCGCGGATTACCCGATCAAGGTGATCGGCGACACCGGCGTGGGCTTCAAGGACAAGATCATCGCGATCCTTGAGAAACATGCGACCGTTGACCTCAAGACCCTGGCCGAGCGCCAGAGCACCAACGGCAAGTACACGACGATCCAGTTGCACATCCTGGCCACCGGCCAGGAACAGCTCTACGACATCAACAGCGAACTGCGGGCGACCGGTTTCGTACACATGGTGTTGTGATGCCGGGCACGCTGGGTTTTCGCGAACTGGGCCAGATGGCCTATGAGCCGGTCTGGCACGCGATGCAACGCTTTACCAACGAACGGGGCAACACCGCCGACGATGAAGTCTGGCTGGTGGAGCATCCGCCGGTGTTCACCCAAGGCCAGGCCGGCAAGGCCGAGCATCTGTTGCTGCCGGGGGATATCCCGGTGGTGAAGGTCGACCGCGGCGGCCAGGTGACCTACCATGGTCCCGGCCAACTGGTCGCCTACCTGTTGCTGGATGTGCGCAAGCTGGGGTTCGGCGTGCGCGAGCTGGTCACCCGCATGGAAACCTGCCTGATCGAGCTGCTGGCCAGCTACGGTGTGACGGCCGCGGCCAAGCCGGATGCGCCGGGGGTCTACGTCGACGGGGCCAAGATCGCCTCCCTGGGGCTGCGGATTCGCCACGGTTGCTCGTTTCATGGCCTGGCCTTGAACGTGGACATGGACCTTGAACCGTTTCGACGGATTAATCCCTGTGGCTATGCGGGGCTGGCGATGACCCAGTTGCGCGATCACGCAGGATCGATTGAATTTGCCGAGGTAAGTGCCCGGCTGCGCGCGCAGCTCGTCAAACACCTCGACTACGCTGAGCAGACGACCCTCACGGGCGGAATCGACTGATATGACTACTGATGCAGTGCAAACCATAATCCCGACGCAGGATGTTACCGAGCGTCCGGCCCCGCGTGCCAAGGTCGAGGCCGGCGTCAAGCTGCGCGGCGCCGAGAAGGTTGCACGCATCCCGGTCAAGATTATCCCCACCACCGAACTGCCGAAGAAACCCGACTGGATTCGCGTGCGCATCCCGGTTTCCCCGGAGGTCGACCGTATCAAGGCGCTGCTGCGCAAGCACAAGCTGCACAGTGTCTGTGAAGAGGCGTCCTGCCCGAACCTGGGCGAGTGCTTCTCCGGTGGCACCGCCACGTTCATGATCATGGGTGACATCTGCACCCGTCGCTGCCCGTTCTGCGACGTCGGCCATGGCCGGCCGAAGCCACTGGACGCGAGCGAGCCGGAAAACCTGGCCGTGGCCATTGCCGACCTGAAGCTCAAGTACGTGGTCATCACGTCGGTGGACCGCGACGACCTGCGTGACGGTGGCGCCCAACATTTCGCCGACTGCATCCGCGAGATCCGCAAGCTGTCGCCGAACGTGCAACTCGAAACCCTGGTGCCCGACTACCGTGGCCGCATGGACATCGCCCTGCAAATCACCGCCGCCGAGCCGCCGGATGTGTTCAACCACAACCTGGAAACCGTACCGCGCCTGTACAAGGCTGCGCGTCCGGGCTCGGACTACCAGTGGTCGCTGACCCTGTTGCAACGCTTCAAGCAGATGATGCCGCACATTCCGACCAAGTCCGGGCTGATGCTGGGCCTGGGGGAGACCGATGATGAGGTCATCGAGGTCATGAAGCGCATGCGTGAGCATGACATCGACATGCTGACCCTGGGGCAGTATCTGCAGCCTTCGCGTAGTCACCTGCCGGTGCAGCGTTTTGTGCATCCGGATACCTTTGCCTGGTTTGCCGAGGAGGGGTACAAGATGGGGTTCAAGAATGTGGCTTCGGGGCCGTTGGTACGGTCTTCGTATCATGCGGATGAGCAGGCGAAACTGGTCAAGGCTGAGTTGCTCGGCTCCTGATTTTTTAGCGTTGGTTTTTGGGATGGTGGGTATATCCGTTTTTTGTGTAACGGCTACCTAGGGTTCCGCCCTTACGGCGGGTTACTTTTTTCAAACGCCAAAAAAGTAACCAAAAACGCTTCGCCCCACCACTCGGTGCCTCGCCTAGGCTCGGCATGCCTGAACGAAGGCATTGCTCCGCGGGCCCGCCGCGAAGGGCCATCCATGGCCCAGCGCGGCTACCTCGGCATCCATGCCGAGGTGCCCACTGCGCAATACCTTCGTTCAGCCATCGTGGTTAATGGGGCGCAAGATCAAGATCAAGATCAAAGTCAAAAGCGAAGCAGTCTGGTGGCTGGTCTGTTTTGGGCGGTTCTGCATCCTTACAACGCTGTGGGTCTGGGCCGTGGAGCAAAGCTTGCTCGCGATGGCGGTGGATCAGCTACACACATGCTGAGCGTGCCCTCGCTTTGCTTTGCTTTGCTTTGCTTTGCTTTGCTTTTGACTTTGATCTGAACGCCCCATCAACCACGATGGCCGAACGCAGGCATTGCGCAGTGGGCAACCCGGCACGGATGCCGGGTTAGCCGCGCTGGGCCATGGAGGGCCCTTCGCGGCGGGCCCACGGCGCAATGCCGGAGTGAGGGAACACCTCGCCTAGGCGAGGTGCCGAGTGGTGGGGCACAGCGTTTTTGGTTACTTTTTTGGCGTTTGAAAAAAGTAACCCGCCGTAAGGGCGGAACCCTAAGTGGCCGTTACAAAAAAAACGGATATACACACTAAGCAAGCCGACAAACCGGAAGCCCATGGACACCCTAACCCCTCATCACCCCGTCCCAGCCCTCCCCCCCAAAGGCCTGATCGCCCTGATCGCCCCCGCCGGCCCCGCCCCCCTGGACACGGAAAAAGCCATCCAATGGATGCGCTCAAGGGGGCACGAACTGCGAATATTCCCAGGCGTCTACGAAAAGCAAAACTACCTGGCCGGCAGCGACGAGGTACGGCTCAACGATCTACATGCAGCCTTCGCCGACCCTGAGGTCAGTGCCATCATCTGCCTGCGCGGCGGCTACGGCACCCCACGCTTGCTCGATCGCATCGATTACGACCTGTTGCGGCGCAACCCCAAGCCTTTCGTCGGCTACAGCGACATCACCGCGCTGCACCTGGCCATCAACCGTTATGCCGGATTCGTCACCTTTCACGGGCCGTTGCTCAATGCCGATCTCTTGGGCGACAAACAACCCCCGACTGTCACCTCGTTTTTCAGCCTGTTGCATGGGCAGTTGAAGGCCGGCAGTGTGCTGAGTCATCCCGAGGCCTATCCATTGACCACTGTCCAGCCCGGCATCGCCCATGGGCGTTTGCTGGGGGGCAACCTTTCGATCATTGCCGCGACCATGGGCACGCCTTACCAGATCGACGCAGACGGTGTGATCCTGCTCATTGAGGACGTCAACGAGCCGCTGTATCGCATTGACCGGCTGCTGACCCAGTTGCGCCTGGCTGGCACGTTGGCCAAGCTGCGCGGCGTGCTGGTGGGGGATGTGGCGGGGGTGGAGGTCGAAGCGTTGAATCGCCTGCTCAAGCAGACCTTCGAGCCGTTGCGCATTCCGGTGCTGTCCGGTTGGCGCAGTGGGCATTGTGATCCGAACCTGACCTTGCCGATGGGGGCGTTGGTCAGGCTGGATGCGGGGGAGAAGCGGCTGGTGCTGGAGCAGGATGTGGTGGTTACACGCTAATCCTGTGTCGTCTGCGACTCAGTCTTCGCGAGCAAGCCCGGTCCCACAGGGACCGCGTCCCTTCATGGAAACACGATCAACCTGTGGGAGCGGGCTTGCCCGCGAAAGCGGCAGTGGCCATTAAGACAACCTTCAACGGCTACGCAACGCCTCCAGCAGCTTATGCGTCGGATACCCATCCGCCGGCCAGCCGAGTGACTGCTGGGCGCTGCGGATTGCCTTGCGGGTGTTGGCGCCGATGATGCCGTCGGGGGTGCCGGCGTCGTATTGATGCGTGCTCAGCAAGGTCTGCAGTTCGATGCGCTCGCTGCGGCTCAGCGGCAGGTCATCCTTGGGCCACTGGCCATACACCAGCCCGGTACCGCTGAAGCGCCCCGACAATAAACCCACCGCCAGTGCGTATGACGAAGAGTTGTTGTACTTGAGGATGGCGCGGAAGTTGTCGAACACCAGGAACGCCGGGCCGCGATGGCCGGCGGGCAGCAACAGGGCCGCGGAGAGTTGCCGTTCAGCCGGGGGGATCGGCATGCCGTCGTAGGTGGAAACCCCCAGGCGTATCCATTCTGAGAAGGGTTTGCGGGTCGTGCCGTCGGCCAGGGCGTAGTCGAAACCCTTTTCCAACTCTACCTCGTACCCCCACGGCTGGCCGCGTTGCCAGCCGGAGCTTTGCAGGTAGTGGGCGGTGGAGGCCAGGGCGTCGGTGGAGCTGCCCCAGATGTCCCGGCGGCCATCGCCGTCGAAATCCACCGCGTGAGTGTTGTACGTGGTGGGAATGAACTGGGTCTGGCCCATGGCGCCGGCCCAGGAGCCGAGCATTTTTTCCGGTGCGATATCGCCCTGTTGCAGGATTTGCAGGGCGGCGATCAATTGCGCATGGGCAAAACCCGGGCGTCGGCCTTCGTAGGCCAGGGTCGCCAGGGAATTGATCACGGACTTGGTGCCCTGGAACTGGCCAAAGTTGCTTTCCATGCCCCACACCGCCACCAGCGCGTCGCGATCGACGCCGTAGCGTTGCTCGATGCTCTGCAGCACTTGGGCGTTCTGCTGGATCAGCGCCTTGCCTTTGTTGACCCGCAGCGGCGACAGGGCGCCATCGAGGTATTCCCACACGGGGCGGGTGAATTCCGGCTGGCTGCGATCGGCCTTGATCACGCTCATGTCGGGGCTGACGCCGATGAACGCGCGATCGAACAGATCGGGACGGATCCCGGCGGCCAAGGCGTCCTTGCGAAACCCGGCCTGCCATTCAGCGAAGGTCTGGGTGGGGACGATGTCCAGGTTTTCACCAGTGGGCACGACAGGCGGCACCACGGCCGGGGCGGTCACGGCGGGGACGGTCTGGAGCGGTTGGGCGTCGGCGGCGGTGGGTTTTTCAGCGCAGGCGACCAGCAGGGCGATGCTGGTGGCGGCAATCAGCTGGCGCAGGGGCAAGCGACGGGAAAGACAAAAGGGCATGCACGGGTCCAGAAATACAAATCAGGTGCTGACCTTAACATGCGAAAGGGCTGTAGGGCTTGTCCAGGTGTTTCAAGCGGCCAGAAAGCAAGAAGCCTCCCAGTTGTCAGACTGGAAGGCTTCGCGGCGGTAGCTGCCTTTGCCCTTGGCGGGTCGTTCCTGGCGACTGCGGAACAGGGGCTGGGCGACGATGGACTTGGCCTTGTTGGGGCCATGCCGGGATGGCTTTTTGCTCATGGTTGGATCTCTCATGGGGGTGGGTTGTGCGGGGCGAATCATGGGCCAGAGTTGGGGGGCTGTCCAGTCCTGGCAGGCCGGCGGAATGTGTACAGGGTTTGCGACCAGCGCGCTTGTGTGGCGAGGGAGCTTGCTCCCGCTTGAGTGCGTAGCGCTCATCGCTTTTTTGGGATCGCTTCGCGATCCAGCGGGAGCAAGCTCCCTCGCCACAAAAGCATCTGGCAAGGCGGTGTTTATTCCGCTGGAAGCGCCAGTCGCTGCCCGGCCATCAACAGCGACAACCGACTCAGGCTCATCCACGGCGAGCCAGCGGCCTGGCCCTTGATCTGCGCGTCGATGCGCTGTGCTTCGAGCAACAGTTGTGCCCAGCGCGGCGCCGAGTAACGTTGCAGGGCCTTGCTCATCAGCGGCTTGCGCTTGTCCCATACGGGCGGGCGGGCCTGGCTGAAGGCCTTGTCCAGCGGTACACCCTGGCTGTACTGCAACGACAGATTGGCCAGCAGGCGCAATTCCCGGGACAGCGCCCAGAGGATCACCGGTGGCTCGACGCCTTCGCCTCGCAAGCCTTCAAGCATGCGCAGGGCGTGGGCAGCTTCGCCGTTGAGGATCGCATCGGTCAGCCCGAAGACATCGAAGCGAGCGCTGTCGGCCACGGCGGCCTGCACCGTTTCCACGGTGATTTGCCCGCCTTCGGCCATCAGCTTGAGTTTTTCGATTTCCTGGGCCGCGGCCAGCAGGTTGCCTTCGACGCGGGCGGCAATCAGCTCCACCGCGTCCTGGCTGGCCGAGAGGCCGGCCTGGGACAGGCGCTGGCGGATCCAGCTCGGCAGTTGGCTGACATCCACCGGCCAGATCTGCACGAACTGGGTTTGCTGACCCTCCACCAGGGCCTTGCCCCATTTGGTCTTCTGCGCACTGCCATCGAGTTTCGGCAGGTTGATGAGCAGGACCGTGTCCTCGGCAGGCCGCGAGCAATACTCGATCAGCGCGGCGGCGCCCTTGTCACCGGGCTTGCCGGACGGCAGGCGCAGCTCCAGCAGGCGCTTTTCAGCGAACAGGGACATGCTCGCACCGGCCAGCAGCAGCGTGCCCCAATCGAAATTGGCGTCGGCGGCGAACACCTGGCGTTCATCGAACCCTTGCTGGCGAGCGGCACTGCGGATGGCGTCGGCAGCTTCCTGGCACAGCAATGGGTCATCGCCACTGATGATGTAGACCGGCGCGAGGGCGCCTTGCAGGTGCTTGCCGAGTTGGGCGGGGGCCAGTTTCATGGAATGCAGCTCATGAGCGCAGATGGGCGGGGCGCCGGAGCACCCCGCACGGCTTATTCAGCCGGGACTTCCAGAGGCGACTGCTGCGGTGTTTCCGCCTCCGCCTTGCGTGCCGCTTCCAGCGCGTCGGCTTCGGCCTTGGCGCGGGCGTCGGCGGTCTGTTGCAATTGCTCCAACTGGGCCGGGCTCAGGCGTTGCAGGCGCAGCATCATGCGCTGTACCAGCTCGCGACGCATTTCGCCACGCACCTGGGTC
The DNA here is from genome assembly GCF_001269745.1 of Pseudomonas sp. P97.38. Lineage (NCBI taxonomy): Bacteria > Pseudomonadati > Pseudomonadota > Gammaproteobacteria > Pseudomonadales > Pseudomonadaceae > Pseudomonas > Pseudomonas sp. P97.38. The sequence continues at coordinate 130,789 of NZ_LHVJ01000009.1, forward strand.
GATTCCTGGTCGGAGCCGGTGATGTTGTTGCCGTCGTGCAGGTAGACCTTCTGCACCTGGAGCTTGTCGTCCAGCAACGACAGGTTGTTCTGGCCACGGATTTCATAGCTCAGCACGTTGGTCAGCTCGTATTCGGCCGAACGCCCGGCGCCGGCGTAGCTCAGGCTGCGCTGACTTTGCTGTTCATTGGTCAGCACCAGCTTGTAGGGCGCGCCGTTGTAGACCTTCACGCCACTGTTCTGGAGCGTGTCGCGCAGCATTTTCACGGTTTCGCCGTAGGCGTCCCGCGCACTGAGGTCCAGCTCCTTGATAGCCAGCTCGGTGGTGCCGGTGCCACGCAGCTGGAAGCCGCAGGCGCTCAACAGGACCGCCAGGCCCACGACCAGCAGATTACGTTTGATCATCTTGTTGCTCCCCTTGAAACCCTATGGGCCGACAACGCGGCCTCCCAGGTCATATTCGGCGCCCGGCCCGCGGCCAGGCGCCCGATCCAATTAGCTTGCGACGATGTTGACCAGTTTGCCGGGCACGACGATCACTTTGCGAATCGTCAGGCCATCGACGAAGCGCAGCACGTTCTCGTTGGCCCGTGCGGCGGCTTCGACTTCTTCGCGCGTTGCGCTGGCCGGCATGTCGATCTGGCCGCGCAGCTTGCCGTTGACCTGGATGACCAGGGTCAGGCTGTCCTGCACCAGCGCGGTTTCGTCCACCAACGGCCAGCGGGCGTCGATCACCGGGTCGGCGTGACCCAGTCGATTCCACAGCTCGTGGCTGATGTGCGGGGTGATCGGCGCCAGCAGCAGCGTCACCGCTTCCAGGCCTTCGTGGAGCAAGGCGCGATCCTGTTCGGTGGCTTGGGCGGCTTTTTCCAGGACATTCATCAACGTCATCACCTGGGCGATGGCGGTGTTGAATTTGTGGTTCTGGCCGACGTCATGGCTGGCCTGCTTGATGGCCAGGTGGATCGAACGGCGAACGGCTTTTTGTTCGTCGTTCAGGCCGTTGACGTCCAGCTTGCCCGGCAGGCCCTGGGCCACGTGGGCCTGGGCCAGGCGCCAGACGCGCTTGAGGAAGCGGTGCGAGCCCTCGACGCCGGAGTCGGACCATTCGGCGCTCATGTCGGGCGGCGAGGCGAACATCATGAACAGGCGGCAGGTGTCCGCGCCGAACTGGTCGATCATCGACTGTGGGTCGACGCCGTTGTTCTTCGACTTGGCCATCTTCTCGGTGCCGCCGATTTCCACCGGCAGGCCGTCTGCGATCAGCTTGGCGCTGATGACCTTGGCCTTGCTGTCGCGTTCGAGCTCGACATCGGCGGGGTTGAACCAGGTGTAGGCGCCGTTGGCTTCGCGACGATAATACGTCTCGGCGACCACCATGCCCTGGGTCAGCAGGTTCTTGAAGGGCTCGTTGGAGCTCACCAGGCCTTCGTCGCGCATCAGCTTGTGGAAGAAGCGCGCATACAGCAGGTGGAGAATGGCGTGTTCGATACCGCCGATGTACTGGTCCACCGGCAGCCAGTGGTCGGCGGCGGATTTTTCCACCAGGCCGCCTTCATGGTGCGGCGAGGCGTAGCGGGCGTAGTACCACGAGGACTCGACGAAGGTGTCCATGGTGTCGGTTTCGCGCTTGGCCGGTGCGCCGCATTTCGGGCAACTGCATTCGTAGAACTCGGGCATGCGGGCCAGGGGCGATCCGGCGCCATCGGGTACGACGTCCTCCGGCAGGACCACGGGCAGTTGATCTTCCGGTACCGGTACATCGCCGCAGGTGCCGCAATGCACGATCGGGATCGGGCAGCCCCAGTAGCGCTGACGGCTGATGCCCCAGTCGCGCAGGCGGAACTGGGTGCGGGAGGCACCGAGGTTCTTCTTGATCAGGGCCACTTCGATGGCGTCGAACGCACCTGCGAAATCCAGGCCGTTGAATTCGCCTGAGTTGATCAGCTCGCCGTGTTCGCCGTAGGCGTCCTGCCACGGCGCCGGGGTCTGGTCACCGGCGCTGGTGCGGACCACGGGCTTGACCGGCAGGTTGTACTTGTGGGCGAACTCGAAATCGCGTTCGTCGTGGGCCGGCACCGCCATGACGGCGCCATCGCCATAGTGCATCAGCACGTAGTTGGCGACCCACACCGGGAGTTTCTCGCCGGTCAGCGGGTGCTCGACGAACAGCGAGGTCGGCAGGCCTTTCTTTTCCTGGGTGGCGACGTCGGCTTCGGCGACGCTGCCGCCCTTGCATTCGGCAATGAACGCCTGCAGCGCGGGATCGTTCTGGGCCGCCAGGGTCGCCAGCGGGTGCTCGGCGGCCACGGCCACGTAGGTGGCGCCCATCAGGGTGTCCGGACGGGTGGTGAAGACCTTCAGGGTGCCGGCTTCGCCAATCGAGGCGACGTCGTAGGGGAACTGCACTTCCATGCCCCGGGACTTGCCGATCCAGTTGCGCTGCATGGTCTTGACCTGCTCGGGCCAGCCGGTCAGCTCGTCGAGACTCTCCAGGAGTTCATCCGCGTAGGCGGTGATCTTGAAGTAGTACATCGGGATCTCGCGCTTTTCGATCAGCGCGCCGGAGCGCCAGCCGCGACCGTCGATCACTTGCTCGTTGGCCAGTACGGTCTGGTCCACCGGGTCCCAGTTCACGGTGCCATTCTTGCGGTAGATCACGCCTTTTTCGAACAGGCGGGTGAACAGCCACTGCTCCCAACGGTAGTAGTCGGGCTTGCAGGTGGTGACCTCGCGAGACCAGTCCACCGCCAGGCCCAGGCTGCGCAGCTGGGACTTCATGTAGGCGATGTTTTCGTAGGTCCACTTGGCGGGCGCCACGTTGTTCTTCATCGCGGCGTTTTCCGCCGGCATGCCGAAGGCGTCCCAACCCATGGGTTGCAGGACGTTCTTGCCTTGCATGCGCTGGTAGCGGGAGATCACGTCGCCAATGGTGTAGTTGCGCACGTGCCCCATGTGCAGCTTGCCGCTGGGGTAAGGGAACATCGACAGGCAGTAGTAGGTCTCCTTGCCTGGCTGTTCACTGACTTCAAAGGACTTTTGCTCGTCCCAGAAAGACTGGGCGGCGGCTTCGATTTCACGGGGCTGGTAGTGTTCGTGCATGGCTACTTTTGTACTGAATGGGGTGGCCCAATCCTCTTCGTTGCCATGCTGGACGCAGACGACGCCGTATGCGGCGTTCTCGATGCCCAGCCAAGCTGGAAGTGGAGTTACAGGAAGCGCCGTAGCATACATGACCGCGCTCTGCCGAGGGAAACCCTGATTGCATGCCGGCGGTTGCCGACCACCGCCCGTGTCGGGCGTTCAGGGCCGTTGGTCGCGGCGTCCTGCCGGTTTGCCAAGCGAAGCTAAGCTTCTCAATGGGGAGTGAGTCTTATCTTCAATGAGGTGAGGGATGGTTGAATCACAGCGAAAAGTAACGACACCTGAGTTGTACGAAAAACTGATCGATCGTCTCGGGATGGCCCTGGACGCTGCAAGAACCGCCGGTCGTTTGCGCGACGAGCGCCCGGCAGAGCTGGAACTGCGCGGCCTCAGCCCCGCAGAGTTCGAACTGGTCAAGGCTTACCTCGAACAGGTCGGACACCCGGCCCGCCCGAGCGGAGCCCAGGTACCCCAGCGTCACGAGGCGCCCCGTTCGGCCAAGGTGGTATGGCTCAAGGACCGGACGCCGGACAAGGAAGCCGTCAGGCTCCGGTCAATGTAGTTGAACTAGAACCGGACCCACCCAGGTCGCTCTTTTGATTCAAGGTCCTTTCGAATCTGTTGTCGCTTTGCGTCAACCCACTTAGGCTTCGGGCATCTATGGAGATGCCCGATGCCGTTTCGCTATTTCATCAAACAACTTCTCTTGCCGCCGGGCATTCTCTTGCTGCTGCTGGCGCTTGCCTGGTGGTGGCGCAACTCCCGGCCGCGCCTGGCTCGCCTGTGCTTTATCGTGGGCCTGGGCGGCTTCTGGCTGATGAGCCTGCCCGTGGTGGTGCAGTGGAGCGCCAAGGCCCTGGAGCAGGAGCCGCCGCTGGCGCGCAGTGAATGGACGAGCCTGGCCCAGCGCGCCGACGCCATCGTCGTGCTCGGCTCCGGCCGCGAGCGCGGCGACTTGGCCTGGGGCGCCGACCAGCCCACCGGTGTGGGGCTTGAGCGTCAGCGTTATGCCGCCCGACTGGCCAAGGCGTCGGGGCTACCGGTGCTGACGACCGGCGGCCTGCACTACGGCACTCCGCCCAGCGAGGCGAAGCTGATGGCCGATTCGCTGCTGGATGATTTCGGGGTCACCGTACGCTGGCAGGAAGGGCGCAGCCGCACCACTTGGGAAAATGCCCGGATGAGCGCCGAGATCCTCCTGCCCGAGGGTGTCCGTCGCGTCGTGGTGGTGACCCAGTCCTGGCACATGCCGCGGGCGGTCATGAGCTTCGAGCGCTCGGGTTTTGAAGTGGTGCCCGCGCCGGTGGGGTTCCTGGGAGCGGATAACGCCCGGCCGTTGGGCGGCTGGATGCCGGAGTTCAAGTCGATCTGGCAGTCCGGGCAGTTGATGAATGAGGCGGTGGGGTTGGTCGGGTACTGGTTGTTCTATCGCTGAATCGTCAAGGTGAACGCTTATTGTGGCGAGGGAGCTTGCTCCCGCTGGGGCGCGAAGCGGCCCCTGAAAAACAGGGGCCTGCTGGCGCAGTCCAGCGGGAGCAAGCTCCCTCGCCACGGGGTTTTTCATTCACATGGGGAGCGAGTTATACCGTCCTGGCCATTCGCCCTGCCATCAGCGCCCAGCCCAGCAGTAGCACGCACAGGCTGATCAACGGCCACGAGCGCCATTGCAGGTAGGGCGTCAGGTCGTGCATCGGCACCACTTCGCCATACAGGATGCCGCGCTCGAACTGCGGGATCTGCGCGGTGATCTGGCCGAAGGGGTTGATCAGGCCGGTGACGCCGTTGTTGGTGGCGCGGATCATCCAGCGTCCGGCTTCGAGGGCGCGCATCTGGGCCATTTGCAGGTGCTGCAACGGGCCGATCGAGGTGCCGAACCAGGTGTCGTTGCTGATGGTCAGCAACAGGTCGCTGCGCGCCGAGAGGCCGGCGGCGAACTCCGGGTAGACCACTTCGTAGCAGATGAACGGCGCGATCTGGTAACCCTTGGCCTGCAGCAACGGCTGATCGGCCGGGCCCCGGGCGAAGTCCGACATGGGCAGGTCGAAGAACGCGATCAGCCCGCGCAAGAGGTCCTGCAGGGGCACGTATTCGCCGAACGGCACGAGTTTTTGCTTGAGGTAGGTGCCGTCGCCTTCGCCGGTCACGGTGATGCCGTTGAAGTAGCGCTTTTCGTGGCGCACCAGTTGGCGAATCGGCACGCCGGTGATCAGCGCCGAATGCCGCTCGGCGGCGAAGCTGCCCATCATGTCCAGGTAGCCCTGGGCCGACTCCTTGAGCACCGGGACCGCTGTCTCCGGCCAGACCAGCAGGTCGACGCGCTTGGAGGTAAAGCTCATGTCGCGGTACAGCGCCAATTGGGCGTTGAGCTGTTCCGGGTCCCACTTCAGGCTTTGTTCGATGTTGCCCTGGATCGCCGCGACGCTCAGCGGGTCGCCCGAAGGGCTGGTCCATGCATGCCCCTTGAGCGCCATGCCGGCCACCCACGGGCCGACCAGCAACACCACGCCGGCGGCGATGAAGCCCTTGCGGCCGGTGCCGATCAACCGGCGCGCGTTGTACAGCAGCGCGGCCGTCAGGGCCAGGGTGAAGGAAATCAGCCACATCCCACCCAGTGGCGCGAGGCCGGCCAGGGGGCCATCGAGCTGGCTGTAGCCGGAGTAGAGCCACGGGAACCCGGTGAGGAACCAGCCACGGAAGGCTTCCTGGGCCAACCACAGCGCGGCGAACGCCAGGGCATCGGCCAGCGGCGCTTCGTTGCGCCGCAGCCAGCGCGCCCACAGCCAGGCCGGCAGGGCAAAGAACCAGGCAATGGCGGCGATGAACAACAGCATCAGCAACCCGGCCAGCAGCACCGAGGCCCCACCGAAGTTGTGGATGCTGACGTAGATCCAGCTGGTGCCGGCGCCGAACAGACCAAAGCCGAAGCACCAGCCTCGGCCGAGCGCCTGGCGTGGCGACAGCTCGCGCAAGCCGGCATAGAACAGTCCGACCGCCAGCAGTGCCAGCGGCCAGATGTCGAACGGTGCCAGGGCCAGGGTGGTGATCGCGCCGGCCGCCACGGCCAGCAGGTTACCGGGCCAGCCGGGGCGGTTTATCCAGCGCATGTGTGTCCTTAGCGGGGCTCGTAGGGGTTATCGGGCAATGGGCGACAGGCGCAGCAGGTGAATCCGGCGGCTGTCGGCGTTCAGGATGCGGAAGCGCCAGGAGCCGATTTCCGTGGTTTCGTTGCGCTTGGGCAGGTGCCCGAAAGCGCTCATCACCAGGCCGCCGACCGTGTCGAACTCATCGTCGGAGAATTGGCTGTCGAAGAATTCGTTGAAGTTCTCGATCGGCGTCAGGGCCTTGATCAGGAAGTCGCCGCTGGGCAGGGGCTTGATGTAGCTGTCTTCCTCGACATCGTGCTCGTCCTCGATGTCGCCGACGATCTGCTCGAGCACGTCCTCGATGGTGACCAGGCCGGCCACGCCGCCGTATTCGTCGATGACGATGGCCATGTGGTTGTGGTTGGCGCGGAATTCACGCAGCAGCACGTTCAGGCGCTTGGACTCGGGCACGAAGGTGGCCGGGCGCAACAGGTCCTTGATGTTGAAGCTGTCGCCGTTTTCCTGAAGGATCAGCGGCAGCAGGTCCTTGGCCAGCAGCACGCCCATGACGTCGTCATGGCTTTCGCCGACGACCGGGTAGCGCGAGTGAGCGGAGTCGACCACCGCGGGCAGGAACTCGCGGGGTGTCTGGGTCGCCTTGATGCTGATCATCTGCGAGCGCGGGACCATGATGTCGCGTACTTGCAGGTCAGCGACCTGGATGGCGCCTTCGACGATGGCCAGCGCTTCGCTGTCCAGCAGTTTGTTCTGGTGTGCATCGCGCAGCAGCTCCAGCAGCTCCTGGCGGTTTTTCGGCTCATGGGCAAAAGCCTGGGTGAGCTTGCCCAGCCATGACTTCTGCCCGTTGCTCGATCGATCTTCGCTCATAGCGATTACTCTGAATCCTTTGTCGTTACAGGTTGATGTATCAGTGTTCGTCGCCGGTATAAGGGTCGGGATGACCCAGCTCTGCAAGCAACGTTCGTTCCAGTGCTTCCATTTCCTCGGCTTCGTCATCTTCTATATGGTCGTAACCGAGCAGATGCAAGCAGCCGTGAATCACCAGATGGGCCCAGTGGGCCTCGCCAGTCTTGCCTTGTTCGCGCGCTTCGCGCTCCACCACCGGGACGCAGATCACCAGGTCACCCAGCAGCGGGATGTCGAGCAGTTCGTCGGGCACGTCGGCGGGAAATGACAACACGTTGGTGGCGTAGTCTTTCTGCCGCCAGGTGTGGTTCAGCTCGCGGCCTTCGGGCTCGTCCACCAGGCGGATCGTCAGCTCCGAATCGGCGCTGCGCTGGCGCAAGGCCAGTTCACACCATTGGCGGAACTGGGCTTCGCTGGGGGCCGGGTATTCGCTGGCCAGTTGCAGGTCGAGTTCAAGCATTGTGGCGGCTGCCCTTGCCTTCGGCCGTGTCTTCGTCGGCGCGGCTCTCGAAGCGCTCGTAGGCTTCGACGATGCGCTGCACCAGCGGATGACGGACCACGTCCTTGGGCAAAAAGTGCGTGAAGCTGATGCCTGGCACGTCCTTGAGCACCTGGATGACATGGTTCAGCCCGGACTTGGTCCCGCGAGGCAGGTCGACCTGGGTGATGTCGCCGGTGATGACCGCGGTGGAGCCGAAGCCGATCCGGGTCAGGAACATTTTCATCTGCTCGACCGTGGTGTTCTGGCTTTCGTCGAGGATGATGAAGCTGTTGTTCAGGGTGCGACCACGCATGTAGGCCAGCGGGGCGACCTCGATGACCTGGCGCTCGATCAGCTTGGCGACGTATTCGAAGCCCAGCATTTCATACAGCGCGTCGTAGAGCGGGCGCAGGTAGGGGTCGATCTTCTGGGTCAGGTCGCCGGGCAGGAAGCCGAGTTTTTCTCCGGCTTCGACCGCCGGGCGCACCAGCAGGATGCGCCGTACCTGTTCGCGCTCCAGCGCGTCGACGGCGCAGGCCACGGCCAGGTAGGTCTTGCCGGTACCGGCCGGGCCGATGCCGAAATTGATGTCGTTACCCAGGATTTCCTTCACGTAGCGCTGCTGGTTCAGGCCGCGCGGGCGAATCATGCCTTTTTTCGTGCGCAGGGCGACGGCCGGTTCCGAAGGCGCGGGGTTGTCCAGCTCTTCGACCGCCGACTCCTGGAGGAACAGGTGCACGGTGTCTGGCGACAACTCGCTCCCCTTGGTTTCCCGGTAGAGGCGGCGCAGCAGGTTTTCCGCGGAGGTGGTGTGCTTGGGTTCGCCGATCAGCTCGAATTGGTTTCCGCGGTTGCGGATCTCGATGGCCAGGCGCTGTTCGATCAAGCGCAGGTGCTCGTCGAATTGCCCGCACAGATTGGCGAAGCGGCGAGCCTCAAAGGGCTCGAGAATGAAACGATGAGGTTCGATGGGTGCGTTCAAGGTCGTTTTTAGCCGCCCAGGGGCAATTGAGATGAAACCAAGGATAGCGCCAGTAGGCTGGGTGCGAAAGCTCTTAAGCGGGGCAATTCGATCACAGGGCTTGGTGTGGCCCTGGTGGGAGCGAGCTTGCTCGCGATGAGGGTGTCACATTCAACGCAGATGTTGAGTGCCGAACCGCTATCGCGAGCAAGCTCGCTCCCACAGGAAACTGAGGTACTACTGGATCAAGGAGCCGCGCAGGGAGTGCGGTTGCGCGGCGTCGATGTGCACGTCGGCGAACTGGCCGATCAGGGCTGGGGTGTCGCAACGGAAGTTGACGATGCGGTTGTTTTCCGTGCGTCCCTGCAATTCGCCGGGGTCTTTCTTCGAGTAATCGGTCACCAGGATCCGCTGGATGGAGCCGACCATTTGTCGGCTGATCTCGAAACCTTGCTGGTTCAGGCGGTGTTGCAGGGCGTTGAGCCGTTCTTTTTTCAACTCTTCGGGGGTGTCGTCCGCCAGGTCGGCCGCCGGCGTGCCGGGGCGCTGGCTGTAGACGAAGGAATAGGAGAAGTCGAAGCCGACGTCTTCGATCAGCTTCATGGTCTGTTGGAAGTCCTTCTCGGTTTCGCCAGGGAAGCCGACGATGAAGTCCGAGCTGATGCAGATGCCCGGCACGGCGGCCCGCAACTTGCGCAGCTTGGATTTGTACTCCAGGGCCGTGTGGTTGCGTTTCATGGCGGCGAGGATCCGGTCGGAACCCGATTGCACCGGTAGGTGCAGGTGTTTGACCAGCTCCGGGACCTCGGCGTGGGCCTGGATCAGGCTGTCCGAGAACTCCAGCGGGTGCGAGGTGGTGTAGCGGATGCGGTCGATGCCGTCCACCGCCGCCACGACGCGGATCAGTTCGGCGAGATCTGCCAGGCGTCCATCGTGGGTCAGGCCGCGATAGCCGTTGACGTTCTGGCCCAGCAGCGTCACTTCGCGCACGCCGTTTTCCGCCAGGTGGATGATCTCGGCGATCACGTCGTCGAACGGCCGGCTGACTTCTTCACCGCGGGTGTAGGGCACGACGCAGAAGGTGCAGTATTTGCTGCAACCTTCCATCACCGAGACATAGGCGCTCGGGCCGTCGATGCGTGGTTCGGGCAGGTGGTCGAACTTTTCGATCTCCGGGAACGACACGTCCACCTGGGGCAGCCTGGTCACGCGCGCGGCGTCGATCATCTCGGGCAGGCGGTGCAGGGTCTGCGGGCCGAAGACCACGTCCACGTATGGCGCGCGGTCGCGGATGGCGGCGCCTTCCTGGCTGGCCACGCAACCGCCCACGGCAATGACCATGTCCGGGTTGGCCAGCTTCAGCTCGCGCCAGCGGCCGAGCTGAGAGTACACCCGGTCCTGGGCACGTTCGCGGATCGAGCAGGTGTTGAGCAGGATCACGTCCGCGTCTTCGGCGCGGGCAGTGACTTCCAGGGCCTGGTGGTCGCCCAGCAGATCGACCATGCGCGAGCTGTCGTACTCGTTCATCTGGCAACCGTGGGTTTCGATGTAAAGCTTCTTGGCCATGGACGGGTCATCACGTGATTCAAAGAACCGCGCATTATAGGGAACAAGTCAGCGGGTTCCTACCGCTGCCGGAGCAGTGGCTATGCTATAGTTTGCGCCCTCATTTTTACCCGCCGATGTGTTTCGCCAGCCATGACCAAACGTGAAGCTCCAATCTACAAGGTGATTTTCCTCAACCAGGGCCAGGTGTTCGAAATGTACGCCAAGCAGATCTACCAGAGCGATCTGTGGGGCTTCCTGGAAGTGGAAGAATTCGTCTTTGGGGAGCGCACGCAAGTGGTCGTCGACCCGAGCGAGGAAAAGCTCAAGGCTCAGTTCGAGGGCGTGGTACGCAGTTTCGTGCCCATGCACTCGATCGTGCGCATCGACGAAGTCGAACGCCTGGGCACGCCGAAAATCAGCGAAGCCCGCAGTGGGGTGGGCAATGTGATGCCGTTTCCGATGCCGATGCCTGAGAAGTAAGGCGTAAAGCCTCTTGGTTGCTGCAAGCGGGCTTTGTGGCGAGGGAGCTTGCTCCCGTTGGAGTGCGAAGCGCTTCCAGGATCTTTGGGGTTGCTTCGCAACCCAGCGGGAGCAAGCTCCCTCGCCACAATAAGATACTCCCAGCCACTGGGGGGCTGCGGTTTCAGGGCAGTGGCGAGAACGGCGTGCGCCCGTCGGCGTTCTGCAGTTCCATCAGGTACTTGCGAAAGATCTGCCCGAGCACCTGGGTGGCGACTTCCAGCTCGTCGCGGGGCATTTGCTCGGCGACTTCGTCGGCGGTGTCCAGGGCGTCTTCGGCGCCGTTGACCGCCGCCATCTTCAGGACGATGTAGGCCTGGACATTGTTGGCGGGTACGCCTTCACCATGAAAGAACATGCCGCCCAGCTTGAATTGCGCCTGGGCATGGCCTTGCAGCGAGGCTTTTTCGAAATAGTCGAGGGCTTGCTTGAGGTCGCGCGGCGCAGCCTTGCCTTCGTAGTAGAACTCGCCCAACTCGTACTGTGCCTGCGCATCGCCTGCATCCGCCGCTTTTTGACAGGCGTCGAGGGCCGGTGCGAGATCTTGTGGCTGGGTGTTGAGCGTGCAACGGCCCAGCGCCGGGATCAACAACGAGTTGCCGCCTGCCTGTGCATTCGCCAGCAGGGGCTGAAGGAGCAACAGGCAGCCCAAGGCAAGGGTGCGGCCGGTGCGGTTCATGGGAATCGACTTACCTCTGAGGGGCGCGCGGACCCTCCGGGGGATCCAATAAGCGCGCATTATGAAATAAGCGGGGCCATCCTTACAAAGTCTTTACTCGTTTTTCTGCTGCGAGGGAATGCCAACGGCTGCTTCGCGGCGAAATCCGTAGGAAAAGGATAGGGGGTTGTCGGCAATCACTGACGCCGGCATCAGCCAGCGTCAGTTATCCACAGGCTTATTTCAAGGCTGCGAACGCTCGCTCGGCTGCGTCGAGGGTGATTTTCAACTCCGCCTCGCCATGGGCGATGGAGGTGAAGCCGGCTTCGAATGCGCTCGGCGCCAGGTATACGCCGCCTTCGAGCATCAGGTGGAAAAAACGCTTGAAGCGATCGGCGTCGCTGGCCATGACGTCTTCGAAGGTGACGATGTCATCGGCGCCGCTGAAGTACAGGCCGAACATGCCGCCGGCCTGGGTGGTGACGAACGGGATGCCGGCCGCGTCGGCGCGAACCTGCAAGCCGTCGAGCAGGCGCGTGGTGTAGTCGGTCAGCTCGGCATGGAAACCCGGGCGACTGATCAGGCGCAAGGTGGTCAGGCCAGCGGCCATGGCCAGAGGGTTGCCCGACAGCGTACCGGCCTGGTAGACCGGGCCCAGCGGGGCGATGCATTCCATGATGGTGCGCTTGCCGCCGAAGCAGCCCACCGGCATGCCGCCGCCGATGATCTTGCCGAAGGTGCTCAGGTCCGGCGTCACGCCATAGTGGGCCTGGGCGCCGCCGAGGGCCACGCGAAAACCGGTCATCACTTCGTCGAAGATCAGCACCACGCCATGCTGGTCGCAGAGGCGACGCAGGCCTTCGAGGAAGCCCGGTGCCGGTGGTACGCAGTTCATGTTGCCGGCCACCGGCTCGACGATGATGCAGGCCACTTCCTGGCCGACGTCGGCGAGCATCTTCTCGACTTCTTCGAGGTCGTTGAACGGCAGGGTCAGGGTGTGCTTGGCAAACGCCGCCGGCACGCCGGCCGAGCTCGGGACGCCCTGGGTCAGGGCTCCGGAACCGGCCTTGACCAGCAAGCTGTCGGAGTGGCCGTGGTAGCAGCCTTCGAACTTGATGATGCTGTCGCGCCCGGTGAACCCGCGTGCCAGGCGGATCGCGCTCATGGTCGCCTCGGTGCCGGAACTGACCATGCGCACCATTTCCATTGACGGCACGATCGAGCAGACCAGGTCGGCCATTTCGGTTTCCATCGCGGTGGGTGCGCCATAGGACAGGCCGTGGGCCAGTTGCTGGCGCACGGCGTCGAGCACCTCCGGATGGCTGTGGCCGAGGATCATCGGACCCCACGAACCGACGTAGTCGACATAGCGCTTGTCGTCTTCGTCGGTCACATACGCGCCTTCGGCGTGCTTGAAGAACAGCGGGGTGCCGCCGACGCTCTTGAACGCCCGGACGGGAGAGTTCACGCCACCGGGAATGTGTTTCTGGGCATTGGCAAACAGGGTTTCGGAACGGGACATGGTTGGGGCTCTCGAAATCGAAAAAAAAGATTATTGGGGCTGCAGCAGGGCGTTGAAGGCGCGGGCGCGGCGCGTCACCTCTGCGCTGCTGTCGGCGCCGAACAGGCCATGGACCACGGCCAGCAGGTCGACACCGTGGGCCACCAGCGGGGCGGCGTTGTCCAGGGTGATGCCGCCGATGGCGCAGACCGGAACGTGCAGCCTGGCATGGGCTTGTGCGAGTAACTCAAGCGGTGCGCCGGGGGCGCCGGGCTTGGTGCTGGAGCTGAAGAAGCGCCCGAATGCCACATAGCTGGCGCCTTCGGCGGCGGCCTGCTCGGCCAGCTCCAAGCTGGCATGGCAGGTGGAGCCGATGATCGCCTTGCTTCCCAGCAGCGCCCGCACCGGGGCCAGCGGGCCGTCGGTCTGCCCCAGGTGCACGCCGACGCCCAGGCGCGCGGCCAGTTCGGCGTCGTCGTTGATGATCAACTGGGTGTTGTAGCGCTCGCACAGGTTGCGCAGCGCTTCGGCTTCGCGCAGGCGACGGGCCTCGTCGTTGCTCTTGTCGCGGTATTGCAGCAGGGCGACGCCACCTTCCAGCGCGGCTTCGACATACGCGAGGAATTTGCCGGCCAGCAACGGGCCGTCGGTGATGGCGTAAAGGCCACGTAATTTCATTCCACAGGCCTCCGGTGCTATGAGCAGAAATCCAGCGGCAGGCGACGCGGCACGAACTGGCCTTGGCCCAGTCGCTCGGCGTCGCGCAGGGTGCGCCAGGTGTAATCCAGTGCGGTCTTGACGGCACTGGCGAGCTGTTCGCCCTGGGCCAGGCGGCCGGCCAGGGCACTGGCGAGGGTGCAGCCGGAACCGTGATAGCTGCCGGGCAGGCGCTGGCAGGTAAAGGTTTCGCGGCGGCCATCGCGGCTGTACAGGCGATTATGGACTTCATGTTCATCGCCGTGGCCACCGGTGATCAACAGGTGCTTGACGAAAGGCTGCAGTTTTTCGGCGCACTCATCGGCGCTGCCCTCGGGCAGTTCGGCGAGGATGCGTGCTTCCGGCAGGTTGGGCGTGGCGATGATCGCCAGGGGCAAGAGGCGTTCGCGCATGGCGTAGCCGACCTCGTCCTTGCCCAGCCGTCCACCACCGCCGGCGCGCAGCACCGGGTCGCAGACCATGGGCAGGTGCGGGTGCGCCTGGAGCAGTTCGACCACGGTGTCGACCATTTCCAGTGAACCAAGCATGCCCAACTTGACCGCCGCCACCGTCGAATCGTTGAGCACGGCATTGGCTTGCGCCAACACCCAGGCCCGATCGAGCACGCGGAAATCACTGACGTTGACTGTGTCTTGCACGGTCAACGCGGTCACCGCCGGAGCGGCATGACAGCCCTGGGCGAGCAGGGCTTCGATATCTGCCTGCAAGCCGGCGCCACCACTGGGGTCGTGGCCGGAGAGACAGAGGACAACGGGGCGAGAGCTGTAGATATTCATGGTGCGCGAGCTTACCACCAAACCCTTCGATCGGCGCGCACCTGTGACGAGGCCCCGAGGCTTATCCGGTAATCTGACCGAAGCAACAGCTCTATCTCAATGCTTTCCCCTGGAACGCCCGTTCTAGAGCCTTCTGTGGGAAAAATTTCAATGGTGCAAATTGGCCATCAACGGCTATGCTAGGGATGGATCCAACTCATAACAGGTAATGCCGGTTTTACGTCTACTCAGGGAATGGGGGACTTCCTGACTCAACCGGACAGGCCATGCTGGGGCTTAAATGCGCTATTTGTTGATGTTGTTACTGTGCTTGTCCCCCTTGGCAAGTGCTCTGGAATTCGATGAGTTCACCCAAAACCTGCCCCTGGGCCAAGCCCTGCAAGTGTTCGAGGACGCGAGCGGCAATGCCGGCCTCGATGACGTCCTGGCCCAGGCCGCGGCCGGCGGCTTCAAGCCCCATGACAAAGCCACGCTGAACGCCGGCTACTCGCGTTCAGCGTTCTGGTTGAAAGTCGACCTGCAGTACCGCCCCGCGAACCCGGACGCCCAGCGCACCTGGCTGCTGGAGTTGGCGTATCCGCCGCTGGACCATCTCGACCTGTACCTGCCCGATGCTGCCGGGGTGTATCAGTTGGTGCGCCGCACCGGCGACGCGCTGCCTTTCGCGAGTCGTGAAATCCGCCAGAACAACTACCTGTTCAGCATCGATTTCAAGCCCGAACAGCAGCGCACCGTCTACCTGCGCCTGCAAAGCCAGGGGTCGATCCAGGCACCGCTGACGTTGTGGTCGAGCACCGCCTACCTGGAGCAGCAGCCGGTGCGCCTGTACGTGCTTGGGATCATTTATGGCGTGCTGTTGGGGATGCTGGTCTACAACCTGTTCATCTACTTGAGCGTGCGGGACACCAGCTACCTCTATTACATCGTTTACATCGCTTCGTTCGGACTCTACCAGTTGTCGGTCAACGGCGCGGCCGTGGAGTATTTCTGGCCGGACAACCCCTGGTGGGCCAACGCCGCGACGCCCTTCTTCATCGGCTGCGCAGGCCTGTTCGGCAGCCAGTTCGCCCGCAGCTTCCTGCAAACAGCCCAACATAGTCGCTGGCTCGATCGGCTGCTGTTGGCCCTGGTCGCCTACAGCGCCGTGGTGGTCGGCCTGTCGTTGATGACCAGCTATGCCCTGGCGTTGCGCCTGGCAACGGTACTGGCCCTGGTCTTCACCGTGGTGATCTTCGCCGCCGGGCTGTTTGCCTGGTGGCGTGGCCTGCGGGTGGCGCGGTATTTCATCATTGCCTGGTCGGCGTTTCTGCTGGGCGGCGTCGTCAATACGCTGATGGTGCTCGGCTACCTGCCGAACGTGTTCCTGACCATGTACGCCAGCCAGATCGGCTCGGCCATCGAAGTGGCGCTGCTGTCCCTGGCCCTGGCCGATCGCATCAATGCCATGCGCGAGCAGCAGGCTCAGATCCTGCTCGACGCCGGGCAGAAACTGGAGGTGCTCAACCAGCAACTGGCCCAAGGCAACAAACTCAAGGATGAATTCCTCGCTACCCTGACCCATGAGCTGCGCACGCCGATGAATGGGGTGATCGGTTCGTTGGAGTTGATGGAGACCGTCGAGATGGACGAGGAGATGACCCAGTATCAGCAGACCGCCGCCGGTTCGGCGCGGGACATGATGCGCATGGTCAACGGCATCCTCACGCTCACCGAGTTGCAGGCTGGCAAGCTCAAGGCCTGTCCGGTTCCGTTCAGCCTGCGTGAGGTGATCGCGGCATTGGAGGTGCAGTTCGGGGCCAATGCGGCGGCCAAGGGCCTGGATTTCAAGGTGGACGTGGCCCCGAGCCTGCCGGATCGGCTGCTGGGCGACCGCTGCAAGCTGGCCCAGTGCTTGGAGTGTCTTCTGGACAACGCCATCAAGTTCACCCGGGTCGGCGGCCTGGCGTTGCGCGTCAGCGGCCGGTCGACGCAGCTCGATGGGCTGGTGTTGTCGTTCGCGGTGATCGACACCGGTATCGGCTTTACCGACCTGGGTGAAGCGACCCTGTACCAGCGGTTCTTCCAACTGGACGGTTCGATGACCCGCGAGTATGGCGGCCTCGGCGTGGGCCTGGCCATCTGCCGGCAACTGGTGGAGTTGCTCGGCGGGCGCCTGACCCACACCTCGGAGCCGGGTCGCGGCAGTCGTTTCCAGTTGGACGTCGAGTTTGATGTCGCCTTGCCCGCGCCTGATCCGTCATCGCTCGTGTTCGGCGAACGCCTGGGCGCGCGCTTGCCCCAGGACTGCACGGTGCTGCTGGCGGACGACAACAGCATCGATCAGTTGGTGATGCGCGGCATGCTGCTCAAGCTGGGTTACCGCGTGCGAACGGCCGACAGCGGCCGCGCGGCGCTGGAACTGTTGCAGGGCGAAAGTTTTGATGCCGTGTTGCTCGATTGCCAGTCGCCACCTTTCGACGGCGTGTCGGTCTGCTGCCAGATTCGCACGCTGCCCGGTTGCGAGGAGCTGCCGGTGCTGGTGGTCAGCCCGAACCTGGGGCATGAGCGCTGCCCGTCGGGCGCCCTGGTGGATTACCTGGGCAAACCGGTGAAATTCGAGGCGTTGCAGGCCATGCTCCAGCGGCGGGTGCTGTGTCCGAAGCAGGGTGAACGCGCCGACATTTAGGCGCATATGACACTTTGTTCGGCCGGGAGGCGGTGCTTAACTGAACCTCTGCTGGCTGACCAAGGAGCCCCGTCATGAACCTGCACCAGTTCGCCGAAACCCACGACGTCACCAACCAGCCACCGTCCCTGGAGGGTGCCAACCTGTATCGCATCGACCTGCCGCTGCAGCAGTGGGCCCAGCGTTTTGGCGCGGGCTGGGCGCAGGCGCGGATCGATGCGTACGGGGCGCTGGCCGGCGGGCCGCTGATGGAGGCAGGGTTCCTGGCCAACCAGAATAAACCGGTCTTTGCCAGCCATGACCGCTACGGCCACCGGATCGACCTGGTGGAGTTTCATCCGGCCTATCACCAGTTAATGCGCACCGCCGTCGAGCATGGCCTGCCCAGTTTGCCTTGGGCCCATCCGCAGCCTGGCGCCCACGTGGCCCGTGCGGCGATGACCTATTTGCACAGCCAGGCCGAGGCCGGTACCGGCTGCCCCCTGACCATGACGTTCGCCAGTGTCCCGGCGCTGCGCTTGCAGCCTGACCTGGCCGAGCGCTGGCTGCCGAAGGTGCTCGCCACCGAGTACGACCCGCGCAACGTCGGTATGGCCCACAAGGCTGGGGTCACCCTCGGCATGGCAATGACCGAGAAACAGGGCGGCACCGACGTTCGGGCCAACACCACCAAGGCTTTCCCGGTGGGCCCCAGCGGCCCCGGCCAGGCCTATGAGCTGGTGGGTCACAAGTGGTTCTGTTCGGCGCCGATGTGCGACGCCTTCCTGACCCTGGCCCAGACCGACAAGGGCCTGACCTGCTTTTTGCTGCCACGCCATCGCCCGGACGACACCCGTAACCAGTTCTACATCCAGCGCCTGAAGAACAAACTGGGCAACTGTTCCAATGCTTCCAGCGAAGTGGAGTTTCGCGGGGCGCTGGCCTGGATGATCGGCGAGGAAGGGCGCGGTGTGCCGACGATCATCGAGATGGTCGCCATGACCCGCTTCGATTGCATGGTCGGCTCCAGCGCCCTGATGCGCCAGGCGCTGACCCAGGCCAGCCATCACTGCGCGCATCGCAAGGTCGGCGGCAAGCTGTTGAGCGAGCAGCCACTGATGCAGAACGTACTGGCCGACCTGGCGCTGGAAAGCGAGGCCGCGCTGGCCTTGAGCCTGCGCATGGGCCGGGCGCTGGACCACTTGAGCGACGACCATGAGGCCCGGTTCGCCCGGCTGGTGACGGCGGTGGGTAAGTACTGGATCTGCAAGCGCGCCCCGGCGATGATCAACGAGGCCGCCGAGTGCATGGGCGGCGCCGGTTACGTCGAGGACAGCATCCTGCCGCGCCTGTACCGGGAGGCGCCGGTCAACTCGACGTGGGAAGGTTCCGGCAATGTGCAGTGCCTCGACGTGCTGCGGGCGTTGTCGAAGGAGCCGGGCGTGTTGGAGGTGCTGTTCAACGAACTGGGCGACGGCCATGGCGACAAACGCCTGGCCGCTCATATCCATCGGTTGCAGGCAGCGTTCAAGGACACCGACGACATTCAGTACCGTGCCCGGCAATTGACCGAAGACATCGCCGTCGGCCTGCAAGCCAGGTTGTTGCTCGAAGCGGGCAACAGCGACGTCAGCGATGCCTTCATCGCCAGCCGCCTGGGTGCCGCGGGCCGTGCCTACGGCACCTTGCCTCGGGGCTTGAATGTCGAAGCGATCGTGACGCGCTCCACCCCGCATGGTTTTTAGACACAACACATAACCCTGTGGGAGCGGGCTTGCTCGCGAAGGCGTCGGTCCATCCAGCATCTGTGGTGGCTGATATACCGCAATCGCGAGCAAGCTCGCTCCCACAGGGAATCGATCGAGTCCACTACGCCACTGTTCCCGTCGGGCGGCGATGCAGGCAAGATGAGGGCCTGCAAGTCAGAACACAGGAAGCTGATCGTGACCGAAGCGTTTATTGTCGTTCAAACCGCCGAACAAGCCGTGGATCGCCTGGCGGCCCTGCACGAGCGTGCGACCACCGCGCTGAACCAGGCGCTCATGCGTTATCTCAAGGACCGTATCGAGCCGGATGCCGAGCAACGTGCGCTGTTTCGCTACCCCGCCCTGCGCCTGACCTACCACTGCCACGGTGAAGTTCCGCAAACCACTCGCGCCTACGCCAAGGTCCAACTGCCGGGCACCTACTGCGTGACCGTCACCCATCCGGCCGCGTTCCGTAAATACCTGCTTGAGCAGTTGGTCCCGCTGATGCACGACTTCACCGTCACTGTCGAAGTGGGCGTCAGCGAGCAGAACATTCCCTATCCCTACGTGGTGGAACAGGGCGACGAGCTGGCCGGTTCCGGCGTGACCGCCGCGGTGCTGGCGCGGGTGTTCCCCAGCACCGACCTGTCGGCCGCCACCGATGGCATCGCCGACGGCCTCTACGACTGGGAAAACACCGACCCGCTGCCCCTGGCGCTGTTCGACGCCGCCCGGGTGGACTTTTCCCTGCGTCGGCTGGTGCATTACACCGGCAGCGATTGGCGCCATGTGCAGCCCTGGATCCTGCTGACCAACTATCACCGCTATGTCGACCAGTTCATCGTCCATGGCCTTGAGCAACTGCGCAGCGACCCGCGCTTCGTGCGCATGGTGTTGCCGGGCAACGTGATCATCGACAAGCACATGGACCACAGCGAAGCCTCGGCCATCGCCGCCGGGGTGGTCTGGCACCGCTACCAGATGCCCGCCTACCACTTGCAGGCCAGCGATGGCCACGGCGTCACGCTGGTGAACATCGGGGTCGGCCCGTCCAATGCCAAGAACATCACCGACCACCTGGCGGTGTTGCGCCCGCATTGCTGGCTGATGATCGGCCACTGTGGCGGGTTGCGGCAGTCCCAGACCATCGGCGACTACGTGCTGGCCCACGCCTACATGCGCCGTGATGGCATCCTCGACCGAGTGGTGCCGCCGAATATCCCGATCCCGGCCCTGGCGGAGGTGCAACTGGCGCTCCAGCAGGCCGCGGCGAACATCACCGGGGAAAAGGGCGACGAGTTGAAGAAGCGCCTTCGCACTGGCACCGTGCTGACCTACGATGACCGCAACTGGGAGCTGCGCTGGGCCCAGGAACGGCCCTTGATCAACCTGTCCCGCGCCGTGGCGGTGGACATGGAAAGCGGCACCATCGCCGCCCAGGGCTATCGTCTGCGGGTGCCGTACGGCACGTTGCTGTGCGTTTCGGACAAGCCGCTGCACAGTGAGATCAAGCTGCCGGGGTCGGCCAACGCGTTCTACGAGCGGGCGGTCAACCAGCACTTGAAGATCGGCATCGCCGCGCTGGACCTGCTGCGCACCGAACTCAACTCGCTGCATTCGCGCAAGCTGCGCAGCTTCGACGAGCCGCCGTTCCGCTGATCCGACGGTGGTCATTTGACGGTCGGGCCACTAGCATGGGTGGCCCTGACCGTTAGATGTTGTATTCGCCATGCCCCGTCCGCCACATCCCGCCTCCCGCCGCCCTGGTGCGAAACCCCAAGCCAGTGCCCCGCGTCGTGCCGCCAAGGCACCGCCGGCCGAGCCGAAGCTGATCCTGTTCAACAAACCCTTCGACGTGCTGACGCAATTCAGCGACGGTGAAGGGCGGGCGACGCTCAAGGATTTCATTGACGTGCCTGGCATCTACCCGGCCGGGCGGCTGGATCGCGACAGCGAAGGGTTGCTGTTGCTGACCAACGATGGGCAACTGCAGGCGCGCATCGCCGACCCCCGGCATAAGCTGGCCAAGACCTATTGGGTGCAAGTGGAGGGGGAGCCGAGCGCCGAGCAATTGCAGCGTTTGCGCGAGGGGGTGGAGCTGAACGACGGCATGACCTTGCCGGCCGAGGCTCGCCAGTTGGATGAGCCGGCGTTGTGGCCGCGCAACCCGCCGGTGCGTTTTCGCCTCAGCGTGCCCACGAGCTGGCTGGAGCTGGTGATCCGTGAAGGGCGCAATCGCCAGGTGCGCCGCATGACGGCGGCGGTCGGCTTGCCGACCCTGCGGCTGGTGCGGGTCAGGATCGGTGACTGGACCCTCGAAGGGCTCGATCAGGGCCAGTGGAAGGAAGTGCCGGCGCGCTTATAACGCCCCGGTTTCGATCAGGCCGATCACCACGCTCTTGATGACGAACGCCGCGACGCCCAGACCCAGCACGAAAAACAGGATGAACGAGCCGAAACGCCCGGCCTTGGATTTTTTCGCCAGGTCCCAGACGATGAAACCCATGAAAATGATCAGGATGCTGACCAGGCCGGTCATCATCCACTCTTCGAAAACAGCAGGATCCATCAGGACACTCCGGCGTAAGCGGGGTTGAAAAGTCGCGGCGAGTATACGGCATGAGGCGCGGGCGCGGGATTGGCCTGCGGCGGTGTGTCGCAGCTATCCATCGGCTGACGCGTTGTGGCGAGGGAGCAAGCTCCCCCGCCACAAAAGCGGTCAGCTGCGCAGGTGAGTCAACGGCAGCTCGGTGCTGTTGAGTACCTGGTTCAGCACGAAACTTGACCGCACGCTGGTGACGCCATCGATCCGGGTCAGGTGCCCCAGCAGCAGTTTCTGGTAGTGGTCCATGTCCGGCACCACCACCTTGAGCTGGTAGTCCGCGTCCATGCCGGTGACCAGGCTGCATTCCAGCACCTGGGGCAGGTTGCGGATCGCCGCTTCGAAGTTTTCGAAACGTTCGGGGGTGTGGCGATCCATGCCGATCAGCACATAGGCCGTCAGGCTCAGGCCGAGCATCTTGCGGTCGAGCAGGGCGACCTGGCGGGTGATGTAGCCGTCGTCTTCCAATTGCTTGACCCGGCGCGAGCAGGGCGAGGGCGACAGGCCGATGCGCTCGGCCAGTTCCTGATTGGAGATGCGTGCATCGCGCTGCAATTCCGCCAGAATACTCAGGTCGTATCGGTCGAGTTTGCTCATCGGTCGGGCCTTTATCTGGATAATTGCGGAATATTATCTATCCAGGGCTAAAAATTGCGCAAGCCATGTTTATTTGAGCAATATTCGCAATCATCTGTCGGCGCCCCAGGCCTATCCTTATCACCAAGATCACTGCTCGGACAAACAGTCCAGTGCAGCCCGCCCAATCCGGCCGGCTGCGGTCGCAGCACCCACCGGTGCTAGTGGCCTGTACGGCTAATTCGTGTGCTCAACTTCGAGTGCCAGTGTTTGCCACGCAAGGCGCCATGACGAGTCGTAGCCCGCTACGGCGAGGAATGGCAACGCAGCGAGGCAAGCTCTGGCGCCGAAGGTGAGTGCTCGAATTAGCCACACAGGCCACTCATGACCCCCGAGCTGCACACTGTCCAGAAGACGGCGTGAGGTGAGCCGACGTCAAAAGCGTCGAGCACGGACTAGATTCTAAAGGGGAGGCCGACGGGCCTCCCTTTTTTATGCCTGCGAAATAAACCTCGTGGCTGATAACCTGTCGCAGAACCGGCCTGGGGGTTTCCCAGTCTTATCATCAGGCCCTGAACCGTCGTGAGGAATAACATGAAGTCGCGCATCTGGCGTTTGGCAGGTGTTGGTCTGTTGTGGGCAAGTGTCAGTGCGCAGGGAATGGCCGATGATCAGCAAAACCGCGGAGGCCCGGACGGCGGCCGTGGCTACGATCCGCGCGGCGGCAACGACCAGGGCCACATCGAGCAACCTCGGTCCCGGAACAACGAGATCATCCGAGGCGACAACAGCCGGCAGTTCGAGCCGGGTGCCCAGCGCCAGGGCGGCCCTTCCTATGATCGAGACCCCCGTGACCCCAATGGCTACGGCCGGCCGCCGTCGCCGCCGGGCAATAACTTGCCGATCCAGGGGCGACCCGACAGCGTGAACCAGACCCGTGAACCGCAACCGGGGTATTACCGCGATATCCCGCGTCGCGGCGATGGCTATCCCAACGGCGGGCCACGTCCAAGCCATGACAACCGCCCTGAACAGCATTGGCCCGGCCGCCCGGACGGGCACGGCAATGGCTGGGGCCCAGGCCCGCAATATCGCCCGGGGTACGTGATCGACCGCTTCCCGGATCGCAACTACCGCGTGCCTTATCGTGGCCAGGATTATTTCTATTCCGGCGGCTACTGGTATCGCCCGCAAGGGCCACGCTATGTGGTGGTCGCGCCACCGCGCGGCATTCGTACCCGGTATCTGCCGGATTACGCTCGAGAGGTGTGGATCGGCAGTTCGCTGTTCTTTCTCGCCGCCGGCGCCTATTACGTCTATGAGGCCAACACCCAGGATTACGTCGTGGTCGAGCCGCCGGTGGCCAACCCGCAACCTCAACCCCAGGGCAACAGCTACGACGTGGTGGCTTATCCGGCCAACGGCCAGTCACCCGAGCAGGTCAACCAGGACGGCTACGACTGTTATCGGTGGGCGGTGCAGCAGAGTGGTTTCGACTCGCGCAACTACACCTATCCACCCGCGCCGGAGGTGGTGCAGACCTACCGGCAGGCCCAGGGCAGTTGCCTGAGCAGCCGTGGTTACCAGGTGAGTTACTGAAGCGTCAGCGCCCTTTGTGGCGAGGGAGTGTGCTCCCTCGCCACAGGCGGCGCATCAGGCCCTCGCGCCCTTGACCACTTCCGACGGGTCGGCGTGCACCAGCACTTCGGCCTTGGGGTAAGCGCGATGGATGGCGTCGGCGGCCTGGTCGCTGATGCCGTGGGCGATGGACAGGGTCAACTCACCCGGCAGTTCCAGGTGCAACTGCACGAACCAGTGGTTGCCCGAGATCCGCGTACGCAGGTCATGGGCGCCCAGCACGCCGGGTACGGCGCAGGCCAGTTCCAGCATGTGCTGGCTGACGTCCGGGGGCAGTTCTTCATCCATCAGCACCGCAAAACTTTCCCGGCCGATCTGGATGGCGCTCCACAAAATGTAGGCGGCAATGCTCAGGCCGAACCAGGCGTCGAGTTGGTACCAGCCGAACCCGGCGAGCACCAGGGCGATCAGGATGCTGCCGTTGAGCAACAGGTCGGAGCGATAGTGCAGCGAGTCGGCACGCACGGCATTGGAGCCGGTGGCGCGAATCACCCGATGTTGCAGCGCCAGCAGCGCCACGGTCAGCGCCAGGGAAAACACGATCACACCAACGCTGAGCCAGGGCGCCTCCACCGGAACAGGCTGCTTCAGGCGCTCGATGGCCTGCAACCCGATCAATACGGCACTGCCGCCGATGAACAGCGCCTGGGCCATGCCCGCCAGGGATTCGGCCTTGCCGTGTCCGTAGCGATGGTCATCGTCGGCGGGGCGCAGGGCGTAATGCACCGCCAGCAGATTGAGCAGCGAGGTGACGCCGTCCAGTGCCGAGTCGGTCAGGCCGGCGAGCATGCTCACCGAACCGCTCAGCCACCAGGCCAGCGCCTTGGCGATTACCAGGATCAGCGCCACGGCCACCGAGGCACGGGTGGCCAGGCGCAGCAGGCGCGCGTGTTCAGTCGCCGTGGTCATGGTGCGCTCGCTCCTTCAGTGGCGTCCTTCATGCGGCGGGTTTGAGACCGAGTGCGGCCAGTTGCTGTGCGCTGCCCTTGTGCTGGATCAGGCGCGGGTCGTCCAGTGGGAAGCTGCGGCCCAGTTCGCGTTCCAGGATCGCCTGCAACACGTGGTTATTGACTGTGCCGTCGGGGTTGATGGCCGGCTTGAGTTTTTCTGGCTCGATCTGGACGCTTTTTCCCGGCTCGAAGTAAATGGCGCCGGTGGCGAAGTCCACCGCGAACGCGATCAGGCCGGGAATGATGTAGAACAGCAGGCCGACGGCATCGAGCGCGGCAATCGCCGGGTCGATCTTGCCGTCGATCTGGCCACGGCGGTCGGGGTAGAAGATCGAGCCGCAGGCGCTGAGCTGGGTCAGCAGGGTAGCGACCAGGACGCCGCCGATCACGCGAAAGGGAATACGCATCACAATCTCCTGAGCAGATAAAGGCGTTGCTGGTTGGAGTCCAGACCACGCTAAACAGTTCGCCGTTATACTCGGCCCTCTGTTTTGGAGCCAGCATGATTTCTTTGCCGATCGATGAAGTTTTACCCGCCCTGCGCCAAGCCTTGGCGTCCCGCCATGAAGCCGTGCTCGAAGCGCCGCCCGGTGCCGGTAAAACCACCCGTGTTCCCTTGGCCTTGCTGGACGAGCCCTGGCTGGCCGGGCAGACCATCCTCATGCTCGAACCGCGGCGCCTGGCCGCCCGGGCAGCGGCCGAGCGCCTGGCCAGCGAGCTGGGGGAAAAGGTCGGTGAAACGGTCGGCTACCGGATCCGCCTGGACAGCAAGGTGGGGCCCAGGACCCGCATCGAAGTGGTCACCGAAGGCATCCTCACCCGGCGCTTGCAGGACGACCCGGCGTTGGAAGGCGTGGGGCTGCTGATTTTCGATGAGTTCCACGAACGCAGCCTCGACGCCGACCTGGCCCTGGCCCTGAGCCTCAATGGCCGGGAGCTGTTTCGCGACGACCAGCCGCTGAAGATCTTGCTGATGTCCGCCACCCTCGAAGGCGAGCGCC
Organism: Pseudomonas sp. P97.38; assembly: GCF_001269745.1. Lineage (NCBI taxonomy): Bacteria > Pseudomonadati > Pseudomonadota > Gammaproteobacteria > Pseudomonadales > Pseudomonadaceae > Pseudomonas > Pseudomonas sp. P97.38. The sequence goes on from NZ_LHVJ01000009.1 coordinate 156,262, forward strand.
TGGCCGGGCTGCTGGGCGATGCGCCGATCCTGCGCAGCGAAGGGCGCATGTTCCCGGTCACGGTGCGTTGGGGGCGTCCGTTCCAGCTGGGCGAGTACATCGAGCCACGCCTGGTGCAGACCGTGCTGGAAGCGCTGCACGATGAAACCGGCAGCGTGCTGGTGTTCCTGCCCGGGCAAGCGGAGATCCGCCGGGTTCACCAGCAGTTGGCCGACGCCCTGGGCGAGGGCGGCAATGTCTTGCTGTGTCCCTTGCACGGTGAACTGGATCTTGCGGCCCAACGCGCCGCCATCGACCCCGCGCCGCCGGGCCAGCGCAAAGTGGTGCTGGCGACCAACATCGCCGAGACCAGCCTCACCATCAATGGCGTGCGGGTGGTGGTCGATGCCGGCCTGGCTCGCGTCCCGCGTTTCGATCCGGGCAGCGGCATGACCCGGCTCGACACCCAGCGCATCTCCCGCGCCAGCGCCACCCAGCGGGCCGGCCGGGCGGGGCGCCTGGAGCCGGGGGCGTGCTATCGATTGTGGTCCGAAGACCAGCACGAACAATTGGCCGCCTACGCCAGCGCGGAGATTCTCTCGGCGGACCTGGCCGGGTTGGCCCTGCAACTGGGCCGCTGGGGCATGGCGCCGCAGCAACTGGTGTGGCTCGACAGCCCGCCGGCCGCGGCTTATGCCCAGGCCCAGGACCTGCTGCAACGACTGGGCGCGCTGGAAGGCGAACAATTGACCCGCCACGGCCAGGCCATGGCCGAACTGCCTGCCCACCCGCGCATCGCCCATTTGCTGTTGCGCGGCCAGGCGCTGGGGTTGGCGGACATGGCCTGCAACGTCGCCGCGCTGTTGGGCGAGCGCGACATTCTGCGCGGCGCTGGCGCGGACTTGCACAGTCGCCTGGTGTTGCTCTCCGGCGAAGAACGGGCGACTCGCAGTGCCCAGGGCGGCGTGCAGCGGGCGCGGCAACTGGCCCGGCAATATCGCGGTTATTTACGAGGCAAAGCCGAACAAGCCGTCGCCGATCCCGATCACCCACGCTGGCTCGGCGCCTTGCTGGCGCTGGCCTATCCGGACCGCGTCGCGCAACAGCGGCGGCCCGGCGGCGCGGAGTATCGCTTGGCCAACGGCCGCGCGGCTCAGTTCGCCGAGGCCGACAGCCTGATGAAACATGCGTGGCTGGTGGTCGCCGACCTGGGCAGCCGCCAGGGCCAGCGGGAAGAACGGATCTACCTGGCGACGGATATCGACCCGGCGCTGTTCGACTCGGTGCTGGCCGAGCAGGTGCGCACCGTGGATCAACTGGACTGGGACGAGCGCGAAGGCGTGCTGCGTGCCGAGCGCCAGCGCAAGGTCGGCGAACTGGTGCTCAGTCGCGAGCCGCTGACCGGCCTGGACGAGGCGTCGCGCAGTCAGGCGTTGGTGAACCTGGTGCGGCGCAAGGGCCTGGAACTGTTGCCCTGGACCCCGGAACTGCGCCAGTGGCAGGCGCGGGTGGCGCTGTTGCGCCGGCTCGACCTGGAGGCCAAGGGCGAGAGCGAATGGCCGGACGTCAGCGACGGGGCATTGCTGGACAGCCTCGAAGACTGGCTGATGCCGTACCTGGGACGGGTGTCGCGCCTCAGTCATTTTGCCAACCTGGACCTCTCGAGTATCGTCCACAACCGCTTGCCCTGGCCGCTGCCGCAACGCTTGGATGAACTGGCGCCGCACCATCTGAGCGTGCCCTCGGGGTCGTCGATCCGTCTGGACTACAGCGAACACCCGCCGATCCTGGCGGTGCGCCTGCAGGAGCTGTTCGGCCTGGCCGACACCCCGCGCATCGCCGGTGGCCGCCAGGTCGTCAAGCTGCACCTGTTGTCACCGGCGCGCCGGCCGGTGCAGGTCACCCAGGACCTGGCGAACTTCTGGCGCAGCACCTACGCCGAGGTGAAGAAAGACCTCAAGGGCCATTACCCCAAGCATTACTGGCCTGACGATCCGCTGGTGGCGGAGGCGACGGCGCGGGCCAAGCCGCGCAAGGCCTGACGATGCGTCGGCGTTGGACTCAAGCCGGTTTCGTGGCAGGCGGCTGGCTCAGGTGCCTTTCCACGATGTCTGCAATCAAGAGGCCTATTTTCTCGCAGAAGGTCACCGAGAGTTGGCCGTTGGTGTATTGGAGCCTGGCGGGGGCGAGCGATTCGTCGCTTTCGGTCACCCCTTTTGCCACCGCATAGCCGTTGATCGAGACCGTCAGGCGCACTCTCTTGACGGACAAGCCATCGCCAAAATCCTTTTGCAGGACGTCCGCCGGAACGGTTCCTGAAATCCTGGGGTCCGACAGCGGTGAACCGGCCTGCCTGTCGTAATGGTTGAAGAAGCGCTCGATGAGCACCCCGTCCGCCCGCTTGAAAGTGAATGTCAGGTTGTCGAACAGCCTGTGCGGGTCGAACGCCTGGGTGCGCAGGCAGAACGTCAGGACCTTCAGGATGATCTGCGAGCCTTTGAAGAGAGGATCGCCGGCGGGCGGGTGAACGGTTTCGCAAAAATGCAGTCGGGTCAGGTACAGGCAATCGTCCTTGACGAGGATGTTCAGGTCGATTCTGGGCGGCATGGTTTTTATCCCGGCCGCTGCGATGCCATACCATTCGTAGAAGCCACCGAACCTGTCATGGATAGGAGTGTTGGGCCTGCGCCCGTTGTTGATGTCGGATTCGTAGTAGAGCATGTCGGAACACACGGACTCCGCCAGTTCTTCAGTCGGCGAAATGTGTGCCCAGTCCCAATGCTGGATGGACGTGAAGCGTTGGTCTTCGGTTTGAATCTTGCTTTTGAGGTGGTGCGTCCCGGAGCCGGCCAGGTAGCAGGTGCCAAAGTGCTCGGTGGTCACCGTGGCTTCGGGGCGATGGACATAGGCGCGCCGGCCGCCTTGTCCATCCAGCAGCACACCCAGCATGTGGAAGGCGCTCGCGGTCGCGCCCATGCTCATCAGGACCTGATCGATCATGGCCGCCTCAATCAGCGCGTCGGGTTGATAGCCGAGCTTGATCTCGATGGATTGTGATAACGCCACCCAGAATTCATAGGCCGACCGGCAGTCCCCGGCAAAGGCGAGCATGCCGCTGTGGTTCGGCAGGAGGTAGGTTTTACGCCCCATGCGGGCGATATGGAACGGCCCGTCCTGGTCATGCCAGTCAGTCGGTATCAGCCCCAGCGAAGGCACCCAGACAGACATTGACTGGCGCTTGTCCGGCCCGTCGGCGCTGATCAGGCAATCGGCGATCAGGTGGGGGTCATGCTCAGGGTTGATCAGCGCGATGACGGTCATGGGGAGTTCTCCAGGTGAGTCCGATCAGTGGGGCGTGCATTCCATGGGCGGCTGTCAGGGCTGGCGGAGTGGCTAGGGGGCGGCCGGCAACAGAAACCGTGCAATCACCGGCAGATGGTCCGAGATCCGCAATGTGTCGTCCTGGCGTACCTGGGCTTGCACCCGCTTGATCCGCGGGCTGTAGAACAGGTAGTCGACGGTGCGGTCAGGGCCGTTGAGGCCCGGGTCGTTCGGGTAGTGGGTCAGCCAGTGCTCGCGGTCGATGCCGCTGGCTTCGTTGTTGGTGGGGATCATCGGGTACTTGTCCCACAGCAGGTGCAGGGCGCTGTCGGCGGAGTAGGGCGTGCGCTGTTCTACCGGCAGGCGTCGGTATTGGCCGAGGGGCAGCAGGTTGAAATCGCCGCCGATCAGCCACGGCGTGCCGGACGATTCGAGTTTGTCCAAGGCCCTGGCCACGGCGGCCACTTGCCGGGGCAAGGTCTCGTCCGGTTCGGTGGCCCGTTCCAGGTGGGTGTTGAGCACTGCCAGGCGACCACCGTCCTTGAGCGCCAGGTAACTCACCAGCAGGGCATCCTTGGGTTGGAATTGGCGACTGATGAAGTTGGCATCGGCCACCGGCAGTTGCACCCGTTCGGCGTGGTCGATGCGATAGCGGCTCAGCGTCGCCAGTTGTCGACCGACACTGCCGAAGATATGCGGGTCGGGGATGAACTCGGCCTTCCAGTCGAAGGCGCTGGTGGCGCAGGGGTAGAGATCGGCCAGGCGCTCCTGCAACAGCTTGAGCTGATCCTGGTAGTCGCTGGCCTTGGCGCCATGGTCCAGTTCCTGGAGCAGGACGATGTCGGGTTGCTCGTCGCGAATGACCCGCGCCACTTCATCGAGGCTGAAGGCCATGTCTTCCAGGGTCGGACTTTCGTCGTCGCCCTGGGCCAGATCGTGCCAGAACACGTAGCGCTTGCCGGCCAGGAACTGCACGTTCCAGGTCATCACCTTCAAGGCCTGGCCGGGCATCAGTGGCGCTGCGTTGGCGGCGCAACTGACCGGCAGGGTTTCCCGGGGGTGTGGGCGCCAGGTCGAACCGTAGATCGCCAGGGCGGCCAGGCACAGGATCAACAGCAGGCCCAGCAGGGTATAGCGCAGTAGACGGGTCATGGCTCAGCTTATGGGCGAACGCAAAAGTGAGCCCGAGCATAACCGAGAGCGGTTTCCAAGCCCAAGCCCGGGACTTGCGCCGCGTGGCTCAGCGGTTCTCGGGCCTTGCTTCGAGCAGCATGAAGATGCGGAACAACACCACGCTGGTGAACAGTTGCAGGAAGCTGTGGACGCTGTCGATCAACAGGCTGATGACCGGGTTCAGGGGGCCCGGATACGCCGAGACACTGGCGCCCTTGAGCAGCCACAGCGGCGCCATCACGCAGAGGATGCACGCCAGGATCCGCCAGAAATTGCCGCGGCTCATGGCCAGGCTTTCCTTCATGGCGGCCAGCGGCGTCAGGCCTCTGAGCACCAGCAGGTATTCACTGAAGGCCAGGGTCACCATCAGCCACAGGCCCGGCAGGAAGTACAAGGTAATGCCCACCAGGATCAGCAGCGTGTTGAGGGCGGTCAACAAGGCAAAGCGTGGCCACAGGGTCAGTGCCGTGGCGAGCAGGTCGCGCGGGCGTGGCGCCTCGCCGCGGCTGCGGGCGTCGAGAAACAGAATCAGCGCGGCGGTATAGAGCGGATACACCAGCAGCCCGACGATCACGCTGTAGCCGGGAAAGCCTTCCGGGCCGACGGCGCTGTCCACGCCTTGCTGCAGCAGGGCCTCGAGTATGACCAAGGGCAGGCACAGCTGGGCGATCCGGCCCAGATGGCGCTTGGAGAAATACAAAGAGTCGCGCAGCACGTCAAACGGATTCATGGGTCGCATCGCAGGTCTAAAAGCGGTCCGACACTTTAACCGATCAGGTGCCCGCACAAGCAAACGTAAACATCTGGTAAAGACCGTTGAAACCGCCCAGGCAAGCCCCATTACTGATGGGCACCGGTCTTGTGATCGGAATGGTTTTCTACCCGGCAATCTGATGAGGTCGCCATGAACAGCGAAGAACAAACCCTGATCGATGGACTGTTTTCACGGCTGCAACAAGCCGAAAAGGATTCAGCCCCGCGCGACGCCCAGGCCGAGGCGCGGATCAAGGAACACCTGGCGAGCCAGCCCGCCGCGGGCTATTTCATGGCCCAGGCGATTCTGGTGCAGGAGGCCGCGATCAAGCGTCTGGATGAGCAGAACCGGCAGCTCGCCCAGCAAGTCGAGCAATTGCAGGCCGAGCTGCAGCAGGCCCGGAGCCAGGCGCCGGCATCAAGCAGTGGTGGCGGTGGTTTTCTGTCGAGTATTTTCGGCGGCAGCAATCGCGACGCCCGTCCGGCGAGCCCACCGCCCTCCAGCGGTGGCGGCTGGCGCGAGCCGCCCCGGTCGTCTTTCAATGCCCCGGCCCAACAAGGCTTCAACGCGCCGCCGGGCAATTATGGCGCAACGCCACAGCAGGCCCCGGCGGCGAGCAGCTTCCTGGGCGGTGCGCTGAAAACCGCCGCGGGCGTGGCCGGTGGCGTCATGCTGGCACAAGGCATCAGCAGCTTGTTTCACAGCGGCCAGCAACCCCAGGAGATCGTCGAAGTCATCAAGGAAGAGCCCGCTCAACCGGTCAATGACACCGGTGACAACGGCTGGGGCGATGACCAGCGCGTGGCCGATAACCAGGCGTACGGCAACGATTCGGATGGTTTCAGCGACGCCGACTACAGCGACGACGGGTCCTTCTTCGGCGACGACGACTCCTTCGTCTGACCTGCCATTCGTCCGGGGCGCCCTGGCGCCTCGGGCCGATTATTCGCGGAACATTCCCCTTGGCTGGCATACTGGCGACTTTTCGGGCCAGATGGCCTGCGCTCGTGCAGCCAAGAGGAAACGCGGTGAAGAAAATTGCAGTGTTCGCCGATGTCCAGAACCTCTACTACACGGTGCGCCAGGCCTACGGTTGTCACTTCAACTACGCCGCGCTGTGGGCCGATGTCAGCAAGCAGGGGCAGATCGTCGAGGCCTATGCCTATGCGATCGACCGTGGCGACAGCAAGCAGCAGCAGTTCCAGCAGATCCTGCGCAACCTGGGCTTCACCGTGAAGCTCAAGCCCTACATCCAGCGCAGCGACGGCTCGGCCAAGGGCGATTGGGACGTGGGCATCACGCTGGACATCATGGACGCCGCCGACCATGTCGATGAAGTGGTGCTGGCCTCCGGCGATGGCGATTTCGACATGCTGCTTGAACGCATCATCAGCAAGCATGGCGTGCAGGCGGTGGCCTATGGCGTGCCGGGGCTGACCGCCAACTCGTTGATCCGCGCCGCCAGCCGCTACGTGCCCATCGAAGGCGCGTTGTTGCTCAAGAATTGATTTTTACGGAGTTCAGCAGGTTTGGAACGCATCGCAGTCATCGACTTTGAAACCACCGGCATCACTCCCAGCAGCAGTTGCCGGGCCACCGAGATTGCCGTGGTGATCCTCGAACAGGGCCGGATTGTCGACCGTTACCAGAGCCTGATGAATGCCGGTGTGCGCGTTCCGGCCTTCATCGAGCAACTGACCGGCATCAGCAACGCCATGCTGCGCAGCGCTCCGCCGGCCGAGAAGGTGATGAACGAGGTCAATGAGTTTGTCGGCATCACGCCGCTGCTGGCTCATAACGCCGCGTTCGACCAGAAGTTCTGGGACTTCGAACTGGGACGAATCAAGCGCACCCGCCTGCAGAACTTCGCCTGCTCGTTGCTGCTGGCCCGGCGCCTGATGCCGGCTGCGCCGAACCACAAGCTCGGCACGCTCAACACCTTCGCCGGCCTGCCCCACACCGGCCAGGCGCACCGGGCCATGGCCGACGCCGAAATGGCCGCCAACCTCACCGCGCATCTGGCCTCGGAGCTGCGGCAAAAGCATGGGTTGCAGACGTTGTCCCATGATCTGTTGTGCCGCCTGCAGAAAGTGCCGGCGGCCAAGATCAATGAACATCTCAAGCGCCATCGCGGATTCTGAGCGCACCACAGAACCCTTGTGGGGGCGGGCTTGCTCGCGAATGCGGTGGGGCTGTCGGTAAATGTGCGACTGATACACCGCATTCGCGAGCAAGCTCGCTCCCACGCAGGTGGGTCAGTGATCCTTATTTCCCGTTGCCCTCCAACTGCCCCAGTGGCACACGCTTTTCAATGGCGCTGGACAGCACGATCGAGGTCTTGCTGAAGCCGAACTTGGCGATGCGGTTGATCAGTGCTTCCAGCTCCGGCATCGAACCCACTGCTGCCTGCATGATCACGCAGGGGTCGCCGGTTACCCGGTGGCATTCGGTCAGTTGGGGGATCTTGCACAAGTCGTCGTACGCCTTCTGGTTGCCGTGCTGGTTCATCCGCAGTTCGATCACGCACTGCACCGGCAGGCCGATCTTCGCCATGTCGACCTTGGCCTGATAGCCGGTGATCACCCCGCTGGCCTCCAGCTTGCTGACGCGCTCGGCCACGGCCGGCGCCGACAGGTTCACTTTGCGGGCCAGGTCGGCGTAGGAAGCCCGGCCGTTTTCCAACAGGGCGGCGAGCAGCATGCGGTCGTATTTATCCACAGGTAGGCCTTCCAACTGACATGACTTTCGAAAGCACGGTTTATAGCGTCGATCTCCTTGTTTTGAAAAGTGTATGGCTGCGATAAACAGGTTTTGTAGCTTATTTTCCGCTCGTCGCCTTTCTAGAATAGCGGCTCTCCTTGTCCTGACTTCGAGCTGACCATGCCGGGCCTACGCCGTTTTCCTCTGCCATTGATCGCTGCCTTTTTTGCCTTGTATGTCATCTGGGGGTCGACCTATCTGGTGATCCGCCTCGGCGTCGAGCATTGGCCGCCGCTGCTCCTGGCGGGTATTCGCTTTGTGTTGGCCGGGTCGTTGATGTACGGCTTTTTGCGCTGGCGTGGGGCACCGGCGCCGACCTGGGCGCAGTGGAAGGCCGGTGCCCTCATCGGCGTGTTGCTGCTCAGCTTTGGCAACGGCGCGGTCAGCGTGGCCGAGCACTCGGGCGTGGCGTCCGGGGTGGCGGCCCTGGCCGTGGCCACGGTGCCGTTGTTCACCTTGCTCTGCGGATATTTCTGGGGCGCGCGTAATACCCGTCTGGAATGGGCCGGGATCGTGCTTGGCTTGATTGGCATCGCCATGCTCAACCTGGGTTCCAACCTGCAATCGAGCCCGTTGGGTGCGACTTTGCTGTTGTTCGCGGCCGCGTCCTGGGCCTTTGGCTCGGTGCTGAGCAAACACGTGCCGCTGCCGGCGGGGGCGATGGCCAGCGCCATTGAAATGCTGGTGGGCGGCGTGGTGCTGCTGATCGGCAGCTTCGTCAGTGGTGAGCACCTGGAGCGCGTACCGCCGTTCGAGGGCTGGTTCGCGCTGGCCTACCTGACCTTCTTCGGTTCGATCATCGCCTTCAACGCCTACATGTACCTGCTCAAGCATGTCCGTCCTGCGGCGGCCACCAGCTACGCCTACGTCAACCCGGCGGTGGCGGTGTTGCTGGGTATCGTGTTTGCCGGCGAGACCATCGGCATTGAAGAGGCCTTGGCGATGCTGGTGATCATCAGCGCCGTGGTGCTGATCGGGCTGCCCCAGTGGCGCAAGCCCAAGCCTGCGCCGGTCGAATCCTGAATTGAGGTAAACTGCCGCGCATTGCACACCATGCGCTGACTTTTCCTACGGTATTTCCATGACTTTCGCCTCCCTTGGCCTGATCGAACCCTTGCTGCGCGCCCTCGACGCGCTCGGCTACCAGACCCCGACCCCGGTGCAGGCCCAGGCCATGCCGGCGGTGCTGGCCGGTCGTGACCTGATGGCCGCGGCCCAGACCGGCACCGGCAAGACCGCCGGTTTCGCCGTGCCGCTGTTGCAGTTGCTGACCACCGAAGGGCCGAAAGTGGCGGCCAACTCGGTGCGGGCGCTGATCCTGGTGCCGACCCGCGAACTGGCCGAGCAGGTCCATGAAAGCGTGCGTGAATACGCGCAGAACCTGCCGTTGAGCACCTACGCGGTGTACGGCGGCGTCAGCATCAACCCGCAGATGATGAAGCTGCGCAAAGGCGTCGACCTGCTGGTCGCCACGCCGGGGCGCCTGCTCGATCTGTTCCGCCAGAACGCCCTGAAATTCAACCAGCTGCAGACCCTAGTGCTGGACGAAGCCGACCGCATGCTCGACCTGGGTTTCTCCGAGGAATTGGCGAATATCTACCGGGCGCTGCCGAAGAAGCGCCAGACGTTGCTGTTCTCGGCGACCTTTTCCGACGCGATCCGCTTGCTGGCCGGGCAGATGCTCAACGACCCGCTGAGCATCGAAGTGAGCCCGCGCAACGTGGCGGCCAACACCGTCAAGCAATGGGTGGTGACGGTGGACAAGAAGCGCAAGCCGGAACTGTTCGTGCACTTGATGCGCAAGGACAAGTGGAAGCAGGTGCTGGTGTTCGCCAAGACCCGTAACGGGGTCGATGCGCTGGTGGAAAAACTCCAGGGCCTGGGCGTCAACGCCGATGGCATCCATGGCGACAAGCCCCAGGCCACGCGCCAGCGTGCCCTGGACCGTTTCAAAGTGGGTGAGGTGCAGATCCTGGTCGCCACCGACGTTGCCGCTCGTGGCCTGGATATCGAGGATTTGCCGTTGGTGGTGAATTTCGACCTGCCGATCGTGGCCGAGGACTACATCCATCGCATCGGCCGTACCGGTCGGGCGGGCTCGACCGGGCAAGCGATTTCCCTGGTCTGCGCCGACGAAGTGAATTTGCTGTCAGCCATCGAAACCCTGACTCGTCAGACGTTGCCTCGGCAAACGGAGCATGATTTCGAGCCGGAACACCGGGTCCCGGAAACCGACGCCAGCGGCCAGGTCATCAAGAAACCGAAAAAGCCGAAGAAACCGAAAGCCACCGGCGGTGGCGGCAAGCGCAACCTGGGCAAATGGGTGGACAGCGGTGATGCGGCGCCGGTGGAGCCTTCGGTCAAGCCTGTGCGTAAAGTGCCGGTGTTCAACACCGGGCCGCGCAAGCGCAAACCTTAGAGGGGCAGCGGCAAGCTGCAAGCTACGAGCTGCAAGTGGACGCGCCAGGCTCGTAGCTTAAACGCTGCTGTCTCGAAGAAACTCCACCATTCCCAACCCCGCTGCCCGGCCGCTGGCAAAGCACGCCGTGAGCAGGTAGCCGCCGGTCGGCGCTTCCCAGTCGAGCATTTCCCCTGCAACGAACACCCCCGGAACGGACTTCAGCATCAGGTTCTCGTCCAGGCCGCTGAACACCACGCCGCCGGCACTGCTGATGGCTTCATCCAGCGGACGAGGCTTGACCAGGGTGATGGGCAGGGCCTTGATGGCCTGGGCGAGCCGTGCTGGGTCGGCGAAGGCGTCGGCGGGGGTGAGTTCGCGCAGCAGTGCGGCCTTGACCCCATCCAGGCCCAACTGGCTGTGCAGATGCTTGGCCATCGAGCGTGAGCCGCGTGGCTTGCCCAGGGCCTGGGAGACTTTGTCCACAGGCCGGCCAGGCAGCAGGTCCAGATGGAGCGTGGCGCTGCCGTGTTGGTTGATGGCCTCGCGAATCGACGCCGACAAGGCATAGACCAGGCTGCCTTCCAGGCCGGTGGCGGTGATCACGCATTCGCCCAGGCGCGGCACATCGTCGTCCAGGCCCAGGGCAACGTTCTTCAGCGGCGCACCGGCGAACTTGCTGACCAGCAGTTCGCTCCAGGCCTGGACGTCGAAGCCGCAGTTGCTCGGTTGCAGCGGTGCCAGGGTGACGCCGCGTTGTTCCAGGGGCAGCATCCACGCGCCGTCGGAGCCCAGGCGCGACCAGCTGCCGCCACCCAGCGCCAGCAGCGTCGCGGCGGGTCGCACCGTGTGTTCGCCTGCCGGCGAGGCGATCTTCAGGCTGCCGTCGGCGTTCCAACCGAGCCAGCGATGGCGCGTGTGGATCGCCACGCCGCCGTCGCGCAAGCGCTTGAGCCAGGCCCGCAGCAGCGGGGCGGCTTTCATGTCGGTGGGAAAGACCCGGCCGGAACTGCCGACAAAGGTGTCGATGCCCAGCTCATGGATCCAGCGGCACAACTCATCGGCACCGAAGCTGCGCAGCAACGGTGCGAGGTTCGCTGCGCGCTCGCCGTAGCGGGCCAGGAACGCCGGAAAGGCTTCGGAGTGGGTGATGTTCATGCCGCCGACACCGGCCAGCAGGAATTTGCGACCCACGGAGGGCATGGCGTCGTACACATCGACCTGGATCCCGGCCTGGCTCAATACCTCGGCGGCCATCAGGCCGGCGGGGCCGCCGCCGATGACGGTGACGTTTGGAGGGGTGGATGGGCCGGTCGAGGTCATGATGGGCGCTGACAAAGAAGTGAGTAGGCGCGGCATTCTATCAGCACGCAAATCCTGTGGGAGCGGGAGATGCAGGTGCAGGTGTTCAAAAAACAGTCAGGGCTCCGCAAGCCATGTTTGCCATGGCCTGCAAGTCGTTTCGCTCAGGTTATCCACAGGCCGCTCCACAGGCATTGTGGGTAACGCGCCCTGGTTTCAATGACAACCTGATGACGTCCAGACCTTTTGTGCGCTGTGGTGCAGGATTCCGTGGCGGCGGGCCAGGGCCTGGCGATCCTTGCTGTAGCCGCCGCCGATCACGCCGACCACCGGGATGTCGCGCCCCAGGCAATGGCGCATGACCCGTTCGTCGCGGGCGGCTAGGCCTTCGTCTGTCAGCTTCAGGTAACCGAGGGCGTCGTCCTTGTGCACATCGACGCCGGCGTCGTACAGCACCAGGTCCGGCTGGTACAGCGGCAACAGGTAGTTGAGGGCGTCGTCCACCACCTCCAGGTAGGCGGCGTCGCCCATGCCCATCGGCAGTGGGATGTCCCAGTCGCTTTGCGCCTTGCGTGCCGGAAAATTCTTTTCGCAGTGCAGGGAAACTGTCACTGCGTCGGGAGTGTCATGAAGTATTCGCGCGGTGCCGTCGCCCTGGTGCACGTCGCAGTCGAAGATCAGCACCCGCGAGACCCGGCCGCTGGCCAGGAAATAACGGCTGATCACGGCCAGGTCGTTGAAAATGCAGAAGCCGGCCGGGTGGTCGTAGTGGGCATGGTGGGTGCCGCCGGCCAGGTGACAGGCCAGGCCGTGCTCAAGGGCCTGTTCGGCGGCCAGCAGCGAGCCGCCCACGGCGCGAACCGTTCGGCGGGCCAGGGCGTCGCTCCAGGGCAGGCCAAGGCGCCGTTGGTCCTCGCGGGACAACTCGCCCCCCATGTAGCGTTCGATATACGCACGGTCATGGGCCAGGGCGAGGATGTCCGGCGGACACAGTGAAGGGCGCAGCAGGTCGGCGTCGCGGGTCAGCCCGCTGTCGACGAGGTGATCGCGCAACAGGCGAAACTTGTCCATGGGGAAACGGTGTTCCACCGGGAATTCGGGGCTGTAGTCTTCGTGGTAGATCAGCGGCAACGGCATGGTGTTTTTCAAAGGTGATTTAAGTGACGGATCCTACCAGCGATGTAGACTCAGGGCATGGAGAGGGAGTGAAGATGGAGCCGATACTCGAATTGGAAAGCGCGCGGCTGGTCTTGCGCCAGTGGCGTGACGACGACTTGCCGGAATTTTCCGCCATGTGCGCGGACCCGCAGGTGATGCGTTATTTCCCCGCGCCGCTGAGCCGCCTGGAAAGCGCCGCGCTGATCGGGCGCGTGCGCGGGCATTTTGCCGAGCACGGTTTCGGCTTGTGGGCGCTGGAGCGCAAGGACACCGGCGCCTTCGTCGGCTTCACCGGCCTTGGCGTGGTCGGCTTCGACGCACCTTTCACCCCGGCGATCGAGATCGGCTGGCGCCTGGCCCGCGAGCACTGGGGCCTGGGGTATGCCAGCGAAGCCGCGTGGACCGCGCTGCGGTGTGCCTTCGATGCCTTGGGGCTGGAGGAAGTGGTGGCGTTCACCGCTGTCGACAACCTGCCGTCGCAGAAGGTCATGCAGGCCATCGGCATGCAGCATGACCCGGCGGACGACTTCGAACACCCAACACTCGCAGTCGGCCATCCGTTGCGTCACCATGTGCTCTATCGCATCAATCGTGAGCAGTGGTTGCAGACCCTTCACGGTTAGCCAACACGGACGTTTACAATGCCCGCCCAATGGCCCGGGCCAACAATCGATCCACCGCCGCAGCACAGACTGCGCGGTATTGCGCTGTGTGAGGAAAGTCTGAATGAGCCACGTGTTGGAAGATCTGGTCGACCTGCTGACCCTGGAACCGATCGAAGAAAACCTGTTTCGCGGTCGCAGCCAGGATTTGGGGTTTCGCCAGTTGTTCGGCGGCCAGGTGCTGGGCCAGTCATTGTCGGCGGCCAGCCAGACCGTGGAAGAGGCTCGTCACGTCCATTCGATGCACGGTTATTTCCTGCGCCCCGGCGACGCCGCCTTGCCGGTGGTCTACCAGGTGGACCGGGTGCGTGACGGCGGCAGCTTCAGCACCCGCCGGGTCACGGCGATCCAGAAGGGCCATCCGATCTTCACTTGCAGCGCCTCGTTCCAGTACGACGAACTGGGCTTCGAGCACCAGAGCAGCATGCCGCAGGTGGTCGGGCCGGAAAACCTGCCGTCCGAGCTGGAACTGACCCAGCAGCGCGCGCACCTGTTGCCTGAGCACATGCGCGAAAAGCTGTTGTGCCCCAAGCCGATCGAAGTGCGCCCGGTCACGGAAAAGGATCCTTACAACCCGCAGCCGGCCGACCCGATCAAGTACGTGTGGTTCCGCGCCGATGGCGCCCTGGCGGATTCGCCGGCCTTGCATAAATACCTGCTGGCCTATGCCTCGGACTTCGGCCTGTTGACCACCTCGATGCTGCCCCACGGCAAGTCGGTCTGGCAGAAGGACATGCAGGTCGCCAGCCTCGACCATGCCTTGTGGTTTCACGCCGACCTGCGGGCCGACGACTGGTTGCTCTACGCCATGGACAGCCCGTGGGCCGGCAACTCCCGCGGGTTTTCCCGGGGCAGCGTGTTCAACCGCGCCGGGCAACTGGTGGCTTCGGTCACCCAGGAAGGGTTGATTCGCCATCGCAAGGACTGGGCATGAGCCTGGCCGATGTCCGTCACTGGGTCTTCGACATGGACGGCACGCTGACCATCGCCGTGCATGACTTCGCGGCGATCCGGGTGGCCCTGGCGATCCCGCCCGAAGACGACATCCTTACCCACCTGGCGGCCCTGCCGGCCGATGAGGCCGCGGCCAAGCACGCCTGGCTGCTGGAGCACGAGCGCGACCTGGCGCTGGGCTCCAGGCCTGCACCGGGGGCGGTCGAGCTGGTGCGCGAGTTGGCAGGACGCGGTGATCGCCTGGGGATCCTGACCCGCAACGCCCGCGAACTGGCCCATATCACCTTGGAGGCCATCGGCCTGGCCGACTGTTTCGACGTGGCCGATGTACTGGGCCGCGACGAGGCGCCGCCCAAGCCGCATCCCGGTGGCTTGTTGAAGCTGGCGCAGGCCTGGGACGTGGCCCCCGAGACAATGGTGATGGTCGGTGATTACCGCTTCGACCTGGACTGCGGTCGCGCGGCAGGGGCGCGAACGGTGCTGGTGAACCTACCGGACAACCCGTGGCCGGAACTGACGGACTGGCATGCGCGCGATTGTGACGAGCTGCGGCGGATGCTGTTGGCTTGAAGCGTTGATCGACTGCTCGCGATGAGACCAACTCAGGCAGGACGAGGCTTACTGCCCGAACAAGGCCTTCAGCCCCTCGGGCGAATTGAACATCCCACTGCCATCGTGCCCGATCCCGGGCACTTCGATCAGCCGTTGGGGCATCTCCCCTGGGTGCCTTCTGGTCAAGTAGTCGAAAAAGAAATGCCCGCGCGATAACCGATACGGCCCCTGGGTTTGCGCTTCGCAGCTTTTGTCCAGGGCTGGATGCTCCGGGTCGACATCCTGTTGGCCGAGCAGGTAGACGATGTCGCGCTTGATGTAGTTGTCTTCCAGTTGGGCCGGCGTTTGCCCGGCGGCGTAGGCCGGCAAGTTTTTCAGCCCGTACTTCCAGTGATTGAAACCCGGACAACTGGCGGCATCGAAGGCCATCGGCCGTTGTTCATCGAAATAGGCGTAGGACGACGGGTTGGCGACGACGAAGCGCGGGTTGATCCTGAAGGGGCCGTGGGCGAGCAGGGCGTAGCGCTGCACGACCTGGGCACCACCGGAATGGCCGGCGATGACGATCTGTTGCACTTCGGGGAACTGCTGCCGGTCACTGACCCGCGCGACGATGTCGTCCAGAACCTGGAACGAGCTGACCGGATGCGGCCCCGTGGACAGGCCTGCGGCCATCCAGTCGTTGCCCTGCCAGCGGAGCAGGTCATTGGGCAATAGGTGGCGAGCAACGTCCTGCTCGTTGAGAAACTGCGGGGCGATGATCAGGGTGGTGCCCAGTTGCCCGGCCTGCCCGGCCGCTTTTTCGGCGCTGTGCAGGTAGGTGTCGGCATTGCGCAGCCGACCGTGGAGAATGATCAGCACGCGCTGGATGGACGCCGGGGCCGGGCTGACGTCCACGGCCATGGCGCCACCCTTGAGTTGCAGGCGCCCTTGCGCGACCACGTTGACGCCGTGCTCATTGGCCTGGGCCAAGGCACAGCCCAGCACCAGCACGAACCAGGCGGCCCACTTCATCTACAGGGTTTTCGCCGCGAAAGTGTCGCACTGGCTGACCTGGCCCTGGGCGAACCCGGTCTTGAACCAGCGTACCCGCTGCGCCGAGGTGCCGTGGGTGAAGGAGTCGGGTACCACGCGGCCCTGGCCCTGCTGCTGCAAGCGGTCGTCGCCGATGGCATTGGCGGCGTTCAAGGCTTCTTCGATGTCACCCGGTTCCAGCCAGTTCAGGCGTTTCTGGGCATGGTTGGCCCAGACGCCGGCCAGGCAGTCGGCCTGCAATTCCTGGCGCACCAACAGGCCGCCGTCGCCTTCCATCTGCCGGCCTTGTTGGCGGGCCTGCTGGATTTTCGCCGACACGCCCAGCAGCGTCTGCACGTGGTGCCCGACCTCGTGGGCAATGACGTAGGCCTGGGCGAAGTCCCCGGCCGCGGAGAAACGTTGGGCCATTTCCTTGAAGAAGCTCATGTCGAGGTAGACCTGCCGGTCTGCCGGGCAATAGAACGGCCCGGTGGCCGATGACGCGAGGCCGCAGGCCGAGTTGACCCGACCGCTGAACAGCACCAGCTTCGGTTGCTGGTACTGGCGCCCGGCCTGCTGGAAGACCTGGCCCCAGGTGTCTTCGGTATCGCCGAGGATCGAGCGCACGAACTCGGCCTGTTCGTCGTTGGCCGGCGGCGCCTGGCGGGTTTGCGACGAGGCGGGGGCGGACGTGTCCATCTGCCCGGCCAGTTGCCCGAGGATCTGCATCGGGTCCTGGCCGGTGATCCAACCGATGCCGACGATCAGGAGAATGGCCGTCAGGCTCAAGCCTTTGCCGCCGCCGAAGCGCAATCCGCCACCGCCGCCGCCATCGCCTCGGGCGTCCACCACGTTGTCACTGCGGCGACCTTTTTTCCATAGCATGTGGGCAGTCCTCTGATTGACCGGTGTGAACAGTGTTGCCGCTGAGTGGGATTGCCGCCAGTTCACTAACAGATTTTTGACTGTGGGAACGGATCGGCTCGCGAGTGCGCTGTATCCGTTGACCTTCAGCATGGCGCGAAGTGCCGCTTCTCGCGCCGGCTTGCTGACAACGGTATGGATTAAAATTCCATGTCGTTCCAGAATTTGCATTACACTTCGCTTATTCTGGAATTAGCGTACTCATCTGGATCGTCCATGGCCGGCAGTCAAATCGAACGTGTCTTCAATGTGCTGGAAAATCTCGCCAGCGATCCCCGAGGCTGGCCGCTGCTAGGGCTGGCCGAGCAGTTGCAGATCCCCAAGAGCGCCACCCATCGCTTGCTCGCCGAGCTGATGCGCCTGGGCTATGTGCGCCAGAACCCCGATAACCTGCGGTATCACCTGTCCACCCGGCTGGTGGCCATGGGGTTTCGCTACCTGTCGCGAAGCGGCGCCGACATCGTGCAGCCCGTGCTGGATCGCCTGGCCCGGGAAACCGGCGAGCTGGTGCGCCTGGGCGTCATCGAAGGCGATTGCCAGACCTGGATCGCCAAATCCCAGGGCGCGCGGTCCGGGCTGCGCTACGACCCGGACATGGGCCGCGAGGCGCCGCTGTTCTATACCGCTTCGGGCCATGCCTGGCTGGCGTGCATGAGCGACGCCGAGGCGCTGTCGCGGGTGGAACGCCAGGCGGCCCAACTGCCGGCAGAGGCGGGGCCCAACGCGCCGCGCAACTCGGCGCAGTTGCTGGAGTACCTGCGCCAGGCGCGCGAGCAAGGCTACGCCTGTGTCGAGGAAAGTTCAGCGATCGGTACGTCGGCCATTGCCGCCGTAGTGCGTCATCCGGTGGATGGCCGGGTCGTCGGTGTGCTCAGCGTGGCCGGGCCCAGCGTGCGGATGACACGGCCGCGCCTGCATGAGCTGGCACCGACCTTGCTGGCGTTTGCCGAAGAGCTGTCCCAGGCCAGCCAGGCTTCGGAGTTGTTCAACTGAACCGGTCGTCGCAGCGATTGAATGGGCGTGGGCACGGTCTTATCCGTCACACGCCAGCCCTGGCCTCTTACATCATGCACCGCGGGATTCCTACATGACCGTCAGCACTCCGCTTTCCGGCGTCAATCAGGCCTTCAAGGGCATCCTGCTGATTCTTTGCGCAACGTTCCTGTTCTCCAGCCATGACGCCTTGTCGAAATACCTTTCGGGCTTCTACCCGATCATCATGGTGGTGTGGGCGCGCTACGTGGTGCACACCCTGTTGATGGCGGGCATCTTCCTGCCCCGTTCGGGATTGCGGGTGCTGCGCACCAAGCGTCCCCTGTGGCAAGTGGCCCGGGCGCTGTGCCTGCTGGGCACCAGCCTGTTTTTCACCACGGCGCTGTTGTACATCCCGTTGGCGGAGGCGACGGCGGTCAACTTCCTGGCCCCCGTGCTGGTCACGGCGTTGTCGGTGCCGTTGCTGGGCGAACGGGTGACGCGTGGCCAGTGGATCGCGGTGATCTTCGGTTTCATCGGGGTGTTGATCATCGTCCATCCCGGCGGGGATCTGTTCAAGCCGGCGGTGTTGCTGCCGTTTTGTTCGGCGCTGTTCTTCTGTTTCTACCAGTTGCTGACCCGCAAGCTCAGCGAGATCGACAGCCCGACCACCAGCAACTTCTTCGCCGGCCTGTGCAATACGTTGGTGATGAGTGCGCTGGTGCCGTTCTTCTGGCAGGTGCCGAGCCTGGTGCACGGCTTGATGATGCTGGCGCTGGGGGCTTGCGGGATGACGGCGCACCTGATGCTGACCCAGGCGTTCCGCTTTGCCGCCCCGGCGCTGCTCGCGCCGTTCGGGTACTGTCAGATCGTGTTCGCCGGCCTGCTGGGGTGGTTGTTGTTCAACCATACGCCGACGTTGACCACGGTGTTCGGGATTGTGCTGATCTGCCTGAGTGGCCTGGCGGCGGCGTGGCAGCAGCGACGCAAGTGACTGGCTGCCGCAACCGTTGTGGTGAGGGAAGAAGGTCTCTCGCCACAGGGGCTGCGGTCGTATCAGCTCTCCAGATTTGGAATCTTGCGCGGCGCCATGAAGTACAGCCAGGTCAGGGCGATGAAGTACATCGCCGGGATCAAGGTGAACAACACGGTGTAGTTGTTGTTTGTGACGGTCAGGATGTGGCCTACCAACTGGGTCATGAACATCCCGCCGATGGCCGCGCACATGCCGCCGAAGCCGAACACCGTGCTCATCATGTATTTGGGCGTGTAGTCCATGACCAGGCTCCAGATGTTGGCGGTCCAGGCCTGGTGCGCGCCGATGGCCAGGGAAATGGCGAACACCGCCATCCATAGGTTGCTTGCGCCGGCGGCCATGATCACACCGATGATGCAGCAGGCGAACAGCAGCATGGAAAGCAGGCGCGCCTTGATCGGGTTGAGGCCGCGGCCAATCAGGAACGAAGACAGGATACCGCCGCCCACGCTGCCGAAGTCGGCGGTCAGGTAGATGATGATCAGCGGGATGCCCATCTGGGTGACGTTGATGCCCAGGTTGTATTGCTGGTTCAGGAACGGCGGCAGCCAGTAAAGGTAGAACCAGAACACCGGCGCGGTGATCGAGTAGGCGAGGGCGAACGCCCAGGTGCCGCGCATGCGCAGGATGCGGGAGAAGGGCACGCGGGCCTGCTCCGGTTCGTCCTGGGCCTGGATGTAGGCCAGTTCCGACGCCTTGACGTTGGGGTGGTCTTCCGGGTTGAAGTATTTCAGGCCCCAGAACAGCAACCAGACCCCGCCCAGCGCGGCCATGCACAGGAACGCCGCCTGCCAGCCCCACACGTGCAGGATCAATGGCAGCAGCATCGGCGTGAACATTGCGCCGACGTTGGTCCCGGCGTTGAAAATACCGGTGGCCACCGCCCGTTCGCCGGCCGGAAACCACAGCCGCGTGGTCTTCACGCAGGCCGGGTAGTTGGCCGCTTCGGTCAGGCCCAGGATGAAGCGGCAGACCATGAAGCCGACCGCCGAAGTGGCCAGGCCATGGGCACCGGTCGCCAGGCTCCAGAGCAGCACGGCGCAGAAGAACACGCGCTTGACGCCGATCCGGTCGATCAGCCGGCCCTGCAGGACAAAGCCCACGGCATAACCGACCTGGAACCAGAAGTTGATGTTGGCGTAGTCCATCGCCGTCCAGCTCATTTCCTTGGCCAGGATGGGCTGCATCACCCCGAGGGCGGCGCGGTCGATGTAGTTCAGGGTGGTGGCGAAAAACACCAGCGCGAGCATGCCCCAACGGGTCTTGCCCACGGCCAGGGCGCCGCGGATTTTGTCGCCGATGCCGCCGGTCGTGACGCCCATGCCTGGGCTCAGGGGAGAACTTTGGGAAGGATTCATAGCGTGTACCCGTTTTTGAAATTTTTATGGGGTGATCGGGGTATTCCACGACGCCGGCCAATCCGGCTGCGTCAATGTGGGGCTGATGGTGCGCAGTGGACGAAAAATCGTCAATTCGCCCCAAGGCATTTTGTTCGATAATCGCCCAAAAAACTAACTGGGTGGTACATATTAAATTGCTGAAAGCCATCAGCGCCTCAATAATCGGTTCATTCCTTCAAAAGCGCTGCCAACAGCGCCGCAACTCTGTAGCCGATGCCTCCCGGGAGCCGAAGTCATGCAGCGTTCCATTGCCACCGTTTCCTTGAGCGGTACCCTGCCGGAAAAACTCGAAGCCATTGCCGCCGCCGGTTTCGACGGTGTGGAAATCTTCGAGAACGACCTTCTCTATTACGATGGCAGCCCGCGGGAAATCAGGCAGATGTGCGCCGACCTGGGCATCGCCATCACCTTGTTCCAGCCGTTTCGTGACTTCGAAGGCTGCCGTCGTGATCGCCTGGCGCGCAACCTGGAGCGGGCCGAGCGCAAATTCGACCTGATGCAGGAGCTGGGCACCGACCTGGTGCTGGTGTGCAGCAATGCCTCGGCCGACAGCCTGGGCGATGAGCAATTGTTGGTCGATGACCTGCGGTTGCTGGCCGAACGGGCTGGCGCGCGCGGCCTGCGCATCGGCTATGAAGCGTTGGCCTGGGGCCGGCACGTCAATACTTATCAACAGGTCTGGAACATCGTGCGCCAGGCCGATCATCCAAGCCTTGGCGTGCTGCTCGACAGCTTCCACACCTTGTCCCTGAAGGGCGATCCGAGGGCGATTGCCGAGATCCCCGGCGAGAAGATTTTTTTCGTGCAGATGGCCGACGCGCCGATCCTGGCAATGGATGTTTTGGAGTGGAGCCGCCATTTTCGTTGCTTCCCCGGCCAGGGCGAGTTCGACTTGCCGGGTTTCCTGGCGCCGATCATCAAGAGTGGCTACCGCGGTCCGCTGTCGCTGGAGATCTTCAACGACGGCTTCCGCGCCGCGCCGCCCCGGGCCAACGCCGCCGATGGCTTGCGCTCGCTGCTGTACCTGGAAGAGAAAACCCGCCAACGCCTGGCCGAAGAGGCCGTGCCGGTCAGTCACGCCGATTGCCTGTTCGCGACGCCGTCGGCCAGCGAATACAACGGTATCGAGTTCCTCGAGTTTGCCGTGGACGACAACCTCGGCGCCAAGCTCTCCCACTGGCTGGAGCGGCTGGGCTTCGTCAAGGCCGGCCAGCATCGTTCCAAGAACGTCAGCCTGCTGCGTCAGGGCGATATCAACCTGATCCTCAACAGTGAACCGTACTCCTTCGCCCACAGCTTTTTCGAAGCCCACGGGCCGTCATTGTGCGCCACCGCGTTGCGGGTCAAGGACAGTGCCAGCGCTCTGGCGCGGGCGGTGGCCTACAAGGGCCAGCCCTACCGCGGGTTGGTCGGGCCCAATGAGCTGGAGCTGGCGGCGGTGCGCGCACCCGACGGCAGCCTGATCTACCTGGTCGACCAGGACGCCGACGTCTATGGCACCGATTTCAATTTGCAACCGGGCGCGGTCATCGGGGCCGGGCTCAAGCGCATCGACCACATGGCCATGGCGTTGCCGGCCGACAGCCTCGACAGTTGGGTGTTGTTCTACAAGAGCCTGCTGGATTTCGAGGCCGACGACGAAGTGGTGCTGCCCGACCCCTATGGCCTGGTGAAAAGCCGCGCCCTGCGCAGCCGCTGCAGTTCGATCCGGTTGCCGCTGAACATTTCCGAAAACCGCAACACGGCAATCTCACACGCGCTGTCGAGTTATCGTGGCTCTGGCGTGCACCACATCGCCTTCGATTGCGATGACATCTTCGCCCAGGTCAGCCGCGCCAAGGACGCCGGAGTGCCGCTGCTGGACATTCCGCTCAATTACTATGACGACCTGGCCGCGCGTTTCGATTTCGACGATGAGTTCCTCAGCGAGCTGGCCTATTTCAACGTGCTGTATGACCGCGACGCCCAGGGCGGCGAGTTGTTTCATGTCTACACCGAACCGTTCGAGGGGCGGTTTTTCTTCGAGATCATCCAGCGCAAGAACGGTTACGCCGGCTACGGCGCGGCCAACGTGGCGGTGCGGCTGGCGGCCATGGCGAAATCCCGCAGCGGTGGCTTGCGGCATGCCAAGTTGTAGGGAAATCGTAAAAGTGGCGGCAAAGGGCGGCCCCGTGACTTCCTTCGCTGCACGGCGCGGCCCATAATCGCAAGCCTTGCAGTGATGGCCGTGAGCCCACAATGACTATGAATCCAGAGCTTCCCGCAGACCTCGACGAGCCCCTCGTCGCGCCGCGCAAGAGTCGCAAGAACAACCCGGAGAAAACCCGGGAAAACATTCTTCAGGAAGCCATCGTCGAATTCGTCCAGCAGGGCCTGGCCGGCGCCCGGGTCGATGCCATCGCCGAACGCATCCATACCTCCAAGCGCATGATCTATTACTACTTCGGCAGCAAGGAGCAGCTGTACATCGAGGTGCTGGAGAAGCTCTACGGCGATATCCGCAGCACCGAGGGCCGACTGCACCTGGCCGAGCTGGCGCCGGTCCACGCGATACGGCGCCTGGTGGAGTTCACGTTCGACCACCATGATCGCAATGTGGATTTCGTGCGGATCGTCGCCATCGAGAACATCCATAACGCCGAGTACGTCAAGCAGTCGCGGGTGATCAAGGCCATGAACAGCACCATCCTCGACTCCCTCGACCTGATCCTGCGGCGGGGCGCTGAAGACGGCGTGTTCCGGGCGGGCCTGGCACCGCTGGATGTGCACTTGCTGATCAGCTCGTTCTGTTTTCACCGGGTGTCGAACCGTCACACCTTTGGCGAGATTTTTCAGATTGACCTGTCGGACGAAGCGATCAAGCAGCGTCATCGACAGATGATCTGCGAGTCGGTGCTGCGCTATTTGCAGGCCTGAACGCAACCCCTGTGGGAGCGGGCTTGCTCGCGAAAGGGCCCGCACAGTCGCCATGGAGGTTGACTGGCAGATCGCATTCGCGAGCAAGCCCGCTCCGACAGGTCTTCAGTGATTCATGCGCTGGAAGTGTTCCAGCATCCGCTGCGCATCCGGCACCACGCCGCTGAACAATTCAAAGGCCTTCACCGCCTGGAACACGGCCATGTTGCCGCCATCGAGTGTGCGGCAGCCCAAGGCGCGGGCGTTGCGCAGCAGTTCGGTTTCCAGGGGGAAGTAGACGATTTCCGCCACCCACAACGCGCCCCGCAACAGCTCGACCGGCACCGGCATGCCCGGCAACTTCGTCATGCCCATCGGGGTGGTGTTGACCAGGCCGTCGGCCTCGGCCATGGCGGCGGGCAAGTCATGCCCGGCCCGGGCGCGACCGGCGCCGAAGTGTTGGTTCAGGTTGTGGGCCAAGGCCTCGGCGCGGCTGACTTCCACATCGAAAATACTCAGCGTCTGTACGCCTTCAGCCAATAGCGCGTGGGCAACGGCCGCACCGGCGCCGCCGGCGCCCATCTGGACCACGTGCCCGCGGGAAACATCCCCCAGGCCACGGCGAAACCCTTCGGCGAACCCCAGGCAATCGGTGTTGTGGCCGACGCGTTTGCCGTCCTTGAGCACCACGGTATTCACCGCGCCGATGCCGCGGGCTTCGGGCGACAGTTCGTCCAGCAGCGGGATGATCGCCTGCTTGCACGGAAAGGTGATGTTCAGGCCGGTAAAGCTCATGCGTTCGGCGGCGGCCAGCAGGTCGGGCAGGGCGCTGCTGTCGAGTGTCAGCGCATCGAGGTCGATCAACCGGTAGAGGTAGCGCATGCCTTGGGCGTCGCCTTCGTGCTCGTGCAGGGCAGGGGTGCGAGAGGCCTGGATACCGGCGCCGATCAGCCCGGCGAGCACAGTGATGTTCGACATGTGGATCAACCCTTCAACCGCTGACTGAAATGTTCCAGGGCCAGGCGATAGCCGTGGCTGCCAAACCCGCACATCACACCGATGGCGATGGAGGAGACGAAGGAGTGATGGCGGAAGGTTTCCCGCGCATGGACGTTGGACAAATGAACTTCGATCACCGGGATTTCACTGGCCACCAGGGCGTCGCGGATGGCCACCGAGGTGTGGGTCCAGGCGGCCGGGTTGATGACGATACCGGCACAGCGGCCACGGGCGCCGTGAATCCAGTCGAGCAGTTCGCCTTCCTGGTTGGTCTGGCGAAACTCCACCGCCAGGCCGAACTCTTCAGCGGCGCGTGCGCACAGCGCGGAAATGTCCGCCAGGGTTTCATGACCATAGGTGCCCGGCTCGCGTGTACCGAGAAGGTTCAGGTTCGGGCCGTTCAGCACCAGGACGATCGGAGGCATCGCAATTCTCTCCACACTTTTTATTGTTGGTGTTGGCCGGGTTCCAGCCGTTGGAGATAAATTGTACTAGATGGTTAGTTTGGTCAAACGAAGCCGTTCTTCAAGGCTAATAAGTGTTCGATGATCGAACAGCGGCTATGCTCGATATCAGATCCGTGGCGAGGGAGCTTGCTCCCGCTGGGCTGCGAAGCAGACCCGAGTTCTGTACCGGTTATCTGGGTTGTATGAAGTAGGGTTTGGGACTGCTGCGCAGTCCAGCGGGAGCAAGCTCCCTCGCCACTGTGTGGGATAGGTGGCGAGGGAACTGCCTCAACGCCGAGTCAGCAACACTCCGGATTCCATGTGATGGGTCCAGGGGAATTGGTCGAACAACGCGCAGCGCGTGATGCGGTGGGTGTCGTTCAGTTGCGCGATGTTGGCGGCGAGGGTTTCCGGGTTGCAGGAGATGTACAGGATGTTGTCGAAGCGCCGGGTCAGTTCGCAGGTGTCCGGGTCCATGCCTGCGCGCGGCGGATCGACGAAGACGCTGCCGAACGCGTAGCTTTTCAGGTCGATGTCCTGCAAGCGGCGGAACGGCCGGACTTCGTTCAACGCTTCGGTCAATTCTTCCGCCGACAAGCGCACCAGTGTCACGTTAGCCACGGCGTTTTCGTCCAGGTTGCTCAGCGCCGCGTTCACCGAAGTCTTGCTGATTTCGGTGGCCAGCACGTTGCGTACGCGGGTTGCCAGGGGCAGGGTGAAGTTGCCGTTGCCGCAGTACAGCTCCAGCAGGTCGTCGCTGCGATCGCCGAGAGCGTCGTAGGCCCAGTTGAGCATCTTCTGGTTCACCGTGCCGTTGGGCTGGGTGAAGGCGCCTTCTGGCTGGCGATAGCTGAAGGTCCGACCGCCCACCTCAAGGCGCTCCACCACGTAGTCGTGGCCGATCACTTCTCGCTTGCCCTTGGAGCGGCCAATGATGCTGACGCCCAGGTCGTTGGCCAATTGCGTGGCGGCGGCATGCCAATGCTCGTCCAGCGGACGGTGATAACACAGGGTGATCATCGCGTCGCCGGCCAGGGTGGTCAGGAACTCCACCTGGAACAGCTTGTGGCTCAGGGCCGCGCTGGCCTGCCAGGCGGCCTTGAGTTGCGGCATCAACTGGTTGATGCGCAGGCTGGCGATAGGGAACGTCTCGATGAGGATCGGCGTGCGCTTGTCTTCCTGGGAGAACATCGCGTAGTGCCGCTCGCCGGCCTCGCGCCACAGGCGGAATTCGGCCCGCAGGCGGAAGTTCTGCAGTGGCGAGTCGAATACCGCAGGTTGCGGCGCATCGAAGGGGGCCAGCAACTCACGCAAGCGGGTGACCTTGTCCTGGAGCTGCGTGGCGTACGCCTGGGAATCGAAAGTCATGCGTTGAACCAACCCAACTTGATCACGAACAGGATGGACAGGATGACCAGTGCCGGGTTCAGC
This sequence comes from Pseudomonas sp. P97.38, assembly GCF_001269745.1. Lineage (NCBI taxonomy): Bacteria > Pseudomonadati > Pseudomonadota > Gammaproteobacteria > Pseudomonadales > Pseudomonadaceae > Pseudomonas > Pseudomonas sp. P97.38. Next base: position 182,392 of record NZ_LHVJ01000009.1, read on the forward strand.
TCACGGCCACGGCCCGACACCAGCTTGATGGCGGTCCAGGCGATGAAACCGAAGGCGATGCCGTTGGCGATGGAGTAGGTGAACGGCATGGCCAGCGCGGTCACCACCACCGGGGCGGCGACGGTGATGTCGTCCCAGTCGATTTCCGCCAGGCCCGAGGTCATCAGTACGGCGACGAACAGCAAGGCCGGCGCGGTGGCGAACGCCGGGACGCTGCCTGCCAGTGGCGAGAAGAACAACGCCAGCAGGAACAGGATCGCCACCACGATGGCGGTCAGGCCGGTGCGGCCGCCGGCACTGACGCCTGCCGCCGACTCGATGTAGCTGGTGGTGGTGGAGGTGCCCAGCAGCGAACCGGCCATGGCGGCGGTGCTGTCGGCGATCAGCGCACGGCCCATTTTCGGCATGTGGCCGTCCTTGCCCATCAGCCCGGCGCGCTTGGCGACGCCGATCAGGGTGCCGGAGTTGTCGAACAGGTCGACGAACAGGAAGGCGAAGATCACGCTGACCAGGCCAATGTCCAGGGCGCCCTTGATGTCCAGTTGCAGGAAGGTCGGGGCCAGGGAGGGCGGCATCGATATCACGCCGCCAAATGGGGTGAAGCCCATCAGGATCGAGACGATGGTCACCGCGAGGATGCCGATCAGCACGGCGCCGCGCACTTTCAGTGCTTCGAGCGCGACGATCAGGACAAAACCGAGCGTGGCGAGAATCGGTGCTGGTTGCTTCAGGTCGCCGAGGCCGACCATGGTCGCCGGGTTTTTCACCACGATGCCGGCGTTGTTCAGGGCGATCAGCGCCAGGAACAGGCCGATGCCGGCGGCGATGGCCGAGCGCAATGGCAGCGGGATGCTGTTGATGATCCACTCGCGGATGCGAAAGATCGACAGCAGGAAGAACAGCACCGCGGAGACGAATACCGCGCCCAGCGCCACTTGCCAGGTATGGCCCATGTGCAGGACCACGGTGTAGGTGAAGAAGGCGTTCAAGCCCATGCCTGGGGCCAGGGCGATCGGGTAGTTGGCGATCAGGCCCATGACCGTGGAGCCGATGGCCGCCGCCAGGCACGTGGCGACGAACACCGCGCCTTTGTCCATGCCGGTTTCACCGAGGATGCTCGGGTTGACGAACAGGATGTAGGCCATGGCCAGGAAGGTCGTGACGCCCGCCAGGATCTCGGTCCGCACGTTGGTGTTGTGTGCCTTGAGTTGAAACAGCCTTTCCAGCATGTCTGCTCCCCGTGGCGCGCAGGGCGCCGTGAATGTATCGACCTCAACAGCAAAGCACAGACCGCCAGGGGCGCCTGAATTTTCTGCGGGTCGGAAAAAGCCGCGCATCATACCAGCAGCGTGGCCATGTGGCTGCGATCGTCGTCGATGTTTTACCGAAGCAAAAAGAGCGCCATACTGCGCGCGGTTCAGAAGCTCGATAGGTCTCCCATGAACAGAAATCTGCTGGCCGTGGCTTGCGCGTTGGGCCTGTGGTTGCCCGGCCTGCCCGTTAATGCCGCCTCGGCGCCGCCGTTGAGCGAGGTCAAGGTGCTCAAGGTCGAGTCGCCGGCCTGTGGCTTCGAGGACATCACCCCGGGGCAGGCACAGACCCGTTGTGACCACAGTGGTGCGAACATCAAGGTCTACGTGCTGGAAGTCGGTTATGGCCGCCAGCCCCATGTCACGCTGGACGGCTTCGAAGTCGACGGCACCCGCTCGCCGGTGTGCGCGTTCAGCAATGGCAATCTCAACGATTGTTCGAGCCGCACCAAGGTCGTCGGCTATCTGTACATCTTCGACCTGAAGGGCAAGCAGGAAGGTACCTTCAGCTACAGCAACGTCTCGATCAATGCACCGGGCAATCGGATGTCGACCCAGTTGTACATCAAGTGACGGGCAGTTGGCAGGACGCAGTCCGGCAAACCTGACTAGGCTATGTACGAAATAGCTTGAAACTTGGTTATGCGGCGTTAAAAACCGGCTCGGAATGCTCATTGACAACCAGTCAACTGCGCTTCCTCGCCGGTTTTTGCCTTGCCTAACCTGCGTTTCAAACTATTTCGTACACAGCCTAGTCTTCAGGAACACCCCTGCGGAGAACACCCATGATTGCTGGAACCGCGATACCCCGAGCCCTGATCGCCGTTGCCGAAGGTGTCGACGACTTGCAGACCGTCACCCTGATCGACGTCCTGCGCCGGGCGCAGCTCGAAGTGGTGCTGGCGAGCATCGAAGGCCGGCGGATGCTGACCTGCGCCCGTGGCACCCGCCTGACCGCCGACGGCATGCTGGTGGACGTGCTGGTGCAGGACTTCGACCTGATCGTCCTGCCCGGCGGCCTCATCGGCGCCCAGCACCTGGCCGCCCATCAACCCCTGCAACAACTGCTCAAGGGCCAGGCCGCCGCCGGCCGCTTCTTCGCCGCCATCGCCGAAGCGCCTGCGCTGGCATTGCAACCTTGCGGCGTGCTGCGCCAACGGCGCATGACCTGCCTGCCCGCCGTCAGCCAGCAATTGTCCGGGTGTACCTTCGTCGACCAACCCGTGGTCGTGGATGGCAACTGCATCACCGCCCAAGGCTCGGCCGCCGCCCTGGCGTTTGCCCTGGCGTTGGTGGAACAACTCAGCGGCAAGGGCGTGCGCAATGTGGTGGCGGTGGAACTGCTGGCCTGACGGGCGCCAGGCGTGTTGTGGGAAAGCTGGAAGGCTTTAATCATGGCGCCGAGTGTAAGGCGATGTATTGCACAGGGTGCGGTATATAGAGACCGCACTTGAGCGACATAAAGGTGCGCTTTGCCGCGCCTGTTCGCCTTCACGAACGCCTTTGAACGCTCACCGCCCCCCGAAGTCGTACCCCTTATGACGGCGGTTTCCCAAAACGCCGCGAGTGTACGACCAACCGTGAGGTGTTTATGAGCGCGACCCTGTCCGAAGCGACGCAGGCGTCCTTCGTCCGTCATCCGATCCGCCTGACACTCAATGGCCAGGTGCGCGAGTTGCAGGTATTGCCCTGGACCACGCTGCTGGACCTTCTGCGTGAGCAACTGGACCTGGTGGGCAGCAAGAAAGGCTGCGACCACGGCCAGTGCGGCGCGTGCACGGTGTTGCGCGATGGCAAGCGCATCAATGCCTGCCTGACCCTGGCGGTGATGTGCGACGGCGTCGAACTGACCACCATCGAGGGCTTGGCCAATGATGGCGCGCTGCACCCTATGCAGCAGGCTTTCATCACCCATGATGCCTTCCAGTGCGGCTACTGCACGCCGGGGCAGATCTGTTCGGCCGTCGGCCTGGCCAACGAGGGCCGGGCGCGGACCGGCGCGCAGATCAGTGAGCTGATGAGCGGCAACCTCTGCCGCTGCGGTGCCTACAACAACATCCGCGATGCCATCGAAGAGGCCTTGCCGCTTTGCCCGCAACCCCTGGCACCGGAGGGCGAGCAATGAACCCCTTTCAATACAGCAAGCCTGAGACCGTGCAGGCTGCCATCGACCTGTCGAGCCCGGTGTCGCGCTTCATCGCCGGTGGCACCAACCTGCTGGACCTGATGAAGGAGAACCTCACCCGTCCGGCGCACCTGATCGACATCACCGGGCTGCCCCTGGCGGACCTCAGCGAAACCCCATCGGGCGGGGTGATGATCGGCGCGCTGGTGAGCAATGCCGACCTGGCCTGGCATCCGTGGATCGAGCGCCGCTACCCGCTGCTGTCCCAGGCGATCCTGGCGGGCGCCTCGCCGCAACTGCGCAACATGGCCAGTACCGGTGGCAACCTGTTGCAACGCACCCGCTGCTACTACTTCTATGACGCTAACGTGCCGTGCAACAAACGCCAGCCCGGCAGCGGCTGCCCGGCGCGCAGCGGGCTGAACCGGATCCACGCGATTTTCGGTGCCAGCGACCAGTGCGTCGCGACGCATCCGTCCGACATGTGCGTGGCCTTGGCGGCCCTGGAAGCGGTGGTCCATGTGCTGGGCCGGGGCGGGGCGCGGACCATCGAGTTCGCCGACTTCCACCGCCTGCCCGGCGATGCCCCGGAGCGGGATAACCAACTGGCCGACGATGAACTGATCACCGCCATCGAACTGCCGGCCGCCGGTTTTGCCGAGCACAGTCACTACCTGAAGGTCCGTGACCGAGCCTCCTACGCCTTTGCGCTGGTGTCGGTGGCGGCGGCGCTGGAACTCGACGGACCGGTGATCCGCCAGGCGCGCCTGGCCCTGGGAGGCGTGGCGCACAAGCCCTGGCGCGACCGGGCGGTGGAAAGCTGGCTGAGCGGCCAGACCGTCAGCCGCGAAACCTTCACCGCCGCTGCCGACGCGCTGCTGCAAAACGCCGAGCCGCTGGAGCACAACGGCTTCAAGGTCAGGTTGGCGCGCCGGGCGATCGTGCGCGCCTTGAGCGATGCCGCACTGGGAGGGCAAGCCAAATGAATGCTCCGAGCAAATCCATAGGGCAGCCACTGGACCGGGTCGATGGCCTGCTCAAGGTGACGGGCCAGGCCCGCTATGCCGGCGAATACCCCGAAGACGGCTTGCTGTACGGCAGTGTCGTGTCGGGCACCATCGCCTGCGGCCGGGTGCTGCGCATCGACGCCTCCAAAGCCTTGGCGCTGCCTGGCGTCGTCGCGGTCATCGACCACACCAACCGGCCCAAGGTCGCCAGCTACGATGAGCCCTACCAGGATGCCGACGCGGCGGATGGCTCGCCGTTCCGGCCGCTGTACAACGACGAGGTGCTCTACAGCGGCCAGCCGCTGGCCCTGGTGGTTGCGCAGAACCTCGAACTGGCCCGCTATGCCGGCTCGCTGGTCGAGATCGAATACGAGGCCCGGGACCACCAGACCGACCTGGCCCTCGTGCAAGGCGAGGCCTATCCGGCACCGGCCGAACTGCCCAAGCCCCGTGGGAATTTCCAGGGCGAGTACGCCAGTGCGGCGCTGAGTGTGGATGTGTCCTACAGCACACCGATCGAACACCACAACCCGATGGAGCCTCATGCCTGCACCGTGCTGTATCAGCCTGACGGCAGCCTGCACATCCATGACAAGACCCAAGGCACGCAGAACTGCCAGGCCTATGTGCAGAAGGTATTCGGCCTGGAGAAAGACCAGGTCCGCGTGTTTGCCGCGTTCGTCGGCGGCGCCTTCGGCTCAGGGCTGCGGCCGCAGTATCAATTGGCGTTGGGGGTGATGGCGGCGCTGGCCCTCAAGCGCTCGGTACGGGTCAGCCTGACCCGCCAGCAGATGTTCACCTTCGGCTACCGGCCACGCACGTTCCAGCGTTTGCAATTGGGGGCCGCGGCCAATGGGCGGCTGCTGGCGGTGGCGCATAGCGCTGTCGGCCAGACCTCGCGTTTCGAGGATTTCACCGAACACGTGGTGGAGTGGAGCGGCATGCTCTATCACTGCGACAACGTCGAGTTGAGCTACAAACTGGTGCCACTGGACGTCTACACGCCGCTGGACATGCGCGCACCCGGTGCCGCCCTCGGGTTGATCGGCCTTGAGTGCGCCATGGATGAACTGGCCTGCGCCCTGGCGATCGATCCCGTCCAGTTGCGCTTGAACAACTACGCCGAGCGCAACGAAAACGAAGACAAGCCGTACTCCAGCAAGGAGCTGCGCGAGTGCTACGCCCAGGGGGCTCGTCGCTTCGGGTGGGACAAGCGCAACCCCGAGCCGCGCAGCATGCGCGAAGGCCGGCAACTGGTGGGCTGGGGGATGGCCGGCGGCGTGTGGGAAGCCATGCAACAGAAGGCCAGCGCCCGGGCTTCCCTGGACGCGGACGGCAAACTCACCGTCAGCAGCGCCACCACGGACATCGGCACCGGCACCTACACGGTCATGACCCAGATCGCCGCCGAGGCGTCAGGCGTGCCCGTGCAAGACATCACCTTTGTCCTCGGCGACTCATCACTGCCGACCGCGCCGCTGCAAGGCGGCTCGTTCACCGTGTCATCGGTCGGCACGGCCGTGCAGCAGGCCTGCGAGGCGCTGAAGGAAAAACTGCTGGCCGTGGCCTGGCAGACCTGTCCGGATTTCAGCGGTGCGACCCTTGAGCAGGTCACCTTCGCCGACGGCCATTTGCGTTTTGGCGAAGCCCGGATCGCCCTGGCGGCGCTGGCAGGACAAAGCGCCGAGATACCCGTGCAGGCCCAAGTCACCGCCGAGCCGGACGAAAAGCGCAAGGCCTACGCCACCGCGACGCACTCTGCGGTGTTTGTCGAAGTCCGGGTGGATGAAGACCTGGGCACGGTGAAGGTCAGCCGGGTGGTCAGCGCCATCGCCGCCGGGCGGGTGGTCAACCCGAAAACCGCGCGTAGCCAGATCCTCGGTGGCGTGGTCTGGGGCATCGGCATGGCGCTGCACGAGGAAACCCTCACCGACCACGCCCTGGGCCGGCACATGAACCACAGCCTGGCCGAGTACCACCTGCCGGTAAACGCGGACATTGGCGACATTGAAGTGATCTTTGTCGACGAGCAGGACGAGATCGTCAACGCGCTCGGTTCCAAGGGCGTGGGAGAAATCGGCATCGTCGGCGTGGCGGCCGCCGTGGCGAATGCGATCTACCACGCCACCGGCAAGCGGGTGCGGGATTTCCCCATCACCCTCGACACGTTGCTCTAGGGTGTCGCCTCGGCGACCGGCTCGTGCATCCGGTCGCGCTGGGCCAGGGTCGGGAACAGCTTGATCCAGACCCCGGTCACCAGCAGCGTGCCGACACCGCCCATGACCACCGCCGGCACCGTGCCGAACCAGTGGGCAGTGAGGCCGGACTCGAACTCGCCCAACTGGTTCGAGGCGCCGATGAACAACCCGTTCACCGCGCTGACGCGGCCGCGCATTTCGTCCGGGGTTTCCAGTTGCACGAAGGAGGCGCGGATCACCATGCTGATCATGTCCGCCGCGCCGAGCACCACCAGCACCGCCAGGGAAAACCAGAACGACGTGGAAAGGCCGAAGGCAATGGTGGCAACGCCGAACACGCCCACGGCGGTGAACATCACCCGGCCGACCTTGCGCTCCACGGCGAACCGCGCCAACCACAACGACATCAGCAAGGCCCCGACCGCGGGCGCCGAACGCAACAGGCCCAGACCCCAGGGGCCGGTGAGCAGGATGTCCTTGGCGAACACCGGCAGCAACGCCGTCGCACCACCGAGCAACACCGCGAACAGGTCCAGGGAGATCGCCCCGAGGATATCCGGGCGGCTGCGGATGAAGCGAATCCCGGCCAGCAACGAGTCCATCGTCGCCTTGCCTTTGTTCAACGGGGTTTGCCGGGCCGGGAGATTGAGCATCAGGCAGCAGGCGATGACGTAGAGCAGCACGGTCGGCCCATAGACCCAGACGCTGCCGAAGGCATAAAGCAGGCCGCCGAGGGCCGGGGCGACGATGGTGGCTGACTGCTGGGCCGATTGGGCGGCGGCCACGGCCCGTGGAAACAGCGCGGCCGGCACGATGCTCGGCAGCAGTGCCTGGGTGGTCGGCATTTCGAACGAGCGGGCGGCGCCGAGCAGGAAGGCGAGGATGAAAATCATCTCCCGCGTGACGTTGTCGGTGGCGCTGCCGATCACCAGCGCCAGGGCGATCATCGCCTGCAACGACTGGCAGAGGGCCGCGACCTTGCGCCGGTCATAACGATCGGCCACGTGCCCGGTGTGGAGCATGAACAGCACGCGCGGCGCGAATTCCACCAGACCCACAAGCCCCAGGTCCAAGACGTTGCCGGTCAGTTGATAGAGGTTCCAGCCGATGGCCACGGTCAGCATCTGGAAGCCGCTGGCGGTGAAGATCCTGGCCAGCCAGAAGGCAATGAAGGGACGATGTTGACGGAGCAGCAGCGGCGCTTGGCTGGGCATCTGGAAGAGGTCCGGTGATGAAGGCCATGAGATTATCACCGAGCTGTAACCGGAAGTTGCGGTGGTGGGAAAAATAGTTAGCCAAACATCGATTTTGCCCAGAGCACCTTCCGAGGTGGCCTCCTGGCGAGGGAGCTTGCTCCCGCTGGGTGGCGAAGCCGCCCCTGTCCATGAAAACTGCATGAACCCAATGCGCCTGCTGCGCAGTCGAGCGGGAGCAAGCTCCCTCGCCACGGTTGGCTAATGGTGCCCCGGCCGGATGCTATCAATTGTCGCTGAGTCAACCTGTCACGCGACAAAAGACCACGCCGTCCATCGGCCATAATGCGACTACTCTTTGATCATTGCTTGATCCAGATCAATACCCTGCCGGGTGCTGGGCTGGCGGCCATCCGGCCAGAATCCTGCGTTGTGACGGTTTAAAAAGAACGATTTGAAAAGCATCGCACTCCATATCCCTGGAGGCGGTGATGCAAGCCCCGCCCGCAGCCGGTTTTACCTGACAGAGGAAGACTTATGTTCGGTTTGGAGGCGCTCGATCTCGCCCGAATCCAGTTCGCGTTCACCATCTCGTTCCATATCCTGTTTCCGGCGATCACCATTGGCCTGGCGAGTTACCTCGCGGTGCTCGAAGGCCTGTGGCTCAAGACCCGAGACGACACCTACCGTGACCTGTACCACTTCTGGTCGAAGATCTTTGCCGTCAACTTCGGCATGGGCGTGGTGTCCGGGTTGGTCATGGCCTATCAGTTCGGCACCAACTGGAGCCGGTTCTCCGACTTCGCCGGGGCGGTGACCGGGCCGCTGCTGACCTACGAGGTGCTCACGGCGTTCTTCCTCGAAGCCGGCTTTCTTGGTGTGATGCTGTTCGGCTGGAACCGCGTCGGCCGTGGCCTGCACTTCTTTTCCACGGTCATGGTGGCGATCGGCACGCTGATCTCGACGTTCTGGATCCTGTCTTCCAACAGCTGGATGCAGACCCCGCAGGGCTACGAGATCGTCGACGGGCGGGTGATCCCGGTGGACTGGCTGGCGGTGGTGTTCAACCCGTCGTTCCCTTATCGCCTGTTGCACATGTCGACCGCGGCGTTCGTCGCCACGGCGTTCTTCGTCGGCTCGTCGGCGGCCTGGCACCTGCTGCGCGGCCGTGACACCCCGGCGATCCGCCGGATGCTGTCGATGGCGATGTGGATGGCCTTGCTGGTAGCACCGATCCAGGCCGTGATCGGCGACTTCCACGGCCTGAACACCCTCAAGCACCAGCCGGCGAAGATCGCGGCCATCGAGGGCCACTGGGAAAACGTCGGCAACGAGCCGACCCCGTTGATCCTGTTCGGCCTGCCCGACATGCAGGCGGAGAAAACCCGCTTCGCCGTGGAGATTCCCTACCTGGGCAGCCTGATCCTGACCCACAGCCTGGACAAGCAGGTGCCGGCCCTCAAGGAGTTTCCACCAGAGGATCGTCCGAATTCGACCATCGTGTTCTGGTCGTTCCGGGTCATGGTGGGCCTGGGCCTGCTGATGATCTTCACCGGCCTGTGCAGCTTGTGGCTGCGCCGCAATGACCGGATCTACCAATCCCGGCCTTTCCTGCACATGGTGCTGTGGATGGGGCCGTCCGGGTTGATCGCGATCCTGGCGGGCTGGTTCACCACCGAAATCGGCCGCCAGCCGTGGGTCGTCTACGGCCTGATGCGCACGGCCGATGCTTCGTCCGGGCATAGCGTCGCGCAGATGAGCATCACCCTGGTTCTGTTTGTCGTGGTGTATTTCGCCCTGTTCGGCGCTGGGCTGAGCTACATGATGCGCCTGGTGCGCAAGGGGCCGGAGGCCCACGAAGCCGAGCCGAGCGACGGTGGCCCAGGCCAGAAACGCACCCCGGCCCGACCTTTGTCGGCCGCCGACGAAGGCGACGACGACATGGACCACAACGACCGCACGAACAAGGGGAATTGAACCATGGGTATTGATCTTCCGCTGATCTGGGCCGTGGTCATCATCTTCGGCATCATGATGTACGTGATCATGGACGGTTTCGACCTGGGGATCGGCATTCTCTTCCCCTTCATCAAGGGCGAGCGCGACCGTGACGTCATGATGAACACCGTCGCGCCGGTCTGGGACGGCAACGAGACCTGGCTGGTGCTGGGCGGCGCAGGGCTGTTCGGGGCGTTTCCGCTGGCTTATTCGGTGGTGTTGTCGGCCCTGTACCTGCCATTGATCCTGATGCTCATCGGCCTGATCTTCCGGGGCGTGGCCTTCGAGTTCCGCTTCAAGGCCAAGGCGCATAAGCGGCATCTGTGGGACAAGGCCTTCATCGGCGGTTCGCTGACGGCGACCTTCTTCCAGGGCGTGGCGCTGGGGGCTTTCATCGACGGCTTCGAGGTGGTCAATCGCCAGTTCGCCGGCGGATCCCTGGACTGGTTCACGCCGTTCACGGTGTTCTGCGGCCTGGCCTTGATCGCCGCCTACGCCTTGCTCGGCTGTACCTGGCTGATCATGAAGACCGAAGGCAAGTTGCAGGAGCAGATGCACGACCTGGCCAGGCCGCTGGCGTTCGTGGTACTGGCGGTGATTGGCATCGTCAGTCTCTGGACACCGCTGGCCCATGCCGACATTGCCGCGCGCTGGTTCACCCTGCCGAACCTGTTCTGGTTCCTGCCGGTGCCGATCCTGGTGCTGGTGACCATGTACGGGCTGTTCCGCGCGGTGGCCCGCAACGCCCACTACACGCCGTTCATCCTGACGCTGGTGCTGATTTTCCTCGGCTACAGCGGGTTGGGCATCAGCCTGTGGCCGAACATCGTGCCGCCGTCCATCTCGATCTGGGACGCCGCGTCACCGCCCCAGAGCCAGGGCTTCATGCTGGTCGGCACCTTGTTCATCATTCCGTTGATCCTGGTGTACACCTTCTGGAGCTACTACGTGTTCCGCGGCAAGGTGACCCATGACGACGGTTACCATTGACCGACCTGCGAGGCATGCACATGGCCAAACCTGACTTGAAGGACATCGAGGCGGCCGAGCGAAAGCCCTTGTGGCAGCGGCTGGGTTGGCTGGCGATGATCTGGGCCGGCAGCGTGCTGGCGCTGTTCATCGTGGCCAGCCTGATGCGGATGTTCATGAACGCTGCCGGCCTGACTACCCACTGAGTGACCGTGGTGGTTACTTGCGGGCCTTGAGGATGACGAACTTCGGCGTCGCGGCCACTTGCTCGACGCCGCGGAACAGCCGGGCCAGCTTGCTGTGATAACCCAGGTGTCGGTTGCCGACGATGTACAGGGCACCGCCGACGACCAAGGCTTCGCGTGCCTGCTGGAACATGCGCCAGGCGAGGAAATCCCCTACGACCTGCTGCTGGTGGAACGGCGGATTGCACAGCACCACATCCAGTGATTGTGCCGGTTGCCCGGCGAGCCCATCGCCGGCGCGCAGCGTTACCTCGCGCTCGCCCAGGGCGGCCGCCCAGTTCTCGGCCGCCGACTGCACGGCCATGTACGACTCATCCACCAGCGTGTAGCGGGCCTCGGGGTTTTGCAGGGCACTGGCGATGGCCAGCACGCCGTTGCCGCAACCCAGGTCTGCAACCTGGGCCGTGCCGAGATTCTTCGGCAGGTGCGGCAGGAAGGCGCGGGTGCCGATGTCCAGCCCTTCGCGGCAGAACACATTGGCGTGGTTGCGCAGCTCGATACGGGGTTCGTCGAGCCAGTAGCGGGTGGGGTAGGGTGACACGACTGGCGCCTTGGCTTCTGGCGTGGCGATCAGCAGGCGGGCCTTTTTCACCGCCAGGGACGCCTGCACCGGGCCGATGTAGCGCTCCAGCAGGTCGCCGGCGGCGCGGGGCAGGTGCTTGATCATGGCCCCGGCAATCACCTGGGCGCCGGGCGCCAGTTGCCCTTGCAGACGGATCAGTTGTTCTTCCAGCAGCGCCAGGGTTTTCGGCACCTTGATCAGGACGCGGTCGAAGGGGCCGGTCAACGCTTCGCTGGCGGGCACTGTCGGCACTGCATCGAAGGGCCGGCCATTACGCACCAGGTTTTTCTCCAGCGCCTGCAGGGCCAGGAATGAGTCGCCGCTGCTGGTCACGGCCACCTTGCCGGCCAGGCTGGCGGCCAGTGCGCCGAAGCCGTCATTGAGCACCAGGACCCGGGTCTGCGCCGTGGGCTGTTGTTCGGCCAGGTGGGCGAGCAGGTATTCGTCGGCCGCGTCAAAGGCTTGCAGCGGTTCGTTCTGCTGTTCGGGCTGGCGGATCAGGTCGAGCTGGGCGAAAGGGCTGTCGAGCAGGGGCATGACTGGGACTCTGGAGATCGGTGGATGTCCCGCTGCCTGGGGTAGGAGTCTGGGCGGGACCGCCTGAATGAACTACGTCGCGCAGATGGAGCGGCATCATTCAAGTGGAACCGTAAATGGTACGTTTTTTTACCTCGTATTGCCCGCGGGTTTTTCATGACAGGTCAGGCCACACGGCACGTCAGATCACGTGAATGTGGGCGGCCTTGGCGACGGCGGAAATCTTGTTGCTGACATTCAGTTTGCGCATGCAACTGCACACGTGGAAATTCACGGTGCGTTCGGAAAGGCAAAGGATCCTGCCCACTTCCGATGCTGTCTTGCCTTCGGCGGACCACTTCAACACTTCGATCTCCCTGGGCGACAGGTGAACGCTCGGCTTGCTGGTGACGGTGTCGGATAACTTCTTGCTGGCCAGGGCATGCAGCCGTTGGCTGGCGAAGATCGCATAACCGAGGTTGCCGTAATGCTCGTCGATATCGATGGGGTAATGAGACCTGGCCAGGCTGAACAGGCTGCAATGAGTGCCCTGTTCATCATGGACGGCCTGGGTCCAGCCGTACTTGAGCCCCTGTCGATTGAGTTCGCGCCATAACTTCGGCGCTTTGGCAAAGACTGTTTCACTCCAGAGAATGGGGATCATTGATTGATTGCAATGTGCTACTAATGGATCCTGCGAGGCATAGCCATTTTGCTCATAGAACCGGTCCCAGCCATAAGGGTAGTTATTAAGGTTGACCTTGTTGGTGTGCTTGTCGGGGCTGCCGTGATAGCTGGCGAAGGCACAATATTCAAACCCCTGATTGTTAAAGAAATTCAGGACCAGACGATAGGCCGCCTGCAGGTCTTTTTCACAGGACAGTTTTCTCAGCTGCGAGTCCTTCCAATTATCCATCGCGTTCTCCTGGGTTGATTTCGTCCATGCCGGATCCAATCCATGATGCGAAATTTCAGTGTAGGACTATTCCTGATTTGTAGTGGAATTTTTTTAGTTTGCTGACAGTGTAAGGTGTTTAAAAAAATAAACTTTCTAGTCGGTTGTTTTTACAGCGTTTGTAACTTTGTACAAGTTTGTTAAGTGTTCGCGGCCGCTGCGGCTACATAGCTATTAAATTGCCACTGCATCGCGGCGGTGGTGGCGATCGTCCGTTTGCGGGACACTGTGCACTGGTCCCATTGGAGTGACGCATGACCGACAGTGCAGAGAAGTTCACCCGTCAGACCCTGCTCGATGTCCAGACATTGACCCCTCATTTGTTTACCTTGCGTGCGACGCGGGATCGCGGCTTTCGTTTTCGCGCCGGTCAGTTCGCCCGGTTGGGCGTGACCAAGGCAGATGGCAGTATCGTCTGGCGGGCCTACTCCATGGTGTCTTCGCCGTTCGATGAGTTCCTCGAATTCTTCTCCATCGTGGTGCCCAATGGCGAGTTCACCAGCGAGCTCAGCCGGTTGCAGCCGGGCGACACGTTGCTGGTGGATCGCCAGGCGTTTGGCTACCTGACCCTGGACCGCTTCGCCGATGGCCGGGACTTGTGGCTGCTGTCCACGGGGACGGGCGTGGCCCCGTTCATTTCGATCCTCCAGGATTTCGAGGCCTGGGAGAAGTTCGAACGCATCATCCTGGTGTACAGCGTGCGTGAAGCGCGGGAGTTGGCGTATCAGGACCTGATCGAAGCGTTGCCCCGGCGTGAATACCTGGCCGAGTACGCGCACAAGTTTCGTTTCATCGCCACCGTCACCCGCGAGCAGCATCCGGGCGCGCTCAATGGGCGCATCACCACGTTGATCGAGAATGGCGAGCTGGAGCGGGCGGCGGAGGTGGCGCTGACGCCGGAGCATTCGCGCGTGATGCTCTGCGGCAACCCACAGATGATCGACGACACGCGCCAGTTGCTCAAGGCCAGGGGCTTGCAGTTGAGCCTGACCCGCCGACCCGGCCAGGTGGCGGTAGAGAACTACTGGTAGAGGCCCGACGTGAAGCCCGTGGGAGCGGGCTTGCGCGCGACAACGACGGCACGCTCGAGATCACCGCAATCTGACCTACGCTTTTACGCGCAAGCCCGCTCCCATAGGATAAAGACCGCTCAAGGCCTCTCGTTCTGCGCCTTGAGCAGGTCGCGAATCTCGCTCAGCAGCAGCTCTTCCTTGCTCGGGACAGGGGGCGCGCTCGGGGCCACGGCCTCTTCGCGCTTGAGGCGGTTGATGGCCTTGACGCCCATGAAGATGGCGAACGCGACAATGATGAAGTCGATGACACTCTGGATGAATTTGCCGTAGGCCAATACCACCGCCGGCGCGTCACCTTGGGCGGCCTTGAGGGTAATGGCCAGGTCGCTGAAGTCCACCCCGCCGATCAGCATGCCGATGGGAGGCATGATCACATCGCCAACGAATGACGACACGATTTTGCCGAAGGCGGCACCGATGATGATCCCGACGGCCATGTCGACGACATTGCCTTTGACCGCGAAGGCCTTGAACTCGCTTAGCACGCCCATGTGTTATTCCTTTTGGCAAGTGAGGGGTGAGTGGCAGTGTAAATCAGCCTGGCGTGTCTTGCGCAAACGCCTGCTTAGGCTCTGTCTGAAAAGCCTTGATACTCGTTCATGCTGCGTTGAAAACCGGCTCGGAATGCTCATTTACTCCAGTAAACTCCGCTTCCTCGCCGGTTTTCGCCTTGCCTGACCTTCGTCTCAAGACTTTTCAAACAGAGCCTAGAGCTTAGTTATCGACCCGGCCGCAGGTCAAAAGTTACAAAGTGCCACCAATCGCGCGTGATACGTGGTTTGAAACCGATTCCCCACAACGTTTTTTCTATCGAAGCGGTACGGGATTTCTATTTAGGTTTTGGTTTTTCGGGCACTAGCCTCTGACAGGCGCACCTGGATGCGCTCTACAACATCAGAGGAACACGCCTATGAATACCTCACTTGGCCGCGGGGCTTTTTCCCACCGTCGCGCGTTTTTTGTGCTGACCGCCAGCCTGCTGTCCTTGTCCGTCAATGCCGCCACCCTGACCCGTGATAATGGCGCGGCGGTCGGTGACAACCAGAACTCGCAAACCGCTGGTCCCAACGGGCCGACCCTGTTGCAAGACGTGCAGTTGATCCAGAAGCTCCAGCGCTTCGACCGCGAGCGCATCCCGGAACGCGTGGTGCATGCCCGGGGCACCGGTGCCCATGGCACCTTCACGGTCTCCGATGACCTCAGCGACCTGACCAAGGCCAAGGTCTTTGCCGGTGGCCAGGTCACGCCGGTGTTCGTGCGCTTTTCGGCGGTGGTCCATGGCAATCATTCCCCGGAAACCTTGCGCGATCCTCGCGGTTTCGCCACCAAGTTCTATACGGCGGACGGTAACTGGGACTTGGTGGGCAACAACTTCCCGACCTTTTTCATTCGCGATGCCATCAAGTTTCCCGACATGGTCCACGCGTTCAAGCCCGACCCGCGGACCAACCTGGACGATGATTCACGTCGCTTCGATTTCTTCTCCCATGTTCCAGAATCCACCCGCACGCTGACCGAGTTGTATTCCAACTCCGGGACGCCGGCCAGTTATCGTGAAATGGACGGTAATGGTGTGCACGCCTACAAACTGATCAATGCCAAAGGCGAAGTTCATTACGTCAAGTTCCATTGGAAAAGTTTGCAGGGGCTGAAAAACCTCGATCCGAAAGAAGTCGTGAAAGTTCAAGGCCAGGATTACAGTCATATGACTAACGACCTGGTCACCCACATCAATAAAGGCGACTTTCCAAAGTGGGACTTGTATGTCCAGGTGCTCAAGCCTGAAGACCTCGCCAAGTTTGATTTCGACCCACTGGACGCCACCAAGATCTGGCCCGGTGTGCCTGAGCGCAAAGTCGGGCAGATGGTCTTGAACCGCAACCCGGCGAACGTCTTCCAGGAAACCGAACAAGTGGCGATGGCGCCGGCCAACCTCGTCCCGGGCATCGAGCCTTCGGAAGACCGCCTGCTCCAGGGGCGGGTGTTCTCCTACGCCGATACACAGATGTACCGCATAGGCGCCAACGCCCTGCAATTGCCGATCAACGCACCCAAGGTGGCGGTGAACAACGGCAACCAGGACGGTGCCATGAACCCTGGCAGCACCAGCACCGGCGTGAACTACCAGCCGAGCCGCCTGACGCCTCGGGACGAACAACCTGCGGCGCGCTACAGCCAGACGGTGCTGACGGGCAGCACCCAGCAGGCGAAGATCCAGCGCGAGCAGAACTTCAAGCAGGCCGGTGACCTGTACCGCTCGTTCAACCAGAAGGAACGCAACGACCTGATCGAGAATTTCGGTGGGTCCCTGGCCACCACTGACGACGAGAGCAAGCACATCATCCTGTCGTTCCTCTACAAGGCAGACCCTGAGTACGGCACCGGCGTGGCCCGTGTCGCCAAGGGTGACCTGGCCCGGGTCAAGGCGCTGGCGGAAAAGCTGGCTGACTGATCAGGCACATGACGAGTGGGAGCAAGCCCGCGATGCAGCCACGGGCTCGCGAGCGGGCTTTGTTCCCACGCTCTTGTGTCAAAAGGAGACATGACGATGCGCTATTTCCTGTGTTCACTGCTCGCCACCTGCTCACTCGCCGCACTGGCCGATGAGCCCCTGCCCACCGACCCGGCGGCCGTGCAGGCCGAGTTGAAAACCTATTACTTCGACGCTGCCCGCCGGGGCGACGTGCCCATGCTCGATGCCTTCATCGACGCCGGCTACGCGCTCGATACCCAGGACGAAAAGGGCTATACCGCGCTGATCCTCGCGGCCTACCACGGCCAAGGGCCGGCGGTGGAGCGGCTGCTGGCCGCCGGGGCCGATGCCTGCGCCCAGGACAAGCGCGGCAACACCGCGCTGATGGGCGCCATCTTCAAGGGCGAAGTGCAGATCGCCCGGCGCTTGCTGTCCACCGATTGCAGCCCCGACCAGCGCAATGGCGCGGGGCAGACCGCAGCGATGTACGCCGGCCTGTTCAAGCGTGATGAACTGCTGGAGGCCTTGAAGGCCAAGGGCGCCGACCTGCAAGCCCGGGATCCGCTGGGCAATAGCGCGACGGACCTGGCCCGCGGTGAAATCAGAATGCCGGCCCCGCGCTGATGCTCGCCTGAGCTATCATCGCGATTTTTACCCCGGAGTTCAGATGGCCAAGGCAAAGCGCATGTACGGCTGCACCGAGTGCGGTTCGACCTTTCCCAAATGGGCCGGCCAGTGCGGTGAGTGCGGGGCCTGGAACACCCTGACTGAAACCATGGTGGAGAGCGGCGGGGCGGCGGCGCCTGCCGGGCGTACGGGGTGGGCCGGTCAGCAGGCCCAGATCAAGACCCTGGCTGAAGTCAGTGTCGAAGAGATCCCGCGTTTTTCCACGGCCTCCGGGGAACTGGATCGGGTGCTGGGAGGCGGCCTGGTGGACGGCTCGGTGGTGCTGATCGGGGGCGACCCGGGCATCGGCAAGTCCACCATCCTGCTGCAGACCCTGTGCAACATCGCCACGCGCATGCCGGCGCTGTACGTCACCGGCGAAGAATCCCAGCAGCAGGTCGCCATGCGTGCCCGACGCCTGGGCTTGCCCCAGGATCAGTTGCGGGTCATGACCGAGACCTGCATCGAAACCATCATCGCCACGGCGCGCCTGGAAAAACCCAAGGTGATGGTGATCGACTCGATCCAGACGATCTTCACCGAACAACTGCAATCGGCGCCGGGCGGCGTGTCCCAGGTGCGCGAAAGCGCGGCGCTGCTGGTGCGCTATGCGAAACAGAGCGGCACGGCGATTTTCCTGGTGGGCCACGTCACCAAGGAAGGCGCGCTGGCGGGACCGCGAGTGCTGGAGCACATGGTCGATACCGTGCTGTATTTCGAAGGCGAGTCCGATGGCCGCCTGCGTTTGCTGCGGGCGGTGAAGAACCGTTTTGGCGCGGTCAATGAGCTGGGAGTGTTCGGCATGACCGACCGGGGCCTGAAGGAGGTCTCCAACCCGTCGGCCATCTTCCTGACCCGTGCCCAGGAAGAAGTGCCGGGCAGCGTGGTCATGGCGACCTGGGAGGGGACGCGCCCGATGTTGGTCGAAGTGCAGGCGCTGGTGGACGACAGCCACCTGGCCAATCCGCGCCGCGTGACCCTGGGCCTGGATCAGAATCGACTGGCCATGCTGCTGGCCGTGCTGCACCGGCACGGGGGGATCCCGACCCATGACCAGGATGTCTTCCTCAACGTAGTGGGCGGGGTGAAGGTGTTGGAAACCGCCTCCGACCTGGCCTTGATGGCGGCGGTCATGTCGAGCCTGCGCAATCGACCGCTGTCCCACGACTTGCTGGTATTCGGTGAAGTGGGGTTGTCGGGTGAGGTCCGGCCGGTGCCCAGTGGGCAGGAGCGACTCAAGGAAGCGGCCAAGCACGGCTTCAAGCGCGCCATCGTGCCCAAGGGCAACGCCCCGAAGGAAGCCCCGGCGGGGTTGCAGATCATTGCCGTGACACGCCTGGAGCAGGCGTTGGATTCGTTGTTCGAATAAGCCCAGGCTTTTGCAGTGCCCATTTGAGCAAATGAATCTGTGGCGTGGGGCTCAGACCTGGATCAATGCCGCCAACTCCCGCTCCAGTTCGTCATGGTCGGCCAGGTTCAGTTCCACCAGGCGCCGCAGGTGGGCGATCGAATCCAGGTCGATGTGTTCGCAGACAAAGCCCAGGTGGCCATGGTCGTCGTGGGCCAATCGAACTTCCATGCGCACCTCCACCTCATTGCTCAGGTGGACATCGGCCACGAAAGGTTCTTCCGGGTTACCCAGCCAGGGCTCGGGTTTTTTGATCAGCAGGCCCTTGAGGGACAGGTCCAGCAACTCCACTGGCCAGATAAAGGGGCCCTGGCTCAGTTCCGTCCTGGCGTGAAACTCGATTCGTACGAAGCGGCGGCGTTCGCTCATGACCCATCCTCTTTGAAGATTCACTGACTATAGACCCAACCTGCGCGTCTTCATCACCGTTCGGCCGGCGGCAGACGAATGTCGGGTATGGCCTTTGCCCGGGTTAGCGCTAAACTCCGGTAGCTGTCTTCTTGTCCACCCCTGGCTGGAATATAAAAATGACAAACAATAATAGCCTGCTGCGCCATATCCCCTGGCTTCTGCTGGCCGTCGTCGGCGCGTGCGCGCTGGGCGTCGTGGCCTTGCGCCGCGGCGAAGCCATCAACGCCCTCTGGATCGTCGTCGCAGCCGTGGCCATCTACCTGGTCGCCTACCGCTACTACAGCCTCTTCATCGCCAACAACGTGATGCAACTCGATGCGCGCCGGGCCACGCCTGCCGTGCTCAACAACGATGGCCTGGACTTCGTCCCGACCAACAAGCACATCCTCTTCGGTCACCACTTCGCCGCCATTGCCGGCGCGGGGCCGCTGGTGGGGCCGGTGCTGGCCGCGCAGATGGGCTACCTGCCCGGCACGCTCTGGCTGATCGCCGGCGTGGTGCTGGCCGGGGCCGTGCAGGACTTCATGGTCCTGTTCCTGTCCACCCGCCGCAACGGGCGCTCCCTGGGGGACATGGTCCGCGAGGAAATGGGCCGCATTCCCGGCACCATCGCGCTGTTCGGCTGCTTCCTGATCATGATCATCATCCTCGCGGTGCTGGCGCTGATCGTGGTCAAGGCCCTGGCCGAGAGCCCGTGGGGGATCTTCACGGTGATGGCGACCATCCCGATCGCGATGTTCATGGGCCTGTACATGCGCTACATCCGCCCGGGCCGCATCGGCGAAATCTCGCTGATCGGCGTGCTGTTGCTGCTGGGGTCGATCTGGCTGGGCGGGCAGATCGCCGCCGACCCGGTCTGGGCCAAGGCCTTCACCTTCACCGGGATCCAGATCACCTGGATGCTGATCGGCTACGGCTTTGTCGCCGCCGTGCTGCCGGTGTGGCTGATCCTGGCACCGCGGGACTACCTGTCGACCTTCCTCAAGATCGGCACCATCGTCGCCCTGGCGATCGGCATCCTGGTCACCATGCCCGAGCTGAAAATGCCGGCGCTGACCCAGTTCACCAACGGCCTGGGCCCGGTGTGGAAGGGCGGTCTGTTCCCGTTCCTGTTCATCACCATCGCCTGTGGCGCGGTCTCGGGTTTCCACGCGCTGATTTCCTCGGGCACCACGCCCAAGCTGCTGGATAACGAAACCAACGCCCGCTACATCGGCTACGGCGGCATGCTCATGGAGTCCTTCGTGGCGATCATGGCGATGGTCGCCGCGTCGGTGATCGAGCCGGGCGTGTACTTTGCCATGAACAGCCCGGCGGCCATCGTCGGCGGCGACGTGGTGGCCGTGGCGCAGACCGTCAGCAGCTGGGGCTTTGCCATCACTCCGGACGCCCTGCAGGCCGTGGCCAAGGACATCGGCGAGACCACCATCCTGGCCCGTGCCGGCGGCGCGCCGACCCTGGCGGTGGGCATCGCGCAGATCCTGCACTCGGTGCTGCCGGGCGAGAACACCATGGCGTTCTGGTACCACTTCGCGATCCTGTTCGAAGCGCTGTTCATCCTCACCGCGGTGGACGCCGGCACCCGTGCCGGGCGCTTCATGCTGCAGGACCTGCTGGGCTCGTTCGTGCCGGCCCTCAAGCGCACCGAATCCTGGACCGCCAACCTGATCGCCACCGCCGGTTGCGTGGCGCTGTGGGGTTACCTGCTGTACCAGGGCGTGATCGATCCGCTGGGCGGCATCAACACCTTGTGGCCGCTGTTCGGCATCTCCAACCAGATGCTGGCCGGTATCGCGCTGATGCTCGCCACCGTGGTGCTGATCAAGATGAAGCGCCAGCGCTACGTCTGGGTCACGCTGCTGCCGGCGACCTGGCTGCTGATCTGCACCACCACCGCGGGCCTGATCAAGCTGTTCGACGCCAACCCGGCGATCGGCTTCCTGGCCCTGGCGCGCAAATACAACGAGGCGCTGGCCGCCGGGCAAGTCCTGGCCCCGGCCAAGAGCATCGAGCAGATGCAGCACGTGGTGTTCAACGCCTACACCAACGCGACGTTGACGGCACTGTTCCTGTTCGTGGTCTTCAGCATCCTGTTCTACGCGCTCAAGGTCGGCATCGCCGCCTGGGGCACGAAGGAACGCACGGACAAGGAAGCGCCTTTCCAAGCGCTGCCGGACGCCTGAAACGAGGATTGCAACGATGTTCAATGACTTGAGTCGCCTGGGTAAATACCTCGGTCAGGCTGCCCGCCTGATGGTCGGCATGCCCGACTACGACAACTACGTCGAGCACATGCAGACCCAGCACCCGGACAAGCCGCTGATGGACTACGAGACGTTCTTCCGCGAACGCCAGGAAGCCCGTTACGGCGGCAAGGCCGGGCCCAAGTGCTGCTGACCCGGCAGCCCTGAGGTATCCCTCTGTGGGAGCGGGCTTGCTCGCGAATGCAGTGGGTCAGTCGATGAAGAGGTTGGCTGACCCACCGCTTTCGCGGGCAAGCCCGCTCCCACAGAGTTATTTGGTGGGGCTCAAGAGGTGGTTTCGCCACAGATCCCTTGTGTGGGAGCGGGCTTGCCCGCGAATGCAGTGGATCAGTCGATGAAAAGGTTGGCTGACCCAACGCCTTCGCGGGCAAGCCCGCTCCCACAGTGTTTTTTGGTGGACTCAAGAGGTGGGTGCGCCACAGATCCCTTGTGTGGGAGCGGGCTTGCCCGCGAAGGCGGCCGTTCAGCGATGAAGACGTTGCGGCCTCACTCCTGCCCCAGGGCGATCACCCTCACTCCGCCAACAACACCGCTGCATCGAACCCCACCCGCAGGTTGCCCCAATGGCGGCCGCCGAAGAAGAAGGGGACGTCGATCTCGGTCATGATTTCCCCGGTATCGCGCAAGTAGGTCTGGAGCAGGAAGCGCTGGACGTTGCCGGCCGCGCGCAGGCCGATCGGGTCGTTGAAGATGCGCTTGTTGCGGCACACCGGCAGGTCCACCGCGCGGTCACCGGTGGGGGGCTTGGAGACCCAGCTATTGTTCACCGGGCAATACCCCTTGGTGTCGACGATGAACGATACCTTGCCCCCCGGCGTGCTGCGGGTGAGCTTGTCGCATTCTTCCTGGCAGACCTGGGCGAAGCGCTCGGTGTAGCAGGTCATGTATTGCTTGGGATCGGTGCCGGGGACCAGTTGGTAATTCTGGTCGAACAGGTTCAGGCCCTCGCGATGCAGCGCCTCCAGGCGTACCTGGAGCGTATCGCGGCATTCGCTGGCGCGGGTGATGGCGGCGTCCAGCTTGCCGTGGCCCAGCACGAACCGGCCCAGCAGCGCCTGGACCTTTTCGGCAACGCCGGACAGGTCGCGGGTGGCCGTCGCCGACTGCTGCATGCGCTGGTCGATCGACTGGCTGTCGGCATGGATCTGGGTCACCCGGTCGTTGATGCCGGTGTTGCTGTCGGCGAACTGCTGGATATGCTCGGCAATGTCAGCCAGCTTGCCATTGGTGGATTCGAAGTCGCCGATCATGCTTTCGAAGTGGCCGGAGGCCCGTTCCACCACCTTCTGGGTTTCCCGGGCGCTGTGGCTGATCTGGGTGGTCTGTTCGT
Source organism: Pseudomonas sp. P97.38 (assembly GCF_001269745.1). Classification (NCBI taxonomy): domain Bacteria; kingdom Pseudomonadati; phylum Pseudomonadota; class Gammaproteobacteria; order Pseudomonadales; family Pseudomonadaceae; genus Pseudomonas; species Pseudomonas sp. P97.38. Next base: position 205,095 of record NZ_LHVJ01000009.1, read on the forward strand.
GGGTGGAGCTGACTTCCTCCAGCATCGCGTCGATGTTGCGCGAGATGTCGTCGGTGGCCCGGCTGACATTCTGTGCCAAGGTGCGCACCTCATCGGCCACCACCGCAAAGCCCCGGCCACTTTCGCCGGCCCGGGCGGCTTCGATGGCGGCGTTGAGGGCCAGCAGGTTAGTCTGGGCCGAGATCTGCTGGATCAACCCGACGATGGACTTGATGCTCGAAGAGCGTTGGTTCAACGCGCTCACCAACGTGGCGAACTCACCGAGGCTGGCCGAGATCTCGCTGATGTTGCCGGTCACTTCCAACAGTTCGGCGTAGGAGTCACGGGCCATGCTCAGGTTCTGCGCGGTGGTGCTGGAAATGCCCTGGGTCTGACGCGAAACCTCTTCGATGCGGCCCACGGCGGTGTTGCTCTGGTCCATCACTTCCTTGGCGAACCGGGCCTGGTGGGTGGCGCTGTCGCTGGAGTCGCTGATGTTCTTCAGCGAGCGCGCCGATTCCACGGCGATGTGCACGGTCAGCGCCTGGACGTTACTGATGATTTCCCGCTGTTTGGCCAGGAAACGGTTGCAGGTGCCGGCCAGCACGCGGATTTCGTCGTGGGTCACCAGGGGCAGGTCCTTGGAGAGGTCGCCTTCACCGTTGGCGATTTCCTCCAGGGCCTTGGTCATGGCGGTGACGGGGCGCACGATCAGGTGGCGAAAGTACCAGACCATGAAACTGATCATGCCCAGGGTCAGGACGGCGCCGAAGAGCAGGGCATGGCTGAGGCTGTCGAGCCGGCCTTCGATCTGCCCCAGCAACGCGGGGTCCAGTTGAGCATTGTGCAATTGCAGCAGGATGTCGGCACGGGCGCTCAAGGCCACCCAGTACAGCAGCGCACTGACCATCACCAGCAGGAAAAGGCTCGACAATTTTTTGGTGAGCGTATCGAAAAACTGCATCTCGATAGACTCGTACAAGGCCTTTAACGTCTGCATGCCGCTGCTCCTGGGCAAAAAAATCTCTCAATGGAATACATTCGACCGCAAGGGCCAAAGCTTTAGCGGATTAGGGCGTTTTGATATCACCGCGGGCCCGTCCGACAAACCACTGTGGGAACGAGCCTGCTCGCGAAGGCGTTCACTCACCCGTGTTCCAGGGTTTCAAGCCCGGGCTTTCCCACGCAAACTGACTCCTATTTGTATTTACTGGGAATGGTTCTCAAAGTATAGTCGCTCTCATTAACCTCCCTCCCGTGAGTGCAGCGCTTTGAATCGTTCCACCCCTTCCGCGAAACGCAACGTCTTCATCCATTGTGTACTACCCGCCGTATCCTGCTGCTTCATCGCCACCCCACTGTGGGCGCAGGACGCGCTCGAACTGCCGGCCACGGCCATCCAGGGCAGTCGTATCCTCCAGGACGAAGGCTACACGGCGTCGCAAGCCAGCACGGCCAGCAAGAGCGACGTACCGATCAAGGAAGAAGCGCAGTCGATCAACGTGGTGACCCAGCAGACGCTGGACGATTACCAGGTGCGTTCGCTGGGCGATGCGATGAAGTTTGTCAGCGGCGTCAGCCAGGGCAATACCCTGGGCGGCTCGCGGGACTCGCTGGTCAAGCGCGGTTTCGGCACCAACGACGACGGCTCGATCCTGCGCGACGGTGTGCGTTCGAACCTGGGGCACAACTTCAGCGCCACCACCGAACGGGTCGAAGTGCTCAAGGGCCCGGCCTCGATGCTGTACGGTGCGTTGGAGCCCGGTGGGCTGATCAATGTCATCAGCAAGCAGCCAGAGTACACCCAGAGCACCACCCTGAGCGGCTCTGCCTACAGCGAAGGCGGCGGCACCATGGGCCTGGATACCACCGGGCCCGTGGGCGATACCGGGTTGGCGTATCGGCTGATTGCCGAGCGTGGTCATGAAGATTACTGGCGCAACTACGGTGTGAATGAAAGCACGCTGGTCGCGCCGTCCCTGGCCTGGACCGGTGAGCGGGCTTCGTTGAACCTGAGCTATGAGTACAACGAATATTCCAATCCGTTTGACCGTGGGACGATGTTTCGCAACGGGCACCCGGTCGACATCGACTACGACAAGCGCCTCGACGAGCGCTGGGCCAAGAGCGTGGGGATTCGCGAAACGGCGACGGCCCGTTTCGAGTACGAGCTGAGCGACGCGTGGAAGACGCGCGTGACCTACGGTTGGAACAATGATCGATACAGTCTTTCGATTGCGCAGCCCAACTCACTGACGGGCAATACGTTGCGCCGGGCAGCAAACGGCGCCCACTACGACGATGAAACCCGTTACGCGAGCTGGGATTTCATCGGCAACCAGGAACTGTTCGGTCAGGCGCATGACTTGCTGATCGGTGTCGATAACCAGGTCTCCAACCAGTTTCGCGGCAAGACCTATCGCAATGCGGCCCGCGCCGCTTTCGACATCACCGCTCCGGTCTATGGCAACTTGCCGGAGCCTAGCCTGGTCAGCGCCGCCCAGAGCGATCTGAGCAACGAGCTGACTTCCAGTTCCGTGTACTTGAAGGACAACTGGCACCTCGACGACCGCTGGATTCTGGTCCTGGGGGGACGCTACCAGCACTACGACCAGTACGGTGACCAAGGGCGCGGCAATACCTACAAAGTGAACCGCGACGACAACGGCGATGCCTTCGTACCGTTCCTGGGCCTGGTCTACAAAGCCACCGACGCGTTGTCGCTGTACGGTAACTACAGCCGCTCGTTCAAGCCGAATGACACCGTGGACGATGCCGGCAACACCTTCGATCCGGAGGAGGGCCGCAGCTACGAAGTGGGGGCCAAGTACGATCCATTGCCTGGCTTGAACATCAATCTGGCGTTGTTCGACATCGTCAAGAAGAACGTCGTGACGTCTTCCACGGTCAATGGGGTGACCCTGGCGGAAGCCGCCGGCAAAGTCGGTTCCCAAGGCCTGGAGCTGGACATCACCGGTCGCCTGTCCGAGCGCTGGGACCTGATCGGCACCTACGCCTATACCCACACGGAAATCCTCGACGACCCGGACGACGAAGGCCATCGCCTGGCCGACGCACCGAAACACACCGCCAGCCTGTACCTGACCCATCACCTGAACGTTCCCGCCGAGTTCGGTGCCTGGCACGCCGGTGGCGGTGCTCGTTACGTGGGTGAGCGTGCGGCCAACAATGCCAACGACTTCTGGCTGAGCAGCTACACCGTGGCCGATGCCTTCGTGCGTTGGGAAGCGCCGGTGCTGGGTTACAAGACCTCGCTGCAACTGAACGTCGACAACCTGTTCGACAAGCAGTACTACCCGTCTTCCACGGGTAGCCAGTTGCAAGTGAATGTCGGTGAGCCGCGCACCGCACGCTTGAGCGCCAGCGTGACGTTCTGATCTTCGGTTAAAGCCCCTCCGTGGCCAGGGCACCGGCTCCCTCGCCACGGTGATACCCCTTGAAGTGGCTACGTCACCGAGCTGCCAGTCGGCGCTGGCACGGCTTCACGCCGCACGCCGGTCCGCAGGGCATGGCGCAGCTTCAGTGCCGGCCGCTCGACCCAGTAATACGACACGCCGCTCAAGGCGAACGATAGCACCAGCACCGCCGTGACAATCAGCTCGCTGTATGCCACCGGCCAGAACGCGCGCAGTACATACATCACCACAAAGTGATTGAGAAACACCCCATAGCTGATGTTTCCCAACAGTTCATCCAACCGGTGGTACCTCAAGCGGCTCAGCAGGAACACGGCGGGCAGGCCCACGGCAATGCCGAGGGTGACTTCGGCGTTGAACGGGCGCCGGGCAATGACGCCCAGGACAATGGCCGCAAACAGCAAGATGGCGATGATCGTGGTGATGGCCGCGATCCACAGCCCCTTTGCCCGAGCGCGGTACAAATAGCTGCCGCACAGGAAAATGAACAGCACCCCAGGCAGCAGGCGATAGCCATAGAGGTCGGTGTTGATGTAGCCCAGCGCCGCTACCAGGAAGACCGTGACCGATACCGCGAAGGCAATCCCCCGGCTCTTGTAGAGGATCAGAAAGGGGATCAGCAGGTAGAAGCACATTTCCAGCCCGAGAGACCAGGCTGGCGGCAGGATCTCGGGCACGGTGATGCCGAACATGTAGAAACCCAGCGGCAGGATCGGCAGGCTGGTGGCGATGTTTTCCAGGGTCAGGGCCTCTGCCTGGGGCGTTCCGGGCAGAAGGAAATGAATCACCAGGCAGGACACGACGAAGTACAGCAGGAACTGGGGGTACAACCTCAGCAGTCGATCCAGGTAGAACAGACCGATGTGCTCGGCTGTGGCGTAATTGCGCTCGATCAGCGAAGTCATCACGAAGCCGCTGATGATCAGGAAGGACACGACGGCAACGACGCCAGGGTTGAACCCCATGAACGTCACGCCCATGTGCGAAATGGCCACGAGCAAGGCCAGCAGCAGACGGTAAACCCCCACGCGCATCATCCTTAATCAGAGTTGATCCGTTGGGGTAGACGTTATTGGGGTTTTCCGGCGCTGAACAGCGGCGCGACCGGCGACGGCAGTGGAGTGGGGAAGATTGTCACATTTGGCATCATCTGTTCGCCGCTTCGCCAGCGGTCTCGCTCCCACAGGTCTTGCTGGTGTATGCAAAGGCTGAGTACACCTAAATCCCGTGTGGGAGCGGGCTTGCCCGCGAATGCGGCGTGTCTGTCATGAAGATGCTGAATGTGCCGCCGTCTTCGCGGGCAAGCCCGCTCCCACAGGTCTTGCTGGTGTATGCAAAGGCTGAGTCCACCCCAAATTCTGTGTGGGAGCTTGCTCGCCAACGCTGGCGACTCGCGACTCAGCGAAACGCTGGCACTACGTGCTTGATGAACAGCTCCAGGGATTTTTTCTTCTCGGCGTGAGGCAAGCTGTTGTCGCACCAGAAGCTGAACTCATCGACCCCCAGTTCCTGGTAGTACTTGATGCGCGGAATGATTTCTTCCGGCGTGCCGATCATGGCGGTCTTGTGCAGGCTCTCCAGTTCGAACTCCGGGCGACCGGCGAACTTTTCCTCGGGGCTGGGCGCCAGGAAGCCGTTGACCGGGGTTTGCTTGTTGCCGAACCAGGCGTCGAAGGTGCGGTAGAACTTGGCGATCGCCTGGGCGCCGACTTTCCAGCCCTCGGGGTTGTCCGCCGCGTGCACGTGGGTGTGACGCAGCACCATCAGTTGCGGGCGCGGAACGTCGGGGTTGTTGTCCAGGGCCGCCTGGAACTTGTTCTTCAGGTCCAGGACTTCTTCGTCGCCCTTCATCAGCGGCGTGACCATGACGTTGCAGCCATTGGCGACCGCGAAGTTGTGAGAGTCCGGGTCGCGGGCGGCGATCCACATCGGTGGGTGCGGCTTGCGGATCGGCTTGGGCACGCTGGTGGAGGTCGGGAATTTCCAGATCTCGCCGTCATGGGCATAGTCGCCTTGCCACAGGGCGCGGACCACCGGAACCATTTCCCGCAGGGCCTGGCCACCGGCCGAAGCCGGCATGCCGCCGGCCATGCGGTCGAACTCGACCTGGTAGGCGCCCCGCGCCAGGCCGACTTCCATCCGGCCATTGCTGATCACGTCCAGCAATGCGCATTCACCGGCTACCCGCAATGGGTGCCAGAACGGTGCGATGATGGTGCCGGCGCCCAGGTGAATGGTGGTGGTCTTGCCGGCGAGGTAAGCCAGCAGCGGCATCGGGCTGGGCGAGATGGTGTATTCCATGGCGTGGTGTTCGCCGATCCACACGGTACTGAAACCGCCGGCTTCGGCCAGCAGGGTCAGTTCGGTCAGGTCTTCGAACAACTGGCGGTGGCTGACGCTTTCGTCCCAACGTTCCATGTGTATGAACAGCGAGAATTTCATGACGCTTACCTCGGATCTTTTTGTTGGCGGCCTGTCGTTTGCGGGCCTGTTGCCTGGGACGAGCGCGGGGCTCCCGGGTGTTCTCGCAAGGCCGCGCGGGGTAGGGGTCGACGGCGGCCTGGCTGACTGATTATTGGTATACCATAATACGGAATATCTACAAAATATTTCTACCAGCCGTTAAGCCGGAACGGGCAGGGCACCCATTTTGCCGTTGCAGTAAACCAGGGGGCTGGTGCGCTGCTCAGGCACGATCAGGTTTTTCACGGCACCCACCATGATCGCGTGGTCACCCCCTTCGTATTCGCGCCACAGTTCGCACTCGATCACCGCCGTGGCGTTCGCCAGGATTGGGTTGCCCAGGGCGCTCAATGTCCACTCGATACCTTGGGCCTTGTCCTTGCCCTTGCGGGCAAAAGCATAGGCCTCGCTTTGTTGACCGCCGGACAGTACATGGATGGCGAAGCGTTTGTTCTTGATCAGGACCGGGTAGGAGTCGGAGCTGTAGTTCGGGCAGAACAGCACCAGGGCCGGGTCCATGGACAGTGAGCTGAAGGCGCTGGCGGTCAGGCCGACGACCTGGCCATCCTCGTCCAGCGTGGTGATCACCGTCACACCGGAGGGAAACGAACCCAGGACTTGTTTATAGATGGCGGCGTCGATCATTGCGCGGTCCTCGTGTGAAACGGTTTTTTATAGGTTTGTAGGTCTGATGGTATACCGTAATACATTCATTGCAAGGTCTTTTTCGGTGAATCGATGAACGTTGTTCGTAGCGTTCTAAGCCAATGATTACAGGGGTTTCACTTAGGGCGGCCAGGCGGGATGGCGGATCAGTTGGGCGCCGAAAGAGCGGATCAGTCTTGTGAAAGTGTTGGAATACCATAATATGGTGTTCATCTGAGGGGCACCCAGAGTGCCTCCGGTTTGGCTTCATACAACGATAAGAACAGACAAACTCGAGTTCATGCCTATGTCCCAGATGTCCCGGCAAGACCCGTTGATCGAGAACCATACGGTCGACTACGTTCCTCTCGCAGAGCGCCACGGAAAGGCCCGCGACTTGTTCACCCTGTGGTTCAGCACCAACATTGCGCCGCTGCCCATCGTCACCGGCGCCATGGTGATCCAGGTGTTCCATCTCGATCTGTTCTGGGGGTTGCTGGCGATTGCGCTGGGACACCTGCTCGGCGGCTCGGTGATTGCCCTCGCGTCAGCCCAGGGACCGCGCATGGGGATCCCACAGATGGTCCAGAGTCGCGGCCAGTTCGGTCGCTATGGCGCGCTGTTGATCGTGTTCTTCGCGGCGCTGATCTACGTCGGGTTCTTCATTTCCAACATCGTCCTGGCGGGCAAATCCATCGTTGGCATCGCGCCGTCGGTGCCGGTCCCGGCCAGCATCCTGATGGGTGCCCTCGGTGCCACGGCCATCGGTGTGATTGGCTATCGCTTCATCCATACCCTGAACCGCATCGGTACCTGGGTGATGGGCGGTGCGTTGTTCGCCGGTTTTTTCTACATCTTCGTCCACGACCTGCCAGCGGACTTTTTCAGCCGCGGCGGCTTCAACCTATCCGGCTGGCTGGCCACGGTGTCGCTGGGGATCATCTGGCAGATCAGCTTCTCGCCCTATGTCTCGGACTACTCGCGCTACCTGCCGGCGGATATCGGCATCGCCCGGCCGTTCCTGGCCACCTACCTGGGGGCGACGCTGGGCACCATCCTGTCGTTTACCTTCGGCGCGGTGGCCGTGCTGGCAACCCCTGAGGGCACTGAGGCGATGGCGGCGGTCAAGCAGTCCACCGGTTGGCTGGGGCCGATTCTGATGGTGCTGTTCCTGCTCAACATCATCAGCCACAACGCCTTGAATCTGTATGGCGCGGTGTTGTCGATCATCACCTCGATCCAGACCTTCGCCAGCCAGTGGACGCCGAGCGTCAAAGTGCGAGTGGTGTTGTCCGGCGTCGTGCTGGCAGGTTGCTGCGTGGTGGCGCTGGGGGCTTCGGCGGACTTCATTTCGCAGTTCATCGGCTTGATCCTGGCCTTGCTGCTGGTCCTGGTGCCATGGGCGTCGATCAACCTGATCGATTTCTATGTGATCAAGCGCGGCCACTACGACATCGCCTCGATTTTCCGGGCCGACGGCGGGATTTACGGGCGCTTCAACCTGCATGCGATCGTGGCTTACTTCATCGGGATCATCGTGCAGTTGCCGTTTGCCAATACGTCGTTGTATGTCGGACCCTACGCCAACCTGGTGGACGGTGCCGACCTGTCGTGGCTGGTGGGGTTACTGGTGACGTGCCCGCTGTATTACTGCCTGGCGACCCGCGGCCAGGCCCAGCGGCGTGCGGCGGCGCGATTGGGTTACACCGACTGATCCAAGCTCCGTTTGATCGAGTGCCCGGCTTTTTGCCGGGCATTCTTGTTTGGGTGGGTGTCCACACGTTTCAGATGTCCATAAAACCCTGTTTCAGATACACCTTAGAACCCTGTGGGAGCGGGCTTGCCCGCGAAGGGGGCGGTACATTCAACATATTTGCAAGCTGAGCCACCGCTTTCGCGAGCAAGCCCGCTCCCACACTGATGGGTGGATGTCCACAGGTTTCAGGTACACCACGGAACCCTGTGGGAGCGGGCTTGCCCGCGAAGGCACCTGCACATTCAGTATGAATGCAAGTGGGCCCACCGCTTTCGTACCCCATCACCAAACAAAAAAGGCCGCCGCAACCCGACGTTGCGGCGACCTTGAGGGTGACATCTTTGAGACGGCCCACCGAAGTGGGCCAGTAGGGGATCAGTGTGCCCCGGCGGCCTTGTTCAGGTCACTTTCGGCCCATTGGGTGTAGACGCAGGCATCGGCGGTGGCCCAGCGCACGCGCACCGGATCGCCGGCCTTGAGCGGCATGCCCGCGGCGGAAAGCGCCTTGACGGTCATGGCGGTGCCGCCGGACGTCACCACGCTGCAGGTCTGGCTTTCGCCGAGAAACAGCACTTCCACGACCTTGGCCGACACCTCATTCCAGCCTGCCGCAAGCGGTTGTTGCGCGGCCTGTTCGGTACTCAGCGCCAGGGCTTTTTCCGGGCGGACCATCAGCAGCACATCCTGCGCGGTTTGCAGGCCGGCAGTCAGGCGAATGGACAGCGACTGGCCTTCGAAGCTCGCCACGGCGTTGCCCTGGGCCTTGAGCTTGAGGAAGTTCGAGTTGCCGAGGAACGACGCGACGAAAGCATTCGGCGGATTCTGGTAGAGGTCGTAGCCGCTGCCCAGGCCGACGATCTTGCCATGGCTGAAAATGGCGATGCGTTGGGACAGGCGCATGGCTTCTTCCTGGTCGTGCGTCACGTAGACGATGGTGATGCCCAGGCGCCGGTGCAACTGACGCAGTTCATCCTGCAGGTCTTCGCGCAGTTTCTTGTCCAGGGCGCCGAGGGGTTCGTCCATCAACAGGATGCGAGGCTCGTAGACCAGCGCCCGGGCAATCGCCACGCGCTGTTGCTGGCCGCCGGAGAGTTGGGAAGGGCGGCGATGAGCAAATTGTTCCAATTGCACCAGCTTGAGCATCGCGTCGACCCGGCGATCGCGTTCGGCCGGGGCGAGTTTGCGGATCGCCAGCGGGAAGGCGATGTTGTCCCGTACCGACAGGTGCGGGAACAGCGAGTAACGCTGGAACACCATGCCGATGTCGCGCTTGTGCGGCGGCACGTTGACCAGGGATTTGCCGTCCACCAGGATCTCGCCGCTGCTGGGGGTTTCAAACCCGGCCAGCATCGACAGCGTGGTGCTCTTGCCCGAGCCGCTGGAGCCGAGGAAGGTCAGGAACTCGCCATCCTGGATCTCCAGGGAGATATCGTCCACGGCGGCGAAGTCGCCGTAGTGTTTGTTCAGGTTGCGCAGGCTGACCAGGGTCTTGTCGTTCTGTTGTACGGGGTCTTTGACAGCACTCATCGTGTTCTCCTAGGCGCTCAGGCGCTGATTTCATTGCGCCGGCGCAGGGCGGCGGCGATCACCATCACCAATACCGAGAGGCCGATCAGCAGCGTCGAGGCGACGGCGATCACAGGCGTCAGGTCCTGGCGCAGGGTGGTCCACATCTTGACGGGCAAGGTTTGCAGGGTGGGGCTGGCCATCATCACGCTCAGCACCACTTCGTCCCACGACACCAGGAATGCGAACAGCGCACCGGCGACCATGCCCGGGCGAATCGCCGGGAATGTCACCTTGAACACCGCTTGCAGGCGCGAGGCACCACAGATCACCGCCGCGTCCTCGATGGACTGGTCGAACAACTTGAGCGAGTTGATGATCGAAATGATGGTGAACGGCAGCGCGACGATGACGTGGCTGACCACGAACGCGAACATCGTCCCGGTGTAGCCGAGCTTGAGAAACAGCGCATACACCGCCACGGCGATGATCACCAGCGGCACGATCATCGGCAGGGTGAACAGGCCATAGAGCATTTCCCGTCCGGGGAATCGTCCGCGCACCAGGGCAAAAGCCGTCGGCAAGCCCAGCGCCACCGCGCAGACCGTGGTCAGCAGGGCGACCTTGAGGCTGGTCAGCGCGGCGTTCATCCAGTCCGGGTTGGAGAAGAACTGGCCGTACCATTTGAATGTCCAGCCCGGTGGCGGGAACACCAACCACTGGGAGGAGCCGAACGACAGCAACACGATGAACACGATCGGCAACAGCAGGAACAGTCCGATCAGGCCGGTGGTGGCGTACAGACCGAAGCGCATGCGCCGGCTCATGGCATTGGGAGTCAGGAGCATGACGGTTTACCTCGCGTGACTGGCGCCGACCGGGGATTCCGGCTGGAGCTTCAGGTAGAAGTAGAACAGCACCAGGGTGATGACGATCAGCAACGCGGCACCGGCGCTCGCCAGGCCCCAGTTGAGGAACGATTGCACCTGCTGAATGATGAACTCGGGCAGCATCATGTTCTGCGCGCCGCCCAGCAGGGCCGGCGTCACGTAGTACCCCAGGGACATCACGAACACCATCAACCCACCGGAGAACAGCCCCGGCCGGCACAGCGGCAGGAACACCCGGAAGAAGTTGGTCCACGGGCTGGCGCCGCAGATCGAGCCCGCCTGCAGGATCATCGGGTCGATGGCCTGCATGGTCGCTTGCAACGGCAGGACGATGAACGGAATCATGATGTAGCTCATGCCGATCACCACGCCGGTGAGGTTATGCACCATCTCCAGCGGTTGATCGATGATGCCCAGCGCCATCAACGCCTTGTTGATCACCCCGGAGGCCTGCAACAGCACCAACCAGGAGTAGGTGCGGGCCAGCAGGCTGGTCCACATCGACAACAGCACGATGTTGAGCATCCAGCGGCCCCAGCCACGGGGCACCAGGGTGATGGCCCAGGCCAGGGGGAACCCCAGCAGCAGGCTGAACAGCGTCACCAGCCCGGCCACCGAAAAGGTGTTGAACAACACCCGGGCATAGGCCGAGTTGGCGAACAGTTGTTCATAGTTGCCGAGCCCGGGCACCGGCTCCAGCACGCCGCGCAGCAGCAGGCCAATCAGCGGCGCCAGGAAGAACAGACCAAGAAACAGCAGGGCCGGGGCGAGGTTGCCGACCCCGCGCCAGCGCTGGGCCAGCGACGGGGCCTGTGCAGCGGCGGCCCGGGTGGTTGGCACGCCGGCGGCGCCCGCAGCGCCCCCGGAGTGTTGGGTTGCCGTTGCCGACATTTTTATTTGACCAGCCATTCGTTCCACCGTGTCGCGATGTCCTGACCGTTCTTGGCCCAGTACGCGAAATCAAGCGTGATCTGATCCTTGGCGTAGGCGGTCGGCAGGTTGGGAGCGAGCACCGAGTCCAGGCGTGCGACGCTGTCGACGTTGACCGGCGCGTAGGCGGTCAGGTTGGAGAAATCGGCCTGACCTTTGGCGCTGCTGGCGTTGGCCAGGAACTTCATGGCGGCGGCCTTGTTTTTCGACCCCTTCGGAATCACCAGGATGTCGGCCATGACCAGGTTCTGCTTCCAGCTCACGCCAACGGGAGCGCCGTCCTGCTGCAGGGCATAGACGCGGCCATTCCAGAACTGGCCCAGGCTGGCTTCGCCGGACGCGAGCAGTTGCTGGGACTGCGCGCCGCCGCCCCACCAGACGATGTCTTTCTTGATGGTGTCGAGTTTCTTGAAGGCGCGATCCAGGTCCAGAGGGTAGAGCTTGTCTTGTGGTACGCCGTCGGCCAGCAGGGCCAGCTCCAGCACGCCAGGGCTCGGCCATTTGTACAGGGCGCGCTTGCCGGGGTAGGTCTTGGTGTCGAACAGTGCGGACCAGTCCTGCGGCTTGCCGGAACCGAGCTTGCCTTCGTTGTAGCCGAGGACGAAAGAGAAGTAGAACGAACCGACACCGTGATCGGAAACGAAGCGCGGGTCGATCTTGTCCCGTTGGATGACCGAGAAGTCCAGGGGTTCGAGCAAGCCTTCAGACGCTGCACGCAAGGCGAAGTCCGCTTCCACATCGACCACGTCCCATTGCACGTTGCCGCTTTCGACCATGGCCTTGAGCTTGCCGTAGTCTGTGGGGCCGTCCTGGACCACGGTGATGCCGCTGGCCTTGCTGAACGGGTCGGCCCAGGCCTGCTTCTGCGCGTCCTGGGTACTGCCGCCCCAACTGACGAAGTTGACGCTTTCAGCGGCCATCGACGCCTGGCTGGCGACGCTCAGCAGGCTCGCAAAAAGAACGGCGACTGCACTTTTCTTCAACACCATTTTCACGCCCTCATTGTTGTGTTTATTGAGCGGGCTTGTGTGTGCCCGCTTATCGGGAGCTTAGGTCCATCGGGTCTTGCGGCTGACCGTGCCAAGGGCGGGTTGAATGCGCGTTCCCTGCCGGGTGCGCTTGGCTGGAGCGTTCGGTCTATGGAATATCATATTATGGTATTCCAAACTTTCTGCAAGCACTTTGCCTTACCGGTTATCTGCCTGAGGGCAGATTTTTTCTATCTTCCTGTGAATGAATACTCAGCCCCGGCAATGATCCTCGTGTGGGAGCGGGCTTGCTCGCGAAGGCGGTAGACCTGCAAATGGCTGTCCCTCGAAGGCCGCCTTCGCGAGCAAACCCGCTCCCACAGTGATCCGCGTTAGCTTCGGCTCATCCGGTAAACGGAATGCTCTCCACCACTTCCAGGTCATACCCCGTCAACCCCGCGTACTTGAGTGGTGGTCCCAGGTGTCGCAACTTGCCGACGCCCAGGTCCTGGAGAATCTGCGCGCCGGTGCCTACTTCAGAATAGATGCGCGATTGGGATCGGCTGAACTGCCTGGGAGGCTGGGTGAGCTGCGGGACGCGTTCGAGCAGCGCCTGGGACGATTCGTGATTGGCCAGCACGACCACCACGCCACTACCTTCCTCGGCGACCCGTTGCAGGGCGGCCCACAGCGTCCAGTTGGACGGACCGTTGTATTCGGCGCCCACCAGGTCCCGCAGTGGGTCGATCACGTGCACCCGCACCAGGGTCGGTTCGTCGCGACGAATGTCGCCCATGACCATCGCCATGTGCACGCCGCCCTCGATGCGATCTTCAAAGGTGAACAGGCGGAAGGTGCCGTGCACTGTCGGCAGCTCACGCTCACCGATGCGCACCACGGTGTGCTCGGTGCTCAGGCGGTAGTGGATCAGGTCGGCGATGGTGCCGATCTTGATGCCGTGTTTGCGGGCGAAGATTTCCAGGTCCGGACGGCGGGCCATGGTGCCGTCATCATTCATCACTTCGACGATCACCGAAGCGGGCGTGAAACCCGCCAGGCGCGCCAGGTCGCAACCGGCTTCGGTGTGCCCGGCGCGTGTCAGCACGCCACCTTCCTTGGCGCGCAACGGAAAGATATGCCCCGGTTGCACGATATCGGCAGGGCCGGCATCAGCCGCCACGGCGGCCGCGACGGTGCGAGCCCGGTCGGCGGCGGAAATACCGGTGGTCACGCCCGTGGCGGCTTCGATGGACACCGTGAACGCGGTGCTGAACACACTGCCGTTGCTCGGCACCATCTGTTCGAGGCCCAGGCGCTGGCAATGCTCGTCGGTCAGGGTCAGGCAGATCAGCCCACGGGCTTCCCGGGCCATGAAGCTGATGGCCTGGGCGTTGCAGCGATCGGCGGCGAGCAGCAAGTCGCCTTCGTTCTCGCGGTCTTCGTCATCCACCAGCAACACCATCTTGCCCAGGCGGTAGTCTTCGATGATTTCCTGAATGCTGTTAAAGGCCATGTCGGGCTCTCTTGTGCTTTATGGAGTGCTTGATGGAAACAACTTGTGGTATACCATAATACAAAATAAACCGAGAGGTCACTATGAAGGCGTACTGGATTGCTCATGTGGATGTCACCGACCCCGATCAATACAGCCAATACACCCAGCGGGCGCCCGCGGCGTTCGCCTTGTATGGCGCGCGCATGCTGGCCCGGGGCGGGCGCAGCGAAGCGATGGAAGGCAGGGCGACGCCGCAGCGCAGCGTGGTGATCGAGTTCGACTCGTACGAACAGGCGGTGGCGTGCTATCACTCGCCGCAGTACCAGGAGGCCAAGCGCCACCGCAAGGACGTGGCCCAGGCCGAAGTGATCATTGTCGAGGGCGTGGCGCCTGTGTAGGCGTGGATGCCAGGTCATTCACTGTGGGAGCGAGCAAGCTCGCTCCCACAGAGGATTTCACAAGGTGGATTTCACAGGCTGGGCTCCACAAGGGTGATCAACGAATGAAATGGATCTTGCCGCTGTCGTCGTTGCCGATGTAGATGCCATAGACCCCGGCCTGGCGTTCTTCAATGTAGCGCTCGAGGATCTGCCGGATGGCCGGGTAATAGATGCTGTCCCAAGGGATGTCCTGCGGGGCGAAGAACTGGCAGGCGAGGGTTTCGGGGCCGAACTGGCCGGTGATCTCCAACGCGACGGCGCGAAAGATGATGTAGACCTCGCTGATCTTCGGCACGCTGAAGATCGAGTAGGGCGAGACGATGTCGGCGCGCACGCCGGTTTCTTCCCAGACTTCGCGCAGCGCCGCCTGCTCGGTGGTCTCGTTGCCTTCCATGAACCCGGCCGGCAGGGTCCAGGTGCCGGGACGTGGTGGAATGGCGCGCTGGCACAACAGGTACTTGCCGTCCTGCTCGATGATGCAGCCGGCGATGATCTTCGGATTGACGTAGTGGATGTAGCCACAGCCGTCGCACATCAGCCGTTCATGGGTATCGCCCGCTGGCACGCGGTGATTCAGGTCACTGCCGCCACACTTTGGACAAAAGCTCGGGCTGAACATGTCAGTGGCCTATGCGAGGTTCTTTCAGGGCGATGGGCGCGGTGATCTCGGGGATGTCGCCGGTTTCTTCCTGCTTGCGCTTGAGGTATTCCAGCGCCACCTTGGCTGCCGCGCGCACGTGGTCCACCGAGGCCTGGTGGGCGGCCAGCGGATCGCCGCTCTTGATCGCCTCGACCATGCGTTCCATTTCCTGGTTGCTCGCGCCGCGGCGGTTTTGCTGGGACACGGACGTCGCCCGCAGGTAGCTGATGCGTGCCTGCAGCTGTCGTAGCTGGGTGGCCGCCACATGGTTGCCGGAGCCTTCGAGCAGCACGTCGTAGAAACCCTGCACCGAATCGATCACCTGTTGCAGCTCGCCCTCCTTGAGGGCCTGGCGGTTTTCCTCGAGGGCGCGCTCAAGGGCCTTGATGTCCTTGGCCTTGGCCCGCAGGGTGAACAACTGGACGATCAGGCCTTCCAGCACGCAGCGCAGCTCATAGATGTCGACGGCGTCGGCCAGGGTGATGATCGCGACCCGCGGGCCCTTGGCGTCGGCGAATTCCACCAGGCCTTCGGATTCGAGGTGGCGCAGGGCTTCGCGCACCGACGTGCGGCTCACGCCCAGGCGATCGCACAGGTCGCGCTCGACCAGGCGATCTCCCGGCAAAAGCTGGAAGTTCATGATGGCGCTTCGCAATTTATCCAGCACGATTTCGCGCAGGGTAACGGGGTTGCGATTGACCTTGAAGCTGTCGTCGAGTGGCAGGCGTTTCATGGGGTCCGCTCTGTAGTAAGGCTGTCCATGCCCAACGGGCAACATCTGCACGGTCAGGTCAAACAGCCGAAGGTTGACTGGAGGCCTCGGCGTCGGCTTCGGCAAAGGCTTCACGGGCAAGTCGGAAACTGTCTACTGCCGCGGGAACGCCGCAATAGATACCGACCTGAAGCAAAATTTCGCGTATTTGCTCACGACTCAGGCCGTTACGCAAGGCGCCACGCACATGCAGCTTGAGTTCGTGCGGGCGATTGAGCGCCGAGATCATCGCCAGGTTGATCATGCTGCGTTCCTTGAGGGACAAGCCCTCGCGCCCCCATACATGGCCCCAGCAGTATTCGGTGACCATTTCCTGCAATGGTCGGGTGAAGTCGTCGGCGTTCTCGATGGAGCGCTTGACGTAGGCCTCGCCAAGCACTTGGGTGCGGATCCTGAGGCCCTGTTCGTACTTGTCGTTGCTCATCGCGCCATGCTCCCACTGTCTTGGAGTCCACCCATGAGGGTGTATTTGAGTTCCAGGTAATCGTCGATGCCATATCGGGAGCCTTCGCGGCCCAGGCCCGAGGTCTTGATCCCGCCGAATGGGGCGACCTCGGTGGAGATCAGGCCCTCATTGATGCCCACCATGCCGTACTCCAGCGCCTCGCTCATGCGCCAGGCGCGGCCCAGGTCGCGGGTGTAGCAATAGGCGGCGAGGCCGGAGTCGGTGTCGTTGGCCATCTGCACGGCTTGCGCTTCGGTGGCGAAGCGAAAAACCGCCGCCAGGGGCCCGAAGGTTTCGTCCCGGGCGACTTTCATTTGCGGGGTCACGCCGGCCAGAACCGTCGGCTGGAAGAACCCATGGCCCAGGGCATGCCGTTCGCCACCGCAAAGCAACCGGGCGCCATGGGCGAGGGCGTCCTGCACGTGCTCCTCGACCTTGGCGACGGCCCGTTCGTTGATCAACGGGCCCTGGGTCACGCCTGCCTCGAAGCCGCTGCCGACGGTCAGTTGGGCCACCCGCTCGGACAAGCGTGCGACGAAGGCATCGTGGATGCCGTCCTGGACCAGGAAGCGATTGACACAAACGCAGGTCTGCCCGGCATTGCGGAACTTGGCGACCAGCGCACCGTCCACGGCCCGTTCCAGGTCGGCGTCGTCAAACACGATGAAGGGGGCGTTACCGCCCAGCTCCAGCGAGACCTTTTTCAGGGTCGGTGCGCACTGGGCCATGAGCAACTTGCCGATGGCCGTGGAGCCGGTGAACGAGAGCTTGCGCACCTGCGGGCTGCTGGTCAGCTCGCCGCCGATGGCCACGGCGTCGCCGGTGATCACGTTGAAAATACCGGCCGGGATCCCGGCCTGTTCCGCCAGGACCGCCATCGCCAGGGCCGAGAACGGCGTCTCCGGCGCGGGCTTGACGATGCACGGGCAGCCCGCGGCGAGGGCCGGGCCGGCCTTGCGGGTGATCATCGCGGCAGGGAAGTTCCAGGGCGTGATGGCGGCCACCACACCGATGGGCTCCTTGCTCACCACAATGCGCGCATCGTCCTTGTGGCTGGGGATGGTGTCGCCGTAGATGCGCTTGGCTTCTTCGGCAAACCATTCGATGAAGCTGGCGGCGTAGAGAATCTCGCCCTTGGCTTCGGCCAACGGCTTGCCTTGTTCGAGGGTGAGGATTTCTGCCAGCGCGTCGGCGTGTTCAAGCATCAGCCCGTGCCAGCGCTTGAGGGCCTGGCTGCGGGCCTTGGCGGTCAGCCCGCGCCAGGCTGGCCAGGCCTTGTTGGCCGCGGCGATGGCCTGGCGAGCATGGGCAGCGCCCAGGTTCGGCACCCGGCCGATCAACTCGCCATTGGCCGGGTTGAAAATGTCCTGGCAAGCGCCATCGGGCGCCTCGAGCCATTGGCCGTCGATATAGGCCTGCTGGCGGAACAGTTGCAAGGCTGCTGGGCTCATGCCGGCTCCCTGAAGCAATAAAAGAAAGACCTGTGGCGAGGGAGCAAGCTCCCTCGCCACGGATGTTGCCTGGCTTGTGATTCTCGAATCAGCCCAGCGCGGGCAGGGCGCCGAGCTTGCCCTTGTGGTAGATCATCGGCGTGACCGCCTGCTCGGGCAGGATCAGGTGCTTCACGGCGCCGACGATGATCGCGTGGTCACCGCCATCGTATTCGCGCCACAGTTCGCACTCGATGATCGCCGTGGCCTTGGCCAGGATCGGGTTCCCGAGGTCGCTCAGGTGCCAATCGATGCCGTTGGCCTTGTCCTTGCCCTTGCCGGCGAACGCGTAGGCTTCGGCGGTCTGGTCGGCGGACAGCAGGTGGATGGCGAACTGCTTGCTGTCGCGCAGGATCGGGTAGGTGTCGGAGGCATAGTTGGGGCAGAACAGCACCAGCGCCGGGTCGATCGACAGGGCGCTGAACGCACTGGCGGTGATGCCGACGATGTTCCCGCCCGGGTCCAGGGTCGTGACCACGGTGACGCCGGATGGGAAGGAGCCCATGACTTCTTTGTAAATGCCGGGTTCGATCATTTCTCAGGACTCCTAGCGCATCACGAACGGGTCAGGCATGGGAGCCTGGGAAAGGTTGATCCACACCGTTTTCAGTTCGGTGTAGGCCAGCACCGAGTCGATGCCGCTTTCGCGTCCATAGCCGCTGTTCTTGAAGCCGCCGATCGGCGCCATGGCCGAGACCGCGCGGTAGGTGTTGACCCAGATGATCCCGGAGCGCACGTCACGGGCCAGGCGATGGGCACGGCCCAGGTCGCGGGTCCAGATGCCGGCGGCGAGGCCGAACTGCGAGTCGTTGGCAATCGCCAGGGCCTCGGCTTCGTCCTTGAACCGAATGACCGAGGCCACCGGGCCGAAGACTTCTTCCTGCATGATCTTCATCGAGTTGCGGTCGCATTCGAACAGGGTTGGCTCATAGAACCAGCCTTCACCCAGCTGCTGCGCACGCTTGCCACCGAAGCGCAGGCGCGCGCCTTCGGCGATGGCATCGGCCACCAGGCCTTCGACCACGGCCAGTTGCTGCGCGGTGGCCATCGGGCCCATTTCACTGTCGTCGTCCTGCGGATTGCCGAGGCGGATGCGCTTGGCGCGTTCCTCCAGCCGCGAGACGAACTCGTCGTAGATCTCGTCCTGCACCAGCAGCCGCGAGCCGGACACGCAGCTTTGCCCCGAGGCCGCGTAGATACCCGCGATTGCCCCGTTGATGGCGCTGTCGAGGTCGGCGTCGGCGAAGATGATATTCGGCGACTTGCCCCCCAGTTCCAGGGACAGCTTGGCGAAGTTCTCGGCGCTGCTGCGCACCACGTGACGGGCCGTGGCCGCGCCACCGGTGAAGGCGATCTTGCGCACCAGCGGGTGGCGGGTCAGGGCCGCGCCGGTGCTCGGGCCGTAGCCGGTCACGACGTTGACCACGCCAGGCGGGATCCCGGCTTCCAGCGCCAGGCGGGCCAGTTCCAGGATCGTCGCCGAGGCGTGTTCGGAAGGCTTGATCACGATGGTGTTGCCGGCGGCCAGCGCCGGGGCCAGCTTGATCGCGGTCAGGTACAGCGGGCTGTTCCAGGGGATGATCGCTGCGACCACGCCCATGGCTTCGTGCACGGTGTAGGCAAACAGGTCCGGTTTGTCGAGGGGCAGGGTGCCGCCTTCGAGCTTGTCGGCCAGGCCCGCGGTGTAGTGGAAGAACTCCGGCAGGTAACCGACCTGGCCACGGGTTTCGCGGATCAACTTACCGTTGTCGCGGCTTTCCAGCTGGGCCAGTTGTTCTTTGTTCTCGGCGATCAGGTCGCCCAGGCGCCGCAGCAACTTGCCGCGAGCGGTAGCGGTCAGGCCGCGCCATGCCGGGCTTTCGAAGGCGGTCTGCGCCGCCTGCACGGCACGCTCGACATCGGCTTCGCCAGCGTCGGGCAGTTCGGCCCAGGCTTGCGCGAGCGCCGGGTTCAGGCTTTCGAAGGTCTTGCCGGACAGGGCATCGACCCATTCACCGCCGATGCACATCGAAAAGCGTGCGAGAGTCATGCAACGATCCCCTTGATTGGATTGGGTCGGGCGTACGCCTTGTCGAGAAATTGCAGCAGCAACTGATTGACCAGGCGCGGCGATTCTACCGGCATCATATGCCGTTGCTCGGGGAGCACGGCAACGTCGGCACCGGGAATGCGCGCGGCCAGTTGCTCGGCCATTTCCGGGGTCGAGCCCGGGTCCAGTTCGCCAGTGGCAATCAACGTCGGCACCTGGATGCTGCCCAGGTCGTCGGCGCGGTACATGTCCTGGGTGGCGAACAATTCGTAGGTGGTCAGGTAGCCTTGCGGGTCGTTCTGCGCCAGGGTCTGGCGCAGCGCGGCGATCTGCGCCGGGTTGGCTGCCTGGTATTCGCGACTGAACCAGCGCGACAAGGCGGCCTCGGCGTTGGCGTCCGGGCCGTGCTCCGCGGCCTGGGCGGTGCGGGCGATGACCCCGGCGCGCTGCTCGGCACTGCGGTTGAACACGCTGTTGAGCACCACCAGGCCTTGCAGGCGTTGCGGGTAATGCAAGGCAAACGCACGGGCCACCAGGCCACCCATGGAAAAGCCGATGACCGTGGCCTGGGGCAGTTGCAGGTGATCGAGCAGCTCCAGCAACTGATCGGCGTAGCCTAGCAACGACGTGCCGTTCTGCGGACGCGGGCTGGCGCCATGACCGAGCATGTCGTAGGCGATGACGCGGTACTTCGTGGCCAGGCCGACGACTTGGCCGCCCCACATTTCTTTGTTCAGGCCCACGCCGTGGATCAGTACCACGGGCTGGCCTTGGCCGGTCGCCAGGTAACTGGTGCCGGCCGGGGTGAGTTCAGCGGTGAGCCGAATCATGGAGCGCTCCTGCATGCCTTTTTATTGTGGTTGCCCAGGCTGGATTACTGCGCATTCTCGGCGGCCAGTTCTTCCAGGTCGATGTAGCGGTTACCGATACGCGGATGTAGGCGACCGCCATCGGCGCAGCCCAGGACCACGACGATTTCGTCGGCGCGCGGGGCGTCTTCGATCTGCATTTCCAGGGTGATGTAGTGCGAGCGCAGGCCTTCGTCGTCCTTGTGCATCATCGGAATCTGGATCGAAGTGCCCGGGCCGCCGCGCTTGTTGGTGAAGCTCAGGTAGCTCTTGGCCTTGACCGCTTCACGGTAGTGATTGCCGAAGCGCAGGGTGTGGATGACGGCGGACGCGTGTTCGATTTCACCGTCGGCACCGACCACGGCGGCCTTGCCGTAGGCTTCGATCTTTTGCGCGCCACCGATGATGCCCACCAGGCGCTCGACCATCAGCGCGCCGAGGTCGGAGCAGTTGGCACGGATCTCCGGCTTCAGGTCCTCGACAAAACCACGGCCCAGCCAAGGGTTCTTCATGACCACCGCCAACCCGACCATGGTCACCGGCTTATCCGTGGCCTTGCCGCCTTCGATGAAGGTTTCTTCGACATAGCTGACGATCTTGCGAATTTCGAAACTCATGAGCTGCTCCATAGGAGAGTGAAGGAAGTCTGTGCGTATGATGGTATACCATAATACTGTAAGCGCAAGAGGTGGCTTTCAGAATGTTTCAAAGGGGCGACAAAAGGAGGGATCGGGGAGGGCGCACGGTGAGGCGCAATCTGTAACAACAGGCTTCGCGGCCACAAAAAGGCCAAAGGCCGTCTATCCTCTGGAAATAATGTCCCTCTTTCGGTGCAACGAGCGCTGGTTACCCGTCTTGTTGCACCTATTCGACCCGTTCCAGGCGACACACCGACGGCAGGAGCTGAACGTTTCATCCCCGCAGGCCGGATTCCGGCCCGCACCACGCAAATCACCTTCGCATTAGCGGACCTTCGCCCAGGTTTTCCCCGCCAAAACCGGTTAGGCACAGCGATTGCTAAGGTTCATCCAGCAACCACCGCAAGAGGACTAAACCCCTAGGAGCCCATTACCGCGCAGATTCAACCAGGGGGCGCTCGTCATCCAGACGCAAAGGCCAGTTCAGAGACCGCTGCAATTAGAGGGGCTCGTAGAAACAGGGGCTGATTAAAACCAGGCAAGGCCGAACCATTGGAATGACGCAGTGATAAGAAATGCCGTGTAGAACGCGGCTGGGAGTTGGCTATGCCCCACGCTTTTTTTGATGAAATGTATGACGCCAGGGGTGACTGCCGCCCGCATTACCAGGCCTTCTCACGCTGGCTGGCGGACACGCCCCACGAATTGCTCGAACAGCGCCGGCGCGAAGCCGACCTGTTGTTCCACCGCGCCGGTATCACCTTCACCCTCTACGGCGATGAGCAGGGCACCGAACGGTTGATCCCCTTCGACATCATCCCCCGCAGCATCAAGGCCAGCGAATGGCGGACCGTCGAACGCGGCTGCATTCAGCGGGTCCAGGCCCTGAACATGTTCCTGGCCGACATCTATCACGGCCAACGCATCCTCAAGGAAGGCATCATCCCGCCCGAGCAGGTGCTCGCCAACGAGGGCTACCAGATCGCGATGCAGGGCCTGAACCTGCACCGGGGCATCTACGCCCACATCGCCGGGGTCGACCTGGTGCGCGACGGTGACGGCAGTTACTACGTGCTGGAAGACAACCTGCGCACGCCCAGCGGCGTGAGCTACATGCTCGAAGACCGCAAGATGATGATGCGCCTGTTCCCCGAGCTGTTCGCCGCCCAGCGCGTGGCCCCCATCGATCATTACCCGAACCTGTTGCTCGATACCCTCAAGCGCTCCAGCCCCCTGGACAACCCCACCGCCGTGGTGCTGACCCCGGGTCGCTTCAACAGCGCCTATTTCGAACACGCGTTCCTGGCCCGGGAAATGGGCGTGGAACTGGTGGAGGGCGCCGACCTGTTCGTGCGCGACGACCACGTGTACATGCGCACCACGGCCGGCCCTCAGCAGGTGGATGTGATCTATCGCCGCCTCGACGATGCCTTCCTCGACCCGCTGTCGTTCAACCCTGACTCGATGCTGGGGGTGCCAGGGCTGATCGCCGTCTACCGTGCCGGCAATGTGGTGTTGGCGAATGCGGTCGGCACCGGCGTCGCCGACGACAAGTCGATCTACCCCTATGTCGACGAGATGATCCGCTTCTACCTCACCGAAGAACCGATCCTGAAGAACGTGCCGACCTGGCAATGCCGCAAGCCCCAGGACCTGTCCCATGTACTGGCCAACCTGCCGGACCTTGTGGTCAAGGAAACCCAGGGTTCCGGCGGCTACGGCATGCTGGTGGGGCCGGCCGCCACGGCAGCTGAGATCGAGGACTTCCGCGCTCGCCTCAAGGCTCGACCCGAAGCCTACATCGCCCAACCGACCCTGAGCCTGTCCACGTGCCCGACCTTCGTCGAGAGCGGGATCGCGCCGCGGCACATCGACTTGCGTCCGTTCGTGCTGTCGGGCAAGGAAACCCGCCTGGTACCCGGCGGCCTGACCCGCGTGGCACTGCGCGAAGGCTCGCTGGTGGTGAATTCGTCCCAGGGCGGCGGCACCAAAGACACTTGGGTCGTGGAGGACTAAGACATGCTTTCAAGAACCGCTTCTGACCTCTACTGGATGTCCCGCTACCTGGAGCGCGCCGAGAACCTGGCGCGCATGCTCGAAGTCAGTTATTCGCTGTCGCTGATGCCCCAGGCCGGGCGCGGCGACGGGCACGCCGAGCTGGCCATGTCGTTGTTGGCCGCCGGCACCCTGGACGATTACAACGCGCGCTATGACGCCCTCAACAGCGAGCACATGCTGCATTTCTTCGCCCTGGACGAAACCAACCCCGGCAGCATCTACAGTTGCCTGCGGGCCGCACGGACCAATGCCCACGCGGTGCGCGGACGAATCACCGCCGACATGTGGGAGAACATCAACGCCACCTGGCTGGAAATGCGCAACATTGCCAGCAACGGCCTGGGCCGCTACGGCATCAGCCATTTCTGCGAGTGGGTCAAGGAGCGCTCGCACCTGTTCCGCGGCGCGACGTCGGGCACCATCATGCGTAACGACGCCTACAGCTTCATTCGTCTCGGTACCTTTATCGAGCGGGCGGACAACACCTTGCGCCTGCTGGATGCGCGCTACGAAATGTTCGGTGAGGAGTCGGAGGAGGTCAGCGACAATTCGGCCCGCGGTTACTACCAGTGGAGCGCCTTGCTGCGGGCGCTGTCGTCGTTCGAGGCGTTCAACGAGATCTACCGTAACGCGCCCAATGCCGAGCAGGTTTCGGAGATGTTGCTGCTGCGCGCCGATGTCCCGCGTTCGCTGCTGGCCTGCATCGAGGAACTGGACCAGATCCTCGCCAGCCTGCCGGGCCACAACGGCAGGCCCGCCCAACGCCTGGCGGCGGAGTTGCATGCACGCCTGCGCTATTCGGGAATCGACGAGATCCTCGCATCCGGCCTGCATCAATGGCTGACCGACCTTATTGGCCAGGTGCGCCACCTGGGCCAGACCGTTCATGAGTCTTACCTGGAGGTCGTATGAAACTGTCCATACGCCACGACACCACTTACCGTTATGCCGATGAAGTCTGCACCAGCATCCAGTTCCTGCGCCTGACGCCCCGAGACACCCCGCGCCAGCGCATCCTGGAATGGCACCTGGAACTGCCGCGCCTGGTGCGCAGCCAGCTCGACCCGTACGGCAACATCCTGCACGTGATGACCATGGACGAGCCCCATGGCGCGCTGGTGCTGAGCGCTTATGGCGAGGTGGAAATCGATCAGTCGGTGGAAAAGGAACCCGATGATCAGTCACCGCTGCCGTACCTGCGTACCAGCCGGCTGACGCTCGCCGACGAGGCCCTCAGTGCGTTCGCCCTTGAGCAATGTGCCGGGCGCCGCGACCGTGCGGCGCTGGCCGACTTGATGGACGGGCTGGTCACGCGAATGCCCTACAGCCTCGGCACCACGGCGGTGAACAGTACGGCGGCCGAAGCCTTTGCCGGTGGCGCGGGGGTGTGCCAGGACCATACCCATGCATTCCTGGCCTGCGCCCGCAGCCTGGGAATTCCGGCGCGCTATGTCTCGGGCTACCTGTGCACCGACGATGAACATCACCTGGCCAGCCACGCCTGGGCCGAGGCCTGGCTGGACGATGGCTGGTACAGCTTCGACATCACCAACCGCCTGACCCGCCCCGACCGTCACCTGAAACTGGCCGTCGGCCTGGACTACCTCGACGCCTGCCCCGTACGCGGCATGCGTCGCGGTGGCGGGGCGGAACACATGCAGGCCCGGGTGCAGGTGAACTCGATGGTGCAAGTCCAACATCAATAGACGAGGGATCCACTGAATCGCGAGCAGGGCGTTCACAAAACCTGCGCCCGACAAAGATCCCCTTGTGGGAGCGGGCTTGCCCGCGAAGACGCCGTCCCAGCCAACATCACCGGCCCAGACAAACCGCTTTCGCGAGCAAGCCCGCTCCCACAATTAAATGGGGCATGTCCACAAAACCTGCGCCAGCCAAAGATCCCCTGTGGGAGCGGGCTTGCCCGCGAAGACGCCGTCCCAGCCAACATCACCGGCCCAGACAAACCGCTTTCGCGAGCAAGCCCGCTCCCACAACTAAACGGGGGATGTCCACAAAACCTGCGCCTGGCGTTGCTTAGGTGTGTGAGCACCCGAGAACCGTTTTCAAGCACCTGCTCAGCCACCCACCACACCCCCTCCATTTGCCAAAGAATGAAGCTTTCATGACAAAAGTTCGGTAGCACATCGCCATTCCCGTCATGCCTGTGTGACGTGTTCGAGGGGCCCCTCTGGGGTCGTTTGGAGCCGGGAGTGAGGGCGATGGGGACTATGGAACGTTATTCGAAAGTGGGCATGCAGGAGCTTGACCAGCGGCTGTCGAAAATCGTCGAGGCGGCGCGCAAGCGGCCGGTCTCGGTGTACCGCTACGGCGCGCCGTGGGTCTGGATCGTTTCCCAGGATGACTGGCAGGGCGCGCTCAAGGAAGTGTCCAGCTACATTCCGCAGGGCCATTCGCTGGTCCTGCTGCGTCCGCAGATCGACGACTTGCTCGACGACCATCGCGATGTGTTGCAGGGCCTCAACGCCGATGCCGAGATGCTCATCGCGCCGCAGACCGCCATGCACATCCTCTTGCTGCAACTGCTCTATTCGGTGCCCAGCGAGCAGCAACTCTACGAACAACTCAATTACAACCTGCTGTTCCGCTGGTTCGTCGGCCTCGACCTGAACCAGAAGGTCTGGAGTTTCAACGTCTTGAGCAAAGACCTCGCCACGCTGCTGGGCGATGCGCGGGCGGTGAGGCTCATCGAGAAAATCATCGGTGAAGTGTTCTGTGGCGCCTTGCTGCAAATGCCGGAGTTCTCCTTGAACTTCGCGCTGCTGCACACCTGGCTGGCCCGGCACGCCACGACATCGACTGCCAGCAATTGAGCCGTATCTTGAATTCAGGGGGTGGTGTGGAGCATTTCTTCAAAGCGCGGCCGGCAGTGTGGGGCTGGTTGCTACTGGCGGTCGGCGGGCCGTCGGCATTCGCGGCCGAAGGCGGGCAGGAGGCCGAGGCGGCTGCGGCGCGGCGGGTGGACGTGAACGAATATTTCGTGCGCGGCAACACCGTGCTCGATGCCCGGGCCATCGAGGAAGCGGTGTACCCGTTCCTCGGCCCGCAAAAGGCCTTGAGCGACATCGAAGGGGCCCGCGACGCCTTGCAAAAGGTCTATCAGGCGCGCGGCTATCAATCGGTGTTCGTCGAATTGCCCGAGCAGAAGGTCGAAGACGGCATTGTCTATCTGCAGGTCAGCGAAACCAAGGTCGGTCGCGTGCGAGTGGTGGGGGCCAAGCATTATTCGCCGGTGGAAATCCGTGACGACGTGCCGGCCCTGAAGGAGGGCGAGGTGCCCGATTTCGCCCAGGTCCAGACAGAACTGGCGCGCTTGAACAAAACCCCGGGGCGCCAGGTGATGCCGCTGGTGCGCGAAGGCCAGCGGCCCGGCACCATGGACGTGGACTTGCAGGTCGAAGACCAGAATCCGTGGCAAGCCAGCCTCGGGCTGAACAACGACTACAGCGCCGACACGGAAAAACTGCGCACCGTTGCCAGCCTCGGCTACAACAACCTCTGGCAACTGGGCCACAGCGTTTCGCTGACCTTCTTCACCGCCCCCCAGGACACCGCAAACGCCAAGGTCTGGTCGGGCTCCTACACGGCGCCGTTGGACGATCGCTGGAGCGTGCAGTTCTCCGGCTACCAGTCCGACAGCAACGTGGCGACCGTCGGCGGCAGCAACGTGCTGGGCAAGGGGCACTCCTATGGCGTTTCGGCGATCTACAGCCTCCCGTCGAGCCCAACCTGGGCCAACACGTTTTCCGTTGGCGTGGATTTCAAGGACTTCGATGAAGAGCTGAGCCTGGGTGGCTCCAGCGACAAGGCACCGCTCAAGTACGCGCCTTTTACCTTCGCCTACAACGGCCTGCGCTACACCGAAAGCAGCCAGTTGGGCCTGGGCCTGAGCCTGGTGGCGGGTACGCGCAGCTTGCTGGGCTACGGCAGTTCCGACGAAGACTTCGACTACAAGCGCTACCGCGCCAGCCCCAGCTTTGCCGTGCTCAAGGGCGACGGCAACTACACCTTCACCTTCGGCAACGACTGGCAGAGCGCATCGAAAGCGGCATTCCAACTGGCCTCCGGGCCGCTGGTCTCCAACGAGCAATTCTCTGCCGGCGGCGCCACATCCATACGTGGTTACCTGGCGGCCGAACGCACCGGCGACGACGGCTACCTGTTGTCCCAGGAGCTGCGCACACCGTCCCTGGCCAAGTTCCTCGGCAGCTATGTCCAGGAGTGGCGTTTCTATGCCTTCGCCGAAGGGGCGCAGTTGTACCTGCGTGACGAACTGCCCGACCAGGACGCCGACTACGCCCTTGCCAGCGTTGGCCTCGGCACCCGGGCGAGCCTGAGCAAATGGCTGTCCGGCAGCCTCGATTGGGGCTTTCCGCTGCTCGACGGGCCGAACACCTCGAAACAGGAATCGCGCCTGCATTTCAACCTGCAAGCGACGTTTTGAACCCAGGAGTCATGTCCATGCAACGCTTATTGTTATCCGTGTTTATTTGCCTGGGGCTGGTGCTTCCGGCGACCGCCAATGCCTGGTGGCAGGACGATTGGCACTACCGCAAACAGATTTCCGTGGACACCACGCCCCAGGGCGCCGCCATCGCCCAGACCCTGGGTCGCACGGCGCTGCTGGTGCGCCTGCATACCGGCAACTTCACCTTCGACGGCGTCAAGGACGATGGCTCGGACCTGCGTTTCGTCAGTGCCGACGACAAGACCGTGCTCAACCACCAGATCGAAAGCTTCGACCCGTTGATGGGCATGGCGCTGATCTGGGTCGATGTGCCGAGCGTGGAGGGCGGTCAACGCCAGGACCTGTGGATGTACTACGGCAACCAGAAAGCGCCGGCCACCGGCAGCGGCCAGCTGACGTTCGATCCGGACTACACCGCGCTGTACCACTTCGACGGCGCCACCGGCGTGCCGCCCCGTGACACCACCGCCTACGGCAACAATGCCCAGGGCGCAACGGGCACCAGCATCGATGGCGTGATCGGTCGTGCCTTGCAGTTCGGCGGCCAGCCGCTGCTGCTGCCCGCCAGCCCCTCGCTGCAACACAATGCCGGCGCGGCGTTCACGTTCAGCACCTGGCTGCGCCAGGACCAGGCCGGCGGCGAGCAGATCGTCCTGGCCCGTCATGAAGGCGCCGCCAGCCTGCTGGTGGGGGTGAACCAGGGCGTGCCGTTCGTGGCGATCGACGGTCAGCGGGCGGTCTCGACCCAGCCGCTGAACCCCGGTCAATGGCAACACCTGGCCTTGACTGCCTCGGGTGACCGGGTGGTGCTGTACGTCAACGGCCGCGAGAGCGCTAGCCTCGCCGTGGCGATGCCGGCATTCAATTCGCCGATTGCGCTGGGCGCCGACGTCACGGCCGGTGCGTTCGCACCGTTCAGCGGCGCCATGGACGAAGCACGCCTTTCCAAGGTCGCTCGTCCGGCACCGCTGTTGCTGGCCGATGCGAACGCCCAGGGCGCCGAATCGAAACTAGTGGCCTACGGCGTCGATGAAGAGCAGTCCGGTTTCGGTTTCGGCAGCCTGGGGTTCCTGTTGAACGCCGTGCCGCTGGATGCCTGGGTGATCATCGCGGTGCTGGTGCTGATGATGTTCCAGTCCTGGATCATCATGATCCGCAAGAATCGCATGGTCAGCCGTCTCAGCGCGGCCAACCAGGCTTTTCGCGAGCAGTTCGCCAGGATCGGCACGCGCCTGGAAATGTTCGCCGACGACCAGGACCTCGCCCAGCGCCTGCAGCATTCCTCGCTGTGGCGCCTGTACCTGGTGGCCGTCAAGGAGATCCGCACCCGGCGGGAGCAGGGCGCCGATACCTCGTCGGTGTCGGCCGCCACCATCGAGGCGATCCGTTGCTCCATGGACGGCGTGCGGACCCGGGAAAACCAACTGCTGAGTTCGAAGCTCTCGACCCTGTCCAACGCCATCGCCGGTGGGCCCTACATCGGCCTGCTCGGCACCGTGCTGGGGATCATGGTGGTGTTCCTCGGCACGGCGATGGCCGGTGACGTGAACATCAACGCCATCGCCCCCGGCATGGCCGCCGCGTTGCTCGCCACCGCCATGGGCCTGTTCGTCGCGATCCCGGCGCTGTTTGGCTACAACCGCCTGATCACCCGCAACAAGGAAGTCAGCGCCGACATGCGGGTGTTCGTCGACGAGTTCATCACCCGCCTGGCGGAAATGCATGGTGAAGGCCAGGCCGGTGAGTCGGCCCATCGCCGCGACCATCACGCCCAATCGTTCGTACCGGCCTGAGGGGATCGCGATGGCTAGCGTAAATGCTTCACACGATGACGACGATGACGCGGCCGTGGACAGCATCAACATCACGCCGCTGGTGGACGTGCTCATGGTGGTGCTGGTGATGTTCATCCTGACCGCCACGGCGCAGGTGTCGGGCATCCAGATCAACCTGCCGAAGGCCAGCGCCTCGGTGTCGTTGTCCGAGGCCAAGACCAAGGCGATTTCGGTGAATGACGGCGGCCAGGTGTTCCTCGACGCCTATCCGGTGACGCTGGCCGAACTGGAAGAGCGCTTGCGCATCGAGAAGGCCCTGAACCCGGACTTTCCGATCATCGTGCGCGGTGACGCCACGGTGCAGTACCAGAAAGTCATCGAAGTGCTCGACCTGTTGCGGCGGCTGGAACTGTCCCAGGTCGGCCTCGTGACCGGCAAACCGAACCAGGGCTGACCATGACCGCGAAACTTCCCATCAACCCGCCCCCGGTGAAGCGCTCGCCGCTGCGCCTGCTCAAATGGGCCGCGGGCCTGCTGCTGGCTGGCGTGGCCGCCTGGCTGCTGTGGCAGTGGGCCAACGACATGAGCGGTGTGCGCCGTGAAGCACCGAAGGTGCCGACCATCATCCCGCTGCCACCACCGCCGCCACCCCCTCCGGAAAAACCCAAGGAACCGGAGCCCAAGGTCGAGGAAAAGGTGGTCGAGCCCGAACCGACCCCGGAACCCGAAGAGGTCAAGCCCGAGGAAGAAGCGCCGCCCTCGCCAGTGGATGACCTGGCGAACCCGATGCAGATGGACGGCGATGCCCAGTCCGGCAACGACGCCTTCAACATCGGCGCGGGCAAGGGGGGCGGCATGGCAGGCGCGGGCGGTGGCCGGCTGGGCAATGGCACCTACAGCCAGTTCCTGGCCTTCACCTTCCAGCGCTTGCTGCGGGAGAACCCCGAGCTGCGCAGCCTGGCGTTCTCGCTGCAGGCCGACGTCTGGCTCAGCGCCGTGGGCGAGATCACCCGGGTCGAGCTGGTCAAGTCCAGCGGCAATGCGCAAGTGGACAACCAGGTGATCTCCGCGCTGCGGGCCGCCCCGCATTTGAGTGAGCGGCCACCGGCTTCCCTGACGTTGCCGGTACGCCTGTCCCTGCAGGGACGGCGTCCGGGTTAATCGACTATTTCAAAGTTCGCCAACAGGAGTTGTGTGCAGATGATTTCCAATGTGAATCGATTGTCGTGGGCGGTTGGGCTGGTGGTCTTGAGCCTGGCCGGGCACGGGGTCTGCGCCCCGGCGCCCTCGGAGAATGCCACGATCAATCTGATCCGCCTGCTGGTGCAGCAGGGGGTGTTGAAGCAGGACCAGGCCGACGGCCTGATCGCCCAGGCCGAGCGCGAAGCGGTGCAGGCGCGCCAGGCTGCCACCGCGGTGACTGCGGCGCCGGCCGGTGCGCCGGGGGACGTACGGGTGCAGTACGTGCCGAACATCGTGCGCGATCAGATCCGCGACCAGGTCAAGGCTGAAGTCATGGCCACCGCCAAACAGGAAAACTGGGCCCAGCCCAACACCTTCCCGGACTGGGTTTCGCGGATCAGTTTCGATGGCGACATTCGCCTGCGGGATGAGTCGCGCTACTACTCAGGCACCAACAGCAACCAGATCGTCGATTTCGCCCGGCTCAACGACAAGGGGCCGTACGACGTCAACCCCAACAGCAGCACGGGCCTGCCGCCGTTGCTCAACACCCGCGAAGACCGGGAAAATCTGTTCCGCCTGCGGGCGCGCCTGGGCATGAAGGCGGTGATCGCCCCGGAGTGGACCGCTGGCATCCGCATCGGCACCGGCTCGGACAACAACCCCGTGTCCACCACCCAGACCCTGGGCGGTGGTTTTGGCAAGAAAGACATCTGGCTCGACCAGGGCTACCTGACCTGGAAGCCCTCGGATGAGCTGACCGTGACCGGCGGGCGTTTCGCCAACCCGTTTTTCTCCACCGACCTGCTGTACTCCGGCGACCTGAACTTCGATGGCGTGGCGGCGATTTTCAATCGCAAGCTCAACCAGGATTGGGGGCTGTTCGGCACCGTCGGCGCGTTCCCGGTGGAGTACACCAACGACACCAGTACCAGCAACGGTTCCGACAAGGAGGAGAGCGACAACAAGTGGCTGTACGGTGCGCAACTGGGGGCCAACTGGGCCATCAACGACAGCAACCGGATCAAGGCCGCCATGGCCTACTACCGCTTCGACGACATCGAAGGCCAGCGCTCCTCGCCTTGCCAGCCGTGGGCCGGCGACCCTGGCTGCGACAGCGACGGCTCGCGCGTGGCGTTCATGCAGAAGGGCAACACCGTGTTCCTGCTGCGAGACATCACGCCCAACCCCCTCAACCCGGCCACCACGCCACAACCGCAGTTCGTCGGCCTGGCCTCGGAATTCAACCTGCTGGACCTGAATTTCGCCTGGGACGCCGACCTGCCCGCCGACCTGAAGCTGCGCAGCCAGGCCCACTACGTCCACAACCTGGGCTACGACGAAGGCGAGATGCGCAAACGCTCGGCAGGGCAGTTCGCCAACAACCTGGACAGCGATGGCGAAGTGCAGAGCGGCGCCAACGCCTGGATGTTGCAGTTCACCCTGGGCAATTCGCTGGAGCTCAAGCGCCAGGGCGATTGGAACCTGTTCGCCGGCTACAAGTACATCCAGCCGGATGCCTTGCCGGACGGCTTCAACGATTCGTCGTTCCACTTGGGCGGCACCAACGCCAAGGGTTATTTCCTGGGCGGCAACTACGGCCTGGCGAGCAACGTCTTCGCCACGGGCCGCTGGTTGAGTTCCGAAGCGGTGTACGGCGCGCCGTACGACATCGATGTCTTGCAGCTTGAAATCAACACGCGCTTCTAAGCGCAGGGAGGCCTCATGAAAAGGCGAGCCATGAACCATGTGCCGGTGACGTTGCTGCTGGCGGGCCTGCTGCTCAACGGCAGTGCCCACGGCGAAGGCCTGGAGGAACGCTTGCGCGCGCAACTGCGCAGCACCACGGCGCAATTGCAGGCCCTGCAAAGCGAACAGGCCCAGGCCAGCGCCGCGCGCCAGGCCGCCGAGACCCAAGCCCGGGACGCGCAGGCGCAAATCAAGCAACTGACCGCGCAACTGAGCAAAGCCCAGGCCCTGAACGAGCAACTGGCCGGGCATCAGCAGAGCCTGCAAAGCCAGGCGCAGGCCCAGGTCGCGGCCAGCAACGAGCAGATCGGCAAGTTCAAGAAAGCCTACGACGAGTTGTTGACCCTGGCCCGTGGCAAGGAAGCCGAGCGCGCGCGCCTGGAGGCGCAATTGACCGAACGTGACACACAAGTGCAGCAATGTTCGGTCAAGAATCAACAGATGTACGACGTGGCCAAGACGCTGCTCCACGCCTACGAAACCATCGACGTGGCCGACGTGATGAAGATCCGCCAGCCATTCGCCGCCAAGACCCGGGTGCGTTTCGAGGAACTGGCCCAGGGCTTTGGCGATGACCTCTACAAGAACCGTTTCGATGCGCCTCAGGCCTCGATCACCCACTGACACAGAACAAGGAAGAACCGAGCATGAACGCAATGATTGAACAGGTTTCTGTCAAATCCCTGACCGAGCTGTTGCAAGCGGCAGGTTACCGGGTCAACGAAACCGAGCAGAACGGCATCGTGCAACTGCTCAGCGCCAGCCAGGGCATCGGTTACGCCGTGCGTTTTGGCAACCCGACACCGAGCGCTGGCGAGTACCTGGATTTCACCTTCAGTTGTGCCTTGCGTGTGCAGGGTGAGTTGCCGGCCGGGCTGGCGGAGCTGTGGAACGCCTCGCGCCGCTTTGCCCGGTTGTCGGTGCAGGGTGAGTTCCTGGTGATGGAAATGGACGTGGTGGTGGCGGCCGGCGTGAGCGCCGATCACCTGCGCAGCCAGCTTGAACTGTGGGACCGGCTATTGCAGGAGTTCATTGTCTACCTGCGCGAATACAGCCAGAACGCCGCGCGGCTGCAAGACCCGGCGTCGCCGGCCGAGGCTGCGCTGCAAGAGGCTGTCGCATCGTGAACAAGCCGACCTTTGTCGTCAGCGCCGCAACCCTGGGCCTGGTCGCCGTGGCGGTAGTCCTGGGCATGCGGCCGGGCAGCGATCCGGTGGCCGCGGTGCAGGCCGTCAGCGTGGTTTCGTCCGAATCGCCGAGCCTGGCCCGGCTGGGCAACCAGCAGGTCAGCCCGGACGAACTCAAGTCGCTGCTGGCAGCGCTGGCCCCCGAGGTGCGTCAGCAGATGCGCGGCAATCGGACCGCGCTCGAAGGCTGGATCCGCGCGCGCCTGGCAGAAAAAGCCGTGCTGGAGCAGGCCGACGCGCAAGGCTGGCGACAGCGTCCGGACGTGGAGCGCCAGACCCGGGCGGCGACCGAGCAGATCGTGTTTCGCGACTACTTGCAATCGGTCAGCCAGGTGCCCGCCGGGTACCCCAGCGAAGACGAGCTGAAGCAGGCCTACGATGCCGGCAAAGCCAACTGGACCGCGCCGGCGCTGTACCGCGTCAGTCAGATATTCCTCGCCGCCACCGAGCCGCAAACGGTGGAGGCGGTGCGCCGACAAGCGCTGGAGTTGAGCAAGAAGGCCCAGGCGTCGCCGGCCGAGTTTGCCGCCCTGGCGAGCCGCTATTCCCAGGAGCGCGGCAGTGCCGAGCGCGGTGGTGACAGTGGCTACCAGCCGTTGCAGCAATTCGTGCCACCGGTTCGCGAGACGGTGGCGCGGATGAAGGTCGGCGCCGTTTCCGACCCGGTGCAGAGTGCGGCGGGGTTCCATGTGATCAAGCTCACCGAGCAGCAGCCGGCCCGGGACGCGACCCTGGAGGAAGTCCGTGAACGGTTGACCCAGGCCCTGCGCGCCCAGCGCCAGGAACAGATCGCCAAGGCCTACCTGGAGGGCATGCTCGACACCGCGACCTTGAGCATTGACGGGGCGCAGTTGAGCAAGGTCCTGGAGGAGGTCCGCTAGCCTTGGACTCGAAGGGTGTTACCTCTTGGCCAGAGGCGCGTTCAACCAGGAATGAATGATTGTGTAGCACCCGCTTATCCGTACAACCGACAGGGAGTCACCCATGACCTTCACCGAGCCAGCAGGACGCCAGGCTGTCATCCACCCTTATCGCACTCCGTTGCGTGCCCCTGACCCCTGGCTTGCCTTGGCCGGGAACATCGAGCCCCAGGTGGTGCAATGTTTTTTGGTCAGTGCGCGATGTGGCTGCTTCATGCAAGCGGCGCGCAGCCTCAACGTCAAGGCCACTTGGTTGCGCAAGCAACTGGCGCACCTGGAAGGGCGCCTGCAACGCTCGCTGTTCAGCTACCAGGGCAGCACCCTGACCCTCAGCCGCGAAGGCCGGCAATTGCAGGCACGCTTGATTGCCCTGGCTCAGGAAGGGACGCCGCCGCTGAACGACCAGCCGTTGATTCGCCTGGCGGTGGCCGAACCGATCCTGCACGACATCCTCGGGCGCGACCTGATCTCGCTGTTGCGACGCAATGCCAGCGTCCGCTTGCAGATCATCACCCTGGACAGCGACCTGGCGCTGCAAGCCGTGAGCGCCGACCTGGTGTTGTGGCTCAGTGATACCCAGGCGCCGACGCCCGCGCCGAGCTTCACCACGTTGCCGGCGCAGCGCCTGGCGCGGCTGGACTATGTGCCACATATGGCCAAGCGCTATTCGCGGCCGGCGACGCGTCCGCAGCGCCTGGAGGATCTGAGCGATTACATGCTGGTGCAATGGCTGGCGGACCGGCAGGTGGACAGCTTCGCGCCCTGGAACAGCCTGATGGAGCAGCGCCGGGCCGGCGTGGTGCAGGTGCAATCCTATGAATTGATGCTGGAGATGATCCGATGCAGCGCCTGCATCGGCTTGCTGCCGCAGTATATGAGCCGCTTCGACCGCGGCCTGGTGGCCTTGCCAGGCATCTTCGGCCCGCCGATGCAGCGCGATGCATGGATGGCCATCAACGCCGACGCCCAAGCCTCGGCAGAGATACAAATGCTCGTCGACCTGATCCGCCATACCCTGGATGAGCGCCGGGACTGGTTTCAGACATAAGTCCTGGCCTCATCGGCATTTACCTCAAATGCCTGTAGGAACGAGCCTGCTCGCGAAGGCGTCGGCACAGTCGACCGGTGTGCTGGCTGACCGACCACTTTCGCCGGCAGGCTCGCTCTCGCCATTGGGGTGCCCTCGATAAAACAGGCAAAGCCTCAGACATTGTCTATACCTTTAAATTCAAACCCGACTCCGGGCAAATGACAGGAGTGCTCGCATGAAGCTCGCGTCAATGATCGGCACCGTATGCATCGCCTCGCTCGCCTTGTTGGGTTGCTCCAGTCAAGTCACCCAGCCGGACGAGTACTCCGGTTTCCTGGGCGATTACAGCCGGCTCAAGCAGGACAAGTCGCCATCGGGCGCCGAGGTGATGCGCTGGGTTGATCCCACGATCGATCCGAGCAAGTACACCAGCATCTATATCGAGCCGACGCAGCTTTATCCCAAACCCCAGCCGACCGTGAGGATTCCCCAGGCCACCTTGTCCGGCATCACGGCTTACTACGACCAGGCGCTCATGCGTGAAGCGGGAAGATCCCTGCCGTTGGCCAAGAGCCCGGGCCCTGGGGTGTTGGTGATACGCGCGGCCATTACTGCCGTGGGCAGCAAGACCCAAGGCCTGAAGCCTTATGAAGTGGTGCCGATTGCGCTGGTGGCGGCAGCGGTCAGCACGGCCAGTGGTATTCGTGACCAGGAAACCACCCTGGGCACCGAAGCGGTGTTTCTCGACGGCGGCAGCAATGCCGTGATCGCCCAGGTGGTGCGCAAAGGCACGGGCAAGCCGTTGGCCAACGACGCCCAGGTGATGAAAGTCGATGATGTCAAACCGGTCATCGATGGCTGGGCGAATGACATGCACCAGTCATTCCTGAAACTCAAGGCCAGGTAGCGGTGCCCGAACCATGACTTTTTCTGTCCGGGCATAGGTCATGGCGGCATTTCATGGTTAACTCCGGCCTCGACCTTTCAAACCTGTCAGAAGGAATCCGTTCATGGCTCAAGTCACGCTCAAAGGCAACCCGGTTCAAGTCAACGGCCAATTGCCCCAAGCCGGCTCCAAGGCGCCAGCCTTTTCCCTGGTGGCCGGCAATCTGTCCGACGTTACCCTGGCGAGCTTCGCCGGCAAGCGCAAGGTGCTGAACATTTTCCCAAGCGTCGACACGCCGACCTGCGCCACTTCCGTGCGCAAGTTCAACGCCCAGGCCAACGAGCTGGATAACACCGTGGTGCTGTGCATCTCCGCCGACCTGCCGTTCGCCCAGGCACGTTTCTGCGGCGCCGAAGGCCTGGACAACGTCCAGAACCTTTCGACCCTGCGCGGTGCCGAGTTCATCCAGAACTATGGCGTGGCCATTGCCGATGGTCCGCTCAAGGGCCTGACCGCCCGGGCCGTTGTCGTGCTGGACGAGAACGACACCGTGCTGCACAGCGAGCTGGTCAAGGAAATCGCCGAAGAGCCTAACTACGACGCGGCGCTCAGCGCGCTGAAGTGATGCCTTGAAACCAAGCGTCCTGAAATAAGTGTTCTGAAACAGATCATTTATTACAATTTCGACGGCCAGGGTCCAACCCAGGCCGTTTTTATTTGTACTTCAAGGCTTTAGCCGATTTGACGAAAGGTAAGCCCAAGGTAAATTGCCGGTAAAGCCGCTTTGCTAAATACCGCCCAGTGCTTATCGTTCAGCCTCCCGTAGAAGAAGCCCACGCGCCCAATGGTTGATCACTCCATGCAATCCTCTGTTTCCCGTCATTCCCGCCGCTGGCTGTTCGGCTTGCTCATCCTCCTGGTCGTCGCGCTGCTGGCCTGGAAGTTCTGGCCCTCCAGCACGACCCAGAAGCCGGGGGCAGGGCAGAAGGCCGCAGCCGGGCACATGGGGCGCTCGGGCGGCATGCGGCCTGGGTTCGGCGGTGCCGCGGGGCCGATCCCTGTCCGCGTGGCGCCGGCGGTCACCGGTGATTTCCCGTTGTACTACAAGGCGCTGGGCACGGTCACGGCGCTCAACACGATCAATGTGCGCAGCCGAGTGGGTGGGGAACTGGTCAAGATTGCCTTTGAAGAAGGGCAGATGGTCAAGGCCGGCGACCTGCTGGCCGAGATCGACCCGCGTCCATACCAGAACGCGTTGCTCCAGGCCGAAGGCACGCTGTTGCAGAACCAGGCGCAATTGAAGAATGCCCAAGTGGACCTGGAGCGTTATCGCGGGCTGTATGCCGAAGACAGCATCGCCAAGCAGACCCTCGACACGGCCGCCGCGCTGGTAGGCCAGTACCAGGGCACGGTGAAGACCAACCAGGCGGCGGTCAACGACGCCAGGCTCAACCTTGAATTCACCAAGATCCGTGCGCCGATCTCCGGGCGCGTCGGCTTGCGCCAGCTGGACATCGGTAACCTGGTGGCGGCAAACGACACCACGGCCCTGGCGGTCATCACCCAGACCCAACCGATCAGCGTCGTGTTCACCCTGCCGGAGAACAGCCTCGAAACCGTGCTGGCGCGCTACCACAGTGGCGCCAAGCTGCCGGTCGAAGCCTGGGACCGGGGCGACGAAAAACTCCAGGCCAAGGGTGTCCTGCAAAGCCTGGACAACCAGATCGACGTGACCACCGGCACCCTGAAGTTCAAGGCCCGCTACGATAACCGCGACCAGTCGCTGTTCCCCAACCAGTTCGTCAACGTGCGCTTGCTGGCCGACACCCTCAAGGGCGTGATCCTGGCACCGACGGCTGCCATCCAGTTCGGCACCAATGGCACCTTTGTCTATGCCCTGGACGGCGACAAGAAGGTGACCCTCAAGAAACTCAAGATCGGCGCCAGCGACGGCGAGAACACCGTGGTCACCGAGGGCCTGGCCGCCGGCGACCGGGTGGTGCTGGAAGGCACCGACCGCCTGAAGGAAGGCAGCGAAGTGGAAGTGGTCAACGACAGCCAGGACGTGCCCACTTCACCTACCGAACACTTGCAGGGCAAGGCCGCGGCGGCGCCGGCTGAATCGGCAGCGGCCGACAAGGCGAAAAAGGGCGGCGCATGAATCTCTCGCGGCTGTTCATCCTGCGTCCGGTCGCCACGACCCTGAGCATGCTGGCCATCGTCCTGGCCGGCCTGATCGCCTATCGGCTGTTGCCGGTGTCGGCGTTGCCCCAGGTCGATTACCCGACCATCCGCGTGATGACCCTGTACCCCGGCGCCAGCCCCGATGTGATGACCAGTGCGGTGACCGCGCCCCTGGAGCGCCAGTTCGGGCAGATGCCGGGCCTGACGCAGATGGCCTCCACCAGTTCCGGCGGTGCGTCGGTGATCACCCTGCGCTTCAATCTCGAAATCAACATGGACGTCGCTGAGCAACAGGTGCAGGCGGCGATCAACGCGGCCACCAACCTGCTGCCCAATGACCTGCCGGCGCCGCCGGTGTACAACAAGGTCAACCCGGCGGACACCCCGGTGCTGACCCTGGCGATTACTTCCAAGACCATGCTGCTGCCCAAGCTCAATGACCTGGTGGACACCCGTATGGCGCAGAAGATCGCCCAGATCAGCGGGGTCGGCATGGTGACCATTGCCGGTGGCCAGCGCCAGGCGGTGCGGATCAAGGTCAACCCTGAGGCCTTGGCGGCCAACGGCCTGAACCTGGCGGATGTACGCACGTTGATTGGTGCATCCAACGTCAACCAGCCCAAGGGCAACTTCGACGGCCCGACCCGGGTCTCGATGCTTGACGCCAACGACCAGTTGACCTCGCCCAAGGATTACGCCGAACTGATCCTGGCCTACGCCAACGGCGCGCCGTTGCGGCTCAAGGATGTGGCGCAGATCGTCGATGGCGCCGAGAACGAGCGTCTTGCCGCGTGGGCCAACGAAAACCAGGCCGTGCTGCTGAACATCCAGCGCCAGCCAGGGGCCAACGTCATCGAGGTGGTGGACCGGATCAAGGCCCTGCTGCCCAGCATCACCGACAACCTGCCGGCCGGCCTCGACGTCACCGTGCTTACCGACCGTACCCAGACCATCCGCGCCTCGGTCACCGATGTGCAACACGAACTGCTGATCGCCATTGCCCTGGTGGTCATGGTGACGTTCCTGTTCCTGCGCCGTGTCAGCGCCACCATCATCCCATCCGTGGCGGTGCCGCTGTCGTTGATCGGGACATTCGGCGTGATGTACCTGGCGGGCTTCTCCATCAACAACCTGACGCTGATGGCCCTGACCATCGCCACCGGGTTCGTGGTGGACGACGCCATCGTCATGCTGGAGAACATCGCCCGCTATATCGAAGAAGGCGACAGTCCGTTGCAGGCCGCGCTCAAGGGGGCCAAGCAGATCGGCTTCACCCTGGTTTCCCTGACGCTGTCGCTGATCGCGGTGCTGATCCCGTTGCTGTTCATGGCGGACGTGGTGGGGCGGCTGTTC
The DNA here is from genome assembly GCF_001269745.1 of Pseudomonas sp. P97.38. Lineage (NCBI taxonomy): Bacteria > Pseudomonadati > Pseudomonadota > Gammaproteobacteria > Pseudomonadales > Pseudomonadaceae > Pseudomonas > Pseudomonas sp. P97.38. Next base: position 245,276 of record NZ_LHVJ01000009.1, read on the forward strand.
CGCGAGTTCGCCATCACCCTGGCGGTGGCGATCCTGATTTCCCTGGTGGTGTCCCTGACGTTGACGCCGATGATGTGCGCGCGTCTGCTCAAGCGTGAACCCAAGGCACATGAACAAGGCCGTTTCTACCGCGCGAGCGGGGCCTGGATCGACTGGTTGATCGCCGGCTACGGACGTCGGTTGCAGTGGGTGCTCAAGCATCAGCCGCTGACCCTGCTGGTGGCGGTGGGCAGCCTGGTGCTGACGGTGGTGCTGTACCTGGCCGTGCCCAAGGGGTTTTTCCCGGTGCAGGATACCGGCGTGATCCAAGGCATTTCCGAAGCGCCGCAATCGATTTCGTTTGCCGCCATGAGTGAACGCCAGCAGCAACTGGCCAAGGTGATCCTCGCCGATCCGGCGGTGGACAGCCTGTCGTCCTACATCGGCGTGGACGGCGACAACGCCACGCTCAACAGCGGCCGCCTGTTGATCAACCTCAAGCCCCACGGCGAACGAGATGAGAGCGCCACCGAGATCATTGCCCGGTTGCAGCCGCAACTGGATCGACTGGTGGGCATCCGCCTGTTCATGCAGCCGGTGCAGGACCTGACCATCGAGGACCGGGTCAGCCGCACCCAGTACCAATTCAGCCTGTCGTCGCCGGACGCCGAGTTGCTCAGCCTCTGGAGCGGTCGACTGGTCGAAGCCCTGGCCAGCCAGCCGGAACTGACCGACGTCGCCAGCGACTTGCAGGACAAGGGCCTCCAGGTCTATCTGGTGATCGACCGCGATGCCGCGTCACGCCTGGGCGTATCGGTGTCGAACATCACCGATGCCTTGTATGACGCCTTCGGCCAGCGGCAGATTTCCACCATCTACACCCAGGCCAGCCAGTACCGCGTGGTGTTGCAGGCCCAGGCCGGGGAGCGCATCGGGCCCCAGGCGCTGGACCAGATCCACGTCAAGACCACCGATGGCGGACAAGTGCGGCTGTCGAGCCTGGCCCGGGTCGAGGAACGCCAGGCGCAATTGGCGATTGCCCACATCGGCCAGTTTCCGGCGGTGATGATGTCGTTCAACCTCGCCCCCGGCGTGGCCCTCGGGCACGCGGTGGAGGTGATCGAAAAGGTCCAGCACAACATCGGCATGCCGCTGGGGGTACAGACCGAGTTCCAGGGGGCGGCCCAGGCGTTCCAGGCCTCGTTGTCGAGTACCTTGCTACTGATCCTGGCGGCCGTGGTGACCATGTACATCGTCCTCGGCGTGCTGTACGAAAGCTACATCCACCCGATCACGATCCTGTCCACGCTGCCCTCGGCGGCCATCGGCGCCTTGCTGGCCCTGATCCTCACCGGCAACGACCTGGGGATGATCGCGATCATCGGCATCATCCTGCTGATCGGCATCGTCAAGAAGAACGCGATCATGATGATCGACTTTGCCCTCGACGCCGAACGTAACCAGGGCGTGGACCCGCAGACGGCGATCTACCAGGCCGCGCTGCTGCGATTTCGGCCGATCCTGATGACCACCCTGGCCGCCTTGTTCGGGGCGGTGCCGCTGATGCTGGCCACCGGCTCCGGCGCGGAACTGCGCCAACCCCTGGGGTTGGTGATGGTGGGTGGGCTGCTGGTGAGCCAGGTGCTGACGCTGTTCACCACGCCGGTGATCTACCTGTACTTCGACCGCCTGGGCCGCCGGTTTGCCAAGCCGGATGGGAAAGAGGTGCAGGCATGACGGCGACGCCCGAAAACCCGGGGCGGGCGGACGCTTCGTGGCGAGGGAGCTTGCTCCCGCTGGGCTGCGCAGCGGCCCCTCGCGTGAGCGCTGCGCACTCAAGCGGGAGCAAGCTCCCTCGCCACGACAACCTGCGCATTGAAGCCAGGAGCGGTTGCTGATGAACCTCTCCGGCCCCTTCATCCGCCGTCCCGTAGCGACGATGCTCCTGAGTTTCGCCATCACGCTGCTCGGCGGGGTGTGCTTCGGCCTGTTGCCGGTGTCGCCGCTGCCGCAGATGGATTTCCCGGTGATTGTCGTCCAGGCCAGCCTGCCGGGCGCCAGCCCGGAAGTGATGGCGTCGACGGTGGCAACGCCCCTGGAGCGCTCCTTCGGCGCCATCGCCGGGGTCAACACCATGAGCAGCCGCTCCAGCCAGGGCTCCACCCGCGTCATTTTGCAATTCGACCTGGACCGCGACATCAACGGCGCGGCGCGGGAGGTGCAGGCGGCGATCAATGCTTCGCGCAACCTGTTGCCCAGTGGCATGCGCAGCATGCCCACCTACAAGAAGGTCAACCCGTCCCAGGCACCGATCATGGTGCTGTCGCTGACCTCGGACGTGCTGGAGAAAGGCCAGCTCTATGACCTGGCCTCGACCATCCTGTCCCAGAGCCTGTCCCAGGTCTCGGGCGTCGGTGAAGTGCAGATCGGCGGCAGCTCTCTGCCGGCGGTGCGCATCGAACTGGAGCCCAAGTCGCTGGACCAGTACGGCGTGGCCCTGGATGACGTGCGCACCGCGATTGCCAACAGCAACGTGCGCCGGCCCAAGGGTTCGGTGGAGGACGACCGGCGCATGTGGCAGGTCCAGGCCAACGACCAGTTGGAAAAGGCCAAGGACTACGAAACGCTGATCATCCGTTACCAGGACGGCTCGGTGTTGCGGCTCAAGGACGTGGCGAAAGTCACCGACAGCGTCGAGGACCGCTACAACAGCGGTTTCTTTAACGACGATGCCGCGGTGCTGCTGGTGATCAACCGGCAGGCCGGGGCCAACATCATTGAGACGGTCAACGAGATCAAGGCTCAGTTGCCGGCGTTGCAGGCGGTGCTGCCGGCCAGCGTCAAGCTGAACCTGGCGATGGACCGCTCGCCGGTGATCAAGGCGACCTTGCATGAAGCGGAAATGACCCTGCTGATCGCCGTGGCCCTGGTGGTGCTGGTGGTGTTTCTGTTCCTCGGCAACTTCCGTGCTTCGCTGATCCCGACCCTGGCGGTACCGGTGTCGCTGGTGGGCACGTTCGCGGTGATGTACCTGTACGGCTTTTCGTTGAACAACTTGTCGCTGATGGCGCTGATCCTTGCCACCGGGCTGGTGGTGGACGATGCCATCGTGGTGCTGGAGAACATTTCCCGGCACATCGACGAGGGCGTGGCGCCGATGAAGGCGGCTTACCTGGGGGCCAAGGAAGTCGGTTTTACCCTGCTGTCGATGAACGTGTCCCTGGTGGCGGTGTTTCTGTCGATCCTGTTCATGGGCGGGATCATCGAGAGCCTGTTCCGCGAGTTCTCCATCACCCTGGCCGCGTCCATCGTGGTCTCGCTGGTGGTTTCGCTGACGCTCACGCCAATGCTCTGCGCCCGCTGGCTCAAGCCGCACGTGCCGGGTCAGGAGAACCGCTTGCAGCGCTGGAGCCACCGCCTCAACGAGCGCATGGTGCGTGGTTACGCCATCAGCCTGGATTGGGTCCTGCGCCATCGCCGCCTGACCTTGCTCAGCCTGTTGGTGACCATCGGGGTGAACGTGGCGTTGTACGTGGTGGTGCCGAAGACCTTCATGCCGCAGCAGGACACCGGCCAGTTGATCGGTTTCGTGCGCGGCGATGACGGGCTGTCGTTCAACGTGATGCAACCGAAGATGGAAATCTTCCGGCGTGCGGTGCTCAAGGATGATGCGGTGCAGAGCGTCGCCGGCTTCATTGGCGGCAACAACGGCACCAACAATGCCTTCATGCTGGTGCGCCTCAAGCCGATCAAGGACCGGGAGATTTCCGCGCAGAAAGTCATCGAGCGCTTGCGCAAGGAAATGCCCAAGGTTCCTGGTGCCCAGCTGATGTTGATGGCCGACCAGGACCTGCAGTTCGGTGGCGGGCGTGAGCAGACCACCTCGCAGTATTCCTACATCCTGCAAAGTGCCGACCTGGCGTCCCTGCGCGAGTGGTACCCCAAGGTCACGGCGGCGTTCCGTGCCTTGCCGGAGCTGACCGCCATCGACGCGCGCGACGGTGGCGGGGCGCAGCAAGTGACACTGGTTGTGGACCGCGACCAGGCCAAGCGCCTGGGCATCGACATGAACATGGTCACGGCGGTGCTCAACAACGCCTACAGCCAACGGCAGATCTCCACCATCTACGACAGCCTCAACCAGTACCAGGTGGTGATGGAGGTCAATCCCAAGTACGCCCAGGACCCGAGCACGCTAGAGCAGGTCCAGGTGATCACCGCCGACGGAGCGAGGGTGCCACTGTCGACCATTGCCCATTACGAGAACAGCCTGGAGGACGACCGCGTCAGCCATGAAGGCCAGTTCGCTTCCGAGAGCATTTCGTTCGACATGGCCGAGGGCGTGACGGTGGAGCAGGGCAGCGCCGCCATCGAGCGCGCCATCGCCAAGCTCGGGATGCCCGAAGACGTCATCGTGAAAATGGCCGGCACCGCCGATGCGTTCGCGGCCACCCAGAAGAGCCAGCCATTCATGATCCTTGGGGCATTGCTGGCGGTCTACCTGGTGCTGGGCGTGCTGTACGAGAGCTACATCCACCCGCTGACCATCCTCTCCACGCTGCCATCGGCCGGGGTCGGCGCGTTGCTGTCGATCTATGCGCTGGGCAGCGAGTTCAGCCTGATTTCGCTGCTGGGGCTGTTCCTGCTGATCGGCGTGGTGAAGAAAAACGCGATCCTGATGATCGACCTGGCATTGCAACTGGAGCGAGGCGGCCAATCGCCGCTCGAATCGATTCGCAGTGCCTGCCTGCTGCGCTTGCGGCCGATCCTGATGACCACCCTGGCGGCGATCCTGGGGGCCTTGCCGCTGTTGCTCGGCAATGCCGAAGGCGCGGAAATGCGCCAGCCGCTGGGCCTGACCATCATTGGCGGGCTGGTGTTCAGCCAGGTCCTGACCCTCTACACCACGCCGGTGGTGTACCTCTATCTTGATAAGTTGCGCCATCGCTTCAACCGCTGGCGCGGCGTGCGCACTGATGCTGCCCTGGAAACTCCGCTATGACCGATCGTTCGCCCTTCCATCTTGCCACCGTGTTGGCGACCGCCCGTGGGTCACGGGGACTGAGCCTGGCGCTGTGCGTGGCGATGCTCAGTGCCTGCGCCATCGGCCCGGACTACCAGCGCCCGTCGGCCGCCGCGCCGGCGCAGTACAAACAGGCCCAGGGCTGGCGCCAGGCCAATCCCAGCGACGCCTTGGCCCGGGGGGCCTGGTGGGAGTTGTACGGCGATACGCAGCTCAACGGCCTGGTGGAAAAGCTCAATACCTCCAACCAGACCGTGGCCCAGGCCGAGGCGCAATACCGCCAGGCCCGGGCGCTGGTGCGCAGTGCCCGGGGGGCGTTTTTTCCGAGCGTGGACCTGACCGTGGGCAAGACCCGCTCCAGCCAGGGCACCGGCAGCAGCAGTTCGAGCCTGAGCAGTTCCTCCAGTGGCATCCGTGACACCTACAACGCCCAGGCCGGCGTCAGTTGGGAGGCCGACATCTGGGGCAAGCTGCGGCGTACCCTGGAGGCCGACGAAGCGAGCGCCCAGGCCAGCTTTGCCGACCTGGCCGCGATGCGCCTGAGCCAGCAGTCGGAGCTGGTGCAAAATTACCTGCAGCTGCGGGTTCTCGATCAACAGAAGCGTTTGCTGCAAAGCACCGTCGACAACTATCAGCGCTCGCTGAAAATGACCGAGAACCAATACCGCGCCGGCGTTTCAGGCAGGGACGCGGTGGCCCAGGCCCAGAACCAGCTCAAGACCACCCAGGGCGACCTGATCGACCTGATCTGGCAGCGGGCCCAGTTCGAAAACGCCATCGCCGTGCTGATGGGCCTGCCGCCGGCCGAGTTCAGCCTGGCCGAGACCCAGGAGGTCCCGGCGCTGCCGCAAATTCCGGTGGCGTTGCCTTCGCAACTGCTCGAACGCCGACCGGACATCGCCTCGGCCGAGCGCTCGGTGATGGCCGCCAACGCCAACATCGGCGTGGCCAAGGCGGCTTATTACCCGGACCTGACCCTGAGCCTCAGCGGTGGCTACAGCAGCAGCACCTATGACAACTGGGTGAGCGTGCCGAACCGTTTCTGGTCGGTTGGGCCGCAGTTGGCCATGACCCTGTTCGACGGCGGCCAGCGCTCGGCGGAAGTCGACCGCAGCGTCGCCGCCTACGATCAGACCGTCGCCACCTATCGCCAGACCGTGCTCGACGGCTTTCGTGAGGTGGAGAACTACATGATCCAGCTCAAGGTCCTGGAAGACGAGGCGCGCGTGCGCCAGGAGGCCCTCGATGCCGCTCGCGAGTCCTTGCGCCTGACCCAGAACCAGTACAAGGCCGGGTTGATCGCGTACCTGGATGTGGTGACTGTCCAGGCCACCGCCTTGAGCAATGAGCGTAGCGTGCTGAGCCTGCAGCAGAGCCGCCTGATCGCCAGCGTGCTGTTGATTGCCGCGCTGGGGGGCGGGTGGGACGGGCGGCTGGAGGCGACTGACAAGGTTGAGTAATTAGCCTGTAGCGAGGGCGCTTGCTACCGCCCGAGTGCGAGCACTCAAAAAATGGGGCCGCTGCGCAGCCCAGCGGGAGCAAGCTCCCTCGCCACAGGTTGATCTTCATGATAGCCGGCAAGTCCCGCTTTTGGCCGATGCACTGCCTACGTCCCGTCGCGTTGGCTTGTTATAGTTCAGGCCTCTTTTCAGCCGGTAAAGGATCACTGCCATGTCGCAATACCAAGCATTCAGCGTCGAACTTGCAGACAACATCGCCCACGTGCAGATCAACCGGCCGGAAAAGATCAATTCGATGAACGCCGCGTTCTGGAGCGAGATCATCGAGATCTTCCAATGGATCGATGACACCGACGAGGCACGGGTGGTGGTGCTGAGCGGCGCCGGCAAACATTTTTCCTCGGGGATAGACCTGATGATGCTGGCCGGCGTGGCCAACGAAATGGGCAAGGACGTGGGCCGTAATGCGCGCCTGCTGCGACGCAAGATCCTGCAACTGCAAGCCTCATTCAACGCCGTCGACAACTGCCGCAAACCCGTGCTGGCGGCGATCCAGGGCTATTGCCTGGGCGGTGCCATCGACCTGATCTCGGCCTGCGACATGCGCTATGCCGCCGAGGACGCCCAGTTCTCGATCAAGGAAATCGATATCGGCATGGCCGCCGATGTTGGCACGTTGCAACGCTTGCCCCGGATCATCGGGGACGGCATGCTGCGTGAACTCGCTTATACGGGTCGTACCTTCGGGGCCGACGAAGCGCGCAGCATCGGCCTGGTCAACCGTGTCTACAGCGATGCGGCCGGCTTGCTCGACGGCGTCATGGGGATTGCCCGGGAGATCGCCGCCAAGTCGCCGATCGCCGTGACCGGCACCAAGGAAATGATCAGCTACATGCGCGACCACCGCATCGACGACGGGCTGGAGTACGTCGCCACGTGGAACGCCGCCATGTTGCAGTCGACCGACCTGCGCGTGGCCATGGCCGCCCATATGAGCAAACAGAAACCCGAATTTCTGGATTGACTGACCATGATTTCACGCTGGACCACCGCAGTAATCGACACCGAGCTTCCTGGCGGCTGGGCTGTGGCCCGAAGCCCGGAAGGCTTTCTGTTCGATGACAACGGCGCACTGTTTCCCCGCGAATGGCTCAAGCGCCAGGACCTGTCGATCCTTGCCGAACACGGTATCGGTCACCTGGATGGCGAGCCGGTGTACTTGCTGGAGTTGCAGAGCACGCAGGAGATAGCAGGGTGCAACTGGAAGGGCCTGCGGGCGTTCATGCTCGGAGATGACCACACGCTCTACAAGGTGCTGGGCTATGCGGCGCAGATCGGCACCTGGGCCCGCGAGCATCGATTCTGTGGCAGTTGCGGCAAGCGCATGAGCCAGGTCCCACGGGAACGCGCCATGTACTGTGATGCCTGCGACTTGCGCCACTACCCGCGGATTTCGCCGAGCATGATCGTGTTGATCACTCGCGGCGATGAGGTCCTGCTCGCGCGTTCGCCGCGTTTCGTCAGCGGTGTCTACAGCACCCTGGCGGGGTTCGCCGAGCCTGGTGAGTCCGCCGAGGACTGCCTGGTGCGCGAAGTGCGCGAAGAAGTCAGCGTCGAGGTGAAGAACATCCAGTACGTGGGCAGCCAGTGCTGGCCGTTCCCCCATTCGATGATGCTGGGTTTCCACGCCGAGTACGCCAGTGGCGACATCGTGCCCCAGGAGGACGAAATCGAGGACGCCCAGTGGTTCAACGTGCACAACCTGCCACCGCTGCCGGCCTCGCGCTCCATCGCGCGCTACCTGATCGACCTCTACGTGGCTCGTCGTCTAGGCCATGCTGAACCAGTGCTGCCAGGCTAGGCGCACCGTCAGGCCCAACACCACGGTGATGAACACCGGCCGGATGAACTTCGCGCCGCCGCTGATGGCGGTGCGTGCCCCGAAGAATGCCCCGGTCATCACCGACAGGCCCATGCTCAGGCCGATGACCCAGTCCACTTGCCCGGAAAAGATGAACACCGACAGCGCGGCAATGTTGCTGACGAAGTTCATGCTGCGCGCCACGCCGCTGGCCTTGACCAGGTCGATGGGGTAGAGCAGCAGGCTGCTGACCGTCCAGAACGCGCCCGTACCGGGACCGGCAACACCGTCGTAGAAACCCAGGCTGAAACCTTGGGGCGCTTGCCAGGTCTTCTTGATCGGGGCGTCGCTGTCCAGCGGGGCCTTGGGCGTGCCGCCAAACAACAGGTACAGGCCACAGGCGAAGACGATCACCGGCAGCATCTTGTTCAGCCATTCGGCGGGCAGGTAATGGGCGACGACCGCCCCAACCAAGGCCCCGATCAGCGTGCCGACCAGGGCGTGGGTCCATTGCCGGGGATGAAACAGCTTGCGCCGGTAGAAGGTGAAACTGGCCGTAGCCGAGCCAAAGGTCGAGCTCAGTTTGTTGGTGCCCAGGACCAGGTGCGGTGGTAGGCCCGCCGTCAACAGCGCCGGGGTGGTCAACAAGCCACCACCGCCGGCAATGGCATCAATGAAACCGGCAAGGAACGCAACAAAAATCAGGATAGCGAGGGTAGTGAGGTCGACGCTGAGTTCAAAAGGCATGGAATCGGCTTATTCGGCGAGTGGCCGAAGGGTTGCGGGGGGAGTCCGGTATGTTACCGGCAATGACCCTGGGCCGCGACTGTCAGTGATGGATCGGTGGCGTGGGAGCTTGCTCCCGCTTGAGTGCGCAACGCTCATGAACAGGTCTGCTGCGCAGCCCAGCGGGAGCAAGCTCCCTCGCCACGGACATCAATTGCCGAGTGAATCATCAGGCACGGAAATCAGCTCGACGCCAATTTTTTTTTGAAATCAAGGGGTTGTCAGCTTTGGGAAATGAGTACATAATTGCGCCCATCGAACGCACTGGGACGTAAAAAATCTCAATGTTTTCAAGGAGATAGCGCTTCATCAGAAGTCTGTTTTCCTGATCAGGTTTGTACGCGGTTGATGTGGCTGTATTGCATCGAACGTCTTGAGGCCGAATAGCAAAATGGTTATGCAGTGGATTGCAAATCCACCTACGCCGGTTCGATTCCGACTTCGGCCTCCACTTTTAAAAAGCTCTGTAGATCCATGATCTACAGAGCTTTTTTGTTTACGAAGCAGGGTAAGGTTTTGTCTTGAAAAGGACATGAGCAACCTTGCTTCGCCGGGGAGGGATGTATATATTCCCCCTCTTGCTGTACCCGCCTCGATCCTGGCAGATCCCCATCTTGCCAGCCTTCCAAGGCTACACCGCGCTACCGCCCGAATGGCGAAACTGGTAGACGCATGGGACTTAAAATCCCCCGCTCGTAAGGGCGTGCCGGTTCGATTCCGGCTTCGGGCACCATATAAATCAAGGGTTTGCAGGCGAAAGCTAATGCAAACCCTTGTTCATTTCAGCTCCGCAATAATGGGCGCTGGCGGCGGACACTGTCCCCTATGAGCCATACAGTAAAGATTCGGAAAGACTGATAAAACAAAGGGTTGCATGAACTACTTCATGCAACCCTTTTTGTTTGCGTCTCATGCATGCAACCGCTCGCTACAACCGCCGCCGAAATGCCTCGAGGATCTCCCGGGTGCCCTTTTTCATCTGCAAGTGAGCCACCGCGTCCAAAGGCTGCCAGAGGCAGTCGCTGATTTCGTTCTGTGGTCGGGCGGCACGCAGGTCGGCCACCGAGGCTTCAAACACGTGGTGTACGGTGTCGCCATCGCTAAGGCGCATCAGGTAGAGCAGGTTCTCGGCGTCCAGCCCGGTTTCTTCGGCAAGTTCCCGGATGGCGGCGCTGGCGTGGGTTTCACCGCGCTCGACCGTGCCGCCCGGCAGGGCCCATCGACTGTTGGGTTTACGCACCAACAAAACGTGGCGGTCTTCCTCGCAGATGACGGTCGCTCGTATCTTCATGGCCTGCTCAATCAGTGACTGTCATTAAATTGAAATATAACTGAAATATTTGAATCTGACACCGCGTTAGTGGCCTTTTGGGGCTATTCAGTTGACCGCGGCCAGGCGGGAAACGTTTAACTTCAATTTCTCCGCCGAGGCCCTTATCTGCCTATCGACCGGTCATCGCCTAAAATGAATCAGATTGAAAAAAAGGCATCCATGTTGTGGATACCGACCCCACGCACAGGGGAGAGAGAAGAGATGACCACTGTCGAAGACTTTAAAGTCAGGTCCCAAGAACTGTTGGTAGAACTCGACACGGCCACATCTGAAATGATGTCGCTCATTGGTGCCCATCAGATGGCTGGATCGGCCTGGGACGCGGCGGTCCAGCGCCAGCATGAGGCCTATGAGCGCTGGGTGGCCTATCTGAACGAGCGTCTGTAGGGAGGCCCGGCAGATTGTTTGAACGGACCCTGTCCCGTTGTGCCTAATCCCTTACACGGACATCACGAGGATTAGGCCATGTCTGAATTAGCCAGTTATTTCTGGATTGCCGTCGCGGTGCTCTTGCTGCTGGTGGACCTGTGGGCCATCGTCAGCGTGTTTCGTAGCGACAAGTCGGCGGGCACCAAGGCTGGCTGGGCGCTGCTGCTGATCATCCTGCCAGTGCTGGGCCTGGTTATCTGGGGTGTGGCCGGGCCACGGGGGATCAAGGAAGGCCCGTCTTCGCCGGAGCACAGCAAAGGGTAGCCTACGGCACGCCCGGTCACGGCAATGTCGACGGCCTCGGGTGGGTCACCGTCCCATGGCGCGTTGCAAGAAAAGCCTCTCAGCGAAATTTCGGCAATGGCCGTTCGACAGGCTTGAGGGACGTCAGCGCGCTCTGGATCGACGGGGCGTCCTTGTCGATCTCGTTGAGCCGGTCGCGGATCCGCACGGCGGCGGGATGCCCGCCCTGGTGGTCGACCCAGTCGGCGATTTCCTTGCAGGCCGCCGTCAGTCTTGCCTGGCGGGATTCGAGCAGGGTGAGCAGGGCGGTGATGGACTCTTTTTCCGACATGTCACACCTCCATACAAAGTGGATAGGCAGCAGCAAACCCGCCAGGGAGGCGGGTCGTACCGTTCATTGAGCGTAGTCGAGTTATTGCGGATCTGTCGAAATCCGGCGCCCGGCTGGACAGTCGGTGCGCCGGCGTACAGGTTCAGTGAATCAGCCGGACTCCTTGACCCAAGTGGGCGCGACGCTTGCGCGCCAGCGTACGTCAGTGATGCCGTACTTTTCCGCCATGGGTTTTGACACCCGCTTGACCTTTTCCCGTCCAAACTTGGGTATACGCCCGACACCCGCATCGCAACTGGCCCAATGCCAAGCTTCGGAGTTATTCATCACCTCGGCGCGGATGATGAATGACTTAGGCTCGCCATGGAGCATGTAGTCGATGATGTAAAGCGATGGCCCGCCCATAAATCCTCCCTAATTAGTCCTATACGGATGGATACGGCGTCGCGCGGAAAATTCCATCGGATTTCCAGACGGTCAAATTGAGACCGGCCAGCCGCGCAGGCGACCCGCGCAGCCAAGGGCAAGCGCACAGTGCTCGCGGCCTGGAACCAAACCCGGTTAACCTTCTCCAAGGTGAGCTTCGTCACCGTGGGCCAGGGATTCAAGGCAGGGCAGTGCGGTATTACTCTTTAAGGCAAAACATGAACATCATCGCCAGGGCGCTGGTCATTGCAGGCCTCGCCGTCGGTGTGTCGGGATGCATCGGCCCGCCCATCGAACTGACCCCGCAAACCGAGCAACGCTTGCGTGAACAGCCGCCGATCCGCTTCCTCCTGACCTTTGATGATGGCCCCAGTGCTTCGTCGTTCTGGAACCCCAGCCAGGAGGTGCTCGACGCCCTGGCCCAGAACCCCGTGCAGCCTGGGATCAAGGCGGTGTTTTTCCTGCAGACCCGGGCGGCACGGGCGGGCAACAGTCATATCGGGCGCTCGGTGATGCACCGTGAACAGCGCGAAGGCCACGTGTTGGCCTTCCACACGGCGACGCACTGGCACACCAATCACCGCTTCCTGAGCCCTGATGAACTGGAGCAGTCGCTTGTCGATGGCGGCAACGATATTGCCGGCATCAGCGGTGCGACACCGAGCCTGGTGAGACCACCGTTCTGGAGCTACGACCGACGTACCTTTGCCGCCTACCAGCGCCATGGCATGCACGTGCTGTTGACTGACCTGAGCGCCAACGATGGCAAGGTCTGGGGCATCACGGCCAGCCCGCGACGGCGTATCAACCTGGTCCGCCAGCTCTCCGAAGTGCGCGAGCGCATCGCCGCCGGGCAGTTGCCGGCAGTGGACGGGGTGATTCCGGTGGTGGTGACGTTTCACGACATCAACCGCTATACCGCCCGCCATGCCCGCGAGTACCTGCAAATCCTGCTCGACAGTGCCAGGGAAACCGGCGTGAGGACCGACGCCAAGCCTTTTTACGATGACCACCAGGCGCTGGAGCGCGCAGCGTTGGCGCGCACGGTGCGCAACAGCGGCCAGCCGGTGCACCTGCCGGGGTTATGGGACTGGCTGTGGGATTCGGATGCCCACTGATGGGGCGTAGAGGGCGCCTGCGCAGCCCGGCGGGAGCAAGCTCGCCCGCCGCAGATCAGTGCGGCGCCAGTTCCAGGGGAATCTCCAAGGTGAACAGGGCACCCTGGCCCGGCCCGTCACTGTGGACATGCAGGCGCCCATTCATTTCCACCGCCGCCAGCGCGCAACTGTGCAAGCCGAAGCCGTGGCCATCCTTGCGGGTAGTGAACCCGTGGTTGAAGATGCGCGCCAGGTTCTCGGGGGCAATGCCTTCGCCGCAATCCTTGACACTGAAGCTCAAGGTACCGGGGGCCAGGATGCGCAGGCCCAGGGTCATCTCCCGTGGTTCGGAAATGTGTGACATGGCGAACTTGGCGTTGCTGATGAGGTTGATCAGGATCAGCAACAGCCGGTGCTTGTCCCCCAGGATCGTGGGCGTGTCCTGGTAGTCCTTGATCACCGTGACGTGGTGCCGGCTCAGGGCGCCCGAGTTCATGCGCAAGGCGTCCTCGAACAAGTCGGTAACGTGGAGGGGTTCGACCAGCCTGGCCGCCCCGGCGTAGGTTTGTTGGGTCGTGACGATTTCCTTGATGTGGTCGATGCTCTTGGTCAACTGCGCCAGCTCGTCGACCAGCAACGCCTGCTCGGCCCCGATAGACTCGATCAGCTCATTGAAGTAGCGCGGCAGCAATTTGCCCTTTTCATCCTCGGTGATGAAGCGGCCAAGGTCGTCGGCGTGTTCATTCATCATCTTGACCGCCTTGCCCAACCCCAATGTCTTGCTGTTCTTCAACTTGCGGGTCACCAGTTCCGCTGAAATATTCACGCTGTTGAGCACGTTCCCGACATTGTGCAGGACGTTCGTAGCGATCTCGGCCATGCCCGCCATTCGCGCGGCGTCCATCAACTCGCGCTCGGCTTCTTTCAGCTCGCGAGTGCGTTCCTGCACCCGTTCTTCGAGGCGTTCGTTGGACATTTGCAGGGCCTGGTTGATCTGGTTGATCACGGCGGCGCTGCGTACCAGGCGCACGGCCAGGTAGATCATCAGGATCGCCATCAGGCTGGCGCACATGGCGAGGTAGATATGGTATTGGCGGTCCGTCGCGGCTGTCCGGCGTTGTGTCTCGTTGAGCAGCTCATTGATGTTGTCCAGCTCCTGCGCCACCGGGATGACGCTGATGCGGTCGAGCAGGTCATTGACGATCGGTTGTTCCTGGACGATGGCGTTGACGTGCCCTGTCAACGTGATGAAGGCCGATCGATGTTGCAAAGGCAGCCGGTCGATGTAGATGGCCAGCGCCGTGAGTTGGCTGCGCAGCTCCTTGGCTTTGTCTTCGGTGACGTAAAGCGCGTACTCCAAGGTCGTCAGGGTCAGCTCCAGGATGTTGGACGCTGCGCTAAGGCGTTCCGTCGGGCTCTCGATGTCCATATCCTTGAGCAGGGCCTGGATATCGTCCTCGGCTGTCGGCAATGCATCGAGGGCGTTGCGAAGTTGGGCGTTGTGTTGCTGGAATTGCTCCACCAACAGGGTCTTGTTCCTGACGGCATCCACGTAGCCCTGGCGTCTGGATGCCCAGAGGTTCGCCAGCGGGCCGGTGCTGTTGAGGCGCTCCAACTGCTCCCAGCGGCTGTTCGCTTCAGGCGGTGGGGTCAGCGACAGGTTGTTGTTGACGCCGATTTTCTTTCTCAGGATTTTGCTGTTCCAGTTGGCATCGGCCTGTTTGAGCTGGCGAATGAAGTCACGGGACTCGAAGTAGGTCGATGAGTCGTAGGTGTAGGACTTGATCAGAAAGAATATCAGGGCAGAAAAAACAAACAGCGCCAGGGCCAGCAGCGCCGGCCATTTATATTTCGCGATAAAGGTGGTCACGCTGCTCTCCTGTTCAGGGCGCTTGTCGAAGGCGTCGGTGAGTGGCCGAGGCGTGAAGAGGGTTCGCGAGGCCAGTCGGCGCGGTGGGCAGTGGTGCGGAGGGACGGCTGGAGGGATGGGCTGCGTTTGCCTGGATACACGTTGAGCTCCCTGCTAACGGTGAACAGTGTGGGTGAGTGTAGCGTCAACCAGGGGGGTGTTGTGGGCGACGGGTACGCAGCGGGAGGGAGCAGGCGCGGCCAGGACAGACCGCGCCGCAGGCGTTACTTGATGTCGATGAAGGGCAGGGCGCCGTTGGGCACCACGGTGGTTGGCAGGACGCCATTCCAGCGTTCGGCCTTGGTCAGCTCCACCAGGTTCTGGTTGCTGGCAAGCGCTTGCGCCCGAGCCTTGATGGCCTCGGCTTCGGCCTTGCCGCGCAGTTCGGTGGCAAGTGCATCCGCCTTGGCCTGGGCGACTTGCGAATCGGCCTCTGCCTGGGCCTGGGTCACGCGAATCTGCGCCTGGACCTGTTCGGTGGCGAGTTGCTGTTCGCGGGTCTTGACCTGCACTTCCGCCGCCATGCGCGCTTCGATGGCCTTTTCGTAGGCATCGCTGAAGTCGATGTTCTCGACCTGGACGCTGTCGATGATCACCGGTCCGGTGATGGTCGACTTGATCGCCGTGGAAATGTCGTTGACCAGCTGGACACGGTTCTGCACGGCGGCCACGGCGTTGAACTTGCCGAACACGTTTTCTACCTGGGTCGGCACCTGGCGGCTGATCATGCGGTCGCGGATGCCTTCGAGGTCCTTGAACTGGGTGTAGACCTTGGCCACATCGGAGGGCGCGATGTGCCAGGAGACCGATACCTTCAATTGCGCGGACTGCTGGTCCTTGCTGTAGGCCTGGAGGTCTTCATAGGCGGTGACCTGGCTCTGGACGCTGATCAGGCGCACCGATTCGATGAAGGGGGTCTTGAACGACAGCCCCGGTTCCACCACGCCGACCAGCGCACCGTTGCGCAGCAGCACGCCGCGTTCGGTTTCGTCGACCGTGTACCAACTGCCAAAGAAGACGCATAACAGGACGACGCCGATGAGGGCGGCAACAAGAGAACCGATGGTTTTGCTGGTCACTTTTCTTTCCTTGATCACGTGGGTGGGCGATAGCGCATAAGTGGGGGCCGGCGTCCTGTTTGTCGGCGGTTTACCCAGAACGCCAGGCACAAAAAAGCCCTGAATGATCAGGGCTCTTTCGTACATGAAATGGCGGAGGCGATGGGATTCGAACTCATGGACCTGTTACAGTCGACGGTTTTCAAGACCGTTGCCTTAAACCACTCGGCCACACCTCCGTACTGCGTTGCGGGCGCCATAATACCCGAATGAAACACACTGTCAAACTCTCTACGTAGCTTGTTACAGAGCGTCTGTTATTATCCTTGCCACTGAATGTTTCAGAACCGGAGGAGTGTCGCCATGCGCGAACAGGATTACGCAGTGAACAACAGCGTGCAGGCTGAGCAGCTAGAAGTTAGCCGCGTCCTGCGCAACACATACGGCCTGCTGGCACTCACACTCGCCTTCAGCGGTGTGATGGCCTACGTCGCCCAGCAGATGCGGGTGGGTTACCCGAACATCTTCGTGGTGCTGATCGGTTTCTACGGCCTTTTCTTCCTCACCAACAAGCTCCGTGATTCGGCCTGGGGCCTGGTGTCGGCGTTTGCCCTGACCGGTTTCATGGGCTTCCTGCTCGGCCCGATCCTCAACCGCTACCTGCAGATGCAGGGCGGCGCCGAGGTGGTCAGCTCGGCCTTCGCAATGACCGCGCTGGTGTTCGGCGGCCTGTCGGCCTACGTGCTGATCTCCCGCAAGGACATGAGCTTCCTGAGCGGCTTCATCACCGCCGGTTTCTTCGTCTTGCTGGGTGCGATCGTTGCCAGCTTCTTCTTCCAGATCAGCGGCCTGCAACTGGCGATCAGCGCCGGCTTCGTACTGTTCTCGTCGGTCTGCATCCTGTACCAGACCAGCGCGATCATCCACGGCGGCGAGCGTAACTACATCATGGCGACCATCAGCCTGTATGTATCGATCTACAACCTGTTCGTCAGCCTGCTCCAGCTGTTCGGCCTGATGGGCCGCGACGACTGATCCAACGCCGCTCGATGAGTGAGAAAAAGCCCGCTTCGGCGGGCTTTTTCTTGCCCGCGGATTGATACGCCTGCCCTGGCCCTGGGCACGGTTTCTTGTGGCAGGTAATTCGCGAGAGCGGTCAATCTCTTCCCGTAGTCCCGATGTTTGGGACATATCTGTAGGTGTTTTACCTTCTGCCGGTAGGCCTATTCCTTTTGCGCTGAAAGACACGTTTCCACGCCTACCCAGCCCACCCCCAATACCTGATTCTGCCGCGCTCATCGAATGGCAAGGAGGCGAGCCTGACAAATGACCAGCGCTCGGCGTGCGAAGTCGCGCAGACAATCACCTGCAACCCGGCGTGCGGGCGGACAACGCTTGAGAGCTACGCTCGAAGACTACGCCATCTCCAGCGCGAGTTTCGCCGAGGTGCTTGAGGTCAGCCCCCAATGCCTGGCGAACTGGTGCGCCCGGGGTGTACCTCAGGCGCGGCTCCCCCAATTGGCGCGCTTGTTGAGTGTCAGTGAGCGATGGCTGGCGACGGGTGAGGGCGCGCGAGCGATGTTTTATCCCAGCGGCAGCTGTGCCGTTGACGAGGCCGCACCAGGCACGTGAATACCCCTTCCAAAAAACGCCTCGGTGGTTTTCTCGCCTACGATGCGTCCCGTCATGGCCAATTGCCGTAAAAAAGCGCCACCATGATGGCGACTTTGGATAAATGATCTACACCTATGGACATGGAAGCGTAGTGCCATGGGAGGCAAGAAGTGGATCGCCGAGTGACCTGCCTGACATTTTCCCCATCACGTATCTGGCCATCGAGCGCGGTCTGCTCGTGGCTGTCTGTTGGGGCAGGGAGGCTTATCACGTCGACTCCGTAGGACCGTGAACAGGCTTTGGGCATCGTGCTGCAGCCTGATAACAGAAGGAAGCCCTGCACATCGGCCAGGAATCCGATGCGGCAGCAGGCGTTTCCCTATAAGGAGATATTGATGAACCAGTCTCAAGGAAAGATCGTTGCGTTGCTGGCCCTGACGGGTGCGCTGTTCACCGCCAGCGTCCACGCCGGAGTCTTCCCCGATTTCGGCTACGCCCCGCCCAAGAGCGAGTATTCCGGACCGCCGTTCCAGCTCAGCCAGGATTACCCGAAGGCGCCGCCGGGTGCTTCCTCGATGCCGGCATTCTTCCAGCATTTGCCCAAGACATTCTCCAATGACTTCGAAACCTGGCGTCCCTACATGGAGGAGGTGAAAAAGTACTGCCTGGAAGGCAATACCGAAATCGGCTGGAAGGTGCAGAACAACAAGATTCGCCGCTGGTATCACATGCCTTGGCAGCATTACGGCCCCAATGGTCGTGAAGGCATCAGCGGGCTGACCAAGGAGGCACCGATCCAGCCCGGGCAGTTGGCAAGTACCCAGACCGACAGCGGGCAAACCTACGCGGTGGGGATCTATAACGACATAGGCGCCTACACCATCGGCCAGGTCTGGAAGGACCCCGACAACCCGGACCCGAGCTACACCTCCAAACCCAAGAGCTTCCCCAACGGCACGGTGGTGTGCAAGGCGCTGTTCGCTGACATAGACGTCAAGACGGTGCCGTTCCTGGCGAACCCTCTGCTGTGGAAAGCCTACACCACCGAAACCTTCACCTCGACCGACCGGTCCGTCACCCAGGTCGCGCTGATCCAGATGGACATCGCCGTACGCGATACCCGCGTCAGCGACACCGGCTGGCTGTTCGGCACCTTCCAGTACAACGGCGCCGTGACCGGCAAGGCGAACTGGAACAACCTGGTGCCGGTGGGGATCATGTGGGGCAATGATCCCAAGGAGACCGGCAACGACTTCACCAATCCCAAACCGGTGGAGACCAAGATCAACCCGGCCTTGAAGCAGACTGCGATCAATGCCAACACCCAGCAACTGCCACCGACCCACCTGGGTTGGAACGGACGGCTCAACGGGCCGGTGGACAATCCGCAGGCGTCTTGCCTGAGTTGCCACATGACGGCCGAGTACCAGCAACTGGCGCTCATGAACCCTACGTTCCAGGCCAACCCGCCCCCGGTGGGAGGTGACGAGTGGATGAAATGGTTCCAGAACATCCCGGCCGGTCAGCCGTTCAGCCCAGGCACGCAAAGCACCGACTACAGCCTGCAACTGTCCGGGGCCCTGGCCAACTTCTATGACTGGAAGTGCAACCACAGCGGCGTCTATGCCGATGGCGTCAATGCCTGCACCAAGCTCCAGACGCTCAAGCTGATCAAGGCGAGCAATGCGCCTGAGGACGAAGTGCACAAAGTGCAACGCAGTCCTGAACTGGAAGAGCTCGAGTAACGCCCCTTGCCGGCCTCGGAACACCCGAGGCCGGCTTTTTCGTTCACGCCATCGGCGGCAATCGCCGCTTGACCGGCGTCTTCTTGACGATGGCCGTATTGGTCTCGGCGTGGACATTGAGCCTGTCCAGCAAGGTGTCGAGCTGTTCCATCGAGCGCACATGCAGGCGGGCGATGAAGCAGTCGTCGCCGGTCACCTTGTCGCATTCGGTGAATTCGGCGATGGCCTGGATCTGCCGCTCCACTTCCTGCAACTGCCCCGGCAGCGGGCGAATACGCACGATGGCCTGTAGCTGATAGCCGAAGCTCTTCGGGTCCACCTCGACGGTGTAGCCCCTGAGCACGCCGCGTTCCTCCAGACGCCGAAGCCGCTCGGCAACGCTGGGAGAAGACAGGCCGCTCAGGTTCGCCAGGGCCTTGAGGGAGCGCCGTGAGTCTTCCATCAGGGCGCCGATGAGGATCTGGTCGATGTCGTCAGTCATTTCAGCTCCGTTAGGCAAATACGCCAGGTTGCCTTGATAAAAAAGGTCGAAAGGCAGTTTAGCCTTTTCCATGCCATGGAGAAGCGGCCGGTGGCCTCGGCATACTGTGCTCACTTGCTGAAGGAGCCTGAAGATGGACAAGACCTTACGTCGCGGTTCGCTGGAAATGACCGCCGCCATGCTGATTTCCGGGACCATCGGATGGTTCGTGCTGGTTTCCGGCTTGCCGGTGCTGGATGTGGTGTTCTGGCGCTGCGTGTTCGGTGCCGTCACCTTGCTGCTGATCTGCGCCGGCTTCGGCTTCCTGCGTCGCGGCATCCTCAGCCGCGCCACTTTTGGGCTGGCGGTGATCAGCGGGGTGGCGATCGTCGGCAATTGGGTGCTGTTGTTCGCTTCTTACTCTCGGGCGTCGATTGCCATCGGCACGGCGGTGTACAACGTTCAGCCGTTCATGCTGGTGGGGTTGGCGGCGCTGTTTCTCGGGGAAAAGATCAGTCTGCAGAAACTGGCCTGGCTGACCTTGTCGTTCCTCGGCATGCTGGCGATCGTCAGTGCCCACGGCACTCAGGAACAAGGGGGCGATGAATACTTGCTGGGCATCGCGCTGGCGTTGGGGGCGGCACTGCTGTACGCCATCGCGGCGTTGATCATCAAGCGCCTGACCGGTACCCCACCGCATCTGATCGCGCTGATCCAGGTCAGCACCGGCGTGTTGCTGCTGGCGCCCTGGGCCAACTTCGCGGCCTTGCCCCAGCAGGGCGAGGCCTGGGCCAGCCTGGTGACCCTGGGCATGGTGCACACCGGCGTGATGTACGTGTTGCTGTACAGCGCCATCCAGCGCCTGCCCACAGCGGTGACCGGGGCGCTGTCGTTCATTTACCCGATCGCGGCGATCTTCGTCGACTGGTTCGCCTTCGGTCACCGCCTGGAGCCTTTGCAATGGCTGGGCGTGGCGGCGATCCTGTTGGCGGCGGCCGGCATGCAACAGGGCTGGGGCAGCAGGCTGCGCCGCCCGGCCTTGTCGTGATGCGCCGCTGTCGGGCTAGAAGATGTAGTCGGTGGTCAGGAAGTTCGAATCGCGCGCTCGGATGATGTCGCTGATCAGTGCCTTGTTGCTCTCCTGGAACTTGGTCGCCACCAGGGTCCGTATGGAAAAGGTTCGCAGCGCATCGTGCACCGACAGCGTGCCTTCGGCGGAGTTTTTCCGGCCATTGAACGGAAAGGTGTCCGGCCCGCGCTGGCACTGGGCATTGATGTTGATGCGCCCGACCTGGTTGGCGAAGGTGTCCACCAGCTTGCCGACTTCCGCCGGGTTGGTGCCGAAAATGCTCAGTTGCTGGCCGAAGTCGGACTCCAGGACATAGTCGATCACGGTATTGAGGTCGCGGTACGGCACGATGGGCACGACCGGGCCGAACTGTTCTTCGTGGTAGACCCGCATCGCCGTGTTCACCGGGTAGAGCACCGCCGGGTAGAAGAACGAGCTGCGGGCCTCGCCGCCGTGGGCATTGGTCACCTGCGCGCCCTTGGCGAGCGCATCGGCCACCAACGAGTGCAAGTAGTCGACCTTGCCCGACTCGGGCAGCGGCGTCAGCGCCACGCCGTCCTCCCACGGCATGCCGGGTTTCAGGGCCGCCAGGCGGGCGTTGAATTTTTCGATGAACGCCGGCGCCACATCCTCATGGACAAAGAGGATCTTCAACGCCGTGCAGCGCTGGCCGTTGAACGATAGCGAACCGGTCAGGGCCTCGCTGACAGCGTTGTCCAGGTCGACCTCGGGCAGCACCAGCCCCGGGTTCTTTGCATCCAGGCCCAGGGCCGCGCGCAGGCGATGGGGGCGCGGGTGAAGTTTCTTCAGGTCGCTGGCGGCCTTGTTGGTGCCGATGAAGGCGAAGATGTCGACCTTGCCGCTGGCCATCAGTGCGCTGACGGTTTCGCGCCCACTGCCGTAGATCACGTTGATCACGCCTGCCGGGAAGCTGTCGCGGAACGCTTCGAGCAGCGGTCGTATCAGCAGCACGCCGAGCTTGGCCGGCTTGAACACGACGGTGTTGCCCATGATCAGCGCCGGAATCAGCGTGGTGAAGGTTTCGTTCAGCGGATAGTTGTAGGGGCCCATGCACAAGGCGACGCCCAGGGGCACGCGGCGGATCTGCCCGAGGGTGTCCTGTTCCAGTTCGAAGCGGCTGGAGCGGCGGTCCAGTTCTTTGAGGGCATTGATGGTGTCGACGATGTAATCGCAGGTGCGGTCGAATTCTTTCTGGGAGTCCTTCAGGTTCTTGCCGATTTCCCACATCAGCAGCTTGACCACCGCTTCGCGCTGCTCGCGCATGCGCGCCAGGAAGGTTTCCACATGGCGGATACGCTCGGCCACGCGCATCGTCGGCCACTGGCCCTGGCCGCGGTCATAAGCGCGGACGGCGGCGTCCAGAGCGGTGAGGGCGGTCTCGGCATCCAGCAGCGGCGTGCTGCCCAGGATCACTTGCTCATCGCCGTGGGCACCGGCCAGGTACACCGGACTGCGCACGACGGCGAGGGGGCCTTGCCAGGACTTCAAGACCCCGTCGACCAGGTATTCGCGTTGTTCGATCTGGCCTTCGAGGCGGTAGGCCTCCGGAATCCGGTCGGCGCCGGGGAACAGGTTGGCGAGCAGGGGGGCGGTGGTCATGTCGTTACTCCATCAATGAAATGAGCCAGGGGCTTGCAGGCGTCAATCGCTTTTAGGGTTATACCCTTTAATGGAGGTGTTTTTTAAGTGAAGGATGAAACGGTGGCGGGGGGAATGATCCCCTCGCCACCCAAGGGCGGGCTGTGGTGGCAGGCTTTCGGGGGCAGGTGGCGGGTCTACCAACTGATCCTCACGCCAAGATTACCTGCCACGCTGCGTTGCTGGTTGCTGTCGAGGTTGTTGCTGTAGTCGGCAGCGGCGTACACGCTGACCGCAGGCGCCAAGGTGACGATGACGCCCACGCCCAGGTCGCCGGTGGAGGCCCGCTGCTGGGTCTCGACCCGGTCGCTGTCATCGAAGGTCACGGCGTCGGTGCCGGAAAACGTGTGCCAGAGGTTGGCGCGCAGGTAGGGTTCCACGGGCATGCCACTGACCTGGTAGCGGCCCTTGAGCCGGGCCCCGACCCGGCCGGTCCACGCCCCGTCGGAATCGAATTCGACCTTGGAGATCCCATCGTTCTGGGTGTCCAGGGAGACCTTCTGATGGATGACCTGGACCTGGGGTTCGAGGACCCAGTCGGCGGTCACCGCGAACGGGTAGCCGGCCTCTGCCGAAAGTGTCAGTGCATGGCCGCGGTTATCGATCTTCACGCCGCGTTCGGAGCGGTTGTCACCGTCCAGGCGCGTGCCCATCACGACGGCGTCGACATAGCCGCCGGAGGGGTCGGTGAGGGTCCAGTACAGCCCGTAACTGTCGCCATCGAGCTCGATCTTGCCAGCGCGACGACCCTGGAAGCCCAGGTTGAAGCCATCGACGTGGCCGTTCAATTCGGTATGGCCGACGAAGAAGCCGATTCGCTGGGTCTGGCCGCCGGACATCGGTGCGCTGTACAGGTCATTCCCGACCTGGAACCCCTTGATGGACCCATCGAGGCGTGGTGTCACGGTACCGGCCCACGTCTGGTCCAGGTCCTTGCCATAGACCCGGCCCCAGCCCGCGCCGAAGGCGCCGTTCTCCGTCAGCAGGCGCTGGTCGCCCTGGCGGTCGTGGAAGGTGCCCAGGGCCATCAGCGTCAGTTGTGCCGCGGCGGGCGGCAACACCGACCAGGTGGGCACTTCCGGACGATACAACG
Organism: Pseudomonas sp. P97.38; assembly: GCF_001269745.1. Lineage (NCBI taxonomy): Bacteria > Pseudomonadati > Pseudomonadota > Gammaproteobacteria > Pseudomonadales > Pseudomonadaceae > Pseudomonas > Pseudomonas sp. P97.38. The sequence continues at coordinate 268,851 of NZ_LHVJ01000009.1, forward strand.
GGATCGGCGCGGCGCCCGGCACGGCCACCGGCAACGGCGGCAAGGGTGGCGGGGTGGGAGCGTTTGGCTGGGGCGGCGGGGGAGGCGCGGCCACCGGTCCGGCGACCACGGTCGAGCGCAGGTACCAGTTGTTTGCGTTGCCCGTCACGCCTCCCTTGAACAGGCGATAGTCGAACGCACCGGCCGAGACCGATTGCGCCAGGGAGAAGGCGCCGCTGTCGCTGACCGCGCCACCCTGGGCCTGGACCAGTTCGATCCCGTCCTGGGTCGTCAAGCCGCCCGCGCCCCCGACATTCGTGACGGCAATGGCGGTGTTGCCGGTGAGCGTGCCGCCGTTGACCACCAGCTTGTCGCTGGGGGAACCGTCGGCGCCGAGCACCGTTTGCAGGCGCAACTGGCCGTTGTTGCCGACATAGTTGCCTTGCACGGTGAGGCTGTCGTTGGTGCGCGTGTTGTCTCGCGTAAGGTCAATCGTCCCGCTGTTGTTGAGGGTGACCGATTGGCCAGCGGTAAACGGATTGACGCTGCCTTGGGTTGACGTCAATACGCTGCTGCTGTCGATGTTCAGCACGCCGGTGGCCGTGGCGGAGTCGCCCAGCACCAGCGTGTCGTTGAGGTCCAGGCGCGAGCCCTGGGCCAGATTGACAGTCTCCCAATTGACATAGCGGGCGCCGGTGCTGGAGGTGGTGGCCTCGAACGTCAGGCTGTCCTGGCCCAACCCGCCGTCCAGGCTGGGGGTACTGGCGAGCCGGGTTTCATCCAGGTTTTGCAGCAGCGCCGTGTCGGTGCCGTCGCCCATCAGGATGGCTGAACGAATGACGCCGCCGCTCCACTGGAACCGGTCGTTGCCGAAGCTGGTGCGCACCTCGCCATCGATTTCCCCGCCGCTCACGGTGACGCTGTCGTCGCCCCCGCTGACACTCACGTTGCCGCCGATACGCCCCGCGGAGAGGATGATGGTGTCCTGGCCAAAGCCGGTCACCAGGTTACCGAGGATCTGCCCACCCGACATGTCGAACAGGTTGTCATCGAGCTTCATGTCGACCCGGCCGATGGTGCCGCCAGTCATGTGGGCGATGTCGCCATCCTCGAAGGCCTCGACGATGGTGCCACCGGTCATCAGGAAGGTGTCCAGACCATCGCCCTGGGCCAGGGACTGGATACTGCCACCGTGCATGACGAAGTCATCGATGCCCGAGCCTTGCTGAACATCGCCGCCGATGGTGCCGTTGGCATTGATCTCGATGTAGTCGGTGCCGGCGCCGAAGGTGACGTCGCCGGTGATGGCGCCGCTGCCATTGGCCGGCATCGTCAGGCGGTTGTTGCCGGCCAGGTCGGTCAACCCCGGGGCGCTGCCGCTGTCGCAGACGTAGGCATCGTCGCCTGCGGTCGGTGTCAAGGTGCAGGCCGCCAGGGCCGGTGGGGTGTTGAGCAGGAACAGGCTTGAAACCGATAAGGCGTTGAACAGTCGATTGAGTCCATGATCGCGCAAGCTCATGTGCTTTCCCTCTGCAGCAGCATCCTGGAATGCCGGTTTCAGCATCGGTTGCACGGCTACTGGCACACGGGACCTGGCAACGCTCGCTGTATGGGATGGGACCCTAACAACGAATAGCGAGCGTCGCTACTGTCAGAACTTACAGGTGCTTACGCTGCGCGCGGCGCAAAATCGGGGCTACAAATGCACTTCCACCGATAGCGGCAGATGGTCGCTCAGGTGGGTCCACGGCTTGGTGCCAAGTATCTGCGGCGCGTGGCTGCTGGCATTGCGCAAGTAGACGCGGTCCAGGCGCAGGAGCGGGAAACGCGCCGGATACGTCCGGGCGGGACGGCCGTGATGGTGCTCGAAGGCCTCGTGCAGGTAGCCACGGCGGGCGAGGGTGGTGTTGCCATGCAACTGCCAGTCGTTGAAGTCGCCGGCAATGATCACCGGGGCGTCTTCGGGCAACGAGTCGAGCAGTTGGCAGAGCAGCTTGAGTTGCAGTTGCCGATGGCTTTCCAACAGGCTCAGGTGCACGCAGATCCCGTGGACCTCCGCGTGGCCCGGGACCTCCAGCACGCAGTGCAGCAAGCCGCGGCGTTCCGGGCCGGTGATGGACACGTCGAGGTTGCGGAACTGGCGGATCGGGTACTTGGACAGTAGGGCGTTGCCGTGATGACCATCGGGGTACACCGCGTTGCGGCCGTAGGCGAAGTCATTCCACATGCTGTCGGCGAGAAATTCGTACTGGGAGGTCTGCGGCCAGTTGTCGTAGCGCGACGCGTGGCGGTCATGTTCGCCCAGCACTTCCTGCAGGAACACCAGGTCGGCGCCCGTGCTGCGTACCGCTTCGCGCAGCTCCGGCAGGATGAAACGGCGGTTGAGGGCGGTGAAACCCTTGTGCGTATTGACCGTCAAGACTCGCAGCCGATGAACCGCCGCAGGCGTGTCCAATGGCATGGTTTCGACGGCTCGCCAATCGGGATCTCGGGTCACGTTCACTCCTGAATCAGACGTACCTGTTCATGCGACTGACAGGAGGCTTCGGCAGTTCCGGATTTTTCCTGGGGCATTGTTGTGGCCAGGGCTGCCGCTTTCGCGAGCAAGCCCGCTCCCACACCGGATTTGCGCTGTATCCGCGTCTCAGTCCATGCGACGCCCCATGTGGGAGCGGGCTTGCCCGCGAAGGCGGCCTTGCATCCAACAGAGATGTTGGCGGATCCGCCGCTTTCGCGAGCAAGCTCGCTCCCACACCTGATTGCGTTGTATCCGAGTCTCAGGCCATGCGAAGCCCCATGTGGGAGCGGGCTTGCCCGCGAAGGTGGCCTTGCATGCAACAGAGATGCCGATGAGTCCACCGCTTTCGCGAACAGGCCTGCGCCCACAGGGGCTGAGATTTCAGATGAAGACAATCTCGTACGGCATGCCCATGCGATCGAGGATCACCCGTGGTACCAGGGGCGCGATGCCGTTGGCCGGTTCGCCGTTCAGCTGGCTGGTGTAGGCGTACATGGCGTGACGCTTGCGGGCGGTGGTCCAGACGTCCAGGCGCAGTTTGCGGGCCCGATGCCAGGGGATCTTCTTCTGCTCGCGCACCGGCCAGTGCCAGGCCCACACGGGCAGTTCGTGGAACAGCGCGCCGACGGCCTCGGCGGCCTGTGCACCGGCTCGGCCCACCGTGTCATGGTCGCTGTCACCGTCCAGGCGCCAGGTGCTGAAGACCACGTCGCCGGGTCGCAAGTGGTGGCTGATGAAGGCCGTCAACTCGGCTTCGTGTTCGGCCAGGGCCTTTTCCGGAAAACCGCCGCGCACCCATTGCAGGCCATGGGCGGGAATACCCAGGCGGTGCAGGGCGTCGACGCTTTCCTGGGGGTGGGGGCGGTGCATGCGCAAGCGTTCATCGGTCCACAGCGGTGAGCCCGGATGGCCGATGTCGCCATCGGAGACCGAGATCAACAACATGGGATGGGCCAGGTTGTTCAGCAACTGGATCAAGCCGCCACAGGCCCCGACCTCATCGCCCGGATGCGGGGAGAGGATCACGGCGCGGGCGCCGGCAGGCACGAGGGTCTGGGTACTGATAATGGGAATGTCGGCCAGTTGCGGCGCACTGTTCCATATTTGCGGGTGCTGTCGACTGTTCAGGCGAGAGGCGGGTTTCATGGGGAAGACGTCCTTGTTGTATTCAATCCTGCGGCCTTGCACCGAGCATACCGCCCGATGCGGCGCATCAAGTCACGATTGCCATTGGCGGCGCTCCTGATCCTGGAGTCTACCGCAAGCGAAGTATTGACCATGTCGGTCGTTTCGTCGCGTGGCATCGATGTCTGAACCGTACTTTTTTCTCCCAACTGGGCCTATAGAAACAAGGGCCACATCTATGCGGCCCTCGTTTTTCAATGGCTTAACTCCAATAGTTAATCTTCTTCCTCACGTTGCAGCTCGAACAACAGCAGCGAGCGCCCAGTCACCGAGTATTCGGACTCGAACTCGAACCGTTCCTGGCCACGCACGGTGGGCTGGTTGGTGTCGACCAGGCACGTCCAGAAACTGCCTTCAGGCACTTCAGGCAGGCGGAAGTTGACGATGTCGTGGTGTGCATTGACCACCAACAGCAACGTCGCATCGCCGCCCTTGCGCCGGATCCCGGTTTCCTGGGCGCGACCGTCCATCAACATGCCCAGGCAACGACCGTGGCTGTCCTGCCATTGCTCGACGGTCATTTCGTTGCCATCGGGTGCCAGCCAGGTCACGTCCTTGACGCCGATGTCCTCGTTGTAATTGCCCACCAGGAACCGTCCGCGCCGCAGGATCGGGTAGGCCAGGCGCAACTTGATCAGGCGCTTGACGAACTTGAGCAGCGCCGCGCCATCCTCGCTCAGGTCCCAGTTGACCCAGCCGATCTCGCTGTCCTGGCAGTAGGCATTGTTATTGCCGTGCTGGGTGCGGGCGAACTCGTCCCCGGCGACGATCATCGGCGTGCCCTGGGCAAACAGCAGCGTGGCGAAGAAGTTGCGCATCTGCCGATGGCGCAGGGCGTTGATCTGCGGATCGTCCGTCGGCCCTTCGACGCCGTGGTTCCAGGACAGGTTGTTGTTGCTGCCGTCCTGGTTGTTCTCGTCGTTGGCCTCGTTGTGCTTGTCGTTGTACGAGACCAGGTCATTGAGGGTAAAACCGTCGTGGGCAGTGACGAAGTTCACCGAGGCGTAAGGGCGTCGGCCCCGCTGGTTGAACATTTCGCCGGAGGCTGTCATGCGGCTGGCAAAGTCGGCCAGTTGGCCGTCGTCACCTTTCCAGAAGGCGCGCACCGTGTCGCGGAACTTGTCGTTCCATTCCATCCAACCGGGCGGGAACCCTCCGACCTGATAGCCACCGGGGCCGCAGTCCCAGGGTTCGGCGATCATCTTCACCTGGCGCAGCACCGGGTCCTGTCGGCAGGCGACGAGGAAGCTGTGGCGCTCATCGAAGCCATCGTGGTAGCGGCCGAGGATGGTGGCCAGGTCGAAGCGAAAGCCGTCGACGTGCATTTCCGTGGCCCAGTAGCGCAGGGAGTCGGTGACCATCTGCAAGACGCACGGGTGGCTCAGGTCCAGGGTGTTGCCGGTGCCGGAGTCGTTGATGTAGTAGCGCTTGTCGTCAGGCATCAGCCGGTAGTACGAGGCGTTGTCGATGCCGCGCATGGACAGGGTCGGGCCTTGTTCGTTGCCTTCGGCGGTGTGGTTGTAGACCACGTCGAGGATGACTTCGAGGTTGGCTTCATGCAGGTGCGCGACCATCTCCTTGAACTCGGCGATCTTGCCACTGGCCAGGTAGCGCGGGTCCGGGGCGAAGAAGGCGATGCTGTTATAGCCCCAGTAGTTGGTCATGCCCTTGTGCAGCAGGTGCTGGTCGTTGACGAAACCGTGGATCGGCAACAGTTCGACCGACGACACGCCGAGCTTGCGAATGTGTTCGAGCACGTCGTCGACCATCAACCCGGCGAACGTGCCGCGCAGGTTCTCCGGCACCGAGGGATGGCGCATGCTGATGCCGCGCACGTGGGTCTCGTACAGGATGGTCTTGTCCCACGGCACGCTGACGCGGTGGTCGTGGCCCCAGGTGTGCGCCGGGTCGATGACCTTGCACTTGGGCACGAACGGCGCGCTGTCGCGCTCATCGAAGCTGAGGTCGCCGTCAGGGTGGCCGATGGTGTAGCCGAACAGTGCTTCGGACCACTTCAGCTCACCCACCAATTGCTTGGCGTACGGGTCGATCAGCAGCTTGTTGGGGTTGAAACGATGGCCGTTCTCCGGGTCGTACGGGCCATAGACCCGATAGCCGTAGATCAGGCCGGGGTGGGCGTCGGGTAGATAGCCGTGATAAATCTCGTCGGTGTACTCCGGCAGCTCGATGCGTTCGAGTTCGACTTCGCCGGCATCGTCGAAAATGCACAGCTCGACTTTGGTGGCGTTGGCCGAAAACAGCGCGAAATTGACCCCGAGGCCATCCCAGGTCGCACCAAGCGGAAAAGGCAGCCCTTCACGAATCCGCGAAGCCTCGATAACAGGCGGCGGCGTGGTTTTTTTTGGACGGGTCATAGTTGCTCCTGCAAAAGACAGACAGTTACGGCAAAGCGATCGGTTCAAGGTCCGTTGATTCAAGGGTCGTCCCGGGCGCACGACACCCGGGGCGAGGAAGACTCATCCCCGCCGAGGCGCGACGCGGCCCGGGCCTGGACTGCTGAGCAGCCCAGCGAGAGCAGGCTCCCTCGCCACAGTGGTACATCAACAGGCGCACTGCGTGAGCGTTGTGATTACACCGCCGGAGGCTTGCGGGCCGCCCGTGGTTTTTTCTCGGCCGGTTTTTCAATCGCCGAGTTGGCTGCCGCAGGTTTGGCGGCGGGCTTGGCCTTGGGGGCAGCGGCCTTCGGTGCCGGCTTGGCCGCGGGTTTGGCGGCAGGCTTGGCGCCGTCGGCCTTGGCAGCAGGAGCCTTGCCTGCGGCCTTGGGCGGTTTGCTCGGGGCCAGGGCTTCGGCTTCCGCCAGTTTGCGCGCCATCTCCCAGTGGCGTTTTTCGTGCCCGGTAGGCTTACCTTCGGACTCCCAGATCTGGTAGGCGAATTCGCGAATACGTTTATCGTCGGTACTCATCGCAGTGCTCCTGACAACTCAAGATTGGATAAAGACATTGACCGGGAAATCCCCCAGCGCGGCGCTGACCATCAGCTCCCCTTGGGGTGTGACTGCTGTGCTTGAAAAAAGTCCCTTCAGTTTTCCCTCCTGGGTGGCGAACGGTAATGACACGCGGGTATCGCCCCAGTCCGAGGCGGCCACCCGCGGCTGCGCACTGTTTTCCAGCAAGCGGGCAGCATGGATCGGCACCACGACTACCGCCCGTTGCTGCCCGTGCTCGCGCATGAACGCCAGCACCCGGCGGGCTTGCTCGCCAACCACTTCCAGCGGTTGGTAGCGGCCTTGCTGGAACAACTGCGGGCATTGGGCGCGCAGGGCCAGCGTCCTGGCGATGAGCGCCTGTTTGACCCGGCCATTGCGCCAGTCGCGCAACAACGCCGCCGGCGTGCTGTCGGCCTGCAATCCTTGGCGACGCGCCTGGAAATCCACCGGGCGCCGGTTGTCCGGGTCCACCAGGCTGAAATCCCAGAACTCGTTGCCCTGGTACAGGTCCGGCACGCCGGGTACGGTCATGCGCAGCAAGGTTTGCGCCAGGCTGTTGAGCGCGCCCGCCGGTGCGATGGCCTGGACCGCCTCGGCGATGGCACTGCGCAACGGCAGCCCTTCATCACCCAGCAACAGGCGTTCGAGAAACATCTGCGTTGCTTGTTCATAGGCGTCGTTGACCGCCGCCCAGCTGCTTTGCAGCTTGGCTTCGCGCAGGGCCTTGCGCTGCCACTGCCAGAGGCGTTCGTTGTACTCGGCCAGGGCCTTGTGGTCCTGGATGTCCAGGTCCAGCGGCCAGCTCCCCAGCAACGCTTGGTACAGGATCAGTTCATCACCAGCCGAAGGCGCCGCCGGGTCGCTGTGCAGCGAGGGCGCGAGGATGCGCCATTGCTCCACGCTGGCGGTGTACCAGTCGGCGCGTTCACTGAGCACGGCCAGCCTGGCGCGGGTGTCTTCGCCACGCTTATGGTCGTGGGTCGCGGTGGTCATCAGGTTGTCGGGGAAATGCTCGAGCCGCTCGAGGCAGGCTTCATGGAACGCCTGGGGCGGGGCACTGAAACGCTCGGTGTTGTAGCCCACGTCGTTACGCGACAACAGCACGGCCGAGCGATACAGCGCGGTGTCTTCCACGGCTTTGGCGGCGGCCGGCGAGGTCAGTTGCTGGAAGCGCACACAGGCATGGCGCAGGCGCTTGCGCTGGGGGCCGCGGGGGCGTTGGCGCCAGGGCATGCCACCGAGCCAGCCGGCCAGGCAATCGAGCACTGGCCAATCGGCTTCGCTGAGGGTTTGCCGGGCGCCTTCCAGGGCCTGGTTGAAAAACGCCTCGTCTTCGGCCGAGCGTCCCAGAGGGCTGATGTAGGTGCGGTACACCGGGAAATGCACGATCAGTTCCTGCAACGCCCGGCGAATCGCGCCCAGGGTCAGGTCACGGGTCATGACGTCGTCCCGCGCCACTTGCAGCAGGGCCTGGGCGACGCTTTCGAAATCCCCGGCGAGGGAACCGTTGAGGATCTGCTGGCGGGCCAGCCGGGCTTCCTCGATGAAGTGCGCCGGTCGCTCGCTCTGGCGGCTCCAGAATTCGGCGAGCGGTTCGGCACCGGCGGGGTCGTGTTGCAGCAGCGAGATCTGGTTCATGAACTCGTAGCCGGTGCTGCCGTCGACGTTCCAGTCCCGACGCAAGGTCTCGCCGTCGCCAAGGATCTTCTCGATGAAGATCGGCAGGTGCCGCGACGGGGACAGGGCATCGAGTCGCCGGCGCAGCTTGCGGCTGTAGCCCCGTGGATCGGCCAGCCCATCGATGTGGTCGATGCGCAGGCCATCCACCAGGCCTTCGCTAATCAGCTGGAAGATCTTCGCATGGGTCGCTTCGAACACGGCCGGGCGCTCGACCCGCAACCCACCCAGTTCGTTGACATCGAAAAACCGTCGCCAGTTGATGTCATCCGCGGCCGTGCGCCAGCTGGCCAGCCGGTAGCTCTGGCGTTCCAGCAGTTGGTGCAGGCGCTCGAAGCCTTCCGGTTGCGTGCAATCGTAGTCGCGTAGATTGCCCTCAATGGCGGCGAGGATGTCCGGGGCTGCCGCCAGTTCGCGCAATTGCACTTGCAGCGGACGGGCGAGGGTGTGGGCGTCGGTCTGGTAGTTCAGCGTGGTGAAGCGTTCAGCCAGCGACTTGAGCGCCTCGGCCCGTTCGGCAGGCAGGCTGTCGCCGGGCTTGAGCAACTCGCCATAGTGCATCGGGCAGATGGGGAAATGGTGCTCGTAGTGTTCGACGTAGAAGCTTCCCTGCGCGGCATTGAAGCGCAGTTGCAAGGTGCCTTCCTGCAAGGCCACGCCGTAGTCGCTGCCCAGGAACGGCAACAGCAACTGGCCTTCCAGCAATGGGTCGGGAGAGTGCCACTGGATGTCGAAGAATTCGCCATACGGGCTCAGGCGCCCCCATTCCAGCAGGTCCAGCCACCAGGGGTTGTCGTTGCCACCGACCGCCATGTGGTTGGAGACGATGTCGAGGATCAGCCCCATCCGGTGCTCGCGAAGGGTCGCCACCAGGCGTCGCAAGGCGTCCTCGCCGCCCAGTTCCGGGTTGACCAGGGTCGGGTCGACCACGTCGTAGCCGTGCATGGAGCCGGCACGGGCCTTGAGTAGCGGGGAGGCATAGATATGGCTGATGCCCAGCGCGGCGAAGTACGGCACCTGCGCGACGGCATCGTCCAGGGTGAAGCCTTTATGGAATTGCAGGCGAATGGTCGCCCGCAGTGGTTGGATCGTAGGCAGATTCATCGGTCACGCTCGTTCGCCTGGAGTCGCGCACAGGCAAGTATTTCCAGGCGCCGGGCGGCGTCCGGGTGATCCAGCAACGCCTGGCTGTCATGGGCCAGGCGGCGGCGCCAATTGGGGTGGGTGTCGATGGTGCCGGGCAGGTTGGCCTGCTCTTCGATACCCAGGGCATCTTCGAGTGGCAACAGCACCAGCGGCGCACGGGTGTGGCCGAGAAAGCGCACGCTGGCGTCCAGCACCTGGTCGGTCTCGCGGTGTTCTTCGCGAAAGTTCTGTGGGTCTTGGTTCAGCACGCTGCGCAGGCCTTCGCGTTCACGTTCACGGTGCTTGCGCCAGTCTATTTCCGTGTGGGAGTCGATCAGGTCCAGCCGCGCATTCCAATCGATGTCGTGCCCGTGCCACCAGCCATTGAGGGTCGGCAGGTCATGGGTGCTGGTGGTCGCCAGCGCGTTGTCCGGCCAGTCGAGGATCGGCTTGAAGTGGGTGTTGTCCTGTTCGAACAACAGCACGCGCATGCCCAGGATCGACCGGGCGCTGAGTTTTTCCCGCAGGCCGTCCGGCACGGTGCCGAGGTCTTCGCCGAGCACGATGGCCTGGTGACGGTGGGATTCGAGTGCCAGTAGGCGCAGCAGGTCGTCCACCGGGTAATACAGATAGGCGCCGTCCGAAGGCGGGGCGTCGTTGGGGATCACCCACAGGCGTTGCAGGCCCATGACGTGGTCGATGCGCAAGCCACCGGCGTGAGCGAAATTGGCCCGCAGCATCTCGATGAATGCGCGAAAGCCGTTGCGCACCAGCCCTTCGGGGGAGAACGCCGAGATTCCCCAGCCCTGGCCGGAGCGGTTGAGAATGTCGGGCGGTGCGCCCACGGTCAGCGAGGCGAGCAGTTCATCCTGGCGGCTCCAGGCCTGGCTACCGGCTCCGTCGGCCCCCACTGCGAGGTCGGCGATCAGGCCAATGCCCATGCCACTGGATTTGGCGGCGCTCTGGGCGCGCTCCAGGCAGCGGGCGATCAGCCATTGGCAAAAGGCATAGAAACCGATTTCATCGGCGTTTTCTTCGGCGAAATGCGCCAGCACGGCGCTGCGCGGGTTGCGCCATTCCTCCGGCCACTGCCGCCAGTCGAGGCTTTCGCCGCGGGCGGCGCGCTCGGCCTGCAAGGCTTCGAAGCGACAGTGGTTTTCCAGGGCCTCGCCGCTGGCGTGGCGGAAACTGCTGAAGTCTTCGTGCAAGGGGTGTTCGCCCTGGCTGAAACCGTCGTACAGCGCCCGCAGGACCTTCTGCTTGGCCTCGGCCGCCACCGGCCAGTCGACCAGGGGTTGGTCTTCGAGCTTTTGCAGTTGGTTGGCAAGGCCGGTGGCATCGATGGCGGTGCGCAGGGCGCGCTCGCCCAGGATGGTGCCTGGCGCCGCGTACAGACTGTTGAGAAACAACCGGCTGGACGGCGAATAAGGGCTGTAGCGACCCGTGTCGCTGCTGAACATCGCGTGCATCGGACTGATGGCGATGGCCTCGGCACCGCGCTCACCGGCCACCCGTGCCAGGTCTTCCAGGGCTTGGGTGTCACCGAAGCCGCCGTCACCGGGGCGCCGTAGCGCATACAGTTGGGCACTCAGGCCCCAGGTGCGCGGCGTCGGGTCGTTCACCGCATCGGCGACGCTGTAGCAGCGCGCCGGCGCGACCGCCAGGGTGAAGTGCTGCCCGTCGATGCTGACATGCTGGTAACCCACCGGCAGCATGCCCGGCAGCCTGGCGTCGGCGTCGAGCTTGAGGTTCAGCGTGGCGCCATCCTCCTGGCGGACCTCGCAGGGGGTGCCGGCCTCGAAGTAACGACTCAAGTCGACACTGACCCCGACATCGGCCGTGAGCAGCGGTGGCAGTTGATGGTTCCGTTGTTCTTGCTGCAATTGCAGCAGGCTGGCGTCGATTTCCTGGGCACTGCCGGCGGGATGGCCGAGGCCCGTCAGGACCGAGCGCAAGACGGCGGGCGAGACTTTCTGGGCCCGGCCGTTGGCATCGATCCAATCCACTGCGAGGCCCGCCCGGCCAGCGAGGATTTCCAGTTGCGCATCGCTCATGGGCGCTCTCCAGTGATGGTGGGCAACGGGGCCGCCTGTGTCAGGCTGACCAGCGCGCTGTAGGGCGCAAGGTGGCCCTGTTGCAACAGACCCATGGCGTGGGGCGGATGTTCGAAAAGAATGCGTGGATCTTCGGCGGCGGTATGCGCCACCGGCTCGGCGCTGAGGTTGAGGTCGATGCGCAGCACACTGCCGTCGCCCAACTGCCAGCGGGCACTGACGGCGCCCGGGCCGAGCACGTCAGTTTCCAGCGCGTGGGCGCCGGGCAGGCGTGGGACGATTTCCTCGCGCCGGATCTTCAGCAGGCTGCGATACAGCGTCTCGCGGGCCAGTTGTTCCGGTTCATGAGCCTCCAGGTTCGGGCGCGAGGCTTCGAAGGTGGTGGCCGCGTTGGGATCGGGAATTCGCTCGCGCTGTTGCGGGTCGGCGAAGGCGCTGAAGGCCTTGAACTCATTGCGTCGGCCTTCACGCACCAATTGCGCCAGTTCGCCGTGATGACTGGTGAAGAACAGGAAGGGCTGTGGTGCAATCACTTCATCGCCCATGAACAGCAGCGGGATCATCGGCGAGAGCAGCAACAGGACCGTCGCAGCCTGCAAGGCCTGGGGCGGGGCCAGTTGATGCAGGCGCTCACCGAGGGCGCGGTTGCCGATCTGGTCGTGGTTCTGCAGGAACAGTACGAACGCGCTGGGCGGCAGGTGCCCGCTGGGTTCGCCGCGTGGCTCACCGTGGCGGTTGATGTGGCCCTGGAAGACAAAACCCTGGCTCAGGCAGCGTGCCAATTGTTCGGTGGGCTGCTCGGCGTAGTCGGCGTAATAGGCGTCGGTCTCGCCGGTCAGTAACACGTGCAAGGCATTGTGGCCGTCGTCGTTCCACTGGGCATCGTAGCCTTGCTCCAGCAGGCTGGCCTGGTTGTGCTCGTTTTCCACGGTCAGCCAGACGTGCCGGGTCGGGTCCACTTGTTCGCGCACCCGCGCCGCGAGCTCCTGGAGAAAATCCGGGTCTTCGATGGCGTGCACGGCGTCGAGGCGCAGGCCGTCAAAACGGTATTCCAGCAGCCACATCAGCGCGTTGTCGATGAAGAAGTCCCGAACTTCGCGGCGGCGAAAATCGATCGCCGCGCCCCAAGGCGTGTGTTTGTCTTCGCGAAAGAACCCCTTGGCATAGCGGTGCAGGTAATTGCCGTCGGGACCGAAGTGGTTGTAGACCACGTCGAGGATCACCGCCAGACCGTGGCCATGGGCGCTGTCGATCAGGTGCTTGAGCTGCTCCGGCGTGCCGTAGGAGGCTTGTGGCGCGTAAGGCAGGACGCCGTCGTAGCCCCAGTTGCGGTCGCCGGGAAACTGCGCCAGCGGCATCAGTTCGATGGCGGTGACCCCGAGCCCGGCCAGGCGCGCCAGGTGCTGCTCGACCCCCTCGAAACCCCCGAGGGCGCCAACGTGCAGTTCGTAGATGACGGCGTCGTACCAGGGCCGGCCGGACCAGTGGGTGTGGCGCCATTGGTAGGCATGGGGGTCGACCACCACGCTGTGGCGGTCGATGTCGCCGGCCTGGGCGCGGGAGGCCGGGTCCGGCACTTCCAGCTCGCCGTCGATGTTGAAGCGGTAGCGGGTGCCGGCGGGGCAACGGGTCTGGATCATGAACCAGCCGTCGGCCTGGGGCAGCAGGGGGATTGAATCTCCAGAGTCGAATTCGACACTGACAAAAAAAGCATCCGGTGCCCAGAGGGCGAAGCGGGTGTGCTCGTTATCGAGCATCACCGCGCCGTGGGTCCATGTATCAGGCGTCCTTGACGACATCGTTACCTCATTGTCTGGCCGATTTACCCAGTGATTTAGCCACCAGCTGTTCGTAGAGCTCGGCGTAGGGCTCCACCGCCTTGCTCCAGTTGAAAGGTGCCGACATGGCCCGGCAACGCATGGCATTGAGCAGCTCGGGGAACTCGAAGACCTTGAAGGCCCGGCTCAGGGCCTGCTTGTAGCTGTCGACGGTGGACTCGTCGAACAGGAAACCGGTGACGCCGTCCTCGATGGTGTCCGCCAGCCCGCCGGTGTTGCGTGCCACCGGCAGAGAACCGAAGCGCTGCGCGTACATCTGGCTCAGGCCGCAAGGCTCGTAGCGCGATGGCATCAGCAAAAAGTCGCTGCCGGCGAACATCCGCCGCGCATCGGTTTCGTTGAAGCCGATGCGCACGCCGATCCGGCCGGGGAACCGCAGCGCCAGTTCGCGCATGGCTTGTTCTTCTTCCGGCTCGCCACGGCCGATGATCGCGATCTGGCCGCCCGACTCGACGATGAACTCGGCGACCGCCTCGGTCAGGTCCAGGCCTTTCTGGTACACCAGGCGCGAGACCACGGCGAACAGCGGCCCGGTGCAATCGTCCAGGCCGAACAGCTCGCGTACATGGGCGGCGTTGACGGCCTTGCCTTCCCAGTCGCCGATGGCGAACTGGCGGAACAGGTGCGAGTCGGTCGCCGCGTCCCAGCTTTCGTCAATGCCGTTGGGGATGCCGCTGAGCAGGCCCTGCTGGGTCTTGGCCGCCAGGAAGCCATCGAGCCCGCAACCGAAGGTGGGGGTGGTGATTTCCTGGGCGTAGGTGGCGCTGACGGTGGTGATGTGGCTGGAGTAGGCCATGCCGGCCTTGAGGAACGACAGCTTGCCGTAGAACTCCATGCCTTCCTGTTGCAAGGCGTGTTCGGGAATGCCCAGCTCCGGGCAGCACGCCAGGCTCACCACGCCCTGGTAGGCCAGGTTGTGAATGGTGAACAGGGTGGGGGTCCGTTGGCCGCGCCAGTGCATGTAGGCCGGCGCCAGTCCAGCCGGCCAATCGTGGGCATGGACCAGGTCGGGGCACCAGTGGATCTGGGCGAGGTTGGCGGCGATGTCGGCGGCCGCCAGGCCCAGGCGGGCGAAGCGAATGTGGTTGTCCGGCCAGTCGCGACCGTTGTTGGCGCCATAGGGCGAGCCTTCGCGGGCATACAGCTCGGGGCAGATCAGGACGTAGATCACCAGGCCGTCGGCCATGTCCATGCGCCCGATCTTGCACGGCGGCAGCGCGGCGTGGCCGCCCAGTTCGCCGATGATGTGGATCGGATTGCCGCTGTTCATCACCTGCGGATAGCCGGGAATCAGTACCCGTACATCATGCAGGCCAGCCATGGCCCGGGGCAGCGCCGAAGACACGTCGCCCAACCCGCCGGTTTTCACCAGGTCGGCGATTTCCGACGTGACGAACAAGACCTTCTTGCGATTGGGGTTGTGGCGAACGACGGGGAGCAGTGCCTTGCCGCCGGTGGCGAGCACCGGAGCCGTCGGCGAATCGGCCGCCGGCGGTAATTGAGAACGGACCTGTTGTGGTTCCAAGGCAGCACTGATCATAAATATCTCCTGTTTTCTCGATCTGTTTCCGGCATGCGCCAGAGCTGTTGTTACATTGGCCGAATCCTGCGGCCAGGCGCACAAGCGCTACGCAAGGTAAGCAAAGCGCTGCCCAATGCGGCGAAGCGAATCAGGTGGGAGGGCCGTTGCAAGGACTGCACCAGCCGCTGTTGCCCTTCCATTACCCTGACCTGTCGCCGTCGCGAAAAGTTTCGACTTTTTTTCGTCTGGATGACCGGTCGGTATTACCCCCGGATCGCGAGTCTAGGTCAGAAGCTAGAGCGCTGCGGTGCGCTTCGTCGAATTGTCCGACAATCACGTTTTTTGTCGGCAATGTCTTACACGACAGCGCGAAAGACGCGCCGACGAAGTGCATGTTTCTGAAACCAGAACCGTGTACAGGGCATGCGGTGTTTTATAGCGGCGCGCGATGGAATGGCGTAGCGCACCATTAAGGGGCGTGAGCGATGGAGGCTTTTTGATGGCCTGTGTGCTATTGAAAAACTACAGGTGAATGACAGGCTGGGATGGAATGTGGGAACAGGATTGGCCGTGCCCGACCCGGGCCACTTGTGGGAGCGGGCTTGCCCGCGAAAGCGGTCTGTCTGGGGCGGTAATGTTGGCTGGGATGGCGTCTTCGCGGGCAAGCCCGCTCCCACAGAGGGCTTTGCCAGGCGCGGGTTTTGTGAACATGCCCGATTGAATTGTGGGCGGGCTTGCCCGCGAAAGCGGTCTGTCTGGGGCGGTGATGTTGGCTGGGATGGCGTGTTCGCGGGCAAGCCCGCTCCCACAGGGATCTTTGCCCAGGTGCGGGTTTTGTGAACATGCCCGTTTGAATTGTGGGAGGGTGGGTTCAGGAGGTGGCGGTCAGCAGGCGGATGGGGTGGCCGCTGGCCCAGGCCAGGAGGTCTTCGATCATCAGGGAATAGAAGAGTTGGTAGTTCTGTTGCGTGACGTAGCCCACATGCGGGGTGGCCAGTACGTTGTCCAGGGTTCGGAACGGGTGGTCGACGGGTAGGGGTTCCTGGGCGAAGACGTCGAGGGCGGCGCCGGCCAGGCGTTTGTGCTGGAGGGCATCGATCAGCGCGGCTTCATCGACGATCGGTCCGCGAGCGGTGTTGACCAGCAGCGCCGAGGGTTTCATCCAGCCCAGGGCCTGGGCATCCACCAGGCCGCGACTGCGTTCGCCGAGCACCAAGTGGACCGACAGGATATCGGCCTGCTCGAACAGCGCTTGCTTGCTCACATAGGTCACGCCTGCTTTGGCGGCGCGTTCGGCCGTGAGATTCTGGCTCCAGGCGATCACCCGCATGCCGAACACCTGGCCGAACTGCGCCACCCGCGTGCCGATGCTGCCCAGGCCGAGGATCCCCAGGGTCTTGCCGTGCAGGTCGCCACCCAGGCCTTGCTGCCACAAACCGGCGCGCAGGGCGTTGGCCTCCTGCACCAGGTTACGGGTCAGGGCCATGATCAACGTCCAGGTCAGTTCGGGTGCCGCGTGCTTGTAGCTTTGCGTGCCACACACCTGGATGCCCAGTCTGGCGGCGGCTTCAAGGTCGAGGGCGGCGTTGCGCATGCCGCCGGTGAGCAACAGCTTGAGACGCGGCAGGCGCTGCAACAGGTCTTCATCGAAGGTGGTGCGCTCGCGCATCACGCAGATCACTTCGAAGCGCTGCAAACGCTCGACAAGGGTGTCGCGGTCGGCGGGATAGTCGTGGACAAAGGTCACGTGACCCACGGCGTCCAGCGGCGACCAGTCGATCACGTCTCGCGCCACGTCTTGCCAATCGTCGATGACTGCTATTTGCACCGCCATGGAACACCTCATCAGGGAATGGGTTTGTCCAGCCAGTCGAGCAAGGCTTTGTGGAAGCGCTCCGGCTCTTCCATCTGCGGCGCGTGCCCCAGGTTGGGGAACTCCACCAGGGTCGACTGGGGGATCAATTGCGCAACCTGTTTGCCCAATACCTCATAGCGGCCCAACCTGGCCTTCACGGCGGGTGGCGCGATGTCGCTGCCGATGGCCGTGGTGTCGGCGGTGCCGATCAGCAGCAGGGTGGGGACGCGCAGGTCCTTGAACTCGTAGTAGACCGGCTGGGTGAAGATCATGTCGTAGATCAGCGCCGAGTTCCACGCCACTTGCGTATGCCCCGGCCCTTTGTTCAAGCCGGCGAGCATGTCCACCCAGCGGTCGAACTCAGGCTTCCAGCGCCCTGCGTAATAGGTCTTGCGTTCGTAATCGCGGATGCCATCGGCACTGAGCTTGAGCTCGCGTTGATACCACTGGTCAACGCTGCGGTAGGGCACGCCGAGGGCTTTCCAGTCCTCCAGGCCAATGGGGTTGACCAGCGCCAGGCGCTCGACCTGATCGGGAAACTGCAGGGCATAGCGGGTGGCGAGCATGCCGCCGGTGGAGTGACCCAGCACCGTGGCTTTCTGTACGCCGAGGGTCTTGAGCAGGGCTTGGGTATTGCTCGCCAATTGCTGGAAGCTGTACTGGTAATGGTCGGGTTTGCTCGAGGTGCAGAAACCGATCTGGTCCGGCGCGATCACCCGGTAGCCTTGCTCGCTGAGGGTCTTGATCGAGTCGCCCCACGTGGCGGCGCAGAAGTTCTTGCCATGCATCAGCACCACCGTGTGGCCATTGACCTTGCCCTGGGCCGGTACGTCCATGTAGCCCATCTGCAAGGCCTTGCCCTGGGACTGGAAGGCGAAGTGCTTGAGCGTGTAGGGGTAGTCGAAGCCTTCCAGTTGCGCGCCGTAGGCCGGGCCTTGCGACAGGTTGGCGGCCTGGGCGAACCAGGGCAGCGAGGCAGTCAGGAACAGGCTCGGCAGCCAGCGGGCGGTGGAACGCGACATGGTCAATCTCCTTGGGGACCGCCGCCGATCCTGGGGCGGTCCGATTATGGCGACATTAACCACAGGCAACCAAACCGCTCGAACGTTCCACCGCGCGCCGTCAATGGGCCGGGTAATCCGCCACCACGGTTTGCGTGCCGTCCTTCTTCAGGCCGATCACTTGGTAGGCGTCGCTCATGCCGTCCATTTCCATGCCGGGCGAACCCATGGGCATGCCGGGCGCGGCGACACCGAGCAAGTCATCGCGCTTGCTCAACGCCAGTACCTGCTCGGCCGGGACATGGCCCTCGACGAATTTGCCGTTGATCTCGGCGGTGTGGCACGAGCGCAGGTTGGGCGCCACGCCCAGGCGTTGCTTGACCGAAGCCATGTCGGCTTCGACATGGTCATTGACCTTGAAACCGTTGTCTTGCAAGTGCGAAATCCACTTCTTGCAGCAGCCGCAGTTGGCATCGCGGTGCACGTCGATGGTGACCGGTTCGGCGGCCTGGGCCAGGGTGGTCAGGAACAAGGCGCTCAGGGCGAGCAGGTGCAGGGGCTTGGCCATGGAAAGGCTCTCATGTCGAACGATTGGGCGGGAGGATAACAGAGTAGCGGGGCAGAGCTGACAGGGGGCTGAAGCGCAGATGACAGAATTGTCAGGTGGGACTGAGGATGAGGGTGTCAGTCATACCCTGTGGGAGCCGAGCTTGCTCGCGATAACGGCTGACCAGCCAACAGATTTGTCGACTGACATACCGCTATCGCGAAAGCTCGGCTCCCACGGAGGTTATGGCCGTAGCCGTTAGCGCACCTTGAATCGACCCATGATCGCATTCACCCGGCTGTTGGCGTCCAGCAGTTGTCGGGTGTTGTTTTCACTGGCCAGGCCGCTTTCCACCAGTTCCTCCACCATGTGGCGGATCTGCACCATGCTGCGGTTGATCTCCTCGGTCACCGCGCTTTGCTGCTCGGCGGCGGTGGCGATCTGGGTGCTCAGGCTGTTGATCTGGCTGACGGAGCCGGCCATTTCGTCCAGGCCCGAGTTGACCCGGGAAGTCGCATCGGCGGCCGACTGGCAACTGGCCTGGGTGTTTTCCATCGCCTGCACCGAGGAGCTCACGCCCTGGGTCAGTCGAGTCAGCATTTCGTTGATCTCCGAGGTGCTGGCCTGGGTACGGGCGGCGAGGGCGCGGACCTCGTCGGCCACCACGGCAAAGCCGCGACCCTGCTCGCCGGCCCGGGCGGCCTCGATGGCGGCGTTGAGGGCCAACAGGTTGGTCTGCCCGGCAATGGCGCCGATCACGCCGAGGATCTCGGTGATGCGCTGGGCATCCTGCTGCATGCTTTCGACCTTGCGGGTCGCGCTGGACACTTCGTCGATCAGCGCGACGACGCTGTTGGACGCCTCGCCGACGACCACGCGGGAGCGATCGGCGTGCTCGTTGGCGCGCTGGGTGAACGCGGCGGTCTCGGCGGCGTTCTGCGCCACGCTTTCGGCCGTGGAGCTCATCTCGGTGATGGCGGTCACGGTCTGGTCGGTTTCCGAGGCGTGGCGCATCAGGATCTCGCTGGTGTGGGCCGAGGTCCGTTGCAGGTTCTCCAGACTGGACGCCATGGCGCCGGTGGCCTGGGTGACTTCGCCAATCATGTTCTGCAGGTAGGCGATGAAGCCGTTGACCGAATGCCCGATGGCGCCCAGTTCATCTTCGGCGCGAATGGTGATGCGCCGGGTCAGGTCGGCATCGCCGGTGGACAAGGCGTCGATGTTGCCCTTGAGGATCTTCATGCGGTTGGTCAGTTGACGGATCGCGTACAACTGCATCAGCATCAGCAGGATCACCATCGGGATTTGCAGCAGGCTCAGCGTGTTCAACACGTCGTCGCGCTGGGCGGTGATCAGGCGGGTCGGCAATGCTGTCGCCAAGAACCACGGCGAGCCTTCGATGGGGCGCATGAAAAAGGTGCTGGCCACGCCGTTGTTGTCGAACTCGATCCGTTGCAGCGGCTGGTCACGGTGGGCCAGGCCGGCCTGAACCTGGGCGGCGAAGGGCGAGCTGGCGGCCAGTTCGCTGATGTTCTTCAGGACGATCGGCCCGTTGATGCGCGAACTGTTGCTGATGATTTTGCCGTCGCCTTCGACGATCAGCATCTCGGCGCTCAGGTCGGCTTCCTTGCGCGCCACCAGCTCATTGAAGAAGCCCAGGGTTACGTCGATGGTCGACACGCCATAGGGCACGCCGTTTTTCTGGATGGCCATGGCGCAGTTGGTGCGTGGCTCGGCGCTGGCGTCGTCCTTGTAGGCCGCGGCCCAGGCGCACTTGCCCGCCGGGGTGGCCATGCCGCCCTTGTGCCAGGGTTGCTCGTAGTAGTTCGGCGCGGCGTCACTGTTCCAGAAGGTATTGACCACCAGCTTGCCGGAGGCATCGCGGTGCCAGAACGTACTGAACTTGCTGCGCCCCTCGGCGCGCTGGTTCGGCAGCGGCCAGATCCCGCCGCCAAACACTTTCAACTCGCCGTACTGGTCCACCAGCCCCGGCAGCACTTTGTCGATGGCGTCGCTGTCGAGCAGTGGAATGGTCTGGGTGATGCTGCGCTGCTGGGCCTGCACCTTGCTCAGTTCGCCCTGGATCTGCTGGGCGACTTCGCCAATGCGGTTGAGGACCACCTGTTCTTCGGTATGGCGCAGCTTGGGCGCGACCAGGTAGCTGATGCCCACGACCGTCAAGATCGACAGCACCAGGATGAATAGAACCAGGAACAGCGTGTAGCGAGCCTGAATCGTTCGGAATGCGGGCATGGGGGTGGTTCCTTGCACGGAGGCGTCTTTCAAGGACAGTTGGGATAAACGTACCAACTTGTATCGGCGCGCCTCGCCCAAGCTTGAATACCGTGCATCGGCGGTGTCGTGGGCCCATCCGGCAAGTGATCGCCCGTAGGCGAACAGGCGGGTTGGCCTGTACCATGGGCCGCCCGTGCGCTGCCCGTCATCGCTCGATCCGGTGTCACCCCGGCAGGCCCCGGGCTACAGAACGGCAACATTCAGGAAATTGGCAATGACTCATTCACAACGCTTGAAGTACTCGATTCTGATCGTCCTCGTGGTCCTGGCGATCATGCTGGGCCTGTCCTGGATGCAGGGCAAAGGCATGATCAGCGAGCAGCTGTTTCAATACATCGCCATTGCCGTGGCGGTCATCGTGGTGGTGATCAACGGCGTGATGCGACGCAAGGTCAAGCCCTGACCCCGGGCGTCATTCACCCGCTTCGATCACGGCCATGGCCTTGGGGTGCAGGCAATAGCTCTTGTCGGGATTGAGCACGATGACCCCCTCGCTGCACAGGCGCTTGAGCACCTCGCGCACACTGAGGAAGGACAACGGAATGTCCAACCCCAGCAACTGACTGTGTACCCCCCGCACGCCCAGGCCGTGATTGTCCTCGGCCGCCTTGAGCAGCGCGTCGATGACCTTGAGGCGAATCAGGCTGGTCCTCAGCCCGAAGCTCTTGAGCAGGCGCCGGATGTGTTCATTGCCGCCGCGCTCGGCGGGCCTGGCGAAAACGGTGTGGGGGACGCCCAGCGAAACGCCGGTCGGTCGTGGCTTGCCCTCCATGGGCAGTTGCGCGTTACGCATGCAGAAACTCCTTACCAGCCTGTTCAGAAAAGGTCACGGATACTCTCCTGTAATAGGACGAACGAGGGCGGGCAATCATGAAGGGCGGTATGTGAAAAATTTGCCCTTGCTTCGTCAAACCCCGTGATAGAACGCCCTTCAGGCGATTAATTTTTTTTCATCCGGTTCGTTTCCAGGGGAGGCACATTCCGTTCGAACGGGCGGCGTGTGGATGTTCCAGGGCGAACCGCAGCCGGTTGTCACGAGCCTCGGTGGCCGTCCTGGTTTTCTGAAGTCTTCATCTGGAGTGAACGTGAGAATGTCCGGGCAGTTATCGAGGATGGCCCTCGCGGGCGCTTTTATGGGCGTGGCCCTGGGGCTCAGTCCCGTGGCCGTGGCGCAAGACGACCTGGCGCAGGCCAGCGCCGAGATCCGCCGCACCCGTTTTGGCGTGCCGCATATTCGTGCCCAGGATGAGCGCGGCCTGGGTTACGGCATCGGCTATGCGTACGCCCAGGACAATCTCTGCCTGTTGGCGAACGAGATCGTCACGGTCAATGGCCAGCGCTCGCGCTACTTCGGGCCCGAGCAACTGACGGTGGAGCAGCGGGAAAACCGTGTCAGCGATGTGTTTTTCAACTGGCTCAACACGCCGCAGGCGGTGTCCGGTTTCTGGCAGGCCCAGACGCCACCGGTCCAGCAACGGATCGAAGGCTACGTGGCGGGTTACAACCGGGCGCTGGCCAAGCGCAAGGCCACGGGCCTGCCCGTGGAGTGCGCCAGCGAATGGGTTCGGCCGATCACGGCGCTGGACCTGGTCAAGCTGACCCGGCGCCTGTTGGTGGAAGGCGGCATTGGCCAGTTCGCTGAAGCCCTGGCCGGGGCACAGCCACCCCAGGCGAGCGCACTCAATGGCGCTGTCGCCAATGGTTTTGCAGACGCCGCGACCCGGCAGCAACGGTTCGCCCTGGAGCGTGGCAGCAATGCGCTGGCCATCGGCAGCGAGCGTTCGTTCAACGGTCGCGGGATGTTGCTGGCCAATCCGCACTTTCCCTGGGTGGGCGGCATGCGCTTCTACCAGATGCACCTGACCATTCCCGGCAAGCTGGATGTCATGGGCGCGGCCCTGCCAGGTCTGCCGGTGATCAACATCGGGTTCAGCCAGCACCTGGCCTGGACCCACACTGTCGACACCTCCAAGCATTTCACTCTGTACCGCCTGCAACTCGACCCGAAGGACCCGACCCGCTACCTGATCGACGGCCAGTCGGTGCCTATGAGCCAACAAGCGGTCACGGTGGACGTCAAGCAACCTGACGGGCAGGTCAAAGCGGTGTCCCGCGTGGTCTACGGCTCGCAGTTCGGGCCCATCGTCCAGTGGCCAGGCAAGCTCGACTGGGATAACCGCTTCGCTTTCAGCCTGCGGGACGCGAACCTGGACAACGACCGAGTGCTGGAGCAGTGGTACGCCATGAACCAGGCGGTCTCGCTCAAGGATTTGCAGGGTTCCGTGCACCGCATCCAGGGTATCCCTTGGGTCAACACCCTGGCGGTGGACGACCAGGGGCAGAGCCTCTACATGAACCTGTCGGTGGTGCCGAACGTCAACGCCGCCAAGCTGGCACGTTGCAGCGACCCCCGGGCCGGGCTGCAACTGATCGTGCTGGACGGTTCGCGCAGCGAATGTGCCTGGGACGTGGATCCCAAGGCCGCGCAACAGGGCATCTATGCGGCCGACCAGTTGCCGCAGTTGCTGCGACGCGATTACGTGCAAAACTCCAACGATTCGGCCTGGATGGTCAATCCGGCACAGCCGCTGACCGGCTATTCGCCGCTCATCAGCCAGCACGGCCAGCCGCTGGGCTTGCGTTCACGGTTTGCCCTGGATCGGCTGGGCTCGCTCGCCAAGGACGGAGCGGTGAAGGTGGAAGATCTGCAGCGCATGGTCATGGACGATCGGGTCTACCTGGCTGACCAGGTCGTGCCGGACTTGCTTGGCGCATGCGCCGCCGAGGCCGGCAAAGACGCCGCGGCAATCGCCGAGGCCTGTGCCAGCCTCAAGACCTGGGACCGCACGGCGGGCCTGCACAGTGGGCTGGGTTTCGTGCACTTCCAGCACATCATGGAACGCGTGCAGGCGCTGCCTGAATCGTGGCGGGTCGCGTTCGATCCAAAAGACCCGCAACACACCCCGCGCGGCCTGGCGATCGAGCGGCCGGCGGTGCTCAAGGCTGTGCGCGAGGCCATGCTGGCCTCGGTGGCGGCTGCGCAATGGTCGAAGGACCGTCAATGGCAAGACATTCAAGTCGCCAGCAGCGGTGACCGGCAGACACCGATCCACGGCGGGCCAGGGGAACTGGGGATCTACAACGCCATCCAGAGCGTACCGGCGGCGAACGGCAAGCGCGAAGTGGTCGGCGGCACCAGCTACCTGCAAGTGGTGACCTTCGACGACAAGGGTCCCCAGGCCCAGGGGTTGCTGGCGTTCTCGTTGTCCAGCGACCCCGCGTCGCCTTACTCAACCGACCAGACCCGGGCGTTTTCGCAGAAGCAATGGAATGTGCTGCCGTTCACCGAGCAGCAGATCAAGGCCGACCCGGATTACCAGGCCCAGACCATTCGTGAGCGCGACGAAACAGGCCGGGTGGCAACGCACTAGGCCTTATTCCTACAGCAGAGATGGGGCCGGCCGGGAACCCCTGTGGGAGCGAGCTTGCTCGCGAAAGCGGCAGTCCAGTCGACATTGATGTTGGCTGGGCTCAAGTCTTCGCGAGCAGGCTCACTCCCCACCGGGGAATCACTCAGTGAGGGGCTGGCCGTTGCCCTATGGCGTTGAGGACCGGGTTGCCGTCCTTGTTCTGGGTCAGGTAGACCGGCAGGACCTTGGGCAAGGAAGGCACCAGGTTCTGCACTTCATTGAGGTTGTAGATCCCGCCGATACGCAGGGAGCCGGTGCTGTTGTCGGCCAGCATGACCGGGCGGGCGAGATAGCGATTGATCAGCGGCAGTGCCTCGCTGAGGGCGAGGTTGTCCAGCACCAGCTTGCCGTTGCGCCACGCCAGTGAGCTGTCATCGGCGCCAATGTCACGCACCTGCGGCTGGTAGTCGCCGGCCTTGTAGCTGGCCTGCATGCCCGGGGTCAGTTGCGAACCGGTACTGGCGGGCGCCTGATTGCTGGTCACCCACACGGAACCTTCCAGCAGCGTGACTCGCACCTGATCCTGGTACATCCAGACATTGAAGCGAGTGCCTGTCACGCGCACCTGGCCCTGGCCTGCGCGAACGACAAAGGGGTGCTGCTTGTCATGGCTGACATCGAAAAATGCCTCGCCTTTTTCCAGCGTCACCCGACGCTCATGCTTGTAATTGGCAAACACCAGCTCGCTGCCGAGGTTGAGCTCCACCTGGCTGCCGTCGCTCAAGGTGATATGGCGCACGTTTGCGCCGGCCTCGAAGTGTTCATAGGAATTGGCGACCCAGCCAAGGTGCCAACCCGTGAACGCCGCCAGGGGCAAGCCGACGGCCAGCACTGCCGCCGCAACGGCCAGCCGGCTCCAGCGCGACCGAGGCCGAGGCGCCGGGGATGGGAGGGGGGCGGGTGGCTCGACGCGGGGCAGGTGATCGGCCGTCGTCCAGATCTCCAGCATGGCTTCATATTCGACGGCATGCAGGGGATCGGCATCGTGCCATTGCTTGAAGGCCCGTCGCTCGGCATCGGTGCAGTCGCTGGCATGCAAGCGCATGCACCAATGGGCGGCTGCATCGGTGATGGCGTCGTATTCGGCTTCCGAGAGTGTAGGTTCGGTCATTGACTCTTCCTGGTTTGCCGCATTCTAACCTTCGGCAGGCGCTGCCGAGAACTGCCGTCATGGCGTTTGAACATCAAATGAGCCGGTTTTTACCCAAAGATTCGAACAAAGTCCTACCTTCGCACACGCGTCGTGAAAAAAAGATCAACGCCGCTCGCCAACACTCTGCTTCTCGATCAGGCCGGGTCGAGCTGCCTGCCCAGCTCACAGATGAGCAACGTCATGGAATCAGCATTGCGCAGGATGACGTCGATGCGTTTTTCCGGCAGGTGCGGGTCCAGAAAGGCATTACGTGCCTCGTCCAGGCTCCTGGCGCCGGTCATTTCCAGGATGGCCTTGACCGTGTCCTTGTGGCGGGGGATGAACTCCAGGCTCCTGGACTCTTTGGCGGCAATGTCCCATTCCCGGAACAGTTTGCTGCGCGGCGTGCTCAGCGAAAGTCCGTGGCGCTGCAGTTCTTCCTGTTGGTTATAGGCCACCCGTCCCAGGTGCGTGACCCTTGAAATCAGGTCGAGGAACGGCAACGACGCGTCCAGGTAGATGATGTCGAGCGTGTCGAACAGTTGATGGGAAATCTCGTGGATCAGTATCGCCGCCTGGGCATGGGCATCGACGTTGAACGCGTCCGGGACGAGGGCTTTGTAGCTGTCCAGCCCGGCATCGAAGAACAACTGGGTGAGATAGATCCGGCCTTTTGCCTCGGGTTCGAGCACGAATGCCGTCGCGCCGTCGATCCTGCTCTTGAGGTTGCCGATGACGATGCGCTTGCCGTTCTGCCATTCCCAGGCCGGGTTCGCCAACGCTTGGCACAGGGGCGAGATTGCCGCATGGACTTTCTTGATCAGCGCCACATCGACGGTATAGACGCCAAAAAAAGCCTTGAGGAACGTGTCCAGCCGGGAGCCCACCGGCACTCCCTGCTTGACTCGATCGAGGTTGTGCAGGGCGTTGGTGCAGTAATACCGCGCCGTCTCCAGGGCCTGTACGATGACGGTGGCATGGTGCGGGTATTTTCGGCGGATTTCGTCCATGCCCCGGGCTTCGATGTTCAGGGTTTCGCCAGCCTTGTGGTCGCTGTAGGCGTTGGCCAGGGTGGACATCACCCTGCCGTAGCGGATGGTCTGTCGTTGCGGGTCGATCAGCCATTTCCCGGGGGCGTGGGAAAGCTTGAGTAACGGGCCCTCGCCCTGTTCATGGACCACCTGCCAGGTCCGGTTGACCTTGGCCACTTCGAACACTTTGCCGGCCAAGCTGGTATAGAACCGGCCGGACGCCTGGGCCCGGTAAATGCCGTCGGTGGCGCTCTGCTGGAGATCGGCGAGATTGATCCCCAGCGCCTCGAAGACTTGCAGGTTGGTGCGGGTCGGGCCCGTGGAGGCGATGTCCTGCCAGCGTGGTGGTGCCACCGCCCGGACATCCTGCGCAACGGGCTCCACCGGGGCGAGCAGGCCGAAGGTGTCGTCGCGGTTCATCCAGCCCAATGACACCATCTCGGCGGCGCCGGCGATAAAATTGTGCAGCCCGGCTTTCCAATCGTGCTGCTGTAACGCTTCGGCCGAGGCCTTGAAGTCCTGGTAGCTTTCCCAGAGCGTCTCAATGAAGGCCAGTTTGCCCTGCAATTGCCGACCGATGAACTTGACCCCGGCGCTGAACAGATGCAGGACCGTCTCCCAATCGAACTGACGGTGCCGGTCGGTTTGCGTGTCGAGCATCTGAGACAACAGTTGCCGGTTGTCATTGAATAGGGTGTCGAGCAGGTTGGTCTGGATCGGGTTGGCGGCCAGGGTGATTTCCGACAGGTGCCCGACCGTGCTGGCGAACAGGTTTTTGAACGTGGCCTGCTGGTGCTCCGGCAGGCGGCGAAGCAGCAGGTCCTGGAGCGCCCCTGGGGTGTTGAAAGTGCTGACGACGCTGGCTTCGTCCTTGAATTCGGTAAAGCTGTGGCCCGTGTGATAGGGGGCATACAGAATCTGCGGTCCGGTGCCGTTGGCGCCTCGGCCGATCAGGTACAGGCCCAACGCCTTGACCGCCGTGGCGCCCGCGGTCTTGATCAGCTCCAACGGCCGAACCACGGCATCGGCGCCTTCCACGGCCTGGCGCGCCAGGCCGTCGGGGATGTCCAGCACCTGGCGAATCAGGTCGAAGGCGGTGGGCGAGAGGTGCTGTTGCAGGTGGTGCGCATGCGCGTGTTGCAGAAGTTGCCAAGGGACCTGCCGACGGAACCTGCGCTTGCGGTCTTCGACACCCGCGCCGGTGTCCGACAAGTGTTCCAGCACCTGGTTTTTGTAAGTGCCAGAGATGTCCAGCGACAACAGGATTTGCCGGATCGCGGTTTCGTTCAAGTTATCCGGCAGCTTCTGTCCGGTGCTGGACGACACCTTGAATCCGGGCAGGGCAGTGATGTTCAGGTGGCTCAGGGCAAACTCGGTCAGTGATCTGGCAGGCCCTGCCAACGCCAGTTTCGGTGTGATCAGCAAGGTGGCCGGATCGAGTTTTTTGTCGGCGAAGCGGGCGGTCAGCAAAGCCTTGAGCCGGACGCTCACATAGACGGGCAGGGGCTCGATACCGTCGAGGTAATCCTTGCCGTCCAAGGCGCTGTCCTGGTATTGCTCCAGCAGATTGACCTGCAGGCACTGGTCTTCAAGGGTGGCAGTGCCGAACCAGGCGGGCAGTTTCTGTTGCCAGCGGTCAGTCTTGGCGATCTGCGCGGCGCGCATCAGGTTGGTGGGCGCGCCTTTCCTGACCAGGGCGCGCAGACTGTCTACCAGCGCGGGGCCGGCCAGGCGCCAGTCACCGGCCTTCAATTGCCTCAGGTAACCATGCTCGGCCTCGAAATAACCGATGAACGAATTCATCCGGTTCACCAGCACGTTGTCCTCGATCAGCTCGAACGACGCCAGGCGATAGAGGCCGTGAGGCTTGCGTTGCGCTGGCGGCAGGTTGGCGAGCAGGCCGAAGCGCCTTTGCGAATCCTGCAGGTATTGGTTCAATTGCTGCTCGGCCAATTCAACGGAGGAAAAGGCCCGCAGGCCATCGGCGGGTGACCAGAAAATCCCCAGGCCGGAGTAGGGCGTGTCCAGCCCGCCACGTTCGGTCAACAGAAAACAGTTGGGCAGTGGCAGGGAGACAGTCGAGCCGTCCAGGGTGCAGCTCAGTCGCAACGAATAGACGTCAGGCCGGAAACCCTTGACTCCCGGGCGCTGGGTGCGGTCCGGGTTTTCGGCGTCGAAGGCGAAGACGGTGCGGATGAGATCGTGCGCGGCGGGCGGTAGGGTGCCGTTGAGCTCCCGCAGTTCGGCCTCTGCGCGCACGCCTTGGGAGAACACATGGGTCAGTTCCGGCAGCAGCGCCCGAAGTTCGTCGTCCAGTGCCACATCGGTGGATTGCGGCAACTGGCTGAACAGGCCGTTGAAGGCCTGCTCGACCGATTGATAGGTGTTGCCCTGGCGTTCCAGTCGGTCGGCCATGAAGTTGGACAGGCGCAGTTCGCCATAGAACGACGGTTGGGTGCCCCAGTGTCCGTGTGCCTGCTGCTCCAGCAGTTTGCCGTTGATCAGGCTGCGGATGTCCAGCGCCTTGTCGACCAGTGCGTGGACGTCCATGTCGCCCTGGCGCGACATTTCCATGGCGTAGTGCAGGTTGTTCATCTGCTTGTCGATGATGGCCTCGGCCAGGGACTCGAACACCGGATATGAGAGGGTCTTGCCTGACACGTGCGGCTCGTCGAGACGCAGGAAACGGTTGCGCTCTTGCAGGCTCAGCAGGCTGTAGAGCGCGTCCTTGCGGGCAACCGAGGTGGGCGCACCGAGCAGCGCGGTCTTGAACCCCAGGTGGCCGTCGACGCTCGACAGGCCGTGGTGAGGGGTATACAGGTAATGCTCCTTGCCGCTGATCATCAATGAGCCCGCCAATTCCACGTAAAGCGGCGCGTACTCCCAGAGGCGAACCGATTCCACGAACAACAGCGGTTCCTGCGGGCCGGAGGAGCGGTACAGGCGCAGCAGTTCCTGGCTCTGCGCTTCGGTCAGTTGCCGCTTCTCCCGTTGGATGAACACGGCGGCGCGAAAGCCGTCGCTGATGACCTGCGCGAGAAAGTCCCGGCGCGGGGCATGGAACGGCGCGATGGCATCCCAATAGGCGTCGAGGCGCGCGGCCAGCTTGGGGAGCAGGTTCCGGGCCGTATCCCGCAGGATGGCTTGCCACTGCTGGCTGTTGGACGGCGTCGTGGTGATGCCTGGATGGATAAAGTCGACGTCATGCCCGGCGGGCCGACCCTGATGGTGAAAATACACCAGGACGGCCTCGGCCAGTGACAGGTTGCGCGCGACCCGGCCCGCGCCCATCGTGCCAGGATCGACGTCTGCGCTGAGTGCGACGCGGGCCTGTTTGTGATCGAAATTCGACAGCACCTCGTTCAAGACCTGGTCGAGCATGGCGGCCAGCGACGGAAGCTTGACCAGCTCGTTCACCATCGCCCGGGCGTTTAGGCCCTGGGCCTGTTCGACGGACTCGATCAAGGTGGCGAAAACGTCACCGCGGATGGTTTGCGTGGACGAGGTGATGACGGATGCACCGTTGAGTTCGCTGCGCTGGGGAATCGAGAGCAACCTAAGTAGTTCGTCACGTTGGGTCTTGTCCTTGAGCAGGTTTTCGAGGTGGCTATCCAACGCTTCGGGGCTGTCGAATTTCTGGATCCCGCCGTAGGGCGTGTAAAGAAAGGCCGGTTTGACGGCCGCTGGGCTTTTATCGGTCAAGGCCTTGAGGGTGAGGCAGCCGGCCAGGGGCACCGAGGGTTTGTCCTCGGCCTGCAGGTGGATGGTCTGCGCCTCCATCGGGGGCGTCTGCGCCTGGCGCAGGGCGTGGCTGGGGAGTGCGGCGTGGTGCAGCCATTCCAGATCGGCCTGAGTCAAGCCGTGGCTGTCGTCCAGTTGGTCCAGGTGATTGGCGTCCAACACGTGGGGAAACAGCAGGGGCGTGGGGGCAGTCGTCATCGTTGCTTCTCGATCTTGGCGCCGTGGGCGGCGCGTCCATGGGAAGCGGCCAGCGTGGGCAAGAACGACGATCTTGAGGCGGTACATAGTTATCGCGTGAACAGTTGACAGTGCGCGCGCGAAGCGGTGTTTAATCATGGGCTGGTCCGACTTACGCTGTTGCTACCTCCAACAATCACTCTGGAGCTTCAGATGTCTGCGCAATCCGAACACGTTGGTTCTCGCCCTTTGTCCTTCGATGCCCTGGTGAGTTTGCTGGAGAAAATCTTCCTGCGGCACGGCACCTCTGCCGAGGTCGCCCGGGTGCTGGCTGAGAACTGCGCTGGCGCTGAGCGCGACGGCGCCCATAGCCATGGGGTGTTTCGCATCCCCGGTTATGTCTCGACACTCAAGAGCGGCTGGGTGAACGGGCGGGCAGTGCCGGTGGTCGAGGACGTGGCGTCAGGCTTCGTGCGGGTCGACGCCGCCAACGGTTTTGCCCAGCCAGCCCTGGCCGCCGCGCGTCCGTTGCTGGTGGAAAAGGCCCGCAGCGCCGGCATTGCCGTGCTGGCGATCCGTAACTCCCATCACTTCGCCGCGCTCTGGCCGGACGTCGAGCCGTTTGCCTACGAAGGCCTGGTGGCGCTGAGCGTGGTCAACAGCATGACCTGCGTCGTGCCCCATGGCGCGGATCGCCCGCTGTTCGGCACCAACCCGATCGCCTTCGCCGCGCCACGGGCCGATAGCGAGCCGATCGTCTTCGACCTGGCCACCAGCGCAATCGCCCACGGTGATGTGCAGATCGCCGCGCGCAAGGGCGAGTTGCTGCCGCCCGGCATGGGCGTGGACAGCCTCGGCCAGCCGACGCGTGACCCCAAGGCCATCCTGGAGGGCGGCGCACTGTTGCCGTTTGGCGGGCACAAGGGCTCGGCGTTGTCGATGATGGTCGAGCTGCTGGCCGCGGCCCTGACTGGCGGGCACTTTTCGTTTGAGTTCGACTGGAGCAACCACCCGGGTGCCAAGACGCCGTGGACCGGCCAGTTGCTGATCGTGATCGACCCGAGCAAGGCCGCCGGCCAGGACTTCGCCGAGCGCAGCCAGGAACTGGTCAGGCAGATGCACGGTGTCGGCCTGCGACGGCTGCCGGGGGATCGACGGCATCGCGAACGGGTCAAATCCGCCGAGCAGGGCATCACGCTGGATGAGCAGACGTTGGCGCAATTGCAGGCGCTGGCCTAGGTCGGCGCGCGGTGGCCACCGTGACACGTCACCGCCAGCCTTCTACTATGACGGCTGTTTCTTGGGGAAATCGCCTGGATGAGTAAGCCCGGTCAAACGGTGCTGGTTGCGCTGCGTAAAATGATCGCCTCGGGGGAGTTGGCCGCCGGCGAGCGCCTGATGGAAATTCCCACGGCCGAATTGTTCGGCGTGTCACGCATGCCGGTGCGCATGGCCTTTCGCACGCTGGAGCAGGAAGGCCTGCTGGTGCGCTTTGGCGGGCGAGGCTTCCAGGTGCGTTCGGTCAGTCCCGAGGAGATCGCCGGGGCCGTGGAGGTGCGAGGTGTGCTGGAAGGCCTGGCCGCCCGGCAAGCGGCCGAGCGCGGCTTGTCCGACGAGGCCCGGGCGACCCTCGAACGGTGCCTGGTGCAGGGCGATGCGCTGTTCGCCAAAGGTTTCGTGACCGAGGATGACCTGGAGGTCTACCACGACCTCAACATGCGTTTTCACCAAGTAATCGTCGAAGGCAGCCACAACCCTGCGATTGCCGTGGCCCTGGCTCGCAACGACCACCTGCCATTCGCCTCCGTCACGGCCCTGGCGGTGGATCGCCAGAACATGGCCGGCGAGTTTCGCCGCTTCAACTACGCCCACATGCAGCACCACTCGGTGTTCGACGCCCTGATCAACCGCCAGGGTAGCCGCGCCGAGGCAATCATGCGTGAGCACGCCAATGCCACCTTGCGCTACGCCGAAGTGTTCGGCTCGACCCTGGCGGATGAGCGGATGACGGTGATTCTGCGTTCCGAGTGATGAATTTCGGGGTGGCTCGGCCGGTTGGTCGATGCGGCGGGGCGCTTGCCTGTTACCGGGCAGGAAAACCGCCTTCGCCAGCGGGCTGACGAAGGGGATGTTCGCTCAGAGATCCAGCACCAGCAACGGTGTCCTGGACCTGGAGCAGCAAGGGGTGAACTGGTCGTTGCCGGCTTGTTCGGCCTCGGTCAGGAACAGGTCTCGATGCTCCGGCACCCCTTCCAGGACGCGGGTCAGGCAGGTGCCACAGACGCCTTGCTCGCAGGAAATCGGGATCTCGATGCCATGGCTCTCCAGCACTTGCACCACGCTGCGGTCCGCCGGGATCTCGAACACCTGGCCGCTGCTGGCGAGCTTCACCGAGAAAGCACCATCGGCGCCGGTGTCGACGGGCGCGGCGGCGAAGTATTCGCGGTGCAGTTGGGTGTCCTGCCAGCCTTGGGCCTTGGCGGTGTCGAGCACGTGCTGCATGAACCCGCCGGGGCCGCACACATACAGGTGCACGTCGTCAGAGGGCGCGGCCAGCAGTCGGGCGGTGTCCAGTCGCGTCTCGGGTTCTTCGTCGAAATGCAGGAACACCCGGTCGGCGTAGGGCGCCAGGCGCAGGCGCTCGATAAAGGCGGCGCGTTCCCGGGAGCGAGCACAGTAATGCAACTCGAACGCCGCACCGGCCTGGGCCAGGTGCTCGGCCATGCACAGGATCGGGGTGATACCGATGCCACCGGCAAACAACAGGCTGCGCCGGGCCTGCGTGGCGAGGGGAAACAGATTGCGCGGCTCACTTATGAACAGCCGCGCGCCGGTCTGGATCTGCTCATGCAGGCTGCGCGAGCCGCCGCGCGACGCCGGGTCATGAAGCACGCCGATCACGTAGCGATGGCGCTCCTCGGGGTGATTGCACAAGGAGTATTGGCGGATCAAGCCGCCGGGCAGGTGCACATCGATGTGGGCGCCGGCGGTGAAGGCGGGCAACGGCTGTCCATCGACCCGGGTCAGTTCATAGCTGCAGATGTCCAGCGCTTCGCTGTGCCGCGCCGTGACCTGGACTTCGATCATGGCCGCTGCTCCGCGTGGTGGGGCGGCTGGGTACTGGCGATCAGCGCCGCCTGCGCCTCTTGTTCCCGGGCAATCCAGCGTTCCAGCACGCGGCGCGACTGTACGCCACCGGCATCGATGTTGAGCTTGAGCAGGTTGCGTTGCGGATGGTCCAGCAGGTTGCGCTGCTGGCGTTCGAGCATTTCCAGGTCTTCACTGAAGATCTTGCCCTGGCCTTCGCGGATGCTTGCGGTCAGGGCCTCGTCCTGCGGCTGGAAGTGCCGGGCCATGCCCCAGAAATACCAGATGGAGGTTTCGGTTTCCGGGGTGATGAAATCCACCACGATGCTCGACGCCTTGAACTGCGGCGCGGCGTGATAGCCGCCCTTGCCGGCATGGGCTACGCCGACCTCGATCATGACGTGGCTGGGCGGGGTGAAGCGGCAAATCTGCCAGCGGTCCACCGGCACGTCGTCGGCCAGGTTGTTGCCGCGCAGGGCCATGCGCCAGAAAGGCGGGGCCATGATGTTCTCCATGTGCCGCGCGGTGATCACTTCGTCGCCTTCGACGGTGGTCTGCGGCGGAGCCTCGTCGATTTCCTTCTGGCCGATGCTGGAGGCGTGCACGTAGGTTTCGTGGGTCAGGTCCATCAGGTTGTCGATCATCAGGCGATAGTCGCAATGGATATGGAACAGCCCGCCGCCGTAGGCCCACTCATCGCTTTGCGCCCATTCCAGGTGATGGATCAACGCCGGATCGGCCTGCGCCTGGTCACCCGGCCAGACCCAGATGAACCCATGGCGTTCCTGCACCGCGAACGTCTTGTTGCAAGGAAAGCCGCGGACCCGTTGCCCAGGCATCTCGACGGTTTTGCCATCGCAGCCCATGACAAGGCCGTGGTAGCCGCACACCAGGTTGCCGTTCTCGACGTAGCCCAGGGAGAGCGGGGCGCCGCGATGGGGGCAGAAGTCTTCCACGGCGGCAACCTTGCCCTCGTGGCCGCGGTAGAAAACGATCTTCTCGCCGCAGATCTGGCGCCCCAGGGGCTTGTCGGCGATTTCATCGGGGGTGCAGGCAACGTACCAGGCATTCTTGGGGTACATGACGGATCTCCAGGCGGATGTTGTTCTTGTCTGTGGATCCATTAACACTCTTAACTAATTTTCTTGTCAACGATTTTCAGGGTTTTATCGACGATATGCAGCCTTCAATGGATCCATTGATGGTTGTGTACCTTAACCTGTTTGAATTTTGCCGGCTCACCGCGGATCGAAGCACAATACCCGGCACGCCTTTCCTGCATGGCATGGAGTGATTGATGAAAACCAAAGCCGTACTCACCGAACAAGACGTTGCACAATTGCTTGTCGCGGCCAAGGAACTGGCTCATCAACGGCAATGGGCCGTGTCGGTCTGCGTGGTGGACGACGGCGGCCATCCCTTGGGCCTGTTGCGCCTGGACGATGCCTCGCCGCTGTCGGCCTACATCGCCACTGAAAAAGCCCGTACCGCCGCCATGGGCCGACGGGACAGCAAATTTTTCGAGGACATGATCAACGGCGGCCGCTATGCGTTTCTCAGTGCACCGCAGTTGCAAGGCATGCTCGAAGGTGGCGTGCCCATTCGCCACGACGGCCTCTGCATCGGCGCCATGGGCGTGTCCGGGGTCAAGTCCGAGCAGGACGCCGAACTGGCCCGGCTGGCGCTGGAGACGGTGCTGCCGGTGATCACGCCGGATGCCTGAACCCTTGGAATCACCCTGGTGGGAGCGTTCGATTGCACAAATCTTCCAGACAGC
The DNA here is from genome assembly GCF_001269745.1 of Pseudomonas sp. P97.38. Classification (NCBI taxonomy): domain Bacteria; kingdom Pseudomonadati; phylum Pseudomonadota; class Gammaproteobacteria; order Pseudomonadales; family Pseudomonadaceae; genus Pseudomonas; species Pseudomonas sp. P97.38. The sequence goes on from NZ_LHVJ01000009.1 coordinate 303,812, forward strand.
CATCGGCCTGAGCGGTTAATCTGCCAGGGCACCTACAACGAGCAGGGCAAGGCATGACGGCGCATAACTGGATCGATCTCAAGCAGGACGCCACGTCCGGTATCGAGACCGTGCGCGCGCATTTTGAAGGGCATGCCTACGATCCCCATTGGCACGACGCTTATCTGGTGGGCGTGACCGAGCAGGGCCTGCAGCAGTTTCATTGCCGCCGCCAGCAACACAACAGCACGCCGGGCAAGGTCTTCCTGCTGGAGCCCGGCGAGCTCCACGACGGCAATGCCCCCCAGGCCGGTGGCTTTACCTACCGCACCCTGTACCTCGACCCTCTCTGGCTGGAGCGTGAGTTACGCTCGTTGTTCGACGTCGCGCCGGACCATGGGCAACTGGGATTCGCCGCCACCCTGGCCGACGACGCGCGCCTGGCCAGCGCAACGGCGATGGCATTCCAGAGCCTGCATGACCAGGAAATCCGCATCGTCCGGCAAACGGCGCTCGACACCTTGCTGGCCAACCTGACCCAGCATTTGCACTGGCGGGCGCGGATCAATCCCGATCCCCGCTTGCCGCTGGTGGCGCAGCAGGCCCGCGACTACCTGCACAGTCACCTGCACGAAGACATCGGCCTGGACGACCTGGCACAGGTTACCGGCGTCGATCGTTTTCGCCTGACCCGCGCGTTCAAGGCCGCGTTCGGCCTGGCGCCCCACGCCTACCTGATCCAACTGCGCCTGGCCCGCGCCCGGCGCTTGCTGGCCCGTGGCGAAAGCGCCGTGGCGGTGGCAGCATTGCTCGGCTTTGCCGACCAGAGTCACTTGGGGCGCTGGTTCCAGCGCGCCTATCGGCTGAGCCCGGCGGACTACCGCAAACGCTGCTCAATTGTTCCAGACTGAGCACTCGCGGATCGGGATGATCGACACACGATCACCTAGCGAGATGTTGCTCCATGGACCAGTTACTGCCGTTTGCCTTGTTCGCCTTTGTCGCCTCCATCACCCCCGGCCCCACCAACATCCTGGTACTGAGCCACAGTACGCGCTTCGGCCTGGCGACCACCTTGCCGATCATTCTGGGGGCCTGCGCCGCGGCGGCATTGCTGGTGCTGTTGGTGGGGACGGGGTTGGGGGATGTGCTGGCGCGCCATGCGACCCTGCAAACGCTGCTGTCCTGGGCCGGCATCGCCTGGTTGAGCTGGATGGCCTGGCAGATTTTCCGCACCCCGGCCGAGGCCATCGACCCGGCCCAGCCTGTGGAAGGCCCGCGCCTGGGCCTGGCGGGCGCCGCCGCGTTGCAACTGGTGAACCCCAAGACCTGGATGATGGCGCTGGCGGTGGTCAGCGTGTTTGCCGGCACCGACGCCGACCGCACGGTGCGGGTGCTCTGGCTGTCCCTGGCATTTTTCGCGATTTCCATTCCGTGCCTGACCGTCTGGGCCTGCCTGGGCCTTGGCGCCGCGAAGTTCTGTCGGTCCGCCGTGGCGATGGGGCGATTCAATCGGGCCATGGCAGTGCTGCTGTTGCTGTCGGCGTGGTTGACGCTGTTGGTTTAGACGCCCGGCGCCGGCAACCCCTTGCAACGGTTGGAGAGTTTTAAACAGCGGCCTTTTCTTGGAGCATCGAGTTCGCGCCGGCTCGGCCGGCGCTACCCGTCGAACGACGCATTGCCCCCAAGGATGGAGGTCCACCATGTCTACCCTCGATACCCATGTCGAGTTCATCGAAGCCAGGCTGCCCGCCTGGTTGAAGCAGGCCACACGGCCCCGGCAGCAACGTTTCAAGGCGCTTACCCGGCAGTTGCAGCGCGACAGCGACGCCTTGAACGCGTTGCTGGCCGACCTGCCTTCGCCTTACGCCTTCACCCTCGACCGGCTCAAGGTGCAGCCGCAGGTGCAAGGCTGGCACCTGGTCAATGGCGGCGGCAGCGTCACCGACGCGTTGCGCCGGGCACGGGTGCGACGCGGGCCTTCCGTGAGCGATCCGTCGATGTCCGTGATCGAGGCGGCCATGGCCAACTATTCGCCTGTCGACGCGGTTGCCGGCGGGGATTTCGACCAGAAAGGCGAGCTGTTCATCCAGGGCCGGCGAGGGGAGTTCGGCCACGGCGATGCCCCATCGGACAGCGCGCCCCTGGGCATGAGCCCGGCCAGCTTCGCCAACCTTTGTCGGCAGATGGACGTCGGCGGAGCCTACCGGCAGATACTTGAACACAAGCTCCCGCGCATCACCGGCCAACTCCCCGGCGTGGCGAAGGCCTACATCGCCTATGCACGCAGCCAACTGCTCCACGATGCCTACGAGGCCAAACTGGACGGACGCCTGGACGCTACGGGCGAGCGGTTGCTGGCCTACGCGGGCGTCCATCTCGAAGAGCAGCCTGTGGTGCCCTTGGCCTGCGAGGTCAAGGCCTTGGAGCTGCTGGGGGCGCCATTGTTCGGCGTTCGGGTGTACTGGGGGCTGGCGGGGGACGCCAACGGCGTTCGTCCGATCGTCCTGCACATGCCCCACGACAGGGTGGCGCCGCTCAAGCAGTTCGCCAGTTTGCAGGCGCTGTCGGCGGAGCTGACTGAACGGGTGCGCAAGCGTCGTTATCGCCAGGGTCTGGTGAAGTATTTTCCTCAGCGTCTGCAGGCCAGCCTGGGCCCAGCCCTGCATGACCAAGTGGAATGGACGATCACGGACAATCCCAATCTCTTCCAGGAAATCCACGCGCGCATCACCGGTTGGCGCGAGGGGGAACGGGGCGAGGACGACAACCCCCGGCGCATCCGCATTCCCGTGCCCAAGGTGCCCTGGAGCCTGAATGAGATGCGCGAGGATCATTGGTACGCCGCCTACCATGAATGGCGTGGCCATACGCTGGGTAACGCTGCGGCGCTGATGGTGCCGACCCAGGATCAGGATTGGCGGGCGTGGCTGGCGAAGTTCGCGTATTGGGAAAACCTGGTGGAGCGCTCACTGATGCTCGCCACGACTTTTTTCCCATTTTGCGCACCCATTGGCATGGTGGCAGCGGCGGTGGGCGGGGTGCGCCTGGTGTACGAAATCTTCGAAGGTATCCAGGCCTTCAACGAAGGCCACGCGCAGGAAGGCATCGAGCATATCTTCAACGTGTTGTTCGGGGTCGCACAAGGTGCCTACCTGGGCTTCATCGGCGGGGCCATCGAGCCGATGCCGGTGGCTGACGGCACCACCCGTCTGTGGAATGGCGACGTGCGTCCCTTCGAAGCGCAGCGCTTGCCACCGCGGGAGGCCGAGCAGGACGCCTGGGGTGTCTGGCGCACCACGGACGAAGCCTGGGTGCGTATCGAGGATCGCTACTTCGAGGTGCAGGGAACCCGGGATAATCTGAGTCTGCGCCTGCCGTCCGGGCATCGGGGCGTGACGCCGCCGCTGGAATGGAGCCGCAGCCGTGGTTGGCAGTGGGCTCATCGCAACCCGATGCAGCGCGACAACCTGGGGCTGTTGCGCACCTTTGACCAGACGCCTGCCGATCTGGACGACGCGACGATTCTCGCGGTGCAACGTCGGGTCGGCATCAGCGAGGCGCATCTGCGCTTCCTGCAAGTCGAGGCGCGACCGATGCCGGCGATATTGGCCGACGCGCTGGATGAGGCGCGGAACTGGCAATGGGTGCGCTACACCATCGAGCGCCTGCGCCGGGGTGAAGCGCCCCAGGGCAGGCATTTTCGCATCGTCCAGACCCTCGCGGAACTGCCGGGCTGGCCGAAGAACACAACGCTGCGTTATCACGATGGCGTCACGCTTTATCCCGTGGGCAGCATGAGCGACACGCGGTTTATCCTGCTGAGCAAAATGGACCTTGCCAGCGACGCGTGGGCCGCGCGGGTCCTGGATGACTTGAGCGTCAATGAACAAAGTGCGCTGCTGGGACAAAACAGTCTCGGGTTGCCGCCGCTGGAGCGCAGTCGTCTGTTGGCCGGGCGTTGGGCCGCACACCTGGAAAGAAGCGCCCGACGGGTGACCCTGGCGATGGTCAGGTCTGTCCAGCTTGAACCCCTGGCCGTGCCCCTGGCCAGGGCGTTCCCGGGTCTGCCGGAGTCCATCGCCAACGAGCTGGTCTACGAAGTGGCGGGCAATGATCGGCTGAGCCTGCTGGAGGGGCGGGTTGCTGAGAACCTCGGCACCCAGTGCGCCGAAGCCTTGCGCGAGCTGCGCCTGAGCCGGGCCCTGCGGGCGCTGGAGCGCGGCGACAGTACGCTCGACCGCGATCGCATCGTCATCAGCCTGCTCGCCAAGGCGCCTGGGTTGAAGGGCCGCGTGTACCTGCGCCTGTGGTTACGCGAGCTGCCGGGCCCGCTCGAACTGGGGGGCTCCGGGCCGTTGAAAGTGATCCGTCAGGAAGGCGACCTGTATCGTCCCTTCGACGAAACCGGTGAAGAGCTGGCCAGCGCCTTGAGCCTGGAGGAGGCGCTGTTGAGAGCCATGCCGGACGATGCCCGCGGCGCATTGGGCTTGAACATCTGGGAGGCGGCCAAACTGCGCAGCCAACTGTTGGTTCAAGCCCTGGACGATCGCCAAGCCCTTCGCTCCTATCTGTCGATGCGCCGCCAGGGCAGCCTCGGCTCCAAGCCACAGTGGTTGAACGGACACCTGGTGTATCCGCTCAGCGGCCGCGGTAGGCTCGGGTTGCAAGAATGGATCGACAGTTTGAATCAGCGTCTTGAGCGGCTTTATCCCGCGCACGCTGGGGGCGGCCTCGAACGACTGCGGTCAGGTCTGGCCAACCAGGCTGAAATCCAGGGCATCAGCATCGGTGAACTGGTCAGTCGCCTGGAAAGCGACTGGGCCACGCTGGACGAACAGCTGCGCCAGTGGACGGATCATGAAGGCTTCCATCACCCGGTCGAGCAGGCCCTGGACCGCGAGACGCTGATTGCACAACGGCGGCTGATTGCCAGGAGAATCCGTCGTGCGTGGCAGCGCGCACCGGATCCGGGTCGAGAAGGCAGCGAGTTGGTGCTGCGAATAGAAAACGTCACCCTGGGTCGGCTGCCGCCGGTCAGCGTTCGTTTCGAGCATATCGAAGCGGTGATCTTGAGCAACGCGGGCCTGATGGAGGATCCTTCGGACTTTCTGCGTATGTTCCCCCAGATCGACACGCTGAACCTGCACGGCAATCACCTCACCAGCATCCCGACGGCGGTGGCTGAGTTGTCCACGTTGGTCGACCTGTCATTGGAGCACAATCCGCTGCATCTGAACGCGAATGTGTTCGCGCCATTGTTGGGCAGCGAAATGCCCGTTCCTTTATGGACCTTGAACCTGTCAGGCATCAGCAGCGGTGCAGAGGCGGGCACCAGCGCCCAGGTGCTTGCGGCCATCAGCAGCCTGTCCGCGCTACCGTCCTTGCGTGAGGTCGTATGGACCGACAACCTGAGTTTTACGGCTGAGCAGCTACAAGCCCTGACCAGTGCGGTACCGGGCTTGCGGACCTTGAACCTGATGCGCTGTGGGCTGCGCCTGGATGAGCAGGGCAGCGCCTTCCTGCGCACGGCCACGGCGTTACGGGAGCTGCGCCTGAGCGAAAACAATTGCCGGGATTTACCAGCGTTGCCCGAACTTACGAGCCTGCTGGAGCTGGAACTGGCGAGGTCCAGGCTGGATCGGGTGCCGCCGCAGGTGCTGTCGGTGTTGGCCAGGCATACCGAGCAGAACTTTTTTCCTGACATGTTCGTTGTCGATCTGCGGGACAACCGGATCAGTAATATCGAGGACGACCTGCTGCCTGCGCTGCGCCGCTTGACCAATGAGGAGACACTGGGAATCTGGCTCGACGATAATCCATTGCCCAGCGCGCAAATCGTGTCGCTTCGCGATTTGATGCCCGACGCTTTCCGCTACAGCATCGATGACTGGCTGTACATTTCTCCTCCCTTGCAAAGGGCGCTGGAAGTGGCCCGTGATGATCCCGCGATGCGTCGGTTCATCGACTGGTTCTCCTCCGGCATCCAGGCCGCCGACGGTCGTTCGCCGACCGGGTTGACGTTCGCTGACCGTGAGAGAGCGGCGAGCGTGATGCGGCAGTACGTCAACTATCGCGACGTCTACGTCAACCTGCCGACGCAACTGGGCGATTTCGACCAGCAATTGCAGCAACTGCGCGCACGCCTGCATGTTCGCAGCCTCGACAGGCAGCCGCCCGACCTGGCCGAGCTGGAAATGCATTTCCTGATGTTCGAGTCGGTGATGCACGCCCGCCTGGTCCGACGTGGCCCGCCGTTCGGGACTTTTCTGAACACTCACCACACCCTTTGGGACCAAGCGCTGACGGGACGCTACCCCGACGCCGTGCAACGTCAGGGACACATGAACCGCGACGCGTTCACCGACTGGCTCAGCGATGCCCAGGACACCTTCAACAGCAACGACCAGGACCCGCGCATCGGCGAAATGACCTGGCGACCCTACCTGGGGTTGATGTCCCAGGAGTGGTCCGAAGGACTGGCGCTCTGGGAAGCGGTCGATGATGACCTGGTGGACGCCTTCAGCGGGCCTGTGGATCCCTCGCGATGGCCCCAGGTCATGCTGGACAACCTGGCGCACCCGGAGGCCGACCTGCCCAGTGCCTGGGAGTCGATCATGGAGGACGGGCAAACGGTCTGGCGCCGCGTCAGGCTGGAAGCGGTGGCGGACGTGGATTGGACGGCGGGCCGGCCGGTGACCCTCACCGAAGACCAACTGCGCCGGACCATGGCCATTTATCGCTCGGTCAAGAGTCGGGAGATCGAGGCATTGGTACGTCGAGTGACTGCAAGCCTGGTCAATGTCTGGTGGCCGGTGCTGCCGCTTTGAAGACCAGCGCCTTCAGGCCGCACTGAGGGTCGATGTCGGGAAACTCCGGCGGGTTGGCCAGGCGTTCGCTGAAGGCCAGCCCGGGGGCTTCGCGGGTGACGCCGTCGATCAGAAAGTCTGTGCCGGTGGCCGGGTCATTGCTGCACGCCAGGACGGTGCCGTCGGCAGTCAACAGTTCCGGCAGCCGGCGCAGCACCCGTTGGTAATCCTTGGTCAGCAGGAAACTGCCTTTCTGGAAGGTCGGCGGGTCGATGATCACCAGGTCGTAGGGTCCGCTGTTGATCACCTTGCCCCAGGACTTGAACAGGTCGTGGCCGAGGAAACTCACCTGGCCCAGGTCATGACCGTTCAGGCGATGATTGTCGCGGCCGCGGCTCAAGGCCGCGCGGGACATGTCCAGGTTGACCACGTGCTGCGCGCCGCCGGCGATGGCCGTCACCGAAAAACCACAGGTGTAGGCGAACAGGTTCAGCACGCGTTTGCCCGCCGCGTGGGTGCGTACCCAGTCGCGGCCATAGCGCATGTCGAGGAACAGGCCGTTGTTCTGCTTCTTGCCCAGGTCGATCCGGTAACGCAGGCCACCTTCGGTCAGAGTCCATTCGTCGATGGGCTCGCCCACCAGCCACTGGGTGAGGCTCTGCGGCAGGTAACGGTGTTGCACCGCCAGGGTATGGGCCTGGCTCTGTTGCCAGGCCGGCGTAGTCGTGAGGGCGAGCAGGGTCGACAACAGGCCTTGCCACTGTGCCGGTTCCGGTTCCTTGAACACCGAGACCAACACCACGCCTTGGAGCCAATCGACGGTGAGCTGCTCCAACCCCGGCCAGCAACGCCCCCGGCCATGGAACAGGCGGCGGGTTTCTGCCGGCACGCAGGACAGGGCGGTCAGCAAATGGGTCTGCAGGGTGTGAAGGGCTTCAGGGTTCATCAGGCAACGCCGGCGAGTCGAAAGGCCGGCATTTTAGCGATAGCCCGGTCAGGTGCAATCCTTGTGGCGAGGCGATTTACCGCTCGGTTCAACCGCCACGGGTCGCCAGGATGCTCGCCACCTGTTGTGGCCGGCAGTTCAGGTAGGCGGAACGCTTGAGCCAGCTCGGGTCCGGGTACCAGGAAAACATGAATTGCCCATCCTTGAGCTTGTCGATGACCTGGCGTGCCACCTTGGGACGCACCGCTGGGCAGCCCTGGCTGCGGCCGATACGGCCCTGGCGCGCGCTCCACAGCGGGTTCACGTAGTCGGCGGCGTGGATCACGATCGCCCGGTCGCGGGCCTGGTCGTTGAAGCCCGGCTCCAGGCCGTCCATGCGCAGCGAGTAGCCGTGGGTGCCCTGGTAGCTTTCCTGGGTACGAAACAGGCCCAGGCTGGACTGGTAGCTGCCCAGTTGATTGGAGAATTGCGTGGCGAAATTTTCCCCGGATTTCTGTCCGTGGGCCACCAGGTCGCGTAGCACCAGTTTTTTCTGGCGCAGGTCGAAGATCCACAGGCGGCGCGCCGTGGACGGTTGCGAATAGTCGATCACTGCCAGGTGGCGGGCCTGGGTAGCACCGTTGGCGACGGCGCATTGCATGGCACTCAAGGCACTTTTCAACGCCTGGGGATTGAGTTCCGGCGCCGCGTGGGCGAGGCTGTTGTAAAGGAGTTGGGAATTGGGCTGGCCAGCCAGCGCCGGGCTGCACGTGATGCCCAATGCGGTCATGACCAGGCCGAGTCGGCGCACCAGGCCCGACACGATTGAAAAATTCCCACGGCGGTGTGTGTGTGCGGCATCCCGTCCGGTCTTGTTCGTTTGCATAATGGCGGGTCGTACCTGTCGCAATGTTTGACCGTCAACGAGACGGCCATGGAGTGGAGTAAAGCAGTTGTTCAAAAAATCCGCATGTTACCTGAGCCTTTTGTTGCTCACCGCGCCATTGGTCGCAACAGCCGAGGACGGCGACCCGGCGCTGGTGCAGACCACACTGGCGCAACTGTCGGTCACATGCCCGGAAGTCGCGGCCAGCGTCGACTTTTCGACGATGATCAACTTGCAGGCGTTCTATCAGCAAAACGCAGGCCAGGAGGTCTGGTCGACCGACGAGCGACTGGAGGCGTTGCACCAGCAGTTGCAGCAACTGGCCGATGACGGGCTGGATCCGGCGCGCTACGGCTTGCCCGCCGCCGGTTCGCTGCAGGGCGCCCATTGCGTCGACATCGCCATCACTCAGCGCTACCTGCAAGCCTTGTACGAGCTGCGCTTCGGCTATTTGCCCCAGGACCGGCTGGAGCCGGTGTGGAAAGCCGACCCACAAGCCGTCGACCGTCCGGCCCTGGTGCTGGCCATTGCCGTGCCCGGCGTGCAGGACCTGGCCAAGGCATTCGAGCAGGCGCGGCCGAACCTGGAGTTGTATCGCAACCTGCGCAGCCTCTATGCGCGATTGCGCCAACAGCCGTTGGCCGACTGGCAACCGGTGCCCGGCGGTCCGTTGCTGCAACCGGACAAACAGGATGCCCGCATCCCGGCCCTGGCCCAACGGTTGTACAACGAAGGCTACCTGAGCGCGCCGCCGACCGTGGATGACGAGCACTACAGCCCCACGTTGGTGGACGCGATGAAGCGCTTCCAGCTCCAGCATTCGCTGCAAGCCGATGGGGTGGTAGGGCCGTGGACGGTCACCGAGTTGAACATCAGCCCGGCGATGCGCCGCGAGCAGTTGCGCATCAACCTTGAACGCATGCGCTGGCTGGCCCAGGACCTTGAGCCCGACAGCGTCCTGGTCAACGTTGCGGCCGCCCAGTTGACGGTCTACCAGGGTGGTGCGCCGGTCTGGCAGACGCGTACCCAGGTGGGACGTGCCCAACGGCAGACACCGCTGCTCAAATCCCGGGTCACCCGCCTGACGCTCAACCCGACCTGGACCATCCCGCCGACCATCATGCGCGAGGACAAGCTGCCCGAGATCCGTCGCGACCCGGAATTCCTCAACCGGCACAACCTGAAGATCCTCGACCGTGATGGCCTGCCGTTGACCGCCGAGCAGATCGACTGGGAGCATCCGGGCAACCTCATGCTGCGCCAGGATCCCGGCCCGAAGAACCCGCTGGGAAAAATGGCGATTCGCTTTCCCAATCCGTTCTCGGTGTACTTGCATGACACCCCCAGCCAGGCCTTGTTCAGCAAAGGGCCACGGGCGTTCAGCTCGGGTTGCGTGCGCATCGAGCAAGTGCTGCACCTGCGGGACCTGCTGGTGACCCCGGCCGAGCGCGACCGCACCGACACGCTGCTGGCCACCGAACTGACCCACGAGTTCAGGTTGGCCAAGCCGGTGCCGATCCTGCTGGGTTACTGGACCGTGCAGGCGGACAGCCAAGGCCAGGCGGTGTACATCCCCGATGTCTATGGGCGCGATGCTCCGCTGTCGGCGGCCCGGGGGCGGGCACTCTGAGGTCGTCTCGGGCCGTATAGCCGCTGTTTGTGAAAGAACCCAAACAGCGCCAGCCCCTGTGGGAGCGGGCTTGCCCGCGAATGCGGTGTGTCTGTCATGAAGAGGCTGAATGTGCCGCCGTCTTCGCGGGCAAGCCCGCTCCCACAGGATTGGGCGGTATGCAAAGGCTGCGTATATCCCAAATCCCTTGTGGGAGCGGGCTTGCCCGCGAATAGCGGCTGCCTCTTCAAAGGATGAGGTCTGCCGTGCACCGGCAGGCTGCACTTTTATGAAGCCAACTGCACCGGCTCGCACCATGGGAATGCAATCGTTGGCCTGAGGCCTGAATGCTTGCAGCCCCGGCGCCGGTGCCCGTAAACCCATGCCCGCAAGGGCTGCAACGGCGTGCAGCGTTGCGATGCGTGGGTTGGCACGCTCGCTGCAAGAGCCTGTCCAGGCCCACCGCGAACACACTCGAGTGGGCAGCCCCGTCGGTCAACGAAGATCGAGCGCCAGCAGGCCGGGGGATATCGGTAGATCGGGGCGCAGTCGCCGGGTCGATACCGCACAGAACAGGCAAAGACGCCTGGAACCGCAAGGTTTCAGGCGTCTTTTTTTTGCTTTCAAAAATCGTGATGGGCTTTTGTCGGGTGCTTTTATGAATTCCAACGTTGCGTCTCTGAACAAGCTGCAAACGCTGATCGTGATCGGCAATGGCATGGTCGGCCATCATTGCGTCGAACAACTGGTGGAGCGCGGTGCCCTCAATCATTACCGCCTGCATGTGTTCAGCGAAGAGCCGATGCGCGCCTATGACCGCGTGCACCTGTCCGAGTATTTCGCCGGCCGCGACGCCGAATCCCTGGCCCTGGGCGAAGCCGCGCTGTACAAGACGCCTGGCGTCACGCTGCACTTGGGCGTGCCGGTGTTGGAGATCGACCGCCAGGCCCGTCAGGTCGTCACCGCCGGCGAGCGCATCAGCTACGACAAACTGGTGCTTGCCACCGGTTCCTACCCGTTCGTGCCGCCGATCGACGGCGCCGAAGGGGACGCCTGCCTGGTCTACCGCACCCTGGAAGACCTGGATGCCATCCGGGCCGCCGCCAACAATGCCCGGCGTGGCGTGGTGGTCGGTGGCGGGCTGTTGGGGCTGGAAGCGGCCAATGCCCTCAAGAGTCTCGGCCTCGAAGCCCATGTGGTGGAATTCGCCCCGCGTCTGATGCCGGTGCAGTTGGACCCGCAAGGTGGCCTGGCCCTCAAGGCCCGTATCGAATCGCTGGGCGTCGGCGTGCACCTGTCCAAGGGCACCCAGTCCATCAGCGCCGGCGAACAGTACCGCTATCGGATGAATTTCGGCAGCGACGACTTCCTGGAAACCGACCTCATCGTGTTTTCCGCCGGGATTCGCGCCCAGGACGCCCTGGCGCGCCAAAGCGACCTGCACATCGGCCCGCGCGGCGGCGTGGTGATCGACGATCAATGCCTGAGCAGCGACCCGGACATCTACGCCATCGGCGAGTGCGCGGCCTGGAACGGCAGCATTTTCGGTCTAGTCGCTCCGGGTTACCAGATGGCCCGCAGCGTCGCCGCGCAACTGTGCGGTGAGCACGGCGAAGCCTTCACCGGCGCCGATATGTCTACCAAGCTCAAGTTGCTTGGGGTCGACGTTGGCTCCATTGGCGACGCCCAAGGCAATACGCCGGGTTCGCGCAGCTACCAGTTCATCGACGAAACCAGCGCCAGCTACCGGCGCCTGGTGGTGGACGCCGACGGCAAGCGCGTGATCGGCGCGGTGCTGGTGGGTGACAACAGTTACTACGACACCTTGCTGCAGTACATGCAGAACGGCATCGCGTTGCCCAAGGACGCGGCCAGCCTGATCCTGCCGTCCTCCGAAGGCGCGCCGACCCTGGGCCCGGCCGCATTGCCCGCCGCGGCAACCATTTGTTCGTGCCACAACGTCACCAAGGGTTCGATCTGTTCGGCCATCGACAGTGGCTGCACGGACCTTGGCCAACTCAAGTGCGACACCAAGGCCGGCACCGGTTGCGGGGGCTGCGCTGCCCTGGTCAAGCAGGTGTTCGAACACGAGCTGATCGCCCGTGGCGTCAGCGTCGACAAGAGCCTGTGCGAACACTTCGCCTACACCCGCCAGGAGCTGTACGCCCTGGTGCGGGTGGAAGGCATCATCAGTTTCGATGAGCTGCTGGCCAAGCACGGTCGTGGCCACACCGGTTGCGACCTGTGCAAACCGGCGGTGGGTTCGATCCTGGCGTCGTGCTGGAACCAGCCGATCATGGACCCGTCCCTGGTGCCGTTGCAGGACACCAATGACACGTTCATGGCGAACATGCAGAAGAACGGCACCTATTCGGTGGTGCCGCGCATTGCCGGGGGCGAGATCACGGCGGACAAACTGATCGCCATCGGCGTGGTGGCGAAGAAATACGACCTCTACACCAAGATCACCGGCGGCCAACGCATCGATCTGTTCGGCGCCCAGTTGCACCAGTTGCCGGACATCTGGGCCGAGTTGATCGAAGCCGGCTTCGAGACCGGTCATGCCTACGGCAAATCCACGCGCACGGTGAAGTCCTGCGTGGGCAGCACCTGGTGCCGCTACGGCGTGCAGGACAGCGTGCAGATGGCCCTGACCCTGGAGGATCGCTACAAAGGCCTGCGTTCGCCGCATAAGCTCAAGTTCGCCGTTTCCGGGTGCACCCGCGAATGCGCTGAAGCACAGAGCAAGGACGTTGGCGTGATCGCCACGGAGAAGGGTTGGAACCTCTATGTGGCGGGCAACGGCGGCATGCGTCCACGCCATGCCGAACTGTTCGCCACCGACCTGGATGACGCCACGCTGATCCGCTACATCGATCGCTTCCTGATGTTCTACATCCGCACCGCCGACAAGCTGCAACGCACCTCGGTCTGGCGCGAAAGCCTGGAGGGCGGCCTGGACTACCTCAAGGACGTAATCATCGACGACAGCCTGGGCCTGGGCGCCGAGCTCGAAGCCCAGATGCAGTTGGTGGTCGACCGCTACGAATGCGAATGGGCCAACGCCCTCAAGGATCCGGACAAGCTCAAGCGTTTCCGGACCTTCGTCAACGATGGCCGCGGCGATCCGGACGTTCATTTCGTCAGGGAACGCGGCCAGCGCCGGCCGGTTCATGCCGGCGAACTTCACCTGATTCCCGTCACCGAGGAGGTGCTCTGATGAGCCAGTCAAACGTCGTTCGTCTTTCCACTCGCGAAGTCGCCCAGGCGCCTGTGCAATGGCGCGCACTGTGCAGCCGCGAGGACCTGGTGGCCAACTCCGGCGTGGTCGCCTGGCACGAGGGCAGCCAGGTTGCGCTGCTGTACCTGCCTGAGCAGCAGGACAAGCCGTTGTACGCCCTCGACAATCGCGACCCCAAGTCGGGTGCGAATGTCATCGGCCGCGGCCTGTTGGGCAGCATCAAGGGCGAGCTGGTGATTGCCTCGCCGATGTACAAGCAGCATTTTCGCCTGGAAGACGGCCATTGCCTGGAATACCCGGAGCAGCGCCTGCGAGTATGGCCGGTGCGCTTGAACGGTGACGTGGTGGAGATTGGTGAAAGCTGACCTGCGAGCACGGGATGGCGAGGGCGCAAGCGCCCTTGCCATCCAAGGATTTACAAGCACGCCATTATTTCAAACCGGGAATTTGCCATGAAAACCGCCGCTCAACTGGTGAAACTCAAAAGTGTGCTGCACCAGCAGGTCCACAGCATCGCGCCGGAACAGACCGTGCTCGAAGCGTTGCAGATCATGGCCGAGAAGAATGTCGGGGCCTTGCCGGTGATCGAAGACGGGCAGGTGGTGGGGGTGTTCAGCGAGCGTGACTACGCACGCAAAATGGTCCTGCACGGGCGTTCGTCCGTGGGCACCCCGGTGCGCACCATCATGAGCACGCCGGTGATCACCGCCGACAGCCAGCAGAGCATCGAGCGCTGCATGGAAGTCATGACCGACAGCCACCTGCGGCACCTGCCGGTGCTGGATAACGGCCAGTTGATCGGTCTGTTGTCGATTGGTGACCTGGTCAAGCAAGCTATCGTTGAACAAGCAGACCTGATTCGGCAGTTGGAGCATTACATTCGCGGGCATTGAGCGCGCGGTCTTTTCCTGGTCTGCCAGCTCTGCTGGCGGTCGCTGCGCAACCGAGCGGGAGCAAGCTCCCTCGCCACAGGGACATGCGTCTACCGGGCTCTGCGTTGACCGCCATCGCGCTAGCGAGACTCGGCAGTGGGTCGATGCTGTCTGAGCAGCTCGATCTGCTGGGACGGTATCAATTCGCGCAAGGCCTTGTAGAGCGCCCGGGTTTCCAGCAGGTTCCAGATGCGCAGCATGGTTTCCAATGCGTCCAGGGGCTTGCTGATGAAGTCTCGGGCGCCGAGGGCGAGGGCGCGCAGGCGGGTGTCGCGGGTGGCATCGGCGGTCAGTACCAGGATCGGCAGGTAGTCGTTGGCCGGGATGCGCCGGTTGAGCTGTTCCAGCACGGCAAAGCCATCGAACGCCGGCATGTGCAGATCAAGGATGACCAGGTCCGGCTCGAAGCTGTTGAACAGGTCGAGGGTGCGCAACGGCTCGGTGCTGCTGAGCACGTTGTGCAAGCCTTCGCGGGCCAGCAGTTGTTCCATCAAGTCCAGGTTGGGGCGTTGATCGTCGACGATCAGGATGCGCAAGTCGCGATTCATGCGGGCTCCGGTAGATACTGTTCGAGGTGGCCCAGAAAGGCCTGGATATGAATAGGTTTGGTCAGGATGGCCGTGGCGCCGGCCTCGCGCAGGGCGCGGTGGGTCAGGTCGCTGGCGTCGGCGGTGATCATCAGCACCGGCGTGGATGCGGTGGCCGCTGACTGGCGCAGTCGACGCAAGACTTCCAGGCCTTCCAGATCCGGCAGGGTGACGTCCAGCAGGATCATCTGCGGGGCGTGCTGGCGAGCCAGGTCCAGGCCCAACTGGCCCTGCATGCTCGACAACAGCTGGATGCCGGGGCGACGCTGCATCAGGGTCTCGATCAGTGCCAGGCTCGACAGGTTGTCCTCGATGCACAGCACCTTGCCCTGGTATTCGACCGGCGCGTGGGGCGCTGCCAGGGTGGCGATGGGCGGCAGGCCGGCGCCGGCCACCTGGGCGGCGGGCAATTGCAGGGTGAAGCAGCAACCGTGGCCCGGCTCGCTGTGGACCTGGAGCTGGCCCTGCATCATTTCCAGCAGGCTTTTGCTCAAGGACAATCCCAGGCCGGTGCCTTCGACCTTGGGATCGGCCCCCAGGCGCTCGAAAGGCTTGAACAACTGGTCCATCAGGGCCGGGTCGATGCCCTGGCCGGTGTCGATGACGGCGATGCTCACCTGTCGCTGCCGCACGCTCACTTCAATGCGCACCTCACCGCCGGGGCGGTTGTACTTGATGGCGTTGGACAGCAGGTTGAGCAGCACCTGCACCAGGCGCTGGCGGTCGGCGAGCACGCCGCTGTCGTCAGCCAGGGGCGGCAACTCGACCAGGCGAATGCCGGCATCGGCCGCCATGGGAGAGACCAGCGTCAGGGCTTCGTGCAACACCGTCGCCAGGGCGATCGGCTCGATGTTCAATGGCAGGCGTCCGGCTTCGATCCGAGCGATGTCCAGCACTTCATTGATCAACGCCAACAGGTGCTGGCCGGCACGCAGGATGTGACTGACCTGGGGCCGCTGGCCGGCGTTGGAATCCATGTCCAGCAACTGGGCGAAGCCGAGGATCGCGTTCAGCGGCGTGCGCAGTTCGTGGCTCATGCGCGAAAGAAACTCGCTCTTGGCCCGGCTGGCGCTTTCCGCTTCTTCGCGCGCCGTGCGCAGCGCGATCTCGGCGGCGCGGCGGTCGGTGATGTCGCGGGTGATCTTGGAAAAACCGCGCAGCGCGCCGGTGCTGTCGTATTGGGCGGTGATGACCACGCTGGCCCAGAAACGGCTGCCGTCCTTGCGACAGCGCCAGCCTTCCTCCATGTAGTGCCCGTCCCGGGTGGCCTCGCGCAAAGCCATGTCCGGGTGCTCCGGGCACTCCTCGGCCAGGTAGAACAGGGAAAAGTGCCGGCCGAGGATCTCCTGCTCGGTGTAGCCCTTGATCCGCTCGGCCCCGACGTTCCAGGTGGTGACGTGGCCTTGGGCATCGAGGGCGAAGATCCCGTAGTCCTTCACGCCATCGATGATCAGGCGCAGGCGTTCCTCGTTGTCGCGCAGCGCCCGTTCGCGTTCGGCCAGCAACTGTCCGGCCTCGATCAGGCGCGTGCCGAGCTGGCCGATCTCATCCTGCTCCGGCGGCTGCGGCAGCAAGGGTTGGCCCAGCGCCAGGCGTTGGGCGTTGCCTTGCACCTGCTGCACCCGGGCGACGATGCCCTTGGACAAGAACAGCACCGCGACAATCGCCCCCAGCAGGCCGCACACGGCGGCCAGCAAGGTGGCGAACAACAGGCGCATGCGCGTGGCCGAGGCGGCGGCGCTGCGGTCGGCGAGCAGGGCGTCTTCGCGTATGCGCATGGCGCTGATCTGCTCGCGCAAGACGTCCAGCACCTGCTTGTTCTCGATCAGGATGGCGGTGATGGCTCCGGGGTCGTCGCCGTGGTTGGCGCGCAACGCAACCAGTCCGGCGAGCTTGTCGGCGATCAGCGGGGTGATGGTCTGCAGGTGCTCGCGCATCCGGGCATCGCGGATATTGTGGTCCAAGCGCTGCAACGCGGCCTGGATCAGCGGCGTGGCCTGCTCGTAGCTGGGCAGGAAGTCCTCGCGGCGGGTCAGCAGGTAGCCGCGCACGCTGGCCGCCGCTTCGGCCAGCAGGGTGTGCACGGTCTGGATATCGCCCTGCACGAGCAACACCCGGCGCACGTCCTCCTCGGCGCGTGCGGTCTGGCGTTCGGTGATGTAGATCAGCACCAGCGACAGCAACAGGACCACCAGCGGCAGCGAGATCACCACCAGGGCCTTGCCGCGCAACGGCAGGTCGGCCCAACGGCGAGCGGCGAGGAACCTCATGGCCACTGCCCCGAAGGCTGCGCCACCAGCCCCAGCGCCACGCCGCGCACGGCGGCCTGGGTCCGGTCGGCGGCGCCGAGCTTGCCGATGACGCGCTCCACGTGGGCCTTGGCGGTGCCGGAGGCGATGCCGAGTTTTTCGCCGATCTCCCGATTGCTGAAACCGGCTGCCACCAGGCCCAGCACCTGGCGTTCCCGGGCAGTCAGGGCCTGGACAGGCGCCGCGCCCGTGGCACCGCGTTCGGCCATGCGTCGCAGCAGGCGGGCACTGACTGAGCTGTTCAGGGCTTCTTCGCCCGCGGCGACCCGCATGAGGGCGTAGAGGACTTCATCGCGGCTGGCGTCCTTGAGCAGGTAACCGACCGCACCCGCGCCGATGGCAGCTTCCAGATGATCGGGGCTGTCGTCCATGGTGAAGATCACCACCTTGATGCCCGGCTGGCGCTGCTGCAGGATGCGCGCCGCCCCCAGGCCGTTGAGGACCGGCATGCGGATGTCGAGGATCGCGATGTCCGGTTGCAACCGTTCGCACAGGTCGAGGGCTTCCTGGCCATCGCGGGCCTGGCCGACGACCTCGAACCCCGGGCTGCCGGCCAACATGCTGATAAACCCGGTGCGAGTGACTTCGTGATCGTCGGCCAGCAACAGGCGCAGGGGACGGTTCATGGCTGTACTCCCTGGGCCGGCAGTGGCACGCGGGCCAACAGTCGGGTGCCTGCGTCGGGCTGGCTGATGCACGACAGCTGGCCGCCCAGCAGGCTGGCCCGTTCCTGCATGGCCGCCAGGCCCAGGTGACAGGCCTCGATGGGTTGTTCCAGGGCAAAGCCGCGACCGTCATCTTCCACCCGCAGCGCCGCGTAATCATCGCCCACTGCCAGCGCCAGGCTCACGTGCCGGGCCTGGGCGTGCTTGAGGATGTTATTGATGCCTTCCTGGGCGATGCGGAACAGGGCGATCTCGGCGTGGCCGGGCAGGCGGGCGGTGCTGTGTTCGGCCCAGGTCACCGCCAGGCCGGCCTCTCGCAGGCGGTCGGC
The DNA here is from genome assembly GCF_001269745.1 of Pseudomonas sp. P97.38. NCBI lineage: Bacteria > Pseudomonadati > Pseudomonadota > Gammaproteobacteria > Pseudomonadales > Pseudomonadaceae > Pseudomonas > Pseudomonas sp. P97.38. The sequence goes on from NZ_LHVJ01000009.1 coordinate 322,083, forward strand.
TTCCTTGTCGACCGCCTTGTACAGGCCGAAGTCATCGAGCACGTGGGGACGCAAGCCGCCGATCAATTGCCGGCCTTCGCCGACGCAGCCCTGGGCCAGGTCGAGAATCGTGCGCAACTCGCTGGCCAGCGCCGGCGGCAAGGTCGGGCAGCGCCCGGCGAACCCTTGCAGGCGCTGATGCAACCCGGCCAGGTTCTGCGCCAGGCCGTCATGCAGGTCGTAGGCGACGCGCTTGCGCTCGGCCTCCTGGGCGCTGAACAGGCGATGGACCAGCTCCGACATGGTGCGCTCGCGGGCCTGGAGCGCTTCGAGCAGCCGGCTGTTTTCCAGGTGCGCCGCCAGCAGGGTCGCCAGCAGTTGCAGCGACTCGATGTCCTCGGTGTCCGGCGCCCCGAGGGCCACGCTGTTGCCCAGCATCAACGCCCCGAACACCGCGCCGTCGGAGGCGCGCAACGGCACCCGCAAGACCTGGGGCAGGGCGCTGCCAGGGTGCTCCTGCCATTGCGGGCCGGGCGACGGCGGCTGGGCGAAGCTGGCCAGCAGTGCCAGGCGCTCGCCGCTGCCGTGGCTGGCAATGGCGCGCACCGGCGCCTCCGGTGTCCATTCCAGCAGCAGGCCGTGGTCCATGGCCATGAACGCGCAGGCCCGCTGCACGGCGCGTTGGCGCATCTGTGCCAGGGGCAGCTGGGTCAGTTCATGCCCGGTGCCCAGCAACAGGCCCAGGCGTGCCGCGCGGCTCTGGGATTGCCGGTACTGGCTACGGATGGCCAGGGCGCTGCCGGGGTCATGGGGCGGGCTTTGCATGGGGGGCTCCAGCATGAAAAGAGACTGCAAGGGTTCGCGGTGACGTCATTAAAACGTGTCGACGGCACCGGGCCTATCTGCCGAATGGCATAGGCGAGCGGCACCGGTTGGCCGATGGCGGCGCCAGCGCGGGCCGGCAAAGTGGGGCCATTGAAACCCAAAGGAACCCTGCGATGAAAATGAAAACCTTCACCCTGGCCGCTTTTTTCCTGCTGACCACGCCATTTGTCCACGCCGTGGATGCCACGCCCTACGTGTACCGCACCGTGGCCGAACAGCCCAAGAACGTGAATGACCAGGAAATTGCCGCGCTGTTCGATCGCTGGAACACCACGCTGAAGTCTGGCAGCGCCAGCGCGATGACCGGCCTCTATGCGCCGGATGCGGTCCTGCAACCGACCCTGTCCAACAAGGTGCGCACCACGCCGGCGCAGATCCAGGATTACTTCGACCATTTCCTGGTCGGCAAGCCGGTGGGGCAGATCAACTACCGGGAAATTCGCCACATGGGCCCCGATGCGGCCATGGACAGTGGGGTCTACACCTTCACCCTGACCAATGCCGACGGCTCCAAGCGCAACGTCCAGGCTCGCTATACCTTCCTCTACGAGCGCCTCGACGGGCAGTGGAAGATCATCAACCATCACTCTTCGGCCATGCCGGAAGTGCCCAAGGCGCTGCACGCCAGTCACTGATCTCTGGGTCAGCCCACCTTCAAGCACTGCGCATCGGCGGGGGCCTCGGCTCCCGCCGTTTTTTTCGCTGGCGTGCAGGGCATCAGCCAAAGAGCCTGGATTCGTTCATGAACATTAATTAGAATCAGTCTCATTTAAGACCTTGCACAGGCTTCTTGACATGGGTGATGCAGCTTCGCCGACGGAACACTCCCTCCACGCGTTGTACCGTGACCACGGCGGCTGGCTGGAAAACTGGTTGCGACGGCGCCTGGGCAATGCCTGGGATGCGGCGGACCTGCGCCAGGATACCTTCCTGCGCGTGCTCGCCAGCTCCCAGGCCTTGGCCGAGCTGCAGGAGCCCCGGGCCTACCTGCTGACGGTCGGCAAGCGACTGTTGAGCAACTTCTACACCCGACGCAACCTGGAGCAGGCGTATCTCGACGCGTTGGCGAGCCTGCCCGAAGCCTGCGTGCCGTCCCCCGAACAGCGTTGGTTGCTGTTGGAAACCCTTCACGCCCTGGACGAATTGCTCGACGGCCTGCCGCCCCTGGTACGGCGGGCCTTTCTCTGGAGCCAGCTCGAAGGCCTGGGCTATCGGGAGATCGCCGAGCGTTTGCAGGTGTCCGAGCGGACCGTCAAGCGCTACATGGCCCAGGCCTACGAACACTGCCTGCTGGTGGACTTTTGAACCGCCAAGGCCCATCACCCGAAGCCCGCGACGCCGCCCGGGCGGCGGCCCATTGGCTGACACTGCTGGAGTCGGCCGACGCGGCATTCGACACCGCCGCGTTGCAACGCTGGCGCGACAGCAGTCTTCATCACGAGGCGGCCTGGCAAAAGGCCCTGCGCTTGCGCCAGCGCTTCGCTGCGGTCCCGGCTTCCGTGGGCATGGCCACCCTGGATCGCCCGGCCATGGCCCGCCGTGCGGTGCTCAAGCGGGCATTGGGTGTCGCGGCGCTGGTGCCCACTGCCTGGTTGCTGGGGCGAGAGCTGCCACTGGATGTCTGGCGTGCCGACCTGCACACCGCCACCGGTGAGCAGCGACGTTGGGCGCTGGCCGATGGCAGCGCCTTGCAACTGAACACCGACAGCGCCGTGAACCTGGACCTCGCCACGCGGCGTCTGGTGCTGCTGCGCGGCGAAATGGCCCTCAAGGTGGTGGGGGACGCGCCGCTGTCGATCCAGTCGCCCTATGGGTTGATCAGCGTCAGTCGGGGGGAAGCGTGCCTGCGCTTGAGCGAGCACGAATGCCGGGTGTCGGTGCTCAGCGGTGCGGCGCAGGTGCAACCGTTGCGTGGGCCGCTGTTGGGGCTGGAGCCGGGCCAGCAGGTCGACTTCCAGGCCACGGGCGCAGGCTCGGTGCGCCGCTTCGATGTGTTGCAGTTGGGGTGGCGCGACGGCGTGCTGACGACGCAGGACCAGCCACTGGGCGATTTCCTGCGGGATCTGGCCCGCTATCGCCCAGGTGTACTGCGCTGGGACGAAGCCCTGGAGTCGCTTCGCGTCACCGGCAGTTTCCGTCTGGAGAACACCGACCGGATCCTGGCGCTGCTCTCGGCCAGCCTGCCGATGGACGTGCACCTGCGCACCCGTTACTGGGTCACCCTGACGCTTCGAAAAAATAGTGCCTGAAGCCTGTCCCGTTTTTTTGTCTCGCTTGTCATTCAAGGCAATCGAACAAAATGAGAGCGCCTCCCCATGTCCGCAGTTGTACCGTTGCGTTTGCGCCCGGCCTTCGCCGGCTGGCGCCCGCTGTTGAACCTCAGCCTCCTGCTGAGCCTGAGCGCCAGCCCTTTCTTCATCGCTTCAAGCCAGGCCGAGGAGGCCGCTCGGCGCAGCTACCAGGTGCCTGCCGGCAGCCTGGGCACGGCGCTGACCCGGTTTGCCGGGCTGGCGGGCGTCAACCTGTCGGTGGACCCGGCGTTGGTGAGCGGGCGCAACAGCGCCGGGCTCTCGGGCGAGTACGGGGTCGAAGAAGGCTTCGCCCGGTTGCTGCAAGGGTCCGGCCTGCAATTGCAACCGGTGGGTGAGCAGGCCTACATCCTGATGCCCGCGCCGCAAGGCGGCAGCCTGCAACTGGCGCCGACCTCGATCCTCGGGGCCAACGGTGCGACGGACGCCCCCGTGTATGCCGGCGGCCAGGTCGCACGGCGCGGTTCCCAAGGCCTGCTGGGGTCGCGGGACTTCATGGAAACGCCGTTCAGCATGACCACCTACACCAGCGAAGCGGTCAAGAACCAGCAGGCCCGCACCCTCGGTGACCTGATCGCCAGCGACCCATCGGTGCGGGCCACCAACCCGGCGGGCGGACGCTACGAACAGTTCACCATTCGCGGGCTCAGCCTGTTCAACAGCGATGTCGCCTACAACGGCCTGTACGGAGTCCTGCCGACCTACACCATCGACATGGAGATGGCCGATCGCGTCGATATCCTCAAGGGGCCGACCCAGCTCATCAACGGTATCTCGCCGAGGGGAAGCGTCGGTGGCGGGATCAACGTGGTGCCCAAGCGGGCCACCGACACCCCCATCAACTCGTTCACCGGCAGCTATGCCTCCAACAACCAACTGGGCGGCGCGGTGGATGTCGGCCGGCGTTTCGGTGAGGAGAACCAGTTCGGCCTGCGCTTCAATGGCGTGAAGCAGTCCGGCGACACCGAATGGGACCACCAGAGCGTGGACCGTGAGATGGCGGTGCTGGGCCTGGACTTTCGCGGTGAACGCCTGCGGCTCTCGACGGACATCGGCCACACCGAGCGCGACACCGACGCCCCCCAGGAGCGCGTGCAGGTCGGCGCCAACGCCCAGGTGCCCCACGCCAGCGATGTTCGCAGCAACTATGCCCAGGCCTGGAGCAAGGCGCGCACCACCGACACGTTCGGCGCGGTGAACGCCGAATTCGACGTCAGCGATGCCGTCATGCTGTATGGCGGCGTGGGCGCACGCAAAAGCAACCACGACTTTCTCCGCCATGCCGTTTCAGTCACCAACGACGCCGGTGACTTCACCGTTTCGCCCCGCGACTTTACCCGTGACGAAAACGTCCGGACGGCCACCGCCGGCGTGCGCAACTGGTTCCACACCGGGCCCGTGAGCCATGAGGTCAACCTCGCGGCCAGCTACTTCTACATGGACTTCACCAACGGCGGCGCCCGCTATGCCAACGGTCGCAGCAACCTGTACGACCCGGTGGACACACCAACGCCAGGCACGCCGACGCGCCAGGACGACAAGGTCTACGCCGAAAATCGCTTCAGCGGCGTGGCGTTGTCCGACACCCTGGGCTTTTTCGACGACCGACTGTTGTTGACCCTCGGTGCGCGCTGGCAGCGGGTCAAGGTCGATGACTGGTCGAACGACGTCAAGGGCGTGACCGCCTACGATGAAGAAAAGGTCTCGCCGTCCGGCGGTATCCTGTTCAAGGCGACCGACAAGCTGTCGCTGTATGCGAACTACATGGAAGGCCTCAGCCAGGGCAAGATCGCGCCCTCGACCTCGGTGAACGAGGACGAGATTTTCCCGCCGTTCATCAGCCGTCAGGTGGAAGTCGGCGCCAAATACGACACCGGCCCGTTCGCCATGACCGCCGCCGTGTTCCGCATCAAGCAGCCGGCCTATGCCACCGACGCGACGACACGGGTCTTTGGCCCGAACGGCAAGCGTGAGAACACCGGGGTGGAACTGAGCGTGTTCGGCGAGCCGCTCAAGGGCACCCGCTTGCTCGGCGGGGTGATGTTCATCGACAGCGAGTTGACCAACACCACGGGCGGGACCTTCGACGGCAACCGGGCGCCGGCGACGCCCAAGTACAACGTCAACCTGGGCGCCGAATGGGATGTGCCGACGGTGCAGGGCCTGACCTTGACCAGCCGCGGCATCTACTCCAGCTCGCAGTACCTGGACCCGTCCAACGACAAGGAGATCGATTCCTGGGTTCGTTTCGATGTCGGCGCCCGCTATGGCTTCAAGGTCGATGACAAGCGCGTGACCCTGCGGGCCAACGTCGAGAACGTGGCCGACAAGCGCTACTGGAGTTCGGCCGGGGCCTCGGATGACAGCGAGCCGGGCTTGACGCTGTCGACGCCGCGCACCTACCTGCTGTCGGCGACGGTCGACTTCTAGGCGTCGCGAAACAGGTCGTGGGCATCGAGCAGGCGCCAGGCGATTTCCGGGCGCCTTTCCAGCCCGCGGCGGATGGCGCTGGGGATCGACTGGCGAATTTTGCGACACAGTCCAGCTTGCGCCTGGAACTCGATGGCGATACCGCGCATGGTGCGCACTTCGTTGTAGCCGGGCTCGATGCTCAGGCGGATGCCAAGGTTCTCGTACAAGCGCTGTTGCAAGTGCTGGAGTTCGTCGAGGCTCTGGATGTTCTCCAGGCGTTCGAGCAAGCGCTTTTCTTCCTGGCGGTTGAGGCAAAGGATGCGCACGTCACTGCCGGGCGTTTGCAGCAACTCATCGCGTTGGCAATCACAGACGCCAGGCGGGCAGGGGGGACGGATCGGGATCGACGCGGTCATGGGCTCCACACAGTCGGCAACACAGCGAAACGCTCTCCGAGGGGCAATGTGATGGCTGGCGCCACGGTGGTCAACCCCGGCGAGCGTCCGGCTGTCTGCCTGCCTCTCTTCGAGCTTAAGGCCGTTCGTCCGGTTAAAGGGTGATTCAGTCAATTTTTCCCCCTAAGGGCGGCCTCAAGAAGACAAGTGGCGTCAACCGCGCGGAAAAGGAGAGCGTTCACCCATGCACGTCAACCCCTCTACATTGCCCCTGTTGGAAGAGTTGCTGATGGCCCGTGGTCCGGGCGGCCAGGAAGACGAAGTGCGCAGCCTATGCTTGCGAGAGCTGGAGCCCCACTGCGATAAAACCTGGACCGATCCGGCCGGTAACGTTATCGGGCTGATCAAGGGCACCGGTACGGCCGGCGACAGTCACGCACCGGTGCGGATCATGGCGCACTTGGACGAAATCGCCATGCTGGTCAAGGGCATCGAACCCGACGGAACCCTGCGGGTGCTGGCCTTGGGCGGTGCCAACCCGGTGAACTTCGGCGTCTGCCCGGTGGACATCCTCGGCGACCGCGGTTTCATCCCTGGTGTGTTGTCGTTCGGCTCAATGCACTGCACGGGCGAAACCCACCAGGGCGCCGACGTGCTGTCGGGGAATGTGCATTGGGACGATGTCCATGTGATTACCCGCTGCTCGGTCGAGCAGTTGCAGAAGCATGGTGTGCGACCGGGAACTCGGGTGGTCCTGAGCCAGCACTGGCGCCGCCCGTTTCGAGTCAACGATGCCATAGCTGCGCACTTTCTCGACGACCGCGCGCCCATGGTCGCGACGTTGCAGACTGCTGCTTTACTGGCCCTGCGCCGGGGCGAGGTGGCTGATGATGTGTACTTTGTCTTCACCACCCAGGAGGAAGAGTCCAACGCTGGCGCGCTGTATGCGGCGAGTCATTTGCCGGGGGAAGTCAGCGTGGCGGTCGAGGTTGGGCCGGTGGCGGCAGAATACGGTACGCAACTGAGCGTCAACCCGATCATCAATACCGGCGATGAGAAAGGCTGTTATAGCCGCGACATCGTCGACCGGTTGTATCGTGCCGGCAAGCACTGCGGGCTAGAGCCGCAGTTTGCATTGCTGGTGGATTTCGCCAGCGACGCCAGCGCGATCATGGGCAGCGGGATCTCGGCCAAGGGCGGTTGCATCGCGATCCCCACGGAGAATACCCATGGGTATGAGTTGATCCTGGAGGGAAGCATCGAAGCTTGTGCGGCGACGTTATTGGCTTTTTTGCTGGGCCGTTGACAGGCGGGGTTGACGAAGAGGCTTGGCTGCTGGCGTATAGGTGTATCTGTGTACATATCCATTGCTGCCGTAATGGCCGCTTAGAGTTGCGGTCTTACAGTGGTCACTCTTGGAAAAGCCGGGAGCCGGACCTGCCAATAGCAACCCAAGCCCCACCACTCGGCACCTCGCTCAGGCTCGGTGTGCCCGAACGCAGACCTGGCTCCGTGGGCCGCGAAGGGCCCTTCATGGCTCAGCACCCGGCATCCATGCCGGGTTTTCCACTGCGCAACACTTGCGTTCGGCCCTCGTGGTTAACGGGGCGCCCCAGATCAGAAGCTTGCCGAGGCGGCTTCAAAACCGACCTGGCTCTTGCGGCTGTACCTGATCCCTGTGGGAGCGGGCTTGCCCGCGAAAACGGCCTGGCAGCCAACCTGTTCGTTGCGGCGGCTGCCGATTCAGCCCTTACAACCCCAAGTCGGACAACCCTGGGTGATCGTCCGGGCGGCGGCCCAGGGGCCAGTGGAATTTGCGCTCGCTTTCCTTGATCGGCATGTCGTTGATGCAGGCAAAGCGGTTGGCCATCAACCCGTGCTCGTCGAATTCCCAGTTCTCATTGCCGTAGGAGCGGAACCAGTTGCCCGAGTCGTCGTGCCATTCGTAGGCGTAGCGCACGGCGATGCGGTTGTCGGTGAACGCCCAGAGTTCCTTGATCAGCCGGTAGTCCAGTTCCTTGGCCCATTTGCGGGTCAGGAAGGCCTTGGCTTCCTCGCGGTTATGGGCGAACTCGGCGCGGTTGCGCCATTGGGTGTCCAGCGTATAGGCCAGTGACACCCGCTGCGGATCGCGGGAGTTCCAGCCGTCTTCGGCCAGGCGGACTTTCTCGATGGCCGATTCACGGGTGAAGGGCGGCAAAGGCGGGCGAACGTCGGAAGAGGCAGACATGGCAGATCTCCAATGGATAAATGAAGGGCACAGCGGTTCAATGGGTCATACGTTTGATTCGTCCAGCTTCAGCAAGCTGCCCAGCATGTCCCGGGCCTGGTCGGCCGCGCCGTGATCGCCCATCACCAGCGCCACGGTGATGGCGCCGTCGATCAGGATCAGCAGTTGGCGGGCCAGCGCATCGGGTTTTTCGACACCCTGGTCGGCACACAGTCGGGTGACGTAGTCGAGCAACTTCTGTTTGTGCAACTTCGCTAACTGGCGGACCGGATCCTCGGGATCGCCGGTCTCACCGCTGGTGTTGATGAACGCGCAACCGCGAAAGCCCTCGCTGTCGAACCAGCCCTTGAGAACGGTGAACAGGTTGAGCAAGCGCGCGGCGGGGGTCGGTGCCTTGTCGACCTCGCTGCTGAACCAGTGCATCCAGCGTTCATCGCGACGCTTGAGGGCGGCCACGATCAGGTCGTCCTTATTGGCGAAGTAACGGTAGATACTTTTTCTCGAGACGCCGGCGGTTTTCACCAGAAGGTCCATGCCGGTGGCCGCAATGCCACTTTTATAGATCAACTTTTCGGCGACATCGAGAATGATGTCTCGTGTTTCACTGCTAGTAATTTCATTCATGGAATAGACAGTAGAACGATCGTTCTCCTTGGTCAAATGTTTTTTTCATGACGACGGGAAGACCCGAGCCGATCCATGGTGTAAGCTCATCCGTTCTTCGGAATCGACCTTTTGCGAGCCCTATGCCGTCGCTTTTCAAACGCTCTCTGCTGCCCAAGCTGCGCAGCTTTGCACTGACCGCCGAGGCGGTGACCATCCTCGATGGCGCTGCCCAGTTCCGCCGTTGCCTGCTGGAGAAAATCGCCCAGGCTACCCAGCGCATTTATATCGTCGCCCTGTACCTGCAACAGGACGAAGCCGGCCAGGAAATCCTCGATGCCCTGCATGCCGCCAAGGCGGCCCGTCCGGAACTGGACGTGGTCGTGGTGGTGGACTGGCTGCGGGCCCAGCGGGGCCTGATCGGCGCCAAGAAGCAGCCGGGCAACTCGGCGTGGTACCAGGAACAAACCCGCCTGCACGACAGCGAAGTGCCGATCTACGGCGTACCGGTGCAGACCCGCGAGCTGTTCGGCGTGCTGCACTTGAAGGGCTTCGTGATCGACGACTGCGTGCTCTACAGCGGGGCCAGCCTGAACAACGTCTACTTGCACAAGTTCGACAAGTACCGTTACGACCGCTACCACCTGCTGCACAACACCGCGCTGGCCGATTCCATGCATCACCTGGTGCAACATGGCCTGGTCACTTCCAGGGCGGTGCATCGCCTGGACTTGCCGAACCTGCCGAGCACCCGAAGCCTGCGCAAGGACATCGGCGACTTGCGCAGCCGCTTGAAATACGCGGCCTATGACACCACCGCCGGCAGCCTCGACAAGAGTGGCCTGTCGGTCAGTCCGTTGCTGGGCGTGGGCAAGAACAACCCGCTGAGCCGGGTCATCGGCGAGTTGATCGCCAGCAGCCGCCAGCAACTGACCATCTGCACGCCATACTTCAACCTGCCGCTGGCCGTGACCCGCGAACTCAATCGCGCCCTGGCCCGCGGGGTCAGGATCGACATCATCGTCGGCGACAAGACCGCCAACGATTTCTATATTCCGCCCAGCGAGCCGTTCAAGATCATCGCGGCGTTGCCCTACCTGTACGAAATCAGCTTGCGGCGCTTCGCCAAGCGCCACCAGCGCTACATCGACAGCGGCCAGTTGAACCTGCACCTGTGGCGCGATGGCGACAACACCTATCACCTCAAGGGCATGTGGGTCGACGAGCGCTACACCTTGTTGACCGGCAACAACCTCAACCCGCGTGCCTTTCGCCTGGACCTGGAAAACGCCCTGTTGCTGGACGATCCCAAGGGCGAGCTGCTGGAACCTCGTCGGGCCGAGCTTGAGCAGATCTACCGCCACACGCGTCGGATCGAGCGCTTCCTGGACCTTGAAAGCCTGCCGGATTACCCGGCTGCCGTTGCCAAGTTCCTGAAACGGGTCAGCCGGGTGCGGATAGAACGGCTGCTTTACCGGATCCTGTGAACAGCCGCGTCGTGTCTGAAAAAGACACTATCTCCATTCAACTGGTCCGCGAGGCGCTGCTGCAAAGCTGCGCCCCCGGTGCGGCCAGCGCCGAGGTTCTGAGCAAGGTCGGCATCGACCCGGCGCTGCTGGACGATCCTCAGGCCCGAGTGCCGGCTCATGCTTATGCGCGGCTCTGGCGCTTGCTGGCGCGGCGCCTGGATGACGAATTCTTCGGCATGGACCCGCGCAAGCTCAGGTCCGGCAGCCTGGCGTTTCTCTGCCAGTGCGCCATGGCCCAGCCGACGCTGGCGGCGGGGTTGACGGCCGGGCTGGGCTTTCTTTCGCTGATGCTCGAACACCTGCCGGCGCAGTGGGTGCGCCAGCAAAGCCTGGCGGAAATCGTCCTTTGCGAAGACGATCAGGCACCGCAGCGGGCCTTTACCTATTTCACCTATTGGATGATCGTCCATGGCGTGGCCTGCTGGTTGGCGGGGCGACGCATTCCGATTCTTTCCGTCGAACTGCGCTGCCCGGCGCCGGACTTCTGCGACGACTACCGGGTGATGTTTTCCCAGAACCTGCGCTTCGACCGGCCGCGCACGCGAATGATCTTCGCCGCCGAGTGCCTGGACTTGCCCATCCGACGCAGCCCCGAGGAACTCAAGCGGTTCCTGGCCCACGCCCCGGCCAATATCCTGGTCAAGTACCGCGACCCGCAGAGCCTGGCCAGCCGCATCCGCCACGACCTGCGGCAACTGCCCGCCGAACAGTGGCCGGAAACCGAAACCCTGGCCCAGCAGTTGTGCGTCTCGGCGTCCACCCTGCGTCGCCGCCTGGCAGAGGAGGGCCAGACGTATCAAGGCCTCAAGGACAGCGTGCGTCGAGAGTTGGCAATCGCCTGGCTGGCCGAGCCCGCCATCAGCTTCGTCGAGATCGCCACGCGCCTGGGCTTTGCCGACGCCAGTTCCTTCTACAAGGCGTTTCGCAAGTGGTCCGGATCCAACCCGGGGCACTATCGGAGCCTGATCCTCAACGACGCCCACTGACCCGACCGGGTCGGCGCTCATAAATCTGTCACGTCTGCTTGCTATAAGCCTCGGTATAGAAAAAACAGGCCATCGAGCAGAGTAGTGAATGGAAATGACCGTTGTGGGTAACGATTGTGTCGGTTTGCGGGAACATGCATTGGCCGGGATCGCGTTAAGGCGCGCCCGATGAAAATCCTGGTCACCGGTGTCGCCGGTTTCATCGGGTTCCATACCGCCAGGCGGCTATGCCGCGATGGCCATCAAGTCATTGGCATCGACAACCTCAACAGCTACTACAGCGTCGAGCTGAAACACGCCCGGCTCGCGCAGTTGGCCACGTGCAGTCAATTCCAGTTCCAGCGGATGGACGTGGCGGACAAGCCGGCGTTGCTGGATCTGTTCGCCCGGCATGCGTTCGACCATGTCGTCCACCTGGCCGCCCAGGCGGGGGTGCGCTATTCCATCGACCATCCCGACGTCTACGCGCAAAGCAACCTGGTGGGCTTCCTCAATGTGTTGGAAGCCTGTCGGGCCCATAGGCCGGCGCACCTGGTGTTCGCTTCGAGCAGCTCGGTCTATGGCTTGAATGATCGCCTGCCTTACAGCACGGATGACCCCGTCGACCAGCCGGTGTCCTTTTACGCGGCCACCAAGCGCGCCAACGAACTGATGGCCCACGCGTACTCGCACCTGTACGGCATTCCCACCACCGGCCTGCGCTTCTTTACCGTGTACGGGCCATGGGGACGCCCCGACATGGCGCCGTTCAAGTTCACCGAGGCGATCCTGGGTGGCCGGCCTCTGGAGGTCTACAACGACGGCGCCATGTCGCGGGATTTCACCTACATCGACGACATCGTGGAGGCCCTGGTGCGGCTGTTGCCGTTGCCACCGGCCGAGACGGGCGCGGTGCGCAACAAGGTCTACAACATCGGATTTGGCGCGCCGGTCCAGTTGCTGCAGTTCATCGAATGCCTGGAAGAGTCCCTGGGCATTCGTGCGATCAAGCATGGCATGCCGTTGCAGGCAGGCGACGTGGTCAACACCTGGGCGGACACCCGCGAACTGGAAGCGCGCGTGGGCTTCCGGCCGCAGGTTGCGGTGCCTGTGGGCGTGCAGGCGTTCGTTGACTGGTACCGCGGCTATTACGGCGTCTAATCCCTTCCTTTTCCATCCTCTAGCGGGAGCGTCATGCAGCAAGATCCCTATGTGTCGGTCCTGATTCCGGCGAAGAACGAAGCAGGCAACCTCATTCCGTTGCTCGAAGAGGTGCGTGCCGCATTAGCCGATGAAGCCTTCGAGGTCATCGTGGTGGACGACGGCAGCACCGACGCCACCGCCGCGCAATTGCGCACGCTGCACGACAGCGGCGACTACCCGCAGTTGCGCGTGCTCACCCATGCCCGTTCCCTGGGGCAAAGCACGTCGATCCATCACGCTGCCGAGGTGGCGCGTGGGCATTGGTTGGCCACCCTCGACGGTGATGGTCAGAACGATCCGGCCGACCTGCCCGGGATGATTGAGCTGGTGCGCGGCTCCGAAGGCCAGCCAGGCAGCGTCAAGCTGGTGGCCGGGCACCGGGTCAACCGCCGGGACACGGCGAGCAAGCGCTGGGCGTCGCGATTTGCCAACAAGTTGCGCGCCGGCCTGCTGAAGGACCAGACGCCCGACACCGGTTGCGGCATCAAGTTGATCGAGCGCCAGGCGTTTCTGCGCCTGCCGTACTTCGACCACATGCACCGTTTCATTCCTGCGCTGATCCGCCGCCACAACGGCCGAATGCTGGTGCAGCCGGTCAACCACCGTGAGCGCGGGGCCGGGGTTTCCAACTACGGCAACCTCGACCGCGCCCTGGTGGGCATTGTCGATCTGTTTGGGGTGTGGTGGCTGATAAAGCGCACGCGGCTGGACGTCAACGCACAAGAAACCGAGGTCTGAAATGGGCAGAGAATCGATATGGCTGGCGGTTGGCTTCGGCGGCCAGTTGGCGTTCACCGGGCGTTTCGCCCTGCAGTGGCTCTACAGCGAGTACAAAAAGCGCAGCCTGATCCCCGTAGGGTTCTGGTACTTGAGCATCGTCGGCAGTGCACTGTTGCTGGCCTATGCCATCTACCGCCAGGATCCGGTCTTCATCGTCGGCCAGTCGTTCGGCTTCGTGGTGTACCTGCGCAATTTGCAGTTGATCGCCAAGCAGGCCGAGCAAGCCAACCATGAACTGGACCAAAAGGGCTGACCGGTGCGGATACGCTTGGCTTCTTCGCGGTGGGAGCTGCTGGCCCTGGTGTTGCTGGCACTGGTGATGGTGGGTGCCGGTCTCGGATGGCGCCAACCGATGAATGTCGACGAGGAGCGTTTCCTCGGCGTGGCCCTGGAAATGCTGCAGAACGGATCGTGGTTCATTCCCCACCGCGCCGGCGAGATCTACGCAGACAAACCGCCGCTGTTCATGTGGACGGTGGCGCTCTTCGTGCAGCTCACCCATCTGCCGAAAGTCGCGCTGTACCTGCCGGCGCTGGTGGCGAGCGCCGTGACCACGGCGTGCCTGTATGACCTGGGGCGCCGGCTGTGGGGACGGCGTATCGGGGTGATCGCCGCGCTGTTGTTCCTGGCGACCTACCAGACCTACAGCATTTTGCGCACCGGGCAAATCGACGGCTTCCTCGCGCTCTGGACCATCCTCGGGATCTATGGCCTGTGCCGGCACCTGTTGCTGGGACCGGCCTGGCGCTGGTACTACGTGGCCTGCGCCGCGATGGGGTTGGGCATCATCAGCAAGGGTGTGGGCTTTCTGCCGGCGTTGATGCTGTTTCCCTATGCTTATGCGGTGCGTAAAGGTTGGAAAGGCGTGGTGCCGATGCCCGGCAAGGCCGGGGCATGGTGGTTGGGCTTGCTGGTGGCGTTGGCCGCCATTGCGCTGTGGCTGGGGCCGTTGCTGCTGATCGTGGGGCAGGGCGGTGCCGACAGCCTGGCGTACGCCCAGGAAATCCTGTTCAAGCAGACGGCCAGCCGTTACGCCAACGCCTGGGAGCATCGTGAACCCTTCTGGTATTTCTTCGTCCACGTGATTCCGAAATACTGGCTGCCGCTGGTCTTCATGCTGCCCTGGCTGGTGCCGGCCTGGCGCAAACAGTTGCGCAAGCACGATGGGCGAGTGTTGGTGCTGCTGGGCTGGGTGCTGCTGGTGTTGCTGTTTTTCAGCCTGAGCAGCGGCAAGCGCAAGCTGTACATCTTCCCGGCGTTGCCAGCCCTGGTGTTGATCGCCGCGCCGTTGCTCCCGTGGATGCTGCGCCGTTGGTTCCGCCAGCGCCCCAGGGGCCGGTGGGTCTTCACGGCATTGACGGTGTTCTGGCTGTGCGCCTGGTTTGCCCGTGGTTTCATCGAGCCCCACAAAGAAGGCCTCAACCCTCACGAAACCCTCATGCGCGATGTGGCGCAACTGACCGGCGGCGCCGAGCTGGCCCTGGTCGGTTGGCGCGAGGGGCATTGGTTGTTCGCCCGCCAGCCGGTGGTGCATTTCGGTTTCTACAACCGTCATTCGCTGGAACATTCCGCCCAGTGGCTGCGCAGCCACCCGCAGGCTTTCGTCCTGGTGCCTGGCAAGGAAATGGCCCGCTGCTACGATCCGCAGAAAGCCCGTCGCGTGGGCGGTACCTCCAGGGCCGAATGGTTCCTGGTGGGGGCCGAGGCGGACAACCACCACTGCCAGGTGGCCGAATTGGACAAGGTGTATGCCTTTGCGTGGGAGCGGCCTCTGTCCCCACCCTGAACCATGGCCAAACCAGTCAAGCAACTTGATGGCTTTGACCATTGCCGCCCCCGCCCATCGGCGCGAGTATTTCCCTGCTGTCTACGGCTCCCCAACCAATAAAAAGTACAGAGGGATTCTGCTCATGCGCGATTACTCGTCGGCCATTTCCCAGTTCGACTACCCAGGCACCGTCAACGCCGCCCTGCATGGCTCGCTCGAGGCACTCAACGCCTGTGTCGAATGTTGCGACCGGCATGCCTTGCCGGGGCACATCGCCTTGTTCTGGGAAGGGCGTGATGGCCGCGAGGCGACCTGGACGTTCCGCGACTTGCAGGACCAGGCCGCACGCTTCGCCAATTTCCTGCTGGCCCATGGGGTAGGCAAGGGCGACAAAGTGGCCGGTCTGCTGCCGCGCACCGCCGAGTTGCTGATCGTGGTGCTCGCCACCTGGCGCATCGGGGCGGTGTACCAGCCGTTGTTCACCGCGTTCGGGCCCAAGGCCATCGAGCATCGCCTGGGCAGTTCCGGTGCGCGCCTGGTAGTCACCGACGCGGTCAACCGACCGAAACTCGCCGAAGTCGCCGGTTGCCCCACCGTGGTCACGGTCGGCGGTGAACAGGGCCGAGGCATCGTGCGCGGCGACTACAGTTTCTGGGCCGAAGTGACGAACCATTCCAACCAGTGCGAACCGGTGATGCTCACCGGCGAAGACCCGTTCCTGCTGATGTTCACCTCCGGCACCACCG
The DNA here is from genome assembly GCF_001269745.1 of Pseudomonas sp. P97.38. Classification (NCBI taxonomy): domain Bacteria; kingdom Pseudomonadati; phylum Pseudomonadota; class Gammaproteobacteria; order Pseudomonadales; family Pseudomonadaceae; genus Pseudomonas; species Pseudomonas sp. P97.38. The sequence goes on from NZ_LHVJ01000009.1 coordinate 337,887, forward strand.
GGCCTGCGAAGGCGCTGTCGGTGCCGCTCAAGGCCATCGTGGCGTTCCAGAGCTACACCCGTGATGCCGTGGACCTGCGCCCCGAAGACGCTTTCTGGAACCTCGCCGACCCGGGCTGGGCCTACGGCATCTACTTTGGCGTGACCGGTCCCCTGGCGATGGGGCACCCGATCACCTTCTACGATGGCCCGTTCACCCTGGAAAGCACCTGCCGGGTGATCAACAAGTACGGCATCACCAATCTCACGGGGTCGCCCACGGCCTATCGCATGCTGATCGCCGGGGGCGAGCAGTTCGCCCGGTCGATCAAGGGCAAGCTGCGCATTGTCAGCAGCGCCGGCGAACCGTTGAACCCGGAAGTGATCCGCTGGTTCGCCGATCACCTGGGCGTGGTCATCCACGACCATTACGGCCAGACCGAGCTGGGCATGGTGCTGTGCAACCACCACGGGCTCGAACATCCGGTGCACCTGGGGGCCGCCGGCTTCGCCTCGCCGGGCCACCGGATCGTGGTACTGGATGACCAGCATCAGGAACTGGGCGTCGGCCAGCCGGGAATCCTCGCCGTGGATCGCAGCCAATCGCCCATGTGCTGGTTCGCTGGTTACCAGGGCGGGCCGACCAAGGCGTTCGTGGGCGACTATTACCTGAGCGGCGATACCGTCGAGCTGAACCCGGACGGCAGCATCAGTTTCGTCGGCCGCAGCGATGACGTGATCACCACCTCTGGCTATCGCGTCGGCCCGTTCGATGTGGAAAGCGCCCTGATCGAACACCCGGCGGTGGTCGAGGCCGCGGTGGTCGGCAAGCCTGACCTGGAGCGTACCGAGTTGGTGAAGGCGTTCGTCGTGCTCAGTGCCCAATACCGCGCCGACCCGGCGTTGGCCGAGGAACTTCGCCAACACGTGCGCAAGCGCCTGGCTGCCCATGCGTATCCCCGTGAAATCGAATTTGTCAGTGACTTGCCGAAAACCCCAAGCGGCAAGTTGCAGCGCTTTATCTTGCGCAACCAGGAAATCGCCAAGGCCCAAGAAGCCGCGGTGCAGAACGTTTCAGCTTGAACCCAAGGAAACCATGATGCAGATCGACAGCAAGATTTTCCTCGTCAGCGGCGGTGCGTCCGGCCTCGGTGCGGCCACCGGCGAGATGCTGGTCAAGGCCGGCGCCCAGGTGATGCTGGTGGACCTCAACGCCGACGCCGTGGCGGCCCGGGCGCAGAAACTGGGTTGCCACAGCGTGGTGGCGGACATCAGCGACGAAGCGGCGGCGCAAGCCGCGGTCAAGGCCACGGTCGATGCCTTTGGTGGCCTCAATGGCCTGGTGAATTGCGCGGGCATCGTGCGCGGCGAGAAGATCCTGGGCAAGCACGGCCCCCACGGGTTGGCCAGCTTCAGCCAGGTGATCAACGTCAACCTGATCGGCAGCTTCAACCTGTTGCGCCTGGCGGCTGCGGCCATCGCCGAAACCGAGGCAAACGCCGACGGTGAGCGCGGGGTGATCATCAACACGGCCTCGGTGGCGGCGTTCGACGGCCAGATCGGCCAGGCGGCCTATGCGGCGTCCAAGGGCGCCATCGCCAGCCTGACCCTGCCGGCCGCCCGGGAGCTGGCGCGTTTCGGCATCCGGGTGATGACCATCGCCCCGGGCATTTTCGAAACCCCGATGATGGCCGGCATGACCCCTGAGGTGCGCGACTCGCTGGCCGCCGGCGTGCCATTCCCGCCACGCCTGGGCAAACCGGACGAGTACGCGGCGCTGGTGCGGCATATCATTGAAAACAGCATGCTCAACGGTGAGGTGATCCGTCTCGACGGTGCCTTGCGCATGGCCGCCAAATAAGGAGCACTTGTCATGTCCAACGATCCGATTGTCATCGTCAGCGCCGTCCGCACCCCCATGGGCGGTTTCCAGGGCGAACTCAAGAGCCTCAGCGCCCCGCAATTGGGCGCGGCGGCCATCAAGGCCGCGGTGGAACGCGCCGGTATTGCGGCCGACAGCGTGGAAGAAGTGCTGTTCGGTTGCGTGCTGGCGGCCGGCCTCGGCCAGGCCCCGGCGCGCCAGGCTGCGCTGGGTGCCGGGCTCGACAATTCGACCCGTTGCACCACCCTGAACAAGATGTGCGGCTCGGGCATGGAAGCGACGATCCTGGCCCACGACATGCTCGTTGCCGGCAGCGCCGACGTGGTCGTGGCCGGCGGCATGGAAAGCATGTCCAACGCGCCTTACTTGCTCGACCGTGCCCGCAGCGGGTATCGGATGGGCCACGGCAAGGTGCTCGACCACATGTTCCTCGACGGCCTGGAAGACGCCTACGACAAGGGCCGCCTGATGGGCACCTTTGCCGAGGATTGCGCCGAAGCCAACGGTTTCAGCCGCGAGGCCCAGGACGCCTTCGCCATTGCCTCCACCACCCGGGCCCAGCAGGCGATCAAGGACGGCCGCTTCGATGCCGAGATCGTGCCGCTGCAGGTCATGGTCGGCAAGGAGCAGGTGACGGTGCGCCACGACGAGCAACCACCCAAGGCGCGAATCGACAAGATCGCCTCGCTCAAGCCGGCGTTCCGTGACGGCGGTACGGTGACGGCGGCCAATGCCAGTTCGATTTCCGACGGGGCCGCCGCCCTGGTGCTGATGCGCCAGAGCCAGGCGACCCAGCGTGGCTTGAAGCCCCTGGCGGTGATTCACGGCCATGCGGCGTTCGCCGACACCCCGAGTCTGTTCCCGACCGCTCCCGTTGGCGCGGTGAAGAAACTGCTGAAGAAGACCGGCTGGTCCGTGGCTGACATCGACCTGTTCGAGGTCAACGAAGCCTTCGCCGTGGTGGGCCTGGTGACCATGGGCAAGCTGGAAATCCCCCATGACAAGGTCAACGTCCATGGCGGTGCCTGCGCGTTGGGTCACCCCATTGGTGCGTCCGGGGCGCGAATCCTGGTTACCCTGCTGTCGGCCTTGCGCCAGAAGGGCCTCAAGCGCGGCGTCGCGGCCATTTGCATCGGCGGCGGCGAAGCCACGGCCATGGCTGTCGAATGCCTGTATTGAGGAACCCCCATGCTCCCGACTGAAGAACAGACACACATCAGCAACGCCGCCCGGCAATTTGCCCAGGAGCGTTTGAAACCGTTCGCGGCCGAGTGGGACCGCGAGCACCGCTTTCCCAAGGAAGCCATAGGTGAAATGGCCGAGCTGGGCTTCTTCGGCATGCTCGTGCCGGAGCAGTGGGGCGGTTGCGACACCGGCTACCTGGCCTACGCCATGGCCTTGGAAGAAATCGCCGCCGGTGACGGGGCGTGCTCGACGATCATGAGCGTGCACAACTCGGTGGGCTGCGTGCCGATCCTGACCTTCGGCAACGACGAACAGAAGGCCCGGTTCCTCACGCCGCTGGCCAGCGGCGCGATGCTGGGCGCGTTCGCCCTGACCGAGCCCCAGGCCGGTTCGGACGCCAGCAGCCTGAAGACCCGGGCACGGCTGGACGGGGATCATTACGTACTCAATGGTTGCAAGCAGTTCATCACCTCCGGGCAGAACGCCGGGGTGGTGATCGTGTTTGCGGTGACGGATCCGGCGGCTGGCAAACGCGGCATCAGTGCGTTCGTCGTGCCCACCGATTCGCCGGGCTACACCGTGGCGCGGGTCGAGGACAAGCTTGGTCAGCACGCCTCGGACACCTGCCAGATTCTTTTTGAGGACGTGAAGGTGCCGGTGGCCAATCGGCTGGGTGAGGAGGGCGAAGGCTACAGGATTGCCCTGGCGAACCTGGAAGGCGGCCGGGTCGGCATCGCGGCGCAATCGGTGGGCATGGCCCGCGCCGCGTTCGAGGCGGCCCGGGACTATGCCCGGGAGCGGGAAAGCTTCGGCAAGGCCCTCATCGAGCATCAGGCCGTGGCGTTCCGCCTGGCCGACATGGCGACCCAGATCGCCGTGGCCCGGCAGATGGTGCACTACGCCGCCGCGCTGCGGGACAACGGCCAGCCGGCGCTGGTGGAGGCCTCCATGGCGAAGCTGTTCGCCTCGGAAATGGCCGAAAAAGTCTGCTCGATGGCATTGCAAACCCTGGGCGGTTACGGTTACCTCAACGACTTCCCGCTGGAACGCATCTACCGCGACGTGCGCGTCTGCCAGATCTACGAAGGCACCAGCGACATCCAGCGCATGGTCATTTCGCGCAATCTTTGAACAGGAGTGCTGCATGAGCTACGAAACGATTCTATTGGAGATCAAGGACCGCGTCGGCCTGATCACGCTCAACCGCCCTCAGGCATTGAATGCCCTGAACGCCCAGATCGTCAGTGAATTGAACCAGGCACTGGACAGCCTGGAGGCCGATCCGAAGATTGGTTGCATCGTGCTGACCGGCTCGAAGAAGGCCTTTGCCGCCGGTGCCGACATCAAGGAAATGGCTGAACTGACCTATCCGCAGATCTACCTGGATGATTTGTTCAGCGACAGCGATCGGGTGGCCAACCGGCGCAAGCCGATCATTGCGGCGGTGAACGGCTTTGCCTTGGGTGGTGGTTGCGAGCTGGCGTTGATGTGCGACTTCATCCTGGCCGGGGACAACGCCAAGTTCGGCCAGCCGGAAATCAACCTCGGTGTGCTCCCGGGCATGGGCGGCACCCAGCGCCTGACCCGCGCGGTGGGCAAGGCCAAGGCCATGGAAATGTGCCTGACCGGGCGCTTTATCGACGCGGTGGAAGCCGAGCGTTGCGGCATCGTGGCGCGGATCGTACCGGCCGATGAGCTGCTGGATGATGCGCTGAAGACGGCGGCGCTGATTGCCTCCAAGTCGGTGCCGATCAGCATGATGGTCAAGGAAAGCGTCAACCGCGCCTTCGAGGTCAGCCTGTCCGAGGGCGTGCGCTTCGAGCGCCGGGTGTTCCACGCCGCGTTCGCGACGCAGGATCAGAAGGAAGGCATGGCGGCATTCGTGGCGAAGCGGGCGGCGGAGTTCCAGGACAAGTAACCCGACGCCGTCACTGGCGCCATCGCGAGCAAGCTCGCTCCCACAGGGGATTTGGGGTGCATGCAACCTTTGTGTACGCCACTGGACCCTGTGGGAGCGGGCTTGCCCGCGAAGACGCCGGCACACCCAGCATAGAAGTGACTGACCTAACGCTTTCGCGAGCAAGCCCGCTCCCACACTGGATCTCAGGTGTACGCAGCCTTTGTGTACGCCACTGGACCCTGTGGGAGCGAGCTTGCTCGCGAAGACGCCGGCACACCCAGCATAGAAGTGGCTGATCTAACGCTTTCGCGAGCAAGCTCGCTCCCACACTGGATCTCAGGTGTACGCAGCCTTTGTGTACGCCACTGGACCCTGTGGGAGCGGGCTTGCCCGCGAAGACGCCGGCACACCCAGCATAGAAGTGACTGACCTAACGCTTTCGCGAGCAAGCCCGCTCCCACACTGGATCTCAGGTGTACGCAGCCTTTGTGTACGCCACTGGACCCTGTGGGAGCGAGCTTGCTCGCGATGCTTTTTAAGCGATCACACCAGGTAGTGTTTCAATTCCCGGGCAATCACCATCCGCTGGATCTCGCTCGACCCTTCATAGATCTGGGTAATCCGCGCATCGCGGTAGTAGCGTTCCACCGGGTAATCCTCCAGATAACCGTACCCGCCATGAATCTGGATGGCCGAGGAGCAGACTTTCTCGGCGATTTCGGAGGCGAACAGCTTGGCCTGGGAGGCTTCCGACAGGCAGGGTTTGCCAGCGCTGCGCAGGCGGGCGGCATGGAGGATGAGCAGGCGGGCGGCGTTCAGGCGGGTGTGCATGTCGGCCAGCAGATTGGCGACGCTCTGGTGTTCGCCGATCGGCTTGTCGAATTGCACTCGGTCACGCGAGTAGGCCAGCGCCGCTTCGAATGCGGCGCGGGCGATGCCCAGGGCCTGCGCGGCAATGCCGATGCGGCCGCCTTCGAGGTTGGAGAGGGCGATGGCCAGGCCTTTGCCACGTGCACCCAGCAGGTTCGCCTCAGGGATCGCGCAATTGCTCAAGGTCACCGCGCAGGTGTCCGAGGCACGGATGCCCATCTTGTGCTCGGTGCGGTCGACGATGAACCCCGGGGTATCGGTGGGCACCAGGAACGCCGAGATGCCTTTCTTGCCCAGGTCCGGGTCGGTCACGGCGAAGACGATCGCCAGTTTTGCCCGCTTGCCATTGCTGACGAATTGCTTGGCGCCGTTGATGATCCACTGGCCGTCGCGCAGTTCAGCGCGGGTGCGCAGGTTGTGGGCTTCGGAGCCGGCTTGGGGTTCGGTCAGGCAGAAGCAGCCAATGGCCTGGCCGCTGGCAAGGTCGGCCAGCCACGTCTGTTTCTGGGCCTCGGTGCCGAAGTTCAGGACCGGGCCGCAGCCCACCGAGTTATGGATGCTCATCAGTGCACCGGTGGCGCCATCGCCGGCGGAGATCTCTTCCACCGCCAGGGCATAGGCCACGTAGTCGACATAAGTGCCGCCCCATTCTTCCGGTACCACCATGCCAAGCAGGCCCAGTTCGCCCATCTTCGCCACCAGAGCGTCGTCGATCCACCCGGCCTTTTCCCAGGCCTGGGCATGGGGGGCGATTTCGCCGCGGGCGAAGTCCCGGGCCATGTCGCGGATCATCACTTGTTCTTCGGTCAGTTCGAGGTCGTGCATGTTCAGTTCCCGTGGTCGTCGAAGCCGTCGAAGAAACTGGCCACGTGCCCGGCGTCCAGCGCTTGCAACGTGGGAGGGTTCCAGCGCGGGTTCTTGTCTTTGTCGATCAGCAAGGCGCGCACGCCTTCAATCAGGTCGCCGCGTTCGAACCATTGACGGTCCAGGTGCAGCTCCAGGGCAAAACAGTTTTCCAGGCTCAGGTGCCGCCCGCGCCGGAGCATTTCCAGGGTCACGGCCATGGCCAGGGGGGAACGGGTTTCCAGCAGTTCGGCGGTCTTGAGCGCCCATTCGTGGCTGTTGGCGACCGTGACCTGACGCAATTGCTCGACCATGCTCGGCACATCGGGCAGGCCGAAGAAATGATCGATGACCGCACGCAAGTCAGCCAAGGGGGGCGCCGGCAGCTGCTGCACACCCAGCTTCGCCAGCAGGCTTTGCAGGTCTTTGAGCGGCGTGTCATGCCACTCCAGTCGATCGAGGCGTTCGTCGAGCTGGGCAAGTTTCCGGCTGTCCAGGTACCAGTCGGCCAACCCGCAATACAAGGCGTCGGCGGCGCGGATCTGGGTGCCACTGACCCCCAGGTAGATGCCCAGCTCACCCGGAATGCGTGGCAGGAAATAACTGCCGCCTACGTCCGGGAAGTAACCGATCCCGACCTCTGGCATGCCCAGGCGGCTGCGCTCGGTCACCACCCGCAGGTCGGCGCCTTGCACCAGGCCCATGCCGCCGCCCAGGACGAAACCGTCCATGAGGGCGAGGACCGGCTTGCGGTAATGATGGATCGTCAGGTCGAGGGCGTATTCCTCGACGAAGAAGTCTTCATGCAGGGTGTCGCCCTGCTTGTGGCTGTCGTACAGCGAGCGGATATCGCCGCCGGCGCAAAACGCCTTGTCGCCGGCACCGCGCAGGACCACCGCGTGAATCTGCGGATCGAGGGCCCAGCGATCGAGCTGTTGCTGCAAGCTGCGCACCATGCCCAGGGTGAGCGCATTGAGGCCGGCAGGGCGGTTCAGGGTCAAGTGGCCAATGTGGTTACGGACCTCCACCAGCACGTCGTAAACCTGGGCGGCGACCGTTCCGCTGGCCTGTGATGAAACCTGAGCTGTCATCGCTAACTCCCTGCTTTTATTGTCTTTTGCAATTTTTTAGGCGCGTATGCGAACGGGATCGTAACAGTGCAAATTTGCACAGCACAACCGGCATACGTGCAGGTCCTGTCTGCATATTTATAGCAGCCACAGGATCATCCGCGACCCGACAGCACCTCCGTGATGCTGCGACGCTTGGCATGACGCTCGCTGGCATGGACCAATTGCTCAAGATCTTCGGGGGTGACGTCGAAGAAGGCTTCCATTTCCGCCAGCGCCAATTTCAGGTCCTGGGCGGTGATGGCCTGCCGGTCGACGGGCGGGTGGTCGGCCGGAATGACCGCCACCGGCTCGCTGGCGCGCTTGGGGTAGCGCACGCGGGTCAGGTTGTTGTAGGCCAGTGCAAAGGCCAGCAGGCCACTGCCAGCCAGCATCGTCACGCCGACGGCCTGCCAGCCGAGGGCCGCGATGGACGGGTCCGCCAACACCAGCGTCGCCGCCACGGCGCCCGCCGGTGGGTGCAGGCAACGCAGCCAGCACATCAGCACCAGCGCCATGCCGGCCGCCAGGCAGGCGCTGCCCAGAGTGCGGCCCAGCACGTGGGCCACCAGCACCGCCACCACCGAGGCGCACAGGTAGCCGCCCACGATCGACCACGGCTGGGCCAGGGCACCGGACGACACGGCAAACAGCAGCACCGCCGAAGCCCCCAGCGGGCCGATGATGTGCTGTGCCACCTCCAAGCCGTACACCTGGCCACAGAGCCAGATACTGAACATCGTTCCCAAGGCCATGCCCAAGGCGGCACGGCTCCATTCGGTGGGACGGGTATTGATAGCAGCGGGGAACCAGCGAGAGAGCATTAAGCACCGATCCAAAAAACGAGCAAAAAAAGGGGCTTACGGGGGAATCCCTGAAAGCCCTTTAAGTGTTCCAACAGTTGGGGGAGGAACGGTGCTCAGTGTGCCGTTCGTCACTCACGCTTACAAATTCATATTAATGCAGGTTGAGTTCATTAATTTTGAGGTTAAGGGCTTCAAGCACGCTTGGATGCTTGAAACCAGGACTGCTCGGCGATGGGCAGGTCGCGCGATTGCCCGCGACCCATGGGGAAGTAGGTGAAGCCTTTGTCTTGCATGCGCTCCGGGTCGTAGAGGTTGCGCCCGTCGAAAATCACCGGGGCCTTGAGCCGCTGCTGGATCAGGTTGAAGTCCGGCGCCTTGAAGGCCTGCCACTCGGTGCAAATGACCAGTGCATCGGCCCCCGGCAGCACCGACTCCGGCGTGCCCATCAACATGAGCTTCGTTTCGTTGGGGTAGAGCCGTTGGGTTTGCTGCATGGCCTCGGGGTCGAACGCACGGACACTGGCACCCGCCGCCCAGAGGGATTCGAGCAGGGTACGGCTCGGCGCGTCGCGCATGTCGTCGGTGTTGGGCTTGAAGGCCAGGCCCCACAGCGCAAAGGTCTTGCCGCGCAGGTCGCCCTTGTAGAAAGCATGGATGCGTTCGAACAGTTTGTGTTTCTGCCGGCGGTTGATCGATTCCACCGCTTGCAGCAGGTCGCTGGAACAATGGGCCTGCTCAGCGCTGTGGATCAGCGCGCGCATGTCCTTGGGGAAGCACGAGCCGCCATAGCCGCAGCCTGGGTAGATGAAGTGATAGCCGATGCGCGAGTCGGCCCCGATGCCCAGGCGCACCGATTCGATGTCGGCCCCCAGGTGCTCGGCCAGTTCCGCGATCTGGTTGATGAAGCTGATCTTGGTCGCCAGCATGCCGTTGGCGGCGTATTTGGTCAGCTCGGCGCTGCGCACGTCCATGAACAGTACCCGGTCGTGGTTGCGATTGAACGGAGCGTACAGGTCGCGCATGGTTGCGCGCACTTCATCGCGTTCGCAGCCGATCACGATGCGATCCGGGCGGCGGCAATCGGCGACTGCCGAGCCTTCCTTGAGGAATTCCGGGTTGGACACGATATCGAACTGCAACAAGCGTCCGGTCTTGAGCAGGCATTTGTCGATGTGAGCCCGCAGGAGATCACCGGTGCCCACTGGCACGGTGGACTTTTCCACCACGATGAGCGGCAACTCCCGGTAGCGGGCGACCGCCTCACCGACGGCCATGACCTGGCTCAGGTCGGCCGAGCCATCGTCTCGCGAAGGCGTGCCCACGGCGATGAACAGCACCTGGCCGTGCTGCACGGCCAGTGACTCATCACTGGTGAAATGCAAGCGCCCGGCCTCCAGCCCCTCCCGCACCAGCGCCGCCAACCCTGGCTCGAAGATGCTCACCTGGCCGTGGCGCAGTTGTTCGACCTTCTGCTCGTCAACGTCCATGCACACCACGTCATGGCCGACCTCGGCCATCACGGCGGCTTGCACCAAGCCTACGTAACCACTTCCCAATACACTGATTTTCATGGCGGACTCCCTGGACCATTGCGAGCGGGCAGACAGGCACATCCAGCGGGTCGCCGCCGTGCGCTCGATCCAGATTAAGTCGGGGATGTTGCAATTCACTGACAGGCCGCTTGATGAAGCCCAGGGGCTTCGCGGGCAAGCCCGCTCCCACAATGAATGGGCGTCGGACATGCCATCCGGGTAGGCCGAAGAACCTGTGGGAGCGGGCTTGCCCGCGAAAGCGGTGTGTCAGTCAACGGAGATGTCGGATTTGCAGCCGTCTTCGCGGGCAAGCCCGCTTTCACAATGAAGGGGTTAGTCGGCGGCCAGTTGGTATTCCGCGGGCAGTTCGGCGACGAATTCCGCCACCACGTCCCGGGTCAGGCTGATGACTTCTTCCACCCGCTCCATGCCCGCGCCGGTTCGCCAACTGGCAACGATGTCCATCACCGAAGGCAACGGCACGCCATCGACCCGTTTCAGCGTGCCTTGGGCCAGCTCACCCAGGACCAGCGCCGCCGGCATGGCACCGATGCCGAAGCCGTCGCGAACCAGGCGGGTGATGGCCGACACCGAGTTCACGCAGTTGATGCGCGGCGAGACGATGTTGGCCGAGTGCAGCAGGTTGAGGATGTCCTGGTGTGGCCGGGAATTGCGCGAAAAGGTCACGATGCGTTCCTGGGACAGGTCTTCCAGTGACGAGTAGTGACGGTCATAGGCCGAGCCGGTCCGCACCAGCCAATGCATCGGATAACGGGCCAGCCGTGCATTGCGTACGCTGTCCAGGCGCAGGATGTCGGTTTGGAAAATGATGTCCTGGTAACCCTTTTCCAGTTGCGAACACAGGTTGCTCGCGGTGTCGGCCGACAGCTCGATCTCCAGCGCCGGGTAGTAGTCCATCAGGCGTGTCACCAGGGGGCTGAGCCAGGTGTGGATGACCGTGTCCATGGCACCGATGCGAATCCGCCCGCGCACCTGACGTGGGTCCTTGATCACGGCCTTCATGCTTTGCAGGGTGTCCATGATGCGTTCGGCATATTCCAGCACCCGCTGGCCCTCGGAGGTCAGCGACACACCCTTGGCGTCGCGCACGAACAGGCGCACACCCATCTCGTCCTCCAGGGCGGCGATGCGACTAGAGACGGAAGCCTGGGTGGTGAACAGTTTCTCCGCCGTCAGGCGAAAACTCTTCAGGCGTGCGACCCAGACGAAGGTTTCAAGAAACTTGATGTTCACGCGAGGCGGCTCCTTGGGTGGGTCACGGCCGTTGCGCCGCGCGTAGGTGTTCCCGGTTGGCCAGGTACTCGATCACATCCCCAAGCTCGCCCAGGTTGGGGATGTCGCCCAGGGCGGCTTCGACGTTGCACCATGGGTAGTCCAGTCGCGAAACCCAGGTCATGATCGCCGGCAGGTTGTCCGGCGGCAGGGTTTTCATGTGTTCGAGGGTAATGGTCAATCGCTCGACCCGCTTGGACACCGGATCGAATTGCCAGTCATACGTGCCGCAGCCGACGCGCGCCTCGCCGCCGTCCTTGCCAGACATCGCCACCAGCCACGGGCATTGGAACCGGTCGAGGTTCGCTGCCGGTGGCGGCCCCAAGCAAAAGGTGTAGACGTTTTCGAAGGTCTGGGCGAAACGACTGACCAGCACCTCGCCGATGGCTGCACGGCCTTCGACGTGGTCAGGAAACGAGATGGCGCCGGTGCGCACGATCATGTCGAGGATCGCCTGGGTTTCGAACGCTTGCTCCAGCAGGTGAGGGCGGTTGCCATCCTTGGCCTTGATGTACGCTTGAATCGATTGCTGGACGGTGTTCATCGTCTGTTCCTGTCAGGTGAATGCGGCTTCTAGACGCTTACAAATCGCGGTTCCACAAATCGGTCACCAGCATGCAGCCAGGCGCATGGGTGATGCACAACGGTGGGCGCGACGCCTGGACCACCGACTGGGGTGTCACGCCACAGGCCCAGAACACCGGGATCTCGTCCGCTTCGACCGGCACGGCATCGCCATAGTCCGGTGCGTCGAGGGCGTGGATGCCGATCAGCGACGGGTCGCCGATGTGCACCGGGGCACCGTGGACATTGGGCATGCGCCCGGTGATCTGGATCGCCTGGATCGCCGCGGCAGCTTTCATCGGGCGCATGGTCACGACCATTTTGCCAGAGAGGCGGGCGGTGGGGCGGGTGTCGATGTTGGTGCGGAACATCGCGATGTTGCGCCCCAGGTCGATGTGCCTGAGGTAGATGCCGGCTTCGAGCAACGGTTGTTCGAACGAGAACGAGCAGCCCAGGGCGAAGGCGACAAGGTCATCCTGCCACACGTGTTCGATGTCCAGCGGCTCTTCGCTCAGTTCGCCGTGGCGATAGACCCGGTAGCGCGGCACCTCATGGCGGATATCGATGGCGGCGCCGAGGTTGCGAAAGAACGGATCGCCCGGCTCTGTCACGTCGAGCACCGGGCAGGCCTGTCGATTGAGGGTGCAGTAGCGCAGGAACTCGGTGGCCCAATCGCCGGGCAGTATCACGATGTTGGCTTGTACCCGACCCTGGCCCAGGCCACTGGTATGGCCCTGGTACTGGCCGGCGGCAATGCTCTGGCGCAGGGCGAGCGGGTCGTACTGGCGCAGTTGTTCGAAGGACGGAGCGGGTTGACTCATCGCGGTATCTCCAAGGGATGGATGGCCCATTTTTTAGAGGGGCCGGGCGATGACGTCCAACAAGGAATAGTGGTACCCACAGACAACTAAACGTTATGACCGGCCAGGCCCGGTGCCGCGACCATGCGCTGCGGGCCGACATCGATGGCGTATTGGCTGACCACCTGGCGACTCATCTGGACAATATCCTCGATCAGTTCCAGCCCCACCCCGGCGCGCCAGGACGCCACCACGTCAAGCTGGGGCAGGGCCGTGCCGGGCTCCAGGGTGATCAATTCACCGCTGGCCAGCGGCTTGGCCACCAGGGCCGCGGGCAAGGCGCCGATGCCGAAGCCGTCGCGAATCAGCCGGGTCATGGCCGACACCGAGTTGACGCAACTGACCCGCGGCGCGCCGACGCCATGGGCATACAACAGGTTGAGCACATCCTGGTGCGGCCTCGACTGCTTGACGAACGTGATGATGCGCTCGCTGGCCATCTCCAATAGCGAGGCATAGGGCCGGGCGTAGATCGAGTGGCTGGCGGCCACCCAGTGCATGGGGTAGTGCGCGAGTTCGAGGTTGCGCACGCTTTCGTGGCGGACCAGGTCGGTCTGGAACACGATGTCCAGGTAACCCTTTTGCAGTTGCTCGCAGAGGTTGCGCGCGGCATCGGCGGTTATTTCGATTTCGACGGCGGGAAAGGCCTGCATCAGCATCGACATCAACGGGCTGAGCCAGGTATGGATCACCGTGTCCATCACGCCGATGCGCACCAGGCCCTGTTGAGGGCTGCGGGTGTCCAGCGATTGCTTCAAGGCGCGCTGGACCTCCAGCATCTGCTCGGCGTAGTCGAGTACCTTCAAGCCTTCGGGCGTCAGCGACACCCCTCGCGAGTCACGCACGAACAGGCGCAGCCCCAGCTCTTCTTCCAACGAGGCGATCCGGCTGGAGATCGCCGCCTGGGTGCTGAACATTTTCTCGGCGGTGAGGCTGAAGCTTTGCAGCCGGGCGACCCAGACGAAGGTTTCGAGGAATTTGAGGTTCATGAAGGCTCTCTTGGTGCTTGTCGTTCTTATGGTTGCAATTGTTACTCCAGAACCGCTCGATCAGGGCATCAAATTTTCTTATGTCCGATGCGGCTTTTTTCCCGTTTGACGCTCCCAGAGCGCGGCGCAAAGAATCCGCTCCACGACGCAGGCTACTGCGTCCGTTTCCCAGCACAGCGCCTTCACAATAAAAACATCGGACGCAAGCGATGCCCCGAGCGGGTTCGTTCGTGCCCGCAAAAGGAGCACCCATGCGACAGTTCACCTCCCTCCCGTGGATCTATAAGCCCGTCGGTACACTGCTGGGCTTGAGCCTGGCCGGAGCGCCAAGCGCCCACGCGGATTTCATCGCCGACAGCAAAGGCAGCCTGGAAGCGCGCAACTATTACTTCAACCGCGACTTCCGCCAGACAGGGGCGCGGGACAAGGCCGAAGAATGGGCGCAGGGCTTCTTGCTGCGCCTGGAGTCGGGCTACACCGCAGGCACCGTGGGGTTTGGCCTGGACGCCCTGGGCATGGCGGGTTTCAAACTGGACTCCGGCGGCGGCACGGCGGGCACCAATCTGTTGCCTGCGGATTTGTCCGGCGGTTCTCAAGACCGTTATGGCGAACTGGGCCTGACTGCCAAGGTGCGCGTGTCCAACAGCACCCTGAAGCTGGGGACCTTGCAGATCAAGGACCCGGTGGTGAGCTCCAACGACACGCGCCTGCTGCCAGCCACCTTCAAGGGGGGACTGGCCAGCGTGCAGGAAATCGACCGGTTGAAGCTGACGGGCGGGCAATTTACGCAGATCAATGTCGTCGACTCCACCGATTACCAGGACATGAGCGCCAACCGCATCGGCGGCAACAGCGACAAATTCCAGTTTGCCGGGGCGGATTATCAATTTTTGCCGAACCTGACGGCGCAGTACCGCTATGGCAAGTTGCAGGACATCTACCAGCAAAACTACCTGGGGTTCGTGCATACCCTGGACCTGGGGGCGGGCCAGTCGCTCAAGAGTGACGTGCGTTACTCGCGCAGTACCGAAGATGGCAACTTCCGCAACCTCGACAACCAGGCCTTTGGCGCGCTGTTCACCTATGGCTTCGCCGGGCATGCACTGGGCCTGGGCTACCAGCGCATGAGCGGCGACGACCCGTTCCCCTACATCAGTCGCAGTGACCCGTACCTGGTCAACTTCGTGCAGATCGGCGACTTCGCCAACATCGACGAGCGTTCGTGGCAGGCCCGCTATGACTACAACTTTGCGTCGCTGGGCGTACCAGGCCTGACCTTCATGACCCGCTACATTTCCGGCGACAACGTACAGCGCGCCGCACCCGGCGAAGGCAAGGAGTGGGAGCGCAACACCGACATTGCCTATGTCGTGCAAGACGGGACGTTGAAGGGGCTGGGGTTCAAATGGCGCAACGCATCGGTGCGCTCGAACTTCGGCAACGACCTGGATGAAAACCGCCTGATCGTCAGCTACACGATGACGCTCTGGTAAGTCGGGTCGCTCGTTGCGTGGTGAGGACGCCGGTGCCTCGCCACGTTGGCTGTTGCCCCAGGCAATCCACGCCATTGAGCGTTCGCTTTTTTCGGGAGGTGCTACTTTTAACTCGATGCCAGCATTTGCTGGCACATCAGGATGATCCCATCCATTGCCAGGAGGCCTGCCAACATGTCGGTACAACCCCTCACACACGTGCTCGTCGATACTGATGTCGACTTCGACGACTACCTGGCCATCGGCTATTTGCTCAAGCACCACGCGGTCAAGGTCGAAGGCATCACCGTCACCGGCGTGGGTGCCGTGCACCTGAGCCATGGCGTGGCGAACATCAGCCACTTCCTCACGCTGTTCGAAGACCCTGAAGTCGAGCGGATCCCCGTGGTCGCCGGCTTCCAGCGGCCCATGGTCTACAGCAACACCTTTCCATTCGAAACCCGCCAGGCGGCGGACCAGCATTACGACGCACGGTTTCCCCGGGCGAACCCCAACCCCACGAGAACGGATGCGGTGGCCTTTCTCAGGGAAACCCTGGAGAACGCCAAGCAACCCTTTACCGTGCTGATGATCGGCGGCGGCACGACCTGGGGGCATTTGTTTTTGCAGGCCAGGACAGACAGGACGCTGCGAGACCTGCTGGCCAGCAAGGTCGAGCGCATCGTCATGATGGGTGGCAACCTGCTGCCGGAGTACGTCCAGCCCGGTGCCGGAGGGAACATCATCGATACCCTGGGCGACACGCCGTACTACACCAACAAAGTCGCCGAGTGGAACATTTTCGTTGACCCACTCGGCGCGCAATACGTCTTTGGCGGCGGGAACCGGGTGCAATTGGTTGCGCTGAACGCCTGCAACCAGATCCCCATCAGCCAGGATTTCGTCGCCCAGCTCTCGCGCATCCACAACCCGGTCGCGCAGTTCCTCACCCAGGTCCTGCAAAGCTCGACCATCGCTCCCGGCATCGGCAAGTACCTGTACTTCTGGGATCCGCTGGCGGCCGTCGCGGTCACCGATCCGCGGTTCGTGCAGTTCAAGCGGTATGGGCTGAAGGTGGAGCAGGAACTGAACGAGGAGCAGGACACGAGCGGCAAGCTGATCCCCGACAGCGTCAGCCCGCCCGTCGACGTCGCCTTGGCGACAGCGCCCGGGTTCGTGCTTGCGTTGTACCTGCAGACGCTTGCGGGGCGGTCGTTGGAAGCGACGGCTGAGCAGCAGGACCAGGCGCCGGTGTTTCCCTCGCAGCAGTAGTGGGCTGCCATCCCGGCGAGGCCTTGTTGGCTTCGCTGGGTCATCATCTATGATTAATGTAATTAATCATTTATCAAGGGCTTGCGTATTGCGCCGCTGTCCGAAAACCATTCGGATGGCGTCTTGCTCGCTGTGGCTACTGATCCACGTAGCTCTCCCGTCTAGCCATTAGCCTTATTTTTATGGGGCTACAGGCCTCTTGTCGCTTTTTTAAAGTTAGGAAACTTAATGGTTTCCTTTGTCTGGTTTTTTGTCATACTCGCCCGGCGAGGCAGCAGAGGTGGCTGTCTTGCCGGGCATTTAGTACTGACTCATAACAATTAACCAGCAGGAAGACACGCCATGAGCATTCTCGGTCACCACGATACGGCCGTCAGCGCCGAACAACTCGCTGCGGCACTCGCCCGGATGAAACGTGCCCATCTGGACGAGGGGCCGCCCAGCCTGGCGCTGCGCCGTGATCGACTTGACCGGGCGATCGCCTTGTTGCTGGACAACCGCGAAGCCATCGTCGCGGCGGTGTCGGCGGACTTTGGCAACCGCAGTCGTGAACAGACGCTGCTGACCGATATCGCAGGCTCCGTGGCAAGCCTCAAGCATTGCCGGGAGCACTTGGCCGAGTGGGCGCAATCCGAAACCCATCCGGCGCCGTTCCCGGGTTGCGAGGCACGGGTCGAGTATCAGCCGCTGGGCGTGGTGGGGGTGATCAGCCCGTGGAATTTTCCTGTCGTGTTGGCGTTCGGCCCGCTGGCCAGCATCTTCGCCGCCGGCAACCGGGCCATGCTCAAGCCGTCCGAGCTGACGCCGCGCACCTCGGCGCTGTTGGCCGAGCTGATCGCCCGTTACTTCGACGAACACGAGCTGACCACGGTGCTGGGTGGGGCCGAGGTCGGCGCATTGTTCAGTGCGCAACCGTTCGATCACTTGATTTTTACCGGCGGCACGTCGGTGGCGCGGCACATCATGCGCGCCGCTTCGGACAATCTCGTGCCGGTGACCCTGGAGTTGGGCGGCAAGTCGCCGGTGCTGGTCTCGCGCAGTGCCGACCTGGCGACCGTGGTCCAGCGGGTGATGACGGTGAAAACCCTCAACGCCGGCCAGATCTGCCTGGCGCCAGACTACGTGCTGCTGCCGCAAGAGTGGCTGGAAGACTTCGCCGTCGAGGCCATCCGCTTCGTCGCCCAGATGTACCCGACGCTGCGCGACAACCCGGACTACACCTCCATCATCAACCCGCGCAATTTCGGCCGCCTGCAAGGCTACTTGGTCGATGCCCATGCCAAGGGCGCGCGGCTGATCGAGATCAACCCGGAGCAGGAAGACCTGAACGATCGCGAGATCCGCAAGATCGCCCCGACCCTGGTGCTCAACCCCAACGAGCACATGCAGGTGATGCGCGAGGAGATTTTCGGCCCGCTGTTGCCGATCAAGACCTACCAGGATTTCGCCACGGCGATCGACTACGTCAACGGGCAACCTCGGCCCCTGGCGGCCTATTACTTTGGCGAGGACGCCAGCGAGCGCCAGCAGGTGCTGCAACGCACGACCTCCGGTGGCGTGGTGATCAACGACGTCATGAGCCATGTGCTGTTCGAGGCGCTGCCGTTCGGCGGCGTGGGGCACGCCGGCATGGGGGCTTATCACGGTGCCCATGGTTTCCGCACGTTCAGCCACGCCAAGGCGGTGGTGGTGCAAAGCCCGGTGGGTGAATCCAACCTGGCGATGCGCGCGCCGTATGGGCCGATGGTCCACGGCCTGCTGGATCAATTGTTGACGGCCCACTGAGCCGCCGGGAGCCTGATCATGACGTTGCCTCAAACCCTCAAGGCCAAGCTGTTGCGCGCCTTTGCCAAGCGCATGAAAGGCAAGTTCGTCTACGACTCGGCGCAGTACCCGCTGCGTGCGGTCGAGGCGCGGTTCATCCCGACGTCCTGGGGCCCGGCGCGGGCGTTGTTCTACTGGCCGGCGGCTTCGGACGGGGCGCGATTGCCGGTGTACCTGAACCTGCACGGCGGCGGTTTCGTCGCTGGCGTGCCGGAGCATGACGACAGCTATTGTCGGCGTCTGGCACACAACCTGGGTTGCCTGGTGGTCAACCTGGACTACGTCCTGGCGCCCGAGCATCCATTTCCCGCGGGCTTGCGACAGAGCTTCGCGGTGCTTGAATGGTTGGCCGGGCAATCGGCAAGCCTGGGCATCGACCCCCAATGCATGGCCGTCGGTGGGCACAGCGCCGGCGGCAACCTGGCCACCGGGGTGGCCAATCTGGCGCGGGGGCATCAGCGGTTGCGGGTGGTGCACCAGGTGATCGACTATGCGGTCCTGGACCTGGTCCAGGACCCCGGCCTGAAGCGTTCGAGCCTCGACAAACCATTGCTCGGTGCCGGGCTGGTGCGTTTTTTCAATGGCTGTTACCTGAGCGATCCCGATCAGGCGAGTGACCCGTTGGTGTCGCCGTTGCTGGCGAGCGTCGAGGCGTTGCGGGGCATGCCCGCGACCACGCTGATCACGGCCGAACATGACATCCTGCGCGCCGAAGGCGAGGCCTATGCCGAGAAATTGCGCCAGGCCGGTGTGGCGGTCAACGCGCGGATGTTCGCAGGCTGCGATCACATGTTCACCCACCTCGGCCCGGAAGCTTCGGCGCAAGAGGCCTGGGGGGTTATCGAAACTGCGCTGGGCGAGGCGTTTCGCGCAGCGGCGACGGCGCGGGAGGGTAGCGCTGGCGAGGGTGCGGTTGTTTGAGGGAGGGGCGCGAGCACGCGCCCTCGCCACAGGTTAGGTGCGCGATTTAACCTGTGGCAGACTCACCCGCTGCCATTCACCAGGATTCACCATGCCCGCAACCCCCTCGCAACCCGTCAAGCCCGTTCGCGGTCGTCCGCCGGTCCGCAGCCGTGAAGAGCAGATGAGCCTGTTGCTGGACGCCGCGGCGCAGATACTCGGCAGCGGTCATTTTGCCAACGTCACCATGGATGCCATTGCCCGTGCTGCCGGCATTTCGAAGAAAACCCTGTACCAACTGGTGGCGAGCAAGGAGCAACTGCTCTCGAAGTTGGTTGCGCGGGACCTGTCGACCCTTGAGCTGCTGCTGGAAAGTGGCATCGACAGCGCCGAGGATCTGCTCAGCGAGCTGCGCATGTACCTGACGTTATGGGCACGGTTGACGCTGTCGCCGTTGGCGCTGGGGCTTTACCTGATGGCCGCGCAGGGGCGCGAGCATGCGCCGGGGATTGCGCAAATCTGGTACCAGGAAGGGGCCGAGCGTTGCCTGGGCCTGTTGCGGGGTTTGCTGGGCAAGGCTGCGGGCAAGGGCCTGCTGGCGCGGCAGGATGTCGAGCCGGCCATCGAGTTGATCGACGCACTGCTGATTTCGCAGCCGCTCAAGCTGTTCACCCTGGGCGTGCAACAAAACTGGTCCGACGAGCAGATCGACCAACGGGTCGACGTGGCACTTGTCATGTTCGGGCGCTGTTTCATCCCTCACTGAATGGCCCCCCGCCACGTTTAGTCGCTGGCTGGGCGCCGCGACAATCGATAGGACAACTGTGCCCGAGTCAGGCCCAGGCGGCGGGCCGCTTCGGAGACGTTGCCTTTCACTTCGCTCAGGCAGCGGTCGATCATCGCGTCCTCGACTTCCTGTAGCGACAGCCGACTCAAATCCTTGCCGCCGAACAGTTGCTGGAGGGCTTCATCGCCGCTTCGGATCGATGCGGCGGGAGCCTGAGGCGGCGCCGCTTGAGCGTTCGGTGCAGCCGCGAGTTGGCCGCGGGTGCCAATGGAGAACATCGGCAGGGCCAGGCGCTCGCCGCTGGTGAACAGGTGCGAAAGGTCGATGGCGCCGCCGTCCGGGGCGCTGATCACGCCGCGCTCCACCAGGTTCTGCAATTCGCGGATGTTGCCCGGAAAATCGTAGGCCAGCAGCGTGTCTGCCGTGCGCGGGGTGAAGCCGCTGATCTGGCGGCCATGGCGCTGGGTGAAGCGATGCAGGAAATGGGTCATCAGCAGCGGGATGTCCTCCTTGCGTTCGCGCAGCGGCGGCAGGTGGATCGGAAACACGTTCAGGCGAAAGAACAAGTCCTCGCGAAACTCGCCACGCTGTGCCGCGGCGCGCAGGTCGACATTGGTCGCGGCAACCACCCGCACATCGACCTTGAGGGTGCGACTGCCGCCCACCCGTTCGA
The DNA here is from genome assembly GCF_001269745.1 of Pseudomonas sp. P97.38. Classification (NCBI taxonomy): domain Bacteria; kingdom Pseudomonadati; phylum Pseudomonadota; class Gammaproteobacteria; order Pseudomonadales; family Pseudomonadaceae; genus Pseudomonas; species Pseudomonas sp. P97.38. The sequence goes on from NZ_LHVJ01000009.1 coordinate 358,626, forward strand.
CTTCGCCTTCCTGCAAGGCGCGCAGTAGCTTGCCCTGGGCCACCAAACTGAGGGTGGCGATCTCGTCCAGGAACAGCGTGCCGCCATTGGCGCGCTCGAAGCGTCCGGCGCGCGATTGGGTGGCGCCGGTGTAGGCGCCGCGCTCGACGCCGAACAGCTCCGACTCCATCAGGTTTTCTGGGATGGCCGCACAGTTGATGGCCACGAAGGGCTCGTCGTGGCGCGGGCTGATGCGGTGCAGCATCCGCGCGAACATTTCCTTGCCGACACCGGACTCACCGGTGAACAGCACCGTCGCCTGTGTCGGCGCCACCCGACGCAGCATGTGGCAGGCCGCGTTGAAGGCTGAGGAAATACCGACCATGTCGCTGTCCTGGGCCGGTGTCGGGTCTGCTTGCAGGCGAGCGGGCAGGGCACCTTTATCGCCCCGGCCCTGGGGCGCCGCGCTGCGTCCGCCGGTGCTGACGAAGGGTTCGGCGTTCAGGTCGGCCAGGTCCTCTTCGGCGTCGTCCCATTCTTCGGCGGGCTTGCCTACCAGCCGGCAGATGCTCGATCCGGTGGAACGGCATTCGACCTCCCGATAGAGAATCAGCCGTCCAACCATCGCCGATGTATAGCCGATGGCGTAGCCGGTCTGCATCCAACAGGCCGGCTCGGTGCCGATGCCGTATTGGGCGATGTGTTCGTCGTCTTCGCTGGAGTGATGCCAGAGGAACTCGCCGTAGTAGGTGCCCAGGTTCATGTCGAATTCGAAATGCACCGGCTCGACCTTCACCGCGCCCTCGATGGCATGGATGATCGGGCCGGCGGCGAACAGCGCCAGGATGTCTGCTTCGGGGAAGCGCTCCTTGATCAGCGCCGCGTCCCGGGCACCGCAATGGTAGCCGGTACGCAGCATGATGCCCCGGGCGCGGGCCAGCCCCATGCTTTCGATCAGTTCGCGGCGCAAGGCGCCCACGCCACTGTTGTGCATTAGCAACATTCGCGCGCCGTTCAGCCAGATGCGTCCATCGCCGGGGCTGAACATCAGGCATTCGGTCAGGTCCTGCAGCGTCGGCGCGGCGCCGGGCGGCAACTGTTCACTGGCGCCGCGCGCTGGTTGCTTTTGCGTGCCCCGGGACAGTTCGGCCAGGGAGATCAGCTTATCTGCCATCGCAATTCCCTAATTCGATTAATCATATTGCGCATAGTGCAGCACGAAATTGCTGAAATCATCACTTTTCTAACGCCCTCATCGCCGCGCGCCTGCGCCTTGATCTTCCTGAACTGCCTGGATGTCGCGTGCTTGAGCGGTCGGCGGTCGTTTGTCAGGAGATGGCATATCGCTTGCTACAACTAGTTACCGAGATTAACTAATTCGGCACAATAACAACATGGCTTGGCTGCCTCCGCCCGTACGGGCAGCACAAGCACGAATCGGGAACCTGCTATGAAGTTGACCAACAAGACGATCGTGGTGACCGGCGTTTCCTCGGGCATCGGCGCCGAAACGGCCCGAACCCTGCGTGCTCACGGAGCGAGCGTCATCGGCATGGATCGCAATGCGCCCAACCTGAGCCTGGACCAGTTCATCCAGGCCGACCTCAGCCACCCGGATGCCATCGACGCCGCCGTGCAGTCACTGCCGGCGTCCCTCGATGGGCTCTGCAACATCGCCGGGGTTCCGGGCACCGCCGACCCGCAGTTGGTCGCCCAGGTCAATTACCTCGGGGTGCGGCACCTGTGCGCCGCGCTGCTGCCGCGCATCCGGGCCGGCGGCAGCATCGTCAACGTCGCATCGATCCTGGGGGCGCAATGGCCGCAGCGGCTGGCGCTGCACAAGACCCTGGCCGCCATCGATGGCTTTGCCCAGGCCCAGGCCTGGCTGAACCAGCATCCGGTGCCGCAAGACAGTTGCTACCAGTATTTCAAAGAGGCGCTGATCGTCTGGAGCTATCAGCAGGCCCAGCCGTGGTTCTTGCAAACCTCGGTGCGCATGAACTGCGTGGCGCCTGGCCCGGTGTTCACGCCCATCCTAGGCGACTTCGTCAGCATGCTCGGCCAAGCGCGCGTCGAGGCGGATGCCCATCGCATGAAGCGGCCGGCCTACGCCGATGAGGTGGCGGCTGCCATCGCGTTTCTCTGTGCCGATGAGTCTCGCTGGATCAACGGCATCAACCTGCCGGTCGATGGTGGCCTGGCGTCCACTTACATCTGAGGGAGAAAGGTACCCCGCGCATTTTCGTGCAACCCGCTGGCGCTCGTGTTTCGGGCGACCCGCGTACAGAACAGGCTTCCCACAACAAGAACAATGAGGAACACCATGCACAATTCTCGATGCTATCCGGGCTTTACACGCAATGCCCTGGCCCTGTCGGTGTGTCTGGCCGGTTGGGCCACTCAGTCCCAGGCTGCGCAAATCGACCTCGGTGACAGTGATTGGCGCCTGCGCTGGGACAACACCATCAAGTACAGCCAGGCCTGGCGCTTGCAAGGTGCCGACGACCACTTGACCAATGCATCGACGGCAGGCGGCCTGTACCCCTCGATCCAGGGCCAGGGTGACAGGAATTTCAGCCGGGGCCTGGTCTCCAACCGCCTGGACCTGTTCAGTGAAATGGACCTGAGCCGGCAGAACTACGGCCTGCGCATCAGCGGCGCGGCCTGGTACGACGATGTCTACAACAAGGACACCGACGACAGCGCCAATCCGCATTTCCTCGACGACACCCGTGAGCTGCACGGGCGTGACGCCGAACTGCTGGACGCCTTCGTGTTTCTGCGCGGCGACGTGGGAGACACCAGCCAGGGCACGGTGCGCCTGGGGCGGCACAGCCTGATCTACGGCGAGAGCCTGTTCTACGGCAGCAACGGCATCGCCGCGGCCCAGGGGCCCACCGACGTGGTCAAGTTGCTCAGCGTGCCGGGGACGCAGTTCAAGGAAATCCTGCGTCCGGTCAATCAAGTGTCCGGGCAATTGCAGATCAACCCACAATTGTCCGTGGGCGCCTACTACCAGTTCGAGTGGGAACGCTCCAACGTCCCGGGAGCGGGCAGTTATCTGAGCGACAACGATGGCATCGGCAAGGGCGCGGGTGACTGGACCGAGGTGTTCGGCAATACCACCGTGCACGCTTCGGACATCGAGGCCAGGAACTCGGGGCAGGGCGGCATGCAGTTGCGCTTCAAGCCTGAAGGCACCGAGCTGGAGCTGGGTTTCTACGCCGCCAAGTACCACGACAAGACGCCGAGTGCGCTGTACGCCTACCTCGACGGCGCCGCGGCAGCGGCCACCGGATTGCCGATCCTCAATGCCTATCGCCAGGTCTACGCCGAAGATATCAAGACCGTCGGCGCCAGTTTCTCCACGGCCTATGGCCCGTTCAACTTCGCCGGTGAAACCTCGGTGCGCTGGGACGCGCCGCTGGTCAGCAACCTGCAGGTGGTGACCCCGGGTACCGCGGCGGACAACAGCGGCGACGCGCTCTACGCCAAGGGCAAGACCGCCCACGTCAACCTGTCGACGATCTACCTGCTGTCGCCCGGCACGTTCTGGGACGGCGGCTCGGTGCTCGCCGAACTGGCCTGGAACCGCACCCTCAGCGTGACGGACAACCGCGCCGCCCTGGACCCCAACACCACCCGCGACGCCACCGCGCTGCGGGTGCTGGCCGAGCCGGCGTACTTCCAGGTGGCCGACGGCCTCGATTTGAGCGTACCGGTGGGGTTTGGCGTCGGGCTGGACGGGCGCTCGTCGGCCGTCAGCAAAGGCGGTTTCGGCAACTCCCATGCCGGTGACTGGAGTGTCGGCGTCAAGGCCACGTACCTGCAGCGCTGGGACTTTGGCATCAACTACGTGAACTTCTTCGGCAAGGCCGCGGCGGGTCTGCGCGAAGACGGCAACTTCAGCTATGCGCAATCGCTGGCGGACCGCGACTTCGTTTCCATGTACGTGAAAACCACATTCTAATAAGAGGTTTCATCCGCTATGCAAAGCAAAATTTCCTTGCGTATTTCGGCCCTGGCCATTGCCTTGCTCAGTGCCGGCCTGGTGCAGGCGGCGGTGTCCCCCGAGCAGGCCGCGCGGCTCAACAGTGACCTCACGCCCATGGGCGCCGAGCGTGCCGGCAACAAGGACGGCAGCATTCCGGCGTGGACCGGGGGCTACACCACCGTGCCGGCAGGCTACAAGAACGGCGACAAACGTGCCGACCCCTTCGCCGCCGACAAGCCATTGTTCTCGGTGACCGCCGCCAACATGGCGCAGTACGCCGACCAGTTGGCCGATGGCACGAAAGCCTTGCTGCAGAAGTATCCGGGCTACCGGCTCGATGTCTATCCGACTCACCGCAGTGCCGCCGCGCCGCAATGGGTGTACGACAACACGCTGAAGAACGCGACCCGTGCCAGCCTGGAGTTGGAGACCGAAAAAGTCAGCGGCGCCTATGGCGGGATTCCTTTCCCATTGCCGCAGAACGGCGCCGAGGTGCTGTGGAACTACCGCCTGTCCTGGCAGGGCGCCGACACGTTCTACTCGCCGTTCGACACCTGGCTGATGACCGCCGGCGGCAAGAAGATCCAGGCCACCCGGGCGCGGTTCTGGTACCAGAATCCCTACTATTTCAAGGAAGGCAGCCTGGAGACCTTCGGGAGCAAGTTCCTGATCGGCAAACTGGCGACGGAACTGCCGTCCTCCAAGGCCGGCGAAGGCCTGATGACCCATTGGGACATGGACCCGGGCAAGCGTGCCGCCTGGCAGTACCTGGTTGGCCAGCGTCGGGTACGGCGGGCGCCGAACATCGCCTACGACACCCCGGACTTCGTCACCTCGGGCGTCGGTTTCTTCGATGAGGCGTTCATGGTCTTCGGCCCTACCGACCGGCACGACCTGAAGCTGGTGGGCAAGAAAGAGCTGTTGGTGCCCTACAACAACAACCGTGCGGCGGCGGCGAAAAGCGACGACCTGGTCAAGCCGAACTTCCTCAACCCGGACCTGGTGCGCTGGGAGAAACACCGGGTCTGGGTGGTGAGTGCCACGCTCAAGGACGGCAAGCGCCACGTGGTGCCCAAGCGCACCTACTACGTGGATGAGGATTCCTGGCAGGTGCTGCTGGTCGACGGCTACGACGCCCAGGGCAAATTGGGCCGCCACAACTACTCGCTGACCTTGCTGGCACCGGAAATGCCGGCGCTGACGGCCCAGATGTCGTGGGGCAGCTACAACCTGGAAACCGGGGCCTACTTCCTCAACTCGTCGGCTAACGACCTGGATGTGCAGTACCAGAGTTATCCGCGTCCTCCAGCGGCGTTCTTCACCCCGGACGCCATGGCCAACGACAGCAGCCGCTGAGCCTTGGGGCAGGGCGCCGAGGCTGCGGCCTCGGCGCTCGCAGGCGGGCAGTTGGATCACTCTTCTTGGGCGGTTGGAGCGGACAATGATCGGTAAATTTTCACTCACGCGCACGCTGCCGGCGGCCCTGCTGCTGGCGATCATGCTGATGCCGGGCTGGGCGATGGCGACTCCACGGGTTGCGTTGCTCGACCAGGCGGCGCTGCAAAGTGCCAAGGCAGCCCATTCGGTGTTGCTGGCGGTGACTCGCGCCGGTGAACGGTTGGTGGCGGTCGGCGAGCGCGGCATCGTGTTGCTGTCGGATGACTCCGGCGTGAGCTGGCGCCAGGCAAGGGTGCCGGTCAGCGTCAGTCTCACGGCGGTGCAGTTCGTGGATGCGCAGGAAGGTTGGGCCGTGGGCCATATGGGTGTGATCCTGCACAGCACCGACGGCGGCGAATCGTGGAGCAAGCAACTGGACGGCGTCGCCGCCGCGCAGTTGGCCCTGGCCCAGGCACGCGAAGGGGATGATCCCAAGGCGTTGAAGGACGCCGAGCGGCTGGTGGCCGACGGGCCGGACAAGCCTTTTCTCGACGTGTACTTCAGTGACCGGCGCACCGGCTACGCGGTCGGTGCCTATGGCCTGATCCTGCACACCCGTGACGGCGGCAGTCACTGGCAGCCGTGGATGCGGCAGCTGGAAAACCCCGAGGACCTCAACCTGTACGGCATTCGTGCGGCGGGGAGTGCGCTGTTCATCGTCGGCGAGCGCGGGTTGCTGCTGCGTTCACAGGACAACGGGCACAGCTTTCAGGCACTGGAATCACCCTATGAGGGCAGCTTCTTCGGCCTGCAAGGCAGTTCGACGGGAGAGGTGGTGGCCTTCGGTTTGCGTGGCAACGCCTATTGGTCGGGGGACCAAGGCGGCCGCTGGCAACCGATCGACACCGACCTGGAAGTGGCCCTGTCCGCCGCCACCCGATTGGCGGATGGCACTTGGGTCCTGGCCAGCCAGGCCGGCGACGTGCTGCTAAGTCTTGACCCGGGACGTCACTTTCGACGTTCACCGGCCCCGGCCGCGACCTCCATCGCTGGCGTGGTGGCGGCACCGGACGGCAGCCTGGTATGCGTCGGTCTGAACGGTCCGACCCGCCTCGACCATGTCCTTTTTTCTTCGGCGCAACGTTGAGCAACTCGCCAGCGCGCACTGTACCCGCGCCCCCTGTGGCCGTATTCGGAGTCCGATGTGAACGAGCATAATCCTGCCCTCGAACAGCAAGTGGTGATCGCCCGCCTGGAGGATTTCGATCCGCGTTCCGGCAACCTGGGTGAGCGGGCGATCTTCAATCACCGTCCCTGGGTGATCCTGCTCTGCCTGCTGGCGACCCTGGTGCTGGGCTACCAGGCCAGCAAGATCGGCCTCAATGCCAGTTTTGAAAAGACCATCCCGACCTCCCATCCCTACGTCGCCAACTTCCTGGAACAGCGCAGCGAACTGAGTGGCCTCGGCAACTCGGTCCGCATCGCCGTGGCGGTCACCGAGGGCAGCATCTTCGACAAGGACTACCTGGACACCCTGGCCAGGCTCAACGACGAAATCTACCTGCTGCCGGGCGTCGACAAGCCCTACATGAAGTCGCTGTGGACGCCGACCACGCGCTGGACCTCAGTAACCGAAGAAGGGCTGGATGGCGGCACGGTCATCCCCGACACCTACGACGGTTCGCCGGCCAGCCTGGAACAGGTGCGCACCAACGTGGCCCGCTCCGGCGAGATCGGGCAACTGGTGGCCGGCAACTTCCAGTCCAGCGTGATCTTCGTACCGTTGCTGGAAATCAACCCGGAGACTGGCAAGGCCCTGGACGCAGGCGCGTTCTCGCGGCAACTGGAGGCCCTGCGCGACAAGTATCAGAACGAGCGCATCCAGATCCACATCACCGGCTTCACCAAGATCATCGGCGACCTGGTCGCCGGGTTGCTGCAGGTCATGCTGTTCTTCGTGGTCGCGGTACTGGTGACCGTGGCGGTGCTCTACTGGTACACCCGTTGCGCCCGCAGCACCGCGCTGGTGGTGCTCTGCTCCCTGGTGGCGGTGCTCTGGCAGATGGGTTTGCTGGCTACGCTCGGTTATGACCTTGACCCGTACTCGGCGCTGGTGCCGTTCCTGGTGTTCGCCATCGGCATGAGCCACGGCGCGCAGAAGATGAACGGCATCATGCAGGACATCGGTCGCGGCACGCACCGGGTGGTTGCCGCGCGCTACACCTTCCGCCGCCTGTTTGCCGCCGGCATGACCGCGCTGCTGTGTGACGCGGTCGGTTTCGCCGTGCTGATGGTGATCAAGATCCGGGTCATCCAGGACCTGGCGATCACCGCCAGCATCGGTGTGGCGGTGCTGATCTTCACCAACCTGATCCTACTGCCCATCCTGCTCAGCTACATCGGCGTTGGCAGCCAGGCGGCGGCGCGCAGCCTGCGGGCGGAAACCGCCGAAGTGCAGGCGAACGTCAAGCACCCGTTGTGGCGCTTCCTCGACCTGTTCACCCAACAACCGTGGGCTTATGGGGCGTGCCTGGCGGGCTTGCTGCTGGCGGTCGGAGGGTTCGCGATCAGTCTGCACTTGAAGATCGGCGACCTCGACCCAGGTGCTCCGGAGTTGCGTCCCGACTCACGCTACAACCGCGACGCGGCCTTCATGACGCAAAACTACGCGGCCAGTTCGGACATCTTCGTGGTCATGGTCAAGACCCCAGAAGACCAGTGCACCCGTTATTCGACCCTGGCCGCCGTGGACGCCCTGGCCTGGCAACTGGAACAGCTGCCGGGCGTCGAGTCGACCAACTCAATGGCCGCCCTGAGCAAGATCGCCGCCGCCGGCTACAACGAAGGCAACTTCAAGTGGTACGAATTGATCCCCAACGACGGTGCCCTGGGCGCGGTGCAGACGCGAGCGCCTCGAGAGCTGTTCAACCAGGGCTGTTCGCTGCTTTCGCTGTACGTCTACCTCGCCGACCACAAGGCCGACACTCTGGAAAGGGTGGTGCAGACCAGCGAAGCCTTCTTTGCACAACAGCAACTGCCGCAGGTGAAGTTCATGCTCGCCGCGGGCAGCGCCGGGATCGAGGCCGCGACCAATATCGTGGTCAAGAAATCCATGCGCGAAATGCTGTTCTGGGTCTATGGCGCGGTCATCCTGCTCTGCTGGGTGACGTTCCGCTCCTGGCGCGCGGTGCTCGCCGCCGTGCTGCCGCTGATGCTCACCTCGATCCTCTGCGAGGCCCTGATGGTGGGCCTGGGCATGGGCGTCAAGGTGGCCACGCTGCCGGTGATCGCTCTTGGGGTGGGCATCGGCGTCGACTACGCCCTCTACGTGCTGAGCGTGATCCTCACGCACATGCGTGCCGGCGCCTCGCTGTCCGAGGCGTATTACCGGGCGCTGCTGTTCACCGGCAAGGTGGTCCTGTTGACGGGCATTACCCTGGCGATCGCCGTGGCGACCTGGGCGTTCTCGCCGATCAAGTTCCAGGCCGACATGGGTATCCTGCTGGCGTTCATGTTCCTTGTGAACATGCTCGGCGCGCTGATCCTGCTGCCGGCGTTGGCGTACTTCCTGTTGCCGCAGAGGTTGTTCGCAAAAAAGCCTGAAGCCAGGGGCGCGTTGCAAACGGTGGTGCAGCGGTGAGCCTACGCCTGCGTCCAGGCGTTAGAAAAACGCCTTGGCCATTGCGATGAACTGCTCGGCGGCCGGCGACAGTGCCTGGCCGGTGCGGGTGATCAGGCCGAGCTGGCGGGTGACGTCCGGATGGTCCACGGGGATCCTGACCAGTCCCGCCCGGTCATCGTCCGCCGATTCCGGCAGCAGGCTCACCCCCAAGCCCTGGCGCACCAACGCCAGGACCGTCGACATGTAGTTGGCCTCCAGTCCCGGCATGAGTGTCAGGTTGGCGTCGGCGAACAGTTGCTCCACCAACTCGCGCACGCTGCTGTCGCGCCCGGTGAGAATGATCGGTTGGGTCGTCAATTCGCTTGGCTTGATCGTGCGTCGCCGGGCCAACCGGTGACCGGCCGGAACAAACAGGCAGAGCCGATCTTCCAACACCGTTTCAAACGCCAACCCATGGTTCGTCCGCGCGCGCACGCCGAGGCCAAAGTCCACTTCGCCGTCGCGCACCAGGGTGTCGATCCGGCGTGCCACGACATCCCGCAAGCGCACCTCGATTCCCGGAAACTGCTCACGAAACTGTTTCAACAACGGCGGCAGCGCACCGGCACACAGCGAGGGCAGGGCGGCGAGGGTGACGACGCCTCGGCGCAGCGCCGCCAGGTCCCGGGAGGCGTTGACGATGTTGTCCAGGTCCAGCAGCAGTTTCTCCATCGGCAGCAGGTTGTTCTGCCCGGCACTGGTCAGGGCCACGTGACGCGGGCTGCGTTCGAGCAAGGCGACGCCGAGCCAGTCTTCCAATTGTTGGATCTGCACGGTCAGCGCTGAAGGCGAGAGGTTCAGGGCCGCCGCGGCCTTGGCGAAACTGCCGGTTTGCGCCACGGCAAGGAAGGCGCGGATGTGCTGGATCGAGTTCTTCATTTTGTTTTTCCGAATGCAGGTCACCGAACATTTCAATTTACAAAGAATACCGGCAATTCCAATACTCGGGGAAAACAACAACAGCGCATCTCATCGCCACCGCGAACAGAGATGCCGAACAGGACCTCCCCATGCTCGCCATACTCGGTGTCGTCACCATCCTTTGTCTGCTCGCCTGTGTGATGAGCAAACGCCTGTCCCCCCTGGTCGCCCTGATCGCACTGCCGATCATCGCCGCGCTGATCGGCGGTTTCGGCCTGCAAACCAGCGCATTCATCATCACCGGCATCAAGAACGTCGCCCCGGTGGTCGGGATGTTCGTGTTCGCGATTCTGTTCTTCGGCGTCATGACCGACGCCGGCATGCTCGACCCGATCATCGACCGCATCCTCAAGCGTGTCGGCACCCGGCCGACGCGTATCGTCATGGGCACCGCGTTGCTGGCGCTGCTGGTGCACCTGGACGGTTCCGGCGCGGTGACCTTCCTGGTGACCATTCCGGCCATGCTGCCGCTGTATACCCGCCTGGGCATGGACAAGCGCATCCTGGCCTGCGTGACCGCCATGGCCGCCGGGGTCAACTTCCTGCCCTGGACCGGCCCGGTCTTGCGCTCGTCGGCGGCCTTGCATGTGCCGGTGGCCGATCTGTTCCAGCCGCTGATTCCCGTGCAACTCGTCGGCCTGGTCTTCGTGTTTGCCTGCGCCTGGTACCTGGGGCGTCGCGAAGAAAAGCGCCTGGGGCTGGGCGCCGGGGCAACCGTCGAGGTGGTCGCGCAGCGGGTGCTCAGCGAGGCGGAAGTCGCCTTGCGCAAGCCGCGCCTGTTCTGGCTCAACCTGGTCCTGACCGTGGTGGTGATGGGTGTGATGATTGCCGGCGTGGTGGATCCGGTGGTGATGTTCATGCTCGGCACGGTCCTGGCGTTGTGCATCAACTACCCGAACGTCGATGCCCAGCGCGCCCGTATCGACGCCCATGCGAAAACCGCCCTGACGATGGCGAGCATTCTGCTGGCTGCCGGGGTCTTCACCGGCATCATGCAGGGCAGCGGCATGCTCAAGGCCATGGCTGAGGTGGCGGTGGCGCAGATTCCCGCCGGGCACGGCAAATTGATCCCGATGGTCGTGGGATTCATCTCCATGCCGCTGAGCCTGCTGTTCGACCCCGATTCCTTCTATTTCGGCGTGATGCCGGTGGTGGCCGAAGTCGGGCGCGCCCTGGGCGTCGATCCATTGCAAGTGGCCCAGGCGTCACTGCTGGGTGTGCACACCACCGGTTTCCCGGTCAGTCCGCTGACCCCAGCGACGTTCCTGCTGGTGGGGCTGTGCAAGATCGAACTGGCCGATCACCAACGCTTCACCATTCCCTTCCTGTTCGCCGCCTCGGTGCTGATGACCGTGACGGCGCTGCTCATTGGAGTCTTTTGAATGAAAACCTTACGCATCGGCTCCGGTGCCGGTTACTCGGGCGATCGTATCGAGCCGGCGATCGAGCTGGCCGAGCACGGCGAGCTGGATTACCTGGTGTTCGAATGCCTGGCCGAGCGCACGATTGCCCTGGCCCAACAAGCGCGGCTTGCTGATCCGCAGGCCGGCTACGATCCGTTGCTCAGTGAGCGGATGCTCCGGGTGCTGCCCTTTGTCGGCCGTGGCACCGAGGGTCGTCGCCGATTGCGGGTGATCACCAACATGGGCGCGGCCAACCCGTTGGGCGCGGCCCGGGAAGTACGGTGCATCGCCCGGCAGTTGGGCTTGTCGGGGCTGAAGGTGGTCGCGGTGACCGGCGACGATGTGCTGGCCACCGTGCTGGAAGATTCGAGGCAGACCCTGGATAACGGCCAGACCTTGGCGTCATTGGGCAAGCGTCTGATATCGGCCAACGCGTACCTGGGGGTGGACGGCATCATCGAGGCATTGCAGGCCGACGCCGACGTGGTGATTACCGGTCGGGTGGCCGATCCGTCGTTGTTTCTCGCGCCGCAGATGTTCGAGTTCGGCTGGGCGGCGGACGATTGGACTAGGTTGGGTCGCGGCACCCTGGTGGGGCATCTGCTCGAATGCGCGGGGCAGCTCAGCGGAGGCTACTTTGCCGATCCGGGGTTCAAGGATGTGCCCAACCTGGCGCGCCTGGGCTTTCCCCTGGCTGAAGTGGACGCGACGGGCCATGCAGTGATCAGCAAGGTCGCAGGTTCCGGTGGGCGCATCGACCCGGCGACCTGCACCGAACAGATGATCTATGAAGTGCACGACCCCGCCGCGTACCTCACCCCCGATGTCAGTGCCGATTTTTCCGGTGTCTCGTTCACGGCGCCCGGGCCGGACCAGGTCGCCGTCCAGGGGGCCGGTGGCCAGGCGCGACCCGCCGACCTCAAAGTGTCGGTGGGTTACCTCGATGGCTGGATCGGCGAGGGCCAGATCTCCTATGGCGGGCCGGGGGCCCTGGCGCGCGGCCGTTTGGCCCGGGAGGTGGTGCTGGAGCGCTTGAAACTGACCGGCGTGGTCTATGAAGAGATCCGCGCCGAGCTGATCGGGGTCGACGCGCTGCACGGCACCGAGCTGGGCGCGCGCTCGGGCAGCGAGCCTTGGGAAGTGCGTTTGCGGGTCGCGGCCCGTTGCGCTGAGCGCGCCGCGGCCGTGCGCATCGGTAACGAAGTGGAAACCCTCTACACCAATGGGCCTTACGGCGGTGGCGGGGCGAGCAAATCGGTGCGTCAGGTGGTGGCGGTGGCTTCGTTGTTACTGCCGCGCGACGCGGTCAGCGTGAAGATTCATTCGGAGGACCTGCAATGAGTCGCCTCAAACTGCGAGACCTGGCCCATTCCCGCACAGGGGACAAGGGCGACACCTCCAATATCTCCGTGATTGCGTTCAACGCCGAAGATTATCCGCGCCTCTGTGAGTGGCTCACGGTGGAGCGCGTCGCCGAGCATTTTGCCGGGCTGCTGGAGCCGCAAGGGCCGATGATCCGTCGCTATGAACTGCCCAATGTGCGGGCGCTCAACTTTGTCCTGCCTGGCATCTTGCGGGGTGGGGTTACCCGTTCGCTGGCGCTCGATGCGCATGGGAAGGCACTGGGGGCGGCGTTGCTGGACCTGGAGATGCCGGGCTCCTGAGGACGATCACGGGTGCGCCTTGACGTCGGTCGAGACGACACGCTCCTGGCCGCTCGCGCCCGACGCAGTGCTCGGCACCCACGACCGCTCGCTGCGGCATTTGAACTTCACGCCTTTGCGCGCCGCCATGTGCCTGGCCGATTCCACGCACATCGCTTTAGTGGCGTAGGTGGGCTCGTGCTTGCGTTCTTCCACGCAGCCTTCGCCGCCAGTGCAAATGGTCATAACCATAACGTAGACGGTCATCATCCTGATATTGCTCCCATCGAAACGATGCGATTGATGCACCTTGCATTGGCCCCGAAAGGCTCAGGCGAGGAGCAATGACAAGCGGATGATGAGCCCTCCCTCAAACCTCCAGCAATGGCACGGCGATGCCTTCCGTCGGAAAAATGTCGCCTGTTGCCTGTGTTGTTGATTTGGCCAAAATCGGCGCCATTATGTTGGCGTTTTTGGCCGGGCAGGGCGGTTAAAGGCTATGGAGAAAATGGCCACGGCGGGCTCTGGTCCTATTCGTGGCGGACCAGGTTGGACGGCGGTTTCAAAGGCTTTCGTACAGTCCCTGGCTTCATCTTTTAGGGAAAGTCAGGCTGAAAAGAGTGATCCCGCCGGGCTGGCTTTCAACCTTCACGCTCCCCCGGTGCAGGCTCATGATCGAACGCACGATTGCCAGGCCCAGGCCGGTACTGCCCTGCGAGCGGGAGCGGCTGCTGTCGACACGGTAGAACCGGTCGAACAAGTGCGGCAGATGTCGTGCTTCGATTCCCGGGCCTGGGTTGCTGACCAACAATGAGGCCTGGCTGGCGCCGGATTCGATGCTCAACGACACGGTGTTGCCCGGCGGGCAGTGGCGCAATGCATTGGACAGCAGGTTGGAGATAGCCCGCTGAATCATCAGGCGGTCACCCTGCACTTGCGCGTTGCCGATCACGTTGAGTTCGATCTGCTTGTCCTGCGCCACCAGGTTAAACAGTTCAGCCACTTTTAGTGCTTCATGCTCCAGGGTGATCGGTTCGAAAGGGGCGTGCTCCGCCGGATGGCTGACCTGTGCCAGAAACAGCATGTCGCTGACGATTCGCGCAACGCGTTCCAGTTCCTCGATGCAACTGACGAGCACATTCCTGTATTCCTCGGGGTTGCGCTCGCGCGACAGCGCCACCTGGGCCTTGCCCATCAGGTTGTTGATCGGCGAGCGCAATTCGTGGGCAAGGTCGTCTGAGAATTGCGACAGCTGCTGTACGCCGTTGTCGAGGCGATACAGCATGAAGTTGATGCTCTGGGCCAACTCGCTGAGCTCCTGAGGCATGTTCAGCACTGACAGGCGATGGCCAAGGTCCTGGGTGGTTACCCGAGAGGCCACGGCGGTAAATCCACGCAGCGGTGCCAGGCCCCGTTGCACCGCCGCCCAGGCACTGAGGCCGATGCAGATCAACAGCAAGGGCAAGGCGATCAGGGTCGAGCGCAGATAGGCACTGAGCAAGGCCTGATCGTGAGCACTGTCGGTCGACAACAGGACCGGCACTCGGCTGCCGTCCTTGAGGCGGACTAGCCTGGATGCCGTGAGAAATCTCATGCCCTGGTCATCGGTGCTGCTGGAGTAGGCCAGTTGTTCGGTGGCCGCACGAACGGCCCTGAGCTCCAGACGCGTTTCGCTCATCCCTGAGCCCGACTTGAGCACCGGTGCCCGCAGATTGTTCAGGTCGTAGATGCTCAGCGTGAGATTGTCATGGCCCATGACCTGATCGAGCAGGATATGCGGTTTGCCGCTGATTTCAGCGACGTCGCCGTACAACGACAAGCTGTGTTCGACCTGCGCCATCTTCTTTGCCAGGCTGTCCCTGGCCAATGTGTTGAGCTCATGGGTGAGGGCGAAGTAGGCCAGGATGGCCAGGAACACCACCAGCAGCGCCCCGAGAATGCTCACCGTCAGGCCCAGGCGCAGCGACAGGCTGGCCGGCTTCATTCGCGCGCCTCCAACACATAACCGACCCCGCGCAGGGTGTGGATCAACTTGTTTTCGAACGGATCGTCGATCTTCGCTCGCAGGCGCCGGATCGACACCTCGACCACATTGGTGTCGCAATCGAAGTTCATGTCCCACACCAGAGAAATGATCTGGGTCCGGGTCAGCACCTCGCCGGACTGGCGCATCAACAAATGCAGCAGGGCAAACTCCTTGGTGGTCAGGTCGATGCGCTGCTCGCCACGAAACGCACGGTGGCGGGCCGGGTCAAGTTCCAGGTCAGCGACCTTGAAAACCTGTGGCACCGCAATGGTGTCGCTACGGCGCATCAGCGTGCGCACCCGCGCCAACAGTTCCGGAAACTCGAACGGCTTGACCAGATAGTCGTCGGCACCCAGGTCCAGGCCGCGCACTTTGTCGGTCAAGCGACCGCGCGCGGTCAGCATCATGACGCGGGTCGAGTGGGTGCGACGCAGTTGTTCCAGCACGCTCCAGCCGTCCAGTTCCGGCAGGTTGACGTCGAGAATGATCAGCTCGTACAGCTGGTGTCTGGCCAAGTGCAGGCCATCGGCGCCAGTGGCCGCACGATCCACGATATAGCCACTTTCCGTCAGGCCCTGATGCAAGTATTCGGCAGCTTTAAGCTCGTCCTCAATCACAAGGATTCGCATGGTCAATCACCCCTTTTAGTGAGTGGGTAAATTATTAAGAGGGTTGGGGAAGTTGCTTTTTTTGTAAGGTTTTTCTAACGAGTTTTAATGTTTTGTTAGTCAGTAAGCGGCGGCTTGGAATTTCGCGTTCGTGCTTTCAGCGCGAGCACGGTAAAGGTTGTAGTGGCTACAGAGTTAATCTGTTTTTTCCACCTTGGACTGTCTGGAACGCCACTCTGCGACAGGCTGTCGCAGGTTGAATTCGCTTTGAATCCTCACCTTCACAAGAAGGTCTTTCGAACAAGTACTGTTTGGCGGAGAGAGAAGAAGTTGTGTTTCGATGTGTTGCCGAATAAGCCGAAGCTCTTCGCATGCTAGAGCAAATCAACTTGTGGTGGCCGTTGATAACGGATTTGTAATGTTGCAGTCACCTTGTCGATAAGTTCAAAACCCTACCGTGGCGCAATCGAATTCAGCTGCTTTAAAGAGGAAGTATTCAATTGCCCGGTGCAAAAGAACTGGCGGCGCAAACACGCCCGAAACAGGTGCTGCGGTGGGTGAGCGCCGCAGGCCTTCTATTACTGCTCGGCCCAAGTCTTGCGGCTGGTTCCTCAATGACCCTCGACCAGGCCTTGCAATCGGCCTTTGCCGCCAATCCCGAACTGGCGGCGGCGCAGTGGGAGATCGGCATCGCCGAAGGCGAGCGCAGGCAGGCCGGCCTGATACCCAACCCTGAAGTGTCCTGGGAGGCCGAAGACACCCGGCGCGACTCACGCACCACCACCGTGCTGCTCAGTCAGCCCATTGAGCTGGGCGGCAAGCGTGGCGCGCGGATTGATGTTGCCAGCCGGGCGCAGGACGCCGCCGGGATCGAACTGGAGCGACGGCGCAATGCCTTGCGTGCGGATGTGATCCAGGCTTTTTCCGGTGTACAGACCGCCCAGGAGCGCGTGCTGTTGTCGCGTCAGTCGCTGCAACTTGCAGAGCAGGGCCTGCGCGTGGCGCAAGGGCGTATCGAGGCGGGCAAATCCTCACCGGTCGAAGGCACTCGGGCGCAGGTGCAGTTGTCCGAGGTGCGCCTGGAACTGAGCCGTGCCGAACGCGATCGCGCCAATGCCTGGCAGCAACTGGCACAGGTCATGGGTACGCCGCTCCCGCCCAAGGTCGACGTGCAAGCGGCGTCCCGCAACCTGGCGGTGGCGCCACCCGCAGACCGTTTGCTCGATCGACTCAGTGACACGGCCGAATTGCGCCTGGCCGCTTTGCAGATCGGTCAGCGCGAGGCGTCGCTGGGGCTGGAGAAGGCGCAGCGCATCCCCGACCTGACGGTGAGCGTCGGCAGCCAATACAGCGAAACGGAGCGAGAGCGGGTCAACGTGGTCGGGTTGTCGATGCCGATTCCGTTGTTCAACCGAAATCAGGGCAACGTGCTCGCGGCGGCGCGTCGGGCCGACCAGTCACGGGATATGCGCAATGCCACCGAGTTGCGGCTGCGCACCGAGACCCGGACCACCCTGGAGCAATGGCAAACCGCCAACGGCGAGGTCCTGGCTTTCAACCAAACCATCCTGCCCGCCGCGCAAAGTGCCGTCGACAACGCCACCCGCGGTTTCGAGATGGGCAAGTTCGGCTTTCTTGACGTGCTCGATGCCCAGCGCACCCTGATCAGCGCCCGCAGCCAATACATCCAGGCGGTGGCCGACGCGACCGACGCCCGAGTGCGTATCGAACGCATTTTCGGTGACCTCGGCGAGCTTGCCGTCCACCGTTGAATTTCACCTTTCAGATAACTGCGTGATGGTACGGCGCAGAGGAGTTTGCATGGATAAAAAATGGCTGGTGGTCGCCGTGGCGACTTTGGCGCTGGGCATAGGCATCGGGTCGCAGTGGAAGACCGATGGAGCGATCGATGCGCATGCCGATGAAGCGGCGCAACACGCCGAACATGCCGAGGAGGGGGAAGCAGCCGAGGCTGAACATGCCGAAGGAGAAGAAGGGCACCTGACCCTGAGCACCGAACAGATTGCGGCGGCGGGTATTCAACTGGCGCAAGCCCGCGAACAGAGCATCAGCCTTGGCCTGCCGTTTCCCGCGGAAGTGCGCTTTGATGAAGATCGCACCGCGCACGTGGTGCCACGGGTGCCCGGTGTGGTCGAGTCGGTCTCCGTCAATCTTGGACAAACGGTGAAGAAGGGGCAGTTGCTGGCGGTGATCGCCAGTCAGCAGATTTCCGATCAGCGCAGCGAGCAGGCGGCGGCGCAACGGCGCGTGGTGCTTGCACGGACCACCTTCGAGCGGGAGAAAAAACTCTGGCAAGACAAGATCTCCGCTGAACAGGATTTCCTCCAGGCGCGCCAGGCATTGGAAGAGGCGGAAATTGCACTGAACAATGCCCGGCAAAAAATCAGCGCGCTTAGTGGCAGCGTGGTTGCCACGGGTGGCAATCGCTATGAATTGCGCGCGCCGTTCGACGGCGTGGTGGTCGAAAAACACCTGACGCCGGGGGAAGTGGTGAATGAAACCAGCAATGCGTTCACGCTTTCGGATCTGTCGCGGGTGTGGGTGACCTTCGGTGTGTCACCCAAGGAACTGCCCAAGGTACAGGTGGGCAAGTCGGTGACGGTCAGTGTCCCGGAACTGAGCGCCGAGGTCGTTGGCAACGTGGCGTATGTCGGCAGTCTGCTCGGCGAACAGACGCGCACCGCCACTGTACGCGTGACCTTGGAAAACCCACAGGGCGCGTGGCGCCCGGGGTTGTTCGTAACGGCACTGGTGGCTACCGATAGCCGCCAGGCCGGGGTCGCCGTGCCGGAAAGCGCGATCCAAACAATTGAGGACAAACCGACGGTATTCGTGCGCACCGACGACGGCTTCAAGGCGCAGGCGGTGGAGCTGGGCAGTCGTTCACAGGGCCAGGTGGAAGTTACCCGGGGGTTGGCGTCCGGCATGCAGGTCGCCGCTGCCGGCAGCTTCGTTCTCAAGTCCGAACTGGGCAAGGCTTCGGCTGAACACGCTCACTGACGACTCCCACGATTCGCCCCCTCGACGAGACAGTTCTCATGTTCGAACGCCTGATCCAGTTTGCCATCGAGCAGCGCATCATCGTGCTGCTCGCCGTTCTACTCATGGCCGGCCTCGGTATCGCCAGCTACCAGAAACTACCGATTGACGCCGTCCCTGACATCACCAACGTCCAGGTGCAGATCAACACCGGCGCCGCCGGCTTCTCGCCGCTGGAAACCGAGCAGCGCATCACGTTTCCGATCGAAACGGCCATGGCCGGTCTGCCGGCGCTGGAGCAGACCCGTTCGCTGTCGCGTTCTGGATTGTCGCAGGTGACGGTGATTTTCAAGGACGGCACCGACCTGTTCTTTGCCCGGCAATTGGTCAATGAGCGTTTGCAGATTGCCAGGGAGCAATTGCCCGAAGGCACCGAAGCGCTGATGGGGCCGATTTCCACCGGGTTGGGCGAGATTTTCCTGTGGACCGTTGAGGCGCAGGAAGGCGCGCTCAAGGAGGACGGCACGCCTTACACACCGACCGACCTGCGGGTGATCCAGGACTGGATCATCAAGCCGCAACTGCGCAACGTGCCCGGCGTGGCCGAGATCAACACCATCGGCGGGTTTGCCAAGGAGTACCAGATCGCGCCGGACCCGAAAAAACTCGCCGCCTACAAACTGACCCTCACCGACCTGGTGACGGCGCTGGAACGCAACAATGCCAACGTCGGCGCCGGCTACATCGAGCGCAGCGGCGAGCAGTTGCTGATCCGTGCGCCGGGACAAGTGGCAAGCACCGAGGACATCGCCAACATCGTCATGGCCAATGTCGACGGTACGCCGATCCGGGTGAAAAACGTCGCGACGGTCGAGATCGGCCGGGAAGTGCGCAGCGGTGCCGCTACCGAAAACGGCCGGGAAGTGGTGCTCGGCACCGTGTTCATGCTGATCGGTGAAAACAGCCGCACGGTTTCGCAGGCGGTGGCCAGCAAGCTCGAACAGGTCAACCGCTCGTTGCCCAAGGGCGTGGTGGCTGTCGCGGTCTATGACCGTACGCACCTGGTGGACAAAGCCATTGCCACGGTGAAGAAGAACCTCGTCGAAGGGGCGGTTCTGGTCATTGCGATTCTTTTTCTGTTCCTGGGCAACATTCGTGCGGCGCTGATCACGGCGATGGTGATTCCGCTGTCGATGTTGTTCACTTTCACCGGGATGTTCAGCAACAAGGTCAGCGCCAACCTGATGAGCCTCGGTGCGCTCGACTTCGGCATCATCGTCGACGGTGCGGTGGTGATCGTCGAAAACACCCTGCGCCGGCTGGCCCATGCGCAGCAGCACCATGGGCGCCTGCTGACGCGATCCGAGCGTTTTCGTGAAGTCTTCGCGGCGGCCAAAGAGGCGCGACGACCGCTGATTTTCGGCCAGTTGATCATCATGGTGGTGTACCTGCCGATCTTCGCCCTGAGCGGGGTCGAGGGCAAAATGTTCCACCCGATGGCCTTTACCGTGGTCATCGCTTTGCTGGGTGCGATGCTGTTGTCGGTGACCTTTGTACCGGCCGCCATCGCGCTGTTCGTGACCGGCAAGGTCAAGGAAGAAGAAGGCACCGTCATGCGGGGCGCGCGCCAGGCGTATGCGCCGGCATTGGCTTGGGTGATGCGCCACCGGACAATGGCGGTGGGTATGGCGCTGGGCGTGATTGTGCTCAGTGGCGTGCTGACTAGCCGTATGGGCAGCGAGTTTGTACCGAGCCTCAGTGAAGGCGATTTTGCCCTGCAAGCCTTGCGGGTACCCGGTACCAGCCTGACTCAGTCGGTCGATATGCAGCAACGCCTGGAGACGCTGATTCTGGGCAAGGTGCCGGAAGTCGAGCGTGTGTTCGCCCGTACCGGCACCGCGGAAATCGCCTCCGACCCGATGCCGCCGAACATCTCCGACAGCTACGTGATGCTCAAGCCGAAGTCGCAATGGCCGGACCCGGACAAGTCGCGCGAGACGCTGATGGCGGAACTGCAGCAGGCCGCTGCGCTGTTGCCAGGCAGCAATTACGAGCTGTCGCAGCCGATCCAACTGCGTTTCAACGAATTGATCTCCGGCGTGCGCAGTGACGTGGCGGTCAAGGTGTTCGGCGACGACATGGAAGTGCTCAACGCCACGGCGGCAAAAATTGCCGCGGCCATGCAGAAGGTCAATGGCGCGTCCGAGGTCAAGGTCGAGCAAACCACCGGCCTGCCGGTGCTGACCATCAACATCGACCGCGACAAGGCTGCGCGTTACGGGCTTAACGTTGGCGACGTGCAGGACACCATCGCCGTCGCGGTAGGTGGGCGTCAGGCCGGCACCCTGTATGAGGGCGACCGTCGTTTCGACATGGTGGTGCGGCTGTCCGACGCCATGCGCAAGGACATCGAAGGCTTGTCGGCGCTATTGATTCCAGTGCCGGCACCGGCCAATGGCAATACCGGGCAGATCGGCTTCATCGCGCTCAAGGACGTCGCCAGCCTCGACCTGGTGCAGGGGCCCAATCAGGTCAGTCGTGAAAACGGCAAGCGCCTGGTGATCGTCAGCGCCAACGTACGGGCGCGCGATATAGGTTCGTTCGTCGCCGAGGCGAGCGATGTGATTGCTCGCGACGTTCAGGTTCCCGCGGGTTACTGGACCCGTTGGGGCGGGCAGTTCGAGCAATTACAGTCGGCGGCCCAGCGCCTGCAGATCGTGGTGCCGGTGGCGTTGCTGCTGGTGTTCGGCCTGTTGTTCATGATGTTCAACAACCTGAAGGATGGCTTGCTGGTGTTCACCGGAATTCCATTTGCGTTGACCGGCGGCGTGATGGCGCTGTGGCTGCGCGACATTCCCCTGTCGATCTCGGCCGGTGTCGGGTTCATCGCCTTGTCGGGGGTGGCGGTGCTCAACGGTCTGGTGATGATCGCGTTCATCCGTAACCTGCGCGAGGAGGGCCGTTCCCTGGCCGATGCGATCAGCGAAGGTGCGTTGACCCGCTTGCGCCCGGTATTGATGACGGCACTGGTGGCTTCCCTGGGGTTCATTCCGATGGCCCTGGCCACCGGGACCGGCGCGGAAGTGCAGCGACCGTTGGCGACGGTGGTGATCGGCGGGATTCTGTCCTCGACCATCCTGACGTTGCTGATCTTGCCGGCGTTGTATCAGTTGGCACATCGGCGGGATGAGCAGGCCTCGGCGGTTTGAACACCTGACCGGGCATGCCCCGAGGCCGGGTACATGACGGATATGTAATTTACCCGCCACCGTGATGATAGGTACCGATTGTTAACCTGATCTCGTTAACCCAAACGAGGTCTGAAAACATGAAATTTGCACAAGTGAGTGCCTTTGCAGCAGCGTTGTTGATATCGGGCGTAGCACTGGCGGAAGGGGGTGGCGACAAGACTTTCGAGAACATGATGACATCCCGCGACCGCTCCATGGAGCTGTTCGTCGCCAAGGAACAGGCGCGCAACCCCGTCGTCGTGAACGAGAAGAAAGACGACAACACCCAAAACTTGTAAGCGTACCGCCCATGAATCAGCCCGTCATCGACTGTCGATGGCGGGTTTTTTTTGAGCGCCATTTTGGAGGAGATGTACATGAAGTTGATCACGTTGATGACCTTCGCCACAGCCATGGCCGTGTCGCTGAATGCGCTGGCCGAAGGCGGCGGTGACCGGACGTTCGACCGGGCGCTCGGGGCCAATGCCAGCGCTATGGCGCAATACGCTGCCAACCAGGGCAAGGCTGCGCCGGTGGTGAAAGAGTATGAGTACGGGATGGCGCTGGACGTGGTGAAAGTGGTCAGCGTCGTGCGCCCGCAGACCGCCTGTGAGGTGGTCCCGGCGGCGATGACCTACGAGGACTCCAGCGGGCAGCTCAACACCATCCGGTACAGCGTGGCGGGGGAATGCCGCCAGCGAGGGGGCTGAATGCTCCTGTTGGGGGCGTGATACCGTTCACCGTCCCGTGGCGAGGAGAACGCTTTCTCGCGCTGGAGCGCGTAGCGGTCTCAGGCTTTTGGGGCTGCTACGCAGCCCAGCGGGAGCAAGCTCCCTCGCCACGATAAGTGATAGACCTTAAGTGAATAGCATAAAAAAAGCGTCCCGAAGGACGCCAAAGGATTCACCTCTTACCAAAGGAGCAAGGCGCTTCTAAAGGTGAATTTGGATCAACCGCACAATCAGAGAATCGCCAGCGGGTATTCGACGATCACCCGGACTTCATCCAGGTCCGATTCGAACGCCGTGGCGCGCGTGGTGGCCTGGCGCATACGCAGGGACATGTCCTTGAGCGAACCGGTCTGCACGACGTATTTGACCTCGATGTTGCGCTCCCAGCGCTTCTGGTCGGTCAACGGGGTGCCTGCGTCATCGCGGCGCATGTAGGTGGCGTTGGCGTTGGAGTAATCGGCATCGGTGCCGCGGGCGTAGCGCGTCATGAACGATAGGCCGGGCACGCCATAGGAGGTCATGTCGAGGTCGTAACGCACCATCCACGAACGCTCCTTGGGCGAATTGAAGTCGCTGTACTGGATGGAGTTGTCGAGGAAGATCGAGTCGGATTGGCGCAAGTAGTCGAAGTCGTCGTCGCCGTTGTTGCGCTGGTGCGACAGGGCCAGGGAATGCGCGCCGAGTTTCACCCCGACCCGACCACTCCAGATGTCGTTGTCGAACTTGCCGAGCAATTGTTTGCCTTCGTCGACCGCCTTGTAATAGTTCAGGTCACCGAACAATGACAAGCTGTCCGACAGCGGATAGGTCCAGGCGGTGCCGGCGTAATACTGGTTCCAGGCATCCTTGAGACGGCTGGAGTACAGGCTGAAACCCAGGTGCTTGTTCAGCGTGTAGTCGCCACCGAAATAGCCGACCCACGGCGAATCGACGGGGCCTGCATAGAAAGTCGAGAAGTTCTCGCGCATGTCGCTGACACCGGCTGGCTCATCGCATGCAGGCGACCGCCCTGGACCGACAGGCCCTCGATGCTGGTGTTGGTAGCCGTGACGCCACGAAAGCTTTCCGGTAGCAATCGCGAATCACCGGCGGCGACCACTGGGGTGGCGGGGAACACGTCCCCTACCTTGACCACGGTATCGAATGCACGCACTTTGGCGGCGCCTGCGACCTTGGAGTATTCGTCCCGTGCCTCACCATCACGGTCGACCGGCAGTACGTCGAACGAACTGCGGCCGCCGTTGCGACCGTTACCGGTATCGAGCTTGAGACCCATCATTGCAAATGCATCGACACCAAACCCGACGGTGCCCTGCGTAAAACCGGACTCGAACCTGCCGATCACGCCATGGGCCCAGGCCTCGGAATAGCCAATGCCGGTTGGGCTGGACTGGCCGTTACGGTGATCACGATTGAAGTAGAAGTTGCGGTTGAGCACCGTCAGGCTGCTGCCCTCGATAAAGCCCTCGGATTTTTCCTCGGCATACACCGCGGGCGAACCAACGCCCGCGATCACCGCTAAAGCGGCCATCGACATCTTTGAAGGGTTAACCATCAATCACTCCTTGGGTTCGGCAGAACGGGAACGTGCGTCGGCGTAGGTTTTATTGTTCGGCGGGCAAGGACCCACCGGCATGGTCGCCGTGTGACATCGTTGCAATCTGCGGATAACGCCAAGGTGATGGGTGTATTACAATTTCGTCAGTTTGTTGCAATCCAGAGGTTGGGGGCTCGATACAAGCTGTCGAACGAGTTCCGTTTGAAACGAGGCGCGGCGCTACGCGTCTACAAAATCGAACGGGAACCGACTCCGGATGTCATGACTTCCATTGCCTCAATGAACCACATTTATTTCAGCCAGTCCGGGAAGAGAACACTTGGCCGGCATTTGGAGACCCAGTTTGTCTACTGTACCGGTTGATTTGGAAGGCGAGGACCGCCTGTTTCATGTGCTCGATGCCAGTGAGCGTTTGGCTGCCGCTGGATCGGTAGAGGACGTGGTTGCAGTGCTCCGCGACACCGCACGTGCCGCCGTCGGGGCTGAGGGCATCGCGGTTGTCATTGAGCATGATGGGCGTTGTCATTACGTCGCGGAGGATGCGGTCTCTGCGCTTTGGCAGGGCCAGAGCTTTGCGGTCGACCAGTGTGTTTCAGGCTGGGCGATGCGCCATCGCGAAACGGTCGTCATCCATGACGTTCTGCTGGATCCACGCGTTCCCAAGGACGCTTACGCCGCGACGTTCGTCCGTAGCCTCATCATAGTGCCCATCGGCCGGCCCGTTGCGGTTGCAGCGCTGGGCGCGTACTGGTCGCAGGTTCACACCCCCGATCGCGATACGATCAAGCGGCTGGAAAGCCTGGCGAGCCTGGCGACGATTGCGCTCGAGAACGCGCGCCTCACCCAGGCACGCAATCGTGCGGCGGCGCTTGGGGAGGCACAGAACCGCATTTTGAAACTGTCTGTTGAAGATACCCCCCTCGACGTCGCGCTGGATGCGATCGTTCGCGAGGTCGAGGCGTTGTCCATGTCCCGATTTCTGGGAAGCATCGTGGTTCTCAACGACGATGACCCGAATCTGCGGTATTGC
Source organism: Pseudomonas sp. P97.38 (assembly GCF_001269745.1). Classification (NCBI taxonomy): domain Bacteria; kingdom Pseudomonadati; phylum Pseudomonadota; class Gammaproteobacteria; order Pseudomonadales; family Pseudomonadaceae; genus Pseudomonas; species Pseudomonas sp. P97.38. The sequence goes on from NZ_LHVJ01000009.1 coordinate 383,787, forward strand.
GCAGGCCCCAGTCTTCCCCGCGCCTACAATGACGAGGTAAAAAAACTGATCGCGGGCTTGAGCGGTGGCGCCACCCGCACCTCGCCGTTGCCGAGCGATACCGGGCTTTTACCCGGGGCGCTCAACGATCTGCTTTCGGCCAAGTTACAGGCGCTGGCTACCGCTTATGGCCTGCACACGTGCTCCTCATTCCCGATCCTTTCAGCCCAAGGCGCTGTGCTGGGTGTCTTCATGTTGTATCACCCTGAACCACATGAGCCTTTATCGACGGATGTCGAGATCCTCGGCTTCATTGTCCAGACAGTCGGGCTGGTCCTGGACCGCGAGCAAACTAAAGCCAAGATGCGCATTAGCGAGGCGCGCTATCGCCAGATCGTCGAGGGCGCGGAAGACTTCGCGATTATCACGTTCGATGCGCAAGGCACGGTCACGAGCTGGAGCACCGGTGCACAGCGCATCGTCGGCTACGTCGCCGAGGAGGTAGTGGGGCGTAAGGGTGACCTCTTCTATACCGCCCTGGACCAGGCCGAGCGGGTGTTTTACGGCGAACTCCACATCGCCCAGGATCACGGCCGGGCTGTCAACGAACGCTGGCACGTGCGCAAGGACGGTACGCGTTTCTGGGGTTCGGGGCTGATGATGCCATTGGCCCTGGATCACGGCGGTTTTGTAAAGATCTTCCGCGACCGGACGGTCGAGCATCAAGCGGAAGCGGCGCTGGAGCAGAGCGCGTCGCGACTGGGCTTTTTCGATGAACTCGATGGCCGCCTCTTTCACGTCCATCAGGCCGAAGACGCGATGATCGCCGCGACCGGCTTGCTGGGCGAGAAGCTCAACGTATCGCGCTGCGCCTATGCAGATGTCGATGGCGATCATGACCGTTTCTGGATTCGCAGTGACTACAGCGCGCCCGGCATCGAGAGCTCGGTCGGGACGTACAGCCTCGATGTCTTCGGACCACGGGCTGCTGCCGATATGCGCGCCGGGCGAACCTTGATCATACGTGACGTCGCCGTGGAGCTGACCCACGGCGAAGGGCTTGAGACCTTTCTGTCCATTGGCATTCACGCGATTATTTGCTGCCCGTTGGTCAAGGACGGTCGTCTGACCGCGATGATGGCCGTCCATCAGAATTCGCCCAGGGATTGGTCACAGTCCGAAATATCGTGGGTGAGGGAGGTGGCGGAACGTTGCTGGGCGCACGTGGAACGGGTAGGCGCCGAAATGCGCTTGCGTGAGAGCGAGGAGCGACTACGACTGGCCGTCGAGAACGCCGATATCGGCTTCTGGGACGTGGATATCGTTCACAACACGCTGATCTGGCCCGCTCAAACCAAAGCGATGTTCGGCATCTCTGCTGATGTGCCAGTCACGTTGCAGGATTTCTATGACGGCTTGCACCCGGCGGACCGAGAGGCAACGATCGAAGCATTCGCGGCGGCCATCGACCCGCAACGGCGTGCACTCTATGAAGTCGACTACCGCACGATTGGTCGCGAGGATGGCATCGTTCGCTGGGTGGCGGCCAAGGGCCGAGCCGTGTTCGATGCGTTCGGCCGCTGCTTGCGCTTCACCGGTACGGCGGTGGATGTCACCCCTCGCAAGGTGGCCGAAGAGGAACTGCGCGAGCTCAACGCCACGCTTGAATTGAGGGTGGCCCATGCCATCGCCGAGCGGGAAGAGGTCCAACAGGCATTGCGTCAAAGTCAGAAAATGGAAGCGATGGGACAGCTCACCGGCGGTGTGGCCCACGACTTTAACAATCTGCTGACCCCGATCGTTGGCACGCTCGACATGCTCCAGCGCAGAGGTGTGGGCGGGGATCGGGAACAGAGGCTGATTGGCGGCGCGCTGCAATCGGCTGATCGGGCAAAAACGCTGGTGCAGAGATTGCTCGCCTTTGCCCGCCGCCAACCGCTCCAAGCCGTTCCCGTGGACGTGGCAAAGCTGGTTGGCGAAATGGGTGACCTGGTGGCCAGCACGACCGGGCCACAGATCAAGGTGGTCGTCGAAGCGCCAATGGAACTGCCGGCGGCGATGGCGGACCCGAACCAGCTCGAAATGGCGATTCTCAATCTCTCCGTGAATGCGCGCGATGCGATGCCGGAAGGCGGAACGATGAGGATATCGGCGAGCACCGAGGTGGTGGGTAACGGCCACCGTTCGCATCTTCCTGCAGGTCACTACGTCTGCCTTTCGGTGGCGGACACGGGCATTGGCATGGACGCGACCACACTGGCCCGGGCGGTGGAGCCGTTCTTTTCGACCAAGGGGATCGGAAAGGGCACGGGGCTCGGCCTCTCGATGGTCCATGGCCTGGCATCCCAACTGAACGGCGCGCTCACGATTCAGAGTTCACCCGGCTTAGGGACAAACGTCGAGCTTTGGCTCCAGCGCAGCATGACCCTGCCGACAGCGGCCTTGCCTTATACCGAGGCCCTGGATCGACAATCGGTGCGAGGCACTGCGCTGCTAGTCGACGATGAAGAACTGGTACGTGCAACGACCTCGTACATGCTGGCAGACCTCGGTTACCACGTCATCGAGGCCGCATCAGGCGAAGAGGCCCTGCAATTGCTGGAGGCGGGGCAACAATTCGATCTCATTGTCACCGACCACCTGATGCCTGGTATCAGCGGCACTGAACTGGCCCGGGCGGTCCGCGTTTCGCGGCCCGGTATTCCGATCCTGCTCGTTTCTGGTTACGCCGAACGCAGAGGACTTGACCCGGATATCCCGCGCCTTAACAAGCCGTTTCGCAAGGATGAGCTGTCGGCAAGCCTGTCCAGGCTGGGTGGCTTGTTCTAGAAGGGCCGGCATATTCGGTACGCCTCGCCAGGATGGAGCAGGGAGGGGCGTTTTTGCGACGGGACCAATGATGTCGTTGTGCCTGCTTTCCATTCATCAAACGTGCTAGATTTCACTCGGCGGTGCGAGCCAGAGCTCGCGGTCCAGAGCGATTTCCAGCGTTGCCTGGATGGTTGATGGATCTTTATGCCTTCTAAAGTTAAAAGGAACTGACTTTGAGATTTGTTTGGCGGGATCCCAGCAGTACACCTGTTTCGCTCACAGCCGAGGCGTTGGTCGATGAAATGGCGCTCCTGCGGGAGCACTTTGATAGGGCAACTGCCTCTCGGCTGACCCGACGCCCAAAGTTGAACCGACGAAAATGGAGTTCCCGGGAAGTAAAGTCAGCGCTGGTCGCGGCCTTCCATGAGAAGTGCGGTTACTGCGAGAAAGAGACCGGCCCCTTCGATTTCGAAGTCCATCACCACCGTCCACTGCTCAACGCCAAGAATCGGTTGGGTTATTCGGCCACTCCGAGCCCTGACCATTACGCCTGGTATGCCTATGAATGGGCCAACCTGGTATTGGCCTGTTCCGTGTGTGCGCGCTACAAGAGTTCTCAGTTCCCCACGCAACACGAGCGTGTCGCGCCTTTTACCCCGCTGGCGCTGGCCGATCAAGAGCGCCCCGTCCTGATTGACCCCTCGAACGACCAGCCTTTTGAGCACCTGGCATTCACCGTCGAAGGGATCTGCCTGGGCAAAAACGATCGCGGCAAGGAAACGATCGACGTCTTGAAGCTCAATCGAAGCGAGCTGGTCGGTCGACGTGCCGCCATTTTTTCTGAGTGGGTGGTCTTCTTCGAAAAACTGCGCGGCAGGGACTATGCAGTAATCCTCGCCGAGATCGAGAACCGGCTGGATGATCGCCGTGCTCATGTCGGGGCGGTCAGGATCTGGATCAGTGACTCGTTGCTGGCGACCTCAGAGAGGAGCACACTGCCACGCGAAGCTGAATTTTTCAGTGAGTTGGCAGGTTTCATCAGCCTCTGCAATCCGCCGATGTGGCGCCGGTTCATCGATCACCTCAAGGTTGAGCACGAGCCCCGGCGCATTCTGCGGTCGGATCTCGTCGACGCGGTGGGCGAGGTGCAGACGACCAAGTTTGCCCGTATCCGCTCGATCGATATCAAACACTTCAAAGGGTTCAAACGCTTTACCCTGGACTTTTCCAGTCGGTCCGTGGCCGAGCAGGGCATCGCGCCGGCGGTGGTGCTGCTAGGGGAGAATTCGGTGGGCAAAAGCTCTCTGCTCCAGGCCATTGCCTTGGGCACAATGGGTCGGCATTTGCGCAACCAGGTCAAGACAGACTTCGATGCCTTTCTTCGAAAGCCGCAAAGCCGCGCAGACCAGGGTTGGCAACAGCTCTCCGGCAGCAAAGGCGCGACTCAGGCCAGTATCCGGATCGAATTTGACGACGGCAGCTTCAATGAAGTGCACATCCTGCGGGGTGGCGAGATCCACGATGTGTCTTTCGAGAGCGCGCTGGTGCTTGGCTATGGTGCCCATCGACAATTCAGCGAACAACCGACGAACTACAAGAACATCAAGCCAGTCTCGAGCATCGTTTCATTATTCAACAAACAACGCGTGCTGCCACATTCGGCCGATTGGCTCGAATCACTTGACGAGAAAATCTTTCCAACGGTGGCCCGAGCACTTCGGGAAATCCTCAACCTGACGGACGAAGATGAAATCATTCGCACGGAGCGCTCCGGGCTGATGATCAGCAAGCACGGCGAAGACATACCACTGTCGAGGTTGAGCGATGGCTACCGATCGTTATTCGCCATGGCGTTGGACATCATCCGCAACATGGTGAAGCGTTGGGGTGACCTGGAGAGCTCACGAGGCATCGTGCTGATCGACGAAATCGAAATCCATCTGCACCCACGCTGGAAAATGCAGGTGGTTGGCGCCTTGCGTCGTGCGTTGCCGCAGGTCCAGTTCATCTTCACCACCCACGATCCGCTTTGCTTGAGGGGGATGCTCGATGGTGAAGTGCATGTACTGGTCCGCGATGAGGACCGGGCCGTCGTTGAAATGACCGGGTTGCCCGATGTCAGTGCCATGCGGGCCGAGCAACTGTTGACGTCCGAATACTTCGGCCTCGCCAGTACCGCCGAGCCCGAGACCCTTCGGCGTATCGATCAGTTGCTGCTTTCCGAATCCCGTAGCCTTGAGCCACAAGAGCAGTTCTCCGAGCGGCTGGAGGCGTTCTCGATGATTGGCGACACCCCGGAACGCCAAGTCGTAAATGAAGCGTTGCGCCGGCACATCGTCGAACAGTTTCACTCCAATCGGCTTGACCGGGCAGAAGTGCGTGAGGAATCGGTACGCCTGATCCTGGAGACGCTTCGCGAAGCTGGCGAGGCCGGACAATGATTTATGTTAAGCGCGAGGATGTCGACGAGCCCTTATCGCTTGCCGAATTGAACAGCCCGGCGGCCAAGGAGCGTACCCGAGCGGCCGCTTTTTATGCGGCCCGAGCCACTCAGCCGGCGCCTGCGAAAACGAATGCCAAAGCCAAGGGGAAGACGGCCAAACAAGCTAAAAAATCCAAGAAATTCAACTTCAAGGCCTATGGGGCAAAAGACGTAAGGCAGGCGTTGAATACGCTGTTCCATAAAAAATGTGCCTATTGCGAATCCAGTTACAAAGCGGTGGGCCCCGTTCAGGTCGAACACTTTCGGCCCAAGAACCGGGTGATCGACCATCCTGGCCATACGGGCTACTGGTGGCTGGCGTCCGACTGGACCAATCTGCTGCCCAGCTGTATCCACTGCAATAGTTCTGAGTACCATGAAGTTCAAACCTTCACGGCTGAACAGCCCTACACGCAAAAAATGCAGGGGAGCGCCTATAAGCTCGGCAAATATGATGCCTTCCCGATTCGTGGGCAGCGTGCCATGGCTAAAGGCGATGATCTGAAGGCCGAGGATGCCTGCCTCATCGACCCCACTCAACGTAACCCGGATATGCACCTGCAATGGATCGTCGAACGGGGCCTGAGTCTGATTGCTCCGCTGAAAGTGGGGAATGACTGGGACCCTTACGGACTTGCCACCTATCAAATATTTGGCTTGAACCGAGTGTACCTGGTGGAGGCGCGCACCGAGCTGATGCTGGAGGTTCAGAACCAGTTGATGAAGGCGGAAAACGCGCTCAAGAAAGCCGCCCCGATGGATCACAGCGAACCATTCTTCCAACACCTGCGCGATGAAGCCAAGAACATTTTCGCTGAACTGCAAGCCCGGACTGCCCCCTCGAAACCCTACTCGGCCATGGTCAAGAAGCTGGTCGCTGATAATCGGGACCGGATGATCGCCGAGTTCGAAGCCGCGGTGCTTAGGGCATCTCGCAGCTCAAATCCCCCAGGGAAATCGACTCACTTTTGGGATAGCTGAGGGCCGTAAGGGCTTCACCAATAAAGGTCGGGGTGGGCCGCCTGCCGCTTGATGTCGTTTTCTTCAGCGCGGTGGATGTGCTTCGAGGTTGGGCAATCTTCAGGCCATGATCGGCAATTCAATGAGATTCGGGACGCCTGAACGAATACCTTCTTCCACCGCGCCGGCAATGTCGCCGGCGCGCTCGATCCTGCGCGAAGCGATCCCCAGGGAAGAGGCGAGGGCCAGGAAATCGATCGCCGGATCGCGCAGGTCCATGCCGATGAACTGGTCACTGCTCGCATTCAGGTAGTGCGCCTGGCCACGAGCGTAGTTCTTCAAAATGTTGTATTCGCCGTTGTTCATCACAACGAACGTGACCGGCAACCGTTCATGCGCCGCCGTCCAGAGTGCCTGCGGTGAGTACATGGCCGAGCCATCACCGACCAGACACACGACCGGGCTGCGGTCCAGGCCAAGCGATGTTCCGACAGCCGCCGGCATGCCCCAGCCGAGGATGGCGCTGCGGGTAAAAAGATACTGGCGGGCCGAATGGGAATCCAGGCAGGCGCGGACATGGGGAATCGTGGCGGGTGCTTCGTCGACGATCCAGACGTCCGGCCCGATGGCCCGGACGGCCTCGTGGGCAGCCACGAAAGGTGTCGTCACCGGCGCGCTGAATTCACGACTGAAGCGAGCGGCGACGTCGGCGCGACGTGCATCGCGTGCTTGGCTCGCAACGTGTCGCAGCGTCGCGATGGTCTCCCGGTGTGGCGCCAATCGCTTGTCCAGTATCGGCAACAGCGTTTGCAAGGAAAGTCTTACATCGCCGATCAGCCCTAGCGCAGTCTCGTGGACTCTGCCCAGTTGGTGTCCATCGCTGGTCAATTGGATAAGGCGACAGTGAGAAGGGATAGCGGGGCCCTGGGAGTATTGATAGCTGATCAACGAATGGCCGCCGAGCAGGAAGACCGCGTCGAAGTCGGAGAACGTCTCCCTGATATCGGAAGCTTTTGCAGGCAGCGTTCCCCGCCACTGCGGATGAGCCGTCGGGAACGGAATATGCCCGGGCCAGGACGGCCCGTAGACCGGCGCGCCGAGTGCCTCGGCAAGCCTCACGGCTTCAAATTCCGCGCGCGACTGGATCACTTCTTCTCCCACGAGAATCGCCAGGCGACCGGGGGTGATGTTCGCCAGGGCAGCGGCCAGTTCCTCAATCGCCCCGGTCACGGCACCGCGCTCGATTCGCGATGGTGGGCCTACCGTGACATCCGTGTGTTGCTCCAGCACGTCAATCGGCAGGGAAAGGAAAACCGGGCCGGCCGGCCCCGTGCGACAGTCCTGAAACGCACGGCGCAGCAGCATCGGGATATGTTCGGGATGATGAATTTCCTCCGCCCATTTGACGCTCGGCCGGGCGAGAGCGACGAGGTCTCCGTGGAGCAGCGGGTCGGTCACGCCATGTCGCGTGTCTTGTTGACCTGCCGTGATGACAAGCGGCGTGTTCGCCATCCTGGCGTTGAGCATTGCGCCCATGGCATTGCCCAGTCCACCGGCCGTATGGAGGTTGACGAAGGCGGGGCGACCGGATGCCTGCGCATAACCGTCGGCCATCGCGACGACTGAGGCCTCCTGCAGGCCGAGAATGTATTGGAGGTCCGGGGCGCCTGAGAGGGCGTCGAGCAAAGCCAGTTCGGTGGTTCCCGGATTGCCGAAGACGTAGCGCACACCTTCGCTGCGAAGCACTTCTACGAGCAGGTCTGCGCCGCGTTGCTCGCGGCGGTTGAAAAAGACATCGGACTCTAAAGGCATGACGCAGAACCTCATCAGGTCTGGAGGCGCTAATTTAGCGGGTTCCTGTGGCGACTGTCGTGGGGCGATCGGATTTTAACCACATTCCTATTAATAAAACCCAAGTGTGCCAAGGGTGGGACAGATGCCCCATGGGTGCGACACCTGTCGCAGGTTGACGCAGTCAGCGATCCGGCTTGCAAGCCTTGTATGACGTGGCTTGCAGGTCTTTGGCGAAGGCTGGCACAGGGGTTGCTCTTGTCCCCCTGCGCAGCGCAATGGCTTCGCTACTAATAAGAATCAGGAGTTCCCCATGACACAGTTTGGTCTCGCCGTGCCTCCCGCCCCCCGAACCGCGCCCATCGGCGCTCCGCTCAAGAGCCTGTTCGTCGCGTTAGCTCTGAACCTGAGCGTCATGCCGGCCTGGGCGCAGGACATGCCGGCCAATGTCGATGGCAAGCGGATCATTGCCGCCAACCAGGAACCCGGTAACTGGATGAGCACCGGTCGTACCTACGATGAGCAACGCTACAGCCCGCTCAACAAGATCAGCGACCAGAACGTCAGCCAGCTCGGCCTGGCGTGGAGCTACAAGTTGGATCTTGACCGTGGTGTCGAAGCCACGCCCATCGTGGTCGACGGCGTGATGTACACCACCGGGCCGTTTTCGGTGGTGTACGCCCTGGATGCACGCAATGGCAAGCTGATCTGGAAGTATGACCCACAGTCCGACCGCAACCGCGCCGGTGAGGCTTGCTGTGATGCGGTCAACCGCGGTGTTGCGGTGTGGAAGGGCAAGGTCTACGTGGGCGTGCTCGATGGGCGCCTGGAAGCCATTGATGCGAGGACCGGCCAGCGCGCCTGGTCGGTGGACACCCGGGCCGATCACGCGCGCAGCTACACCATCACGGGTGCCCCTCGGGTGGTCAACGGCAAGGTGGTGATTGGCAACGGCGGCGCTGAATTCGGCGTGCGTGGCTACGTCACCGCCTACGATGCAGAAACCGGCAAGCAGGCCTGGCGCTTCTATACCGTACCGGGCGACCCCAAGCTGCCGCCGGAAGACAAGGCCATGGCCATCGCCGCCAAGACCTGGCACGGCGACGCGTTCGTCGAGCAGGGTGGCGGCGGCACCGCCTGGGACTCTTTTGCCTTCGATCCTGAGCTGAACCTGTTGTACATCGGCGTGGGCAATGGTTCGTTGTGGGACCCGAAATGGCGCAGCCAGGCCAAGGGTGACAACCTGTTCCTGTCCTCGATCGTCGCGGTCAATGCCGACACGGGAGAATACGTCTGGCACTACCAGACCACGCCGGGAGATGCCTGGGACTACACCGCCACCCAGCACATGATCCTGGCGGAACTGCCGATCAATGGAAAACCGCGCAAGGTGTTGATGCAAGCGCCCAAGAACGGCTTCTTCTATGTGATCGACCGCGCCACGGGGGAGCTGTTGTCGGCCAAGGGCATCGTGCCGCAGAGCTGGACCAAGGGCATGGACATGAAGACGGGCCGGCCCATCGTCGATGACGAGAACGCCGCCTACTGGAAGGACGGCAAGCGCAAACTGGTGACGCCTGCGTTCTGGGGCGCCCATGACTGGCAGCCGATGTCGTTCAACCCGAACACGGGGCTGGTGTACATCCCGGCGCACATCATGTCCGCCTATTACGAGCACATCCCCGAGGCGCCGAAGCGCAACCCATTCAAAAGCATGTATCAGTTGGGCCTGCGCACCGGGATGATGCCGGAAAACGCTGACGGGCTGCTGGAAATGGCCAAGGGCTGGTCTGGCAAGCTGATCGCCTGGGACCCGGTCAAGCAGCAGCCGGCATGGGAAGTGCCCTATGTGACGATCTTCAACGGCGGCACCTTGAGCACGGCCGGCAACCTGGTGTTCGAGGGCAGCGCCGATGGCCGGGTAATAGCCTATGCCGCCGATACCGGCAAGAAGCTGTGGGAACAACCGGCGGCCAGCGGCGTCATGGCCGCGCCGATTACCTACAGTGTCGACGGTGAGCAATACGTCACCTTCATGGCCGGCTGGGGCGGAGCCTTCTCGACCTTTGCCGGTGCTTTGTCGCTGCGCGCCGGGGTCCGTCCGTTTTCCCAGGTATTGACCTACAAACTGGGTGGCACCGCGAAACTCAACGAGCCAGCACCGCTTGCCGAGACCCCTAAGCCGCCGCCGTTGACCGGTGACACCGTCGCGGTGGACGCGGGTGGCAAGCTCTATGACGGCTACTGCTCGCAGTGCCATGGCATTCATGCGGTCAGCGGTGGCGTGCTGCCGGACCTGCGCAAGCTGACGCCGGAAAAACACCAGTTGTTCCTCGGCATTCTCTACGGCGGCCGGGTGCCTGACGGCATGCCGTCCTTTGCCGACGCCTTCACGCCGGAGCAGGTGGAGCAGATCCACCAATACCTGATCAAGCGCGCCCACGACCTGCAGCAGGAAGGCGGCGTCTGGAAGACCTTCAGCGCCCAATGAATACCCGTGATGCAGGGGCGGGGCGCCGCTGCATCGTTTTCGACACTGTCCGCGAGAGCAAGCACATGACCGAAATCATCCATTACCAGAACTTCATCGCCAATGCCTTCGTTCCCAGCGACCCCAGCATCGAAGTGCGCAACCCGGCCAACAATCAACTGTTGGCACGCGTGCCCGAAGCCAGCGGCGAGCAGGTTGAAGCGGCCATTGCCGCGGCGCGCCACGCGCAGAAAAATTGGGCGGCCCGTCCGGCCATCGAGCGCGCAGGTTACCTGCGCAAGATCGCCAGCAAAGTGCGCGACAACGCCGAACGACTTGCCCACCTCATCACTGCCGAACAAGGCAAAGTGCTGGGACTGGCGCGGGTGGAGGTGAACTTCACCGCCGATTACCTGGATTACATGGCCGAATGGGCACGGCGTCTTGAAGGGGAGGTGCTGACCAGCGACCGTGTCGGCGAAAACATCTTCCTGCTGCGCAAGCCCTTGGGCGTAGTGGCCGGCATTCTGCCGTGGAATTTCCCGTTCTTCCTGATCGCTCGCAAGATGGCGCCCGCGCTGGTGACCGGCAACACCATCGTGATCAAACCCAGCGAAGAAACCCCCATCAACTGCTTCGAGTTTGCCCGCCTGGTGGCCGAGACCGACCTGCCGCCCGGGGTATTCAATGTGGTCAGCGGTACGGGAGCGACTGCGGGGCAACGCCTGACCCGTCACGCCGGCGTCGACCTGATCAGCTTCACCGGCAGCGTCGATACCGGCTCGCGGATCATGGCCGCAGCGGCGCCGAACATCACCAAGCTCAACCTGGAGCTGGGCGGCAAGGCGCCGGCCATCGTGCTCGCGGACGCCGACCTGGAACTGGCGGTCAAGGCCGTCACTGCGTCGCGGGTGATCAACACCGGACAAGTGTGCAATTGCGCCGAGCGGGTGTACGTCGAACGCAAGGTCGCCGATCAGTTCATCGAGCAGATGGCCGCGTCGATGGCCGCGACCCGGTACGGCGACCCGCTGGCTGAAGACGACCTGGACATGGGGCCGCTGATCAACCAGGCCGCGCTGGACAAAGTCGCGCAGATGGTCAGGACCGCCACAGGGCAGGGCGCTGAAGTGGTCACGGGCGGGGCGGTGGCGGACAAGGGCGCGGGCTTTCATTATCAGCCAACGGTGTTGGCTGGCTGTGGCAGCGACATGGCGATCATGCGCCAGGAAATCTTCGGCCCGGTGTTGCCGATCCAGATCGTGGAGGACCTGGACGAAGCCATCGCCCTGGCCAATGACAGCGAGTACGGCCTGACATCCTCGGTCTACACCCGTAGCCTGAGCGCGGCCATGCGCGCCAGCAATGAGTTGGATTTCGGCGAGACCTACATCAATCGCGAGAACTTTGAAGCGATGCAGGGCTTCCATGCGGGGGCGCGCAAATCCGGCATTGGCGGCGCGGACGGCAAACACGGCTTGTATGAGTACACCCACACCCACGTGGTCTACATTCAGATCTGATCCATAGTCTGCCCCTGGAAAATGCCGACGCCTGCAACGGGCGCCGGCATTTTCATTGGCCGCGGGACCCGCTGTCAGGGCAGGTCGTTGGGCGCGACAAGACCGTGCTTTTTCATCTTGCGATACAGCGTCGAGCGCGAGATGCCCAGGTCCGTCGCGGCGGCGCTGATGTTCCAGCGATGCCGGCGCAGAGTACCGAGCAAGTGGCGGGACTCCTCACCGTCCAGTTGCGCCTCCAGGTGGTTGGCCTGCGCGACGGCGCTGATTGACGGGGACGGCTTTTGCGGCGCCAGCAATTCACAGGGCAAGCACTCCCGATCAATCACGCCGCCTTCGGCCAGGGCGACTGCGTAGCGCAGGCTATTGAGCAACTGACGAATGTTGCCGGGCCAGGCGTAATCAAGCAGGCATTGGCGGGCATCGGCGTCAAGCTGTAACCCTTGGGCGCCGGGCTGGGCCGCGAGCAGCGTATCGATCAGTTCGGCTCGGTCACTGCGCTCGCGCAGGGCCGGCAGCGCCAGGTTCATGCCGGCCAGGCGGTAGAACAGGTCTTCGCGAAAGTGTTTGTCGCGGATCATCGCATGCAGATCCTGGTGAGTGGCCGAGATCACCTGAACATCCAGCGTCACCGGCGCCTCGGCCCCCAGCGGCGAAATCTCTCGCTCCGCCAGCACCCGCAGCAAGCGGGTTTGCAAATGGGCAGGCATGTCGCCGATCTCATCGAGAAACAACGTCCCGCCGTTGGCCTGTTCCAGCTTGCCCTTCATGCCTTTTCGGTTAGCGCCCGTGAAGCTGCCGGCGCGATAACCGAACAGCTCGCTCTCGATCAGCGTCTCGGGGATCGCCGCGCAGTTCAACGCCACGAAAGGCCCGGCGCGGCGATGGCTTGCATGGTGGATCGCACGGGCAAACGCCTCCTTGCCGGTGCCGGTTTCACCGGTGATCAGGATCGGTATGCCCTTGTCGATCACCTTGCGCACACGCTGGGTGTTTTGCTGCAGCCGGGCATCCAGGCCGGCGAGTTGCTGAAGATCCGGGTGAGCCCGAAGAGCAGGGCGGGCGACGGGGAGCGGACGGTGCCGTTCAGAGGGGATACGCAGGCCGACGTCCAGCAGGGATTCGTGCCGAGGGCCCCGCAGACGCACGCCACGGGCGCCGCCGCTGGTGAGCTGGAGCAGCTCATCCACGGTGATCGAGAGCAGGCGCTCGATGGAGGCACCGATCAATGCTGGTGTGTCGGCCGCGTCCAGGGCGATAAACGCGGCCCGGTTGGCCCCAATGACGCGCCCGCTTTCATCCAGGGCGAGCAATTGTTCATTGCCCAGGTCGGCGATCTCATCGATGGGTACGAGAGACAGGGTCAAACGGTCGCGGTAGCTCTGGCGAAAGTGTGCATTCTCGATCATGCGCGCGTACATGATCACCAGTTGCAAGGTGAGGTATTGGCTTTCCCGAGGACCGTCGCTGTTCATGCAGGTCGCATTCAGGCAACCGCGCAACAGGCCCTGGGCATCAAAGATGGGCGCTACCGAGCAGCTCAGGCGGGAATTGGCCGCCAGGAAATGCTCGTCACGATGGATGATCAATGGCTGCGTCGCTGCCAGCGTGGTACCGATGCCGTTGGTGCCCACCACCGATTCGTCCCATCTCGCGCCCACCACCAAGCCTGATTGGGTGTAGGCATCGTGCTGGCTAGGCAACCGAGAATCCAAGGTAATGCCGTATTCGTCGCTCAACAGCACCGCAAAGCCGGCCGGCACCACGCGTCGCGCCAGTCCGCTGACGCCCTGGCTGGCGATGGCCAGGTATTGCTGATGGTGTTGCTGATGGCGACGGATGTCCTCGGCGCTGAGGATGTTCTTGCGGCTTGCCGCGCCAGGGTCGAGGCGGTGCTCAACGACGCTGCGGTACCAGGACTGGGCGATGACGCCGTCCGGCCGGATCCCGCGCCCCGAAAAGTGGTCGTTGACGAACGCTGCAAGTTCGCTGGGAGTTGCCTGCGTGCTATGCGGGGTCATGAAATGCTCCAGTCAGGCGTGAAGTCCGCAAAGTGCCACCACTGCGACGCGCCATTCAGACGCTGAACGCAGCTGCAACTGTCTACCATAGACGTTGGCACGAGAATTTTCAGCCTAAGTGCAATAAGCCTCGCCCATTGCGGCAGGTAAAGGGCGAGGCGCGAACATCGCAGCAATTGCAAATCATTATCATTTTATATAACATCGCGGCTCTTTCCCGTTCGAGTCGCTTGCGTGTCCCGGCCCTCCGATCCTCATTCCGCCGACGGCCAGTTCGAAAACCATTCGAGCGAACTGCTGCGCTTCCTCACGCGGCAGGTGAAGTGCGAAGAGCTGGCGGCCGACCTGCGCCAGGAGACCTGGTTGCGCTTCCGCCGGCGAGCGTCCGGCGAGGAGATCGGCAATCTTCGCGCCTTCCTCTATCGCATCGCACGCAACCTGATCATTGACTACCGCCGTCAGCAGAAAGCGCGCCCCATCGAGGAGGAGATATCCATCGAATTGGTCAGTGCCCAGCCGGGTCCGGAGCGAGCGGTAAGCGACGCCCAGCGCCTGGAGCGACTGCAGCGCGTCGTTCAGGATTTGCCGCCGCACCTGCGCCAGGCGTTGTTGTGGAATCGCCTGGACGGGCTGACCCAGCGTGAGATCGGTGAACGCCTGGGGGTCTCGGAAAGCATGGCCGGACGCTATATCTTGAAGGCCCTCGAACACTGCCAGCAGCAAATGGACCCGCAGCCGTGACTCATCCTTCACTACTCGATCAGGCCCGGCAATGGCAGGTGCTGCTGCATTCCGGCCGTGCCACCGCTACCGATCGCGATGCCGCGCAAGCCTGGCGCGAGGCGGCGCCCGAGCACGAGCAGGCGGCGCGTGAGGTGGAAGGGCTGTGGTCGTTGCTCGGCCAGATAGAACGTCCGGCGGAGCAACCTCAGGCACGCGTGGTACGTCGTCATCGACGCTGGGCGACGCCGCTGGCCTGCGCCGCGATGCTGTTGCTCGCGTTGTGGTTACCGCGCGGTACCTGGATCGGGCTGTATGCCGATATCAGCACCCGACCGGGCGAGGTGCGCGAGTTGCGCCTGACTGATGGTTCGCTGTTGACCCTCAACGGCGATTCGGCGCTGGACTGGGAGTTTGTCGACGGTCGCCGCGAGGTCAGGCTGTACCGCGGCGAGGCGGACTTCCAGGTCGCCCATGACCCGGCCCGGCCGTTCATTGTCAGTGCCGGCGAGGCGCGCATACGCGTCACCGGCACACGCTTTGATGTGCGGCTGGAGGAGGGCGGTGTCGACCTCGCGGTCAGCGAGGGCCGAGTGCTGGCCTCCAGCGACGGGCGCGAGCCGCTGCCGGTGGTCGGCGGGCAGCAGGTGCAGTGGCGCGGCGCGGAGTTGCAGGCGCCGCAGGCACTGGACGCGCGCCAGCGCTTGAGCTGGCAGCGCGGCAAGCTGGTATTACGCGACCGGCCGCTCGAGCAGGTGTTCGCCGAGCTCGAGCGCAGCCAATCTGCACGGGTGCTGTTTGTCGACGAAGCCGCTCGCACGCTCCGGGTGACCGGTGTATTCGCCCTGGACGATCCACAGGCGGTATTGAGTGCCGTGGAGAGCACCTTGCCTGTGCGCCTGGTGCGCTTGCCGGGGTTGATTCTGGTCGCCTCACGCCACTGAGACCCGCGTCGCACCTGGCCCCTCAAGAAAAAAAGCAAATATTTAGGCGGCGATGGTTCAGAAATCATCGCCGCCTACGTCTTCCGTTCCTGCAAATGCGACTTCTTCGTATTGATAGCCAAGGACATCAGCATGCGGTCGACTTCCTTCCTCGCGGCGCTAGCCGTTCTACCCCTGGCCATGGCAGCTGCAAAGGCGCACGCCGTCGCGCTCGACGTGCCTGCCCAGCGGCTCGACGCGGCGCTCACCGATTTTGCCGAGCAGGCCGACGTGCGTCTGCTCTATGACGCCGGCCTGACCCGTGGCAGCGGTGTGGTGCCGGCGCTCAAGGGCGATTATTCGGTGATCGACGGCCTGCAGCGGTTGTTGGCGGGCAGCGGCCTGACCTTCCAGACCGGCGATGACGGCACCTTCACGCTGGTGCCGCTGCCGGAGCAGGGCGCGTTGGAGCTGGGATCGATCACTATCAGTGGGACCACCGAAGGCCGTGTCGACCTGCCGGCCGAGTACGCCGGCGGGGAAGCGGCGCGGGGTGCGCGCATCGGCGTGCTGGGCAACCAGGACATGCAGGATGTGCCTTTCGCTTTCTCCAGCTACACCTCCGAGCTGATCGAGAAGCGCCAGGCGCAGACCCTGGCCGATGTGCTGGCCAGCGATCCGGGCGTGCGGCAGTCGTTCGGCTTTGGCAACTTCTCCCAGGTGTTCGTCGTGCGCGGGTTTCAACTGTTCAGCGACGATATTGCCTTCAACGGGCTGTACGGCATTTTGCCGCGCCAGATCATTTCCACCGAGTCGGTCGAGCGGGTCGAAGTGTTCAAGGGCGCCAACGCCTTCGTCAATGGTGTATCGCCGTCGGCCAGCGGTGTCGGCGGGGCGATCAACGTGGTGTCCAAGCGTGCCGAGGACACTCCCACCCGTAGCGCCACCCTGGACTATGCCAGCGACAGCCGAGTGGGCGGGCACCTCGACCTGGGCCAGCGCTTCGGCGAGGACAACCGCTTTGGCCTGAGAGTAAACCTGGCCCAGCGTGAGGGCGAGACAGCGGTGGACGATGAACACTCGCGCTTCAGCCTGGCCACTCTCGGCCTGGACTATCGCAGTGACGATCTACGTTTGTCTGCGGATGTCGGGTACCAGAAGCAACGGGTCAATGAGGGGCGCTCGGTGGTCTATCTGACTACGACGGGGCCTACCAGCACGCTCAACGGCAAGACGCCGTCGGCACCGGACTCAGACCACAACTACGCGCAGCCCTGGAGCTGGTCGCAACTGGAAGACACCTATGGCATGTTCAGCGCCGAATACGACCTGTCGCCCAGCTGGACCGCCTACCTGAGCGCAGGCGGCAAATACACACGGGAGAACGGGGTATACGCCTCCAACTACGTCTACGGCGAAAATGGCGACGCACGTATCGGCCGCCTCTATTCGCCGCTGGACCAAGAGACCCTGAGCGCCGTCACGGGGCTGCGCGGCGAACTCATGAGCGGGCCGGTCAGCCATCGCATCAACCTGGCCGCCAACGGCATCTGGCAGGAGAAGCGTAACGCGTTCGAGTCCACCGCGGCGGGCAGTCGTGGCTTCGGCAATCTGTATGCGGGCCAGCCCGTCGCCGAGCCGCCGGCCACCAGCATTTCCGGCGACATCCACGACCCGGACACTGTCGCCAAAGTACAGAACCGCAGCCTGGCGGTGTCCGACACCCTGGGCTTTCTCGACGACCGCGTACTGCTGACCCTGGGCCTGCGCCGCCAATCCATCGGCGCTGATGCGTGGAGCGCGGCCAGCGGTGCCCGCACCGCCAGCTACCAGGAAAGCATCACCACGCCGGCCTATGGCCTGGTGATCAAGCCCACCGAGTACCTGTCGCTCTATGCCAACCGCGTCGAGTCTCTGCAACAGGGGCCGACCGCACCGGTCGCCGCGCTCAATAACGGCGAGATGTTCGCGCCCTATCGCTCCAAGCAGACGGAGGTGGGCGCCAAGCTGGATTGGGGCACCTTCGGCGGCAGCCTTAGCCTGTTCCGCATCGAGCAGCCCCAGGGCGTGCTCGGCGGCGACGGCTACTACCGGGTGGATGCCGAGCAGCGCAATCGCGGCGTGGAACTGAGCATGTTCGGCGAGCCGCTGGACGGCCTGCGCCTGCTGAGCGGCGCCACCTGGACCAAAGCCGAGCTGCGCGGCACCGCTGGCGGTCGCGACGATGGCAACCAGGCGGTGGGTGTGCCGCTGTTCCAGTTCAATCTGGGCGCCGACTGGGATGTGCCAGGTTTGCCCGGGGTGAGCCTGAACGGCCTGCTACTGCGCACCGGCGGCCAATTCGTGGACAGCGCCAACGAATACAGCATCCCCGCCTGGACCCGCGTCGACCTGGGCGCCCGCTATCGGACGCACCTGGATGGCCGCGCCCTGACCTTGAACGCAATGCTGGAGAACGTCGCCGACGAAAATTACTGGGCCTCGGCCAATGGGGGTTATCTGACCCAAGGTGCGCCGCGCACGCTGAAGGTATCGGCCACTGTTGATTTCTGATGTGGCTGCATGGAAGGCAGGAGAGGGGGGCACTTAGATCAGGCGGGCTTCACCGTTCCTTCGCGTAGAGGTCAGGCATCTGCAATCCAGCCGTGGGATATGCTCCAATGACGCCCCTCATTTGCTTATCGGAGTCTTATCATGGCCGACGCCACCGACCACGCCTTCTACGACCGCGCAGACGCCCATATTGAGCTGTCCAACGAACAGCTGAAAACCTATGGAAACCTCGGCGAGATCAGCGCGTCGATGCTGTTTGGCACATCACGTTTCAACGCCTGGATCAATAATTTCGGTCAGTACGTGCTGGGCAAGTAGGGTGCCGAGTTCACTGATGTTCCAAGACGCGGAGATCGAGCAGCTCTCGCCAGGCCAGCATGGCCCAGATATCTCTCAGTCGGAGTGGGGCTTTCTGCCCGACTAGTTTTCCTTTGTTCCAGGGGCTGACGGCTGCAGGTAGCGATGATGTTCATGACAAGTCCTCCACGTGTGGAAAGAAAAGGATGGCTAATCAGAGCGACGGTCGCTAACCGGCCAAAAGCGGACGTATGGATGCGCAGGGCGACAGAGCAAGTGTCGCCGACCTCAGACTTCAGCCCCTGGCGGATGGCCGAAATACGCCTTGTAGGCATGGTTGAAATTGGCAGGATTGGAGTAGCCCAGGCGGTGGGCAATCTGCGCCACGTGCCATTTGCGCTGGCGCAACAGAGTGCGCGCCAGTTCCAGGCGCTGTTGGCGCACGTAATCGAGCATCGACTGGCCGTACACCCGGCTAAAGGCACGTCTCAGGGTGGTTTCACCCACGCCCAGTTCCCGTGCCAGCGCCGGAGTGCCAGGTGGGTTCATCAGGTTGGCGTCGAGCTTGAAGCGTGCTTCGTGTGCCAGGTCCGAATGGCTGCGCGACGTGGCCACCTGCTCAGCTGGCTGTGGCGCCAGGTGCATCGCCAGCTCGACCAGCACGGCCAGGCTCAGGCTCTCCTGATTCAGCCGTTCCAAGGCGCCCTGGTAGGGTGAGTGATAAAGGCGCTCGAACAAACTCCCGATGGCGCGACAGCCGCGCAGTTCGGAGAAGTGCATGCCATCGTCGAGCAGCCTGGCCAGCGATTGCAGTGACGGGTCTTCTTCAGCCAATTCGCGTAGATAGTCGCCGCCGATGCGCAGCCCGGCCATGCGCGCACGGCTGCCGGCAGGCATCTGGTCCATGGCTTCCATACTTTCACTCAATCCCAGCACATGCGGCGCGCCGGGCGTGTATTCATTTAGCCGACCGTCAACCCGATGCTGCCATTGCCCACCCAGTACCTGCACGATGCACACGCTGTCGGGCAGCACCTTGTGGATGCGCAACGGTTCGGGGAATTGCAGATCGCAATCGAAATACTGCAGCTGCGACCGCAGCGTCTGCGCGCGGTAATGGCCGATCGCGCTGCCCATGACCTGCCGCGCGCTTTCATCGAATACACCGGCCTGGTTCAGGGCCTCTGGGTGATCGAAGCAGAAGTGCGTGTCCAGATAGGGGTTGCGGCGGTCCATTGGCAAAGTGTCCGTCAGGGCTGGTGGGCAGCGTTGCATGATATCGACATTGGGCAGCCCGATCATTTGTTGTGCGTCACGGCCTTATTGTTGTGCGCCACGGCCACGCCGCTTGGCAGGCGCCTGAGCGTTGATTTCAATGGTGGCCTTTGAACTGCCGAGGAAACCCTAAATGTTGATGTATCGCAAGTGGGCAGCGCTGCTGTGCCTGGCTCTGGCCGTGATCGCGGGTGGCGCCCAGGCTGAAAACCGCCCGGAAGTCGCAGAAAAAGTGCTGGCCTATGCCGGCGAAGGCGGCGTGAAAGTCTGGACTCTGCGCATCGGTGCGCGCAATGACAATCAGGCGCTGGTGCAGCTGGAGGGTGTCGACCACGACTGGAACATGAAGATCCAGAAGATGACCGTAGAAAAGACCAGTAAGGACACCCGCTATTCCACCACCGTGGACGGCCAGAAATTCGTGGTACTGGTGCTGCAACAAGGCTGGGGCGAGCTGTACCTGCCTGGCGAATCGCAGGCGCTGAATGTCGGCTATGACGAGTTCCTGTCCAGCCAAGGCAATGCACAGGCGTTTTTGACCGATTATTTGCAGGCCAATTGAGCCATGAGCCGGTTCGCGCGGTGGTCGTGGCCGCTGACGATATTGCTGCTGCCGGTGGTGCTCATGACCTGGGCCAGTGTGCAAAGCGGACGCGTCGATGACGTGCTGCGCGAAGCACAGAATATCGGCGGCTACTACGCCTGGCTCCGCGTGCGTCAGGTGTTGGCAGGGTTGGCCTACTGGCTGGCCCTCGCCGCGTTGGTGGCCGGGCCTGCGACGTGGCTCAAGCTGAGGCTGGATGCCTGGCGTGCGCTGAAGTCCAGGGATTTTCTCTACGACCGCCTGTTCCTCTGCTGGCGTGCCTTGGGGCATTGGCTGGCGGCTTACGCCGGGCTGTTGATGGGCGCGTTGGCCCTGAGTCTGTTGTATGAGCTGAGCTGGGGCTGGAGCCATTTGAAAGCCGGTGGCTGGCTCATACTGCTGGTGGCGGTGCCGCTGATAGCCGTGCTATGGGCGGGCTGCCTGTTGATCGGGCGTCTGCGCCAGCAATGGCACGCGCTGGATAGCCCATCCTCGGCGTTCCTGGGGCACCGGATGGGGCGTGACAAAGCCCCGGCCTTGTGGGCATGGATTGAGCAACTGGCCACAGTCACCGGTGCGCCGGTGCCCGACCATATAGTGGTGGGCATCGACCAATCGTTTTTCGTTACCAGCGTTGATGTGGCCCTGCAACCGGCCGGCGACTTGCTCCGCGGGCGCACCCTTTACCTGCCGCTGACCTACCTCTCGACCCTGAGCCAGGCCGAGGCCGCGTCGATCATCGGTCATGAGCTGGGCCATTTCTGTAGCCGTGACACCGAGCGGGGCAGCGAGATCGGTGCGCATTTCAGCCTGATGTGCCTGCACTTTGCGTTTATCCGTGCCGAGGATGCCGACCCGGCCTGGATCGAGCGCCCGGCGATCTGGATGACGCAACGTTTCCTGCATTACTTTCAACTGGCGGTGCATCACTGGGGCCGCGCTCAGGAATTGGCGGCGGATCGGGTGGGCGGCAACATCGGCGGTGAGCGCCTGTTCTGCCAGGCGCTGTTGCGGGTGATCGCGCTGGACGCTGAAATCAACACGCTGCTCGCCGAGCGCCACTCCAACCTGATCCAGGCCCTGGCCGACCACCTGCGACACACGCCACTGCGCCTGAACGACGCGGCGCTGAACCACACCATCGCGCACCCGTTCGATACACACCCGCCGACGGCACTCCGCCTCCAGCAACTGGGCGTAACCCTGGATGACGCGCTGCTGGCCGAGGCCACCCGCGTACCCACCGAACACGACCGACACTGGTTCAGCCAACTCACCCATACGGCGTCGTCGGCTGCCACGCAGCCCGTATCACCGCCGATACCCACTGTCCAAGGAGAATGATCCATGACCCAACCTTCGGATCCGCTGTCGGATCTCGCCAGCGCACTCAGCCAGGAATACGCCGACTCCCGCGACGCCCAGCGCGAGCGTGCGATCGCCGAACTCGAGCAGGTTATCCAGCGCGTACCCGAGCAGACCGAATTCACTAACTCGCGCCGCTACAAGGTGCGCAGCCCGCTGTTTTTGCTGGTTGCCCTGGGCTTGCTGGGGTACGCCCTGAATAGCGGGGCCACCAGCCTGGCCGTGTGTGCTGCGGTGATGGCGGTGGTGTTTGCATTGATCACCTGGCAGCACCGCAACGCCGGGCAACACGTGTTTATGCGCTTGACCCGCCGCCAGCTGTTTGCGGACACGCTGAGCGCACCGGTGGATCTGCTGGACATTGTCGACGTCTCCATCAATGACGAAGGCTGGCTGACGGAGCAGAAACTGATGTTGCGTGCCGATGCGCCCCTGCCTGTTCATCGCTCCGCGCGACAGATATTCGGCAACCAGGCCATGGCCCTCAAAAAGCCCCAGCCGCAGATCCGCATCCTGTCTGCCGGCCTGGTGCATGAAGGCATCACCCTGGATTGCGACCAGATTGCAGATATCCTCAACGCCTACTGCCAGGCTGCCCATGCACAGCAACAGCTTGATGCGCTGCGCCAAGAGGCTCAGCGCGGTTCCTGAGTGGTTTTAGGGTAGAGCGGGTTTGTGGTATTGAAATACGTCACTGAAGAGTGGGGGGCGCTCGAGATTTTGCCTGGGTGCTATTCGTGACCGATATGAATTGGTCGTTTGGGGCGGATAAATATTGGCAGAAATCGGCCAGAAGCTGCCTGTCATGCTGACCGCTTGTTGTTGACCGAGATAGGCATTGACGTAAAATTGCCACCCCCAAAAAATCAGCTTGCATAGCGAAAAGGAGCTTCGATGCAACGGGTGATGATTGTTGGTCAACCTGGGTCAGGCAAGAGCACTTTGGCGCGTGAGCTTGGTCAGCGCACGGGTTTGCCGGTCGTTCATATTGACACTATTCACTGGCAGCCAGGGTGGATCGAACGAAGTCGGGACGAGAAGACAAAACTTTGTCTCGATGTAGAGGCCCGAGATTGTTGGATATTCGAAGGTCGCCATTCAGCCACTTGGGACAACCGGCGGGCCCGTACAGATCTCTTAATATGGATTGATCGTTCGGCGACGCTTCGATTCTTGCGCGTACTGCGCAGAACCCTACTTCAACGCGGTCAGTCTCGGCCTGACTTGCCGGAAAACTGCCCCGAACTGCTGATGAACCTGCCGGAGTTTTTTAGATTCATGTGGCGGACGAGAAAATCAGCGCGAGAAAAGATGCAGCAACTTATTGCAACAGCGCCATCAGCTTGCCGCGTGGTTTGTCTGCGCTCTAATCGGGATACCGGCATTTTTCTCGCGAGCATTGGAAATTCGACTGTCCAGACCCCGCGAGATTGATCGACGGTTGCCTGATTCAATGCGGAACTGCCGTTTACAAGTGGCTGCTTCTGGCCAAAAACGGACGATTTCAGACGCCTGCTTTCGACTCGTAGCTGCGGTCAGCCCCCCCACACCGTAGCCGTCGCCTGAACTAAAGGTGGGGGCTGATGGCTGGCTGTGAGGGAAGGGCTAGCTCAAGTAGTCAACAGTGGCGTGCCCAATGAGCCCGATCTCTGTCGTACCGGCAACCACCAGGTCGGCATTGGTGATCAATCGCGTGTAATCGAATCCGGCTAGCGTGACCTGAAAGGCGTGCCCATCGGCACCTGGCTCGCTGCTACGCAGGTAAGTGCGTTCGTTGATTTCATCGTAGGTCATGCGCAAGGTGCCGTCATGGCCGTCGCCCTACCCGGTCACGCCGAGCGCGGAGACGTCGAGCTTGTCTTCGCCCCAGATGAAGTCGGTGATCAGGTCGCTGCTGCCTGCATAACTGTCGCCGCTGCTGGTGAACACGAAACGGTCGTTGCCTGTACCGCCGGTGAGCTTGTCCGCGCCCAACCCACCGGGCAGCACGTCGTTGCCAGCGTTACCCTCAAGGGTGTCGTTTCCGGCACCGCCGGCCAGAGTATCGTCGCCCCAGTAGCCATACAGGGTATTGGCCTTATCGTCGCCGGCCAGATTCATCGGTGTGATCGGCTGCGGGGTGGTCACAGTTGTCGCATTACCGGGCGGGGCGAACAGCACGCTGCTGGTATTTAGTTCACTGACGTGGTTCCCACTGAGCAGGATTTCGAAGCGGTTACCGTTGGCATCGGCCTCCAGTGATTTAAGCGCGGTGGTGTCGCCCGCCAGGTTGAGGACCACCTTCAACGTACCGTTGTAGCCGTTGCCCAACCCGGTGAAGGCCAGCGCGGACACGTCGATCATGTCATGGTCGTTGCCATTGAAATCGGTGATCAGGTCGCGGCGGCTGTAGCTGCCGCTGGCATCGTTGCGGTAGCTGTCGCTGAGCTGGTTATACACAAAGGTGTCGGCACCCGCGCCGCCGCTCAGTGTGTCGCCGCCGGCGCCTGCGAACAGCCGGTCATTGCCTGCACTCGCTTCGATAGTGTCGCGGCCAGCGCCGGCCTTGATGGTTTCGCCAGCGTTGGTTCCCACTAGCAGGTCGTCGTGCGAGGTACCGGTGATCAGCGGTTGCAAGTTGGCATCGGTAATCAGGCCGCTGTTGGAGAGGAACTGCACGGCAAAATGCCGGCCATTATGGTCTTGCTCGTAGTTTTCCAAAATGTAGATGCCGCGCAGTGGCTCGCTACGTATGTGCAGGGTATCGCCGTAGCCATTGCCCAGATGGCTAAAGCCCAGAGCTGACAGGTCGAGCACATCGTGGGCGGGATCAAAATAGCTGATGGCATCGGTGAACTCGCTTCCGGCCTTGATATAGCTGTCGCCGATGCGATCGAAGCGAAATACATCGCTGCCGGCGCCACCGTACAAGGTGTCGAATCCGGCACCGGGGACCATCACGTCATTGCCACCCCCGCTGACTATCTGGTCGTTGCCGGCCCCGCCCATCAACAGCTCGTTGGCCAGCCCACCGCGCAGGTAATCACTGCCAGGGGTACCCTGCACGATGAGTTCGATCGGGTTCTTGCTGACCCGGCTACTGGCGCTCGTGACCTGCAAATCGTCGGGCACGGAGTGCTTGGTGAGATCGCTGATGTTGAAAGCTTGGGTCATGCGTGCTCCTTACCTGCGGCTGGTCCACTGCTAGTGTGGTTTAACGCCAATAACGCCGTTTCGTTGATAGCAGTGGGCCGCGTTTGATGAAAGGCTATAAGCGCCGTCCCATGGCAGTCGCTCGCTGAGTGGTCAGATTTGCGCCTGGCCGCCGTCGACAAACAGTTCGATACCGTTGACGAAGCTGGCGTCATCCGAGGCCAGGAACAACGCTGCGCTGGCGATTTCTTCGGCTTCACCGACACGTCCCATTGGAATCAGCGACGCCATGTAGTCGAGCAAGCCTTGCTGCTGAGCGGCATCGGGGCCGGCCAATTCAACCAGGCCAGGCGTGCGAGTGGCGCCGGGGCTGATCGTGTTGATGCGTACCTGGCGGTCTTTCAAATCCAGAATCCAGTTGCGTGCAAATGAGCGCACGGCGGCCTTGGACGCGGCATAGACACTAAAGGCGGCGGTGCCCGAACTACCTGCCGTGGAGCCGGTGAGAATCACCGAGGCCTTGGGGGCCAGCAGCGGCAGCGCCTTTTGCACCGTGAACAGCACGCCTTTTACGTTGCGATTGAAGGTGTCGTCGTACTGCTGTTCTGTGATTTCGCCCAGTGGCAGCATGGACCCGCCGCCGGCATTGGCGAACAGCACATCGATGCGGCCGTGGGTCGCGCCAATCTGGCGGTACAACGCGTCCAACTGGTCGAGGTTGGAGGAATCCACCTGCACGCCGGTGGCATTGCCGACAGCGACGACGGCGGCGTCCAGTTCGGCTAGGCGACGGCCCGTGATGTAGACGTGAGCGCCTTCTTGAGCGAAGCGTTTTGCAGTGGCCAAGCCGATGCCGGTAGTGCCGCCGGTAACCAATGCAATTTTGCCTTCGAGTTTGTTCGTCATGGTGTTTCTCCCGTATTTCGATTGAGTGACTTGTGATGTGGGAGAAGCTTATCGACGAGGTAAGAGTTTCAAAATAGAATTGTCTGAAATCTATCGTTGCAGAAATGAAATGAGCAAGCTTCCAGATTTCGAAGGGTTGGCGATGTTTGCCAAGGTGGCCGAAGAGGGCTCGTTCGCCGGCGCGGCGCGTGTCATGAGCGTGTCGGTGCCTACGGTATCGCGGGCGGTCGCGCGGCTGGAGGAGCGCCTGGGTGGACGCTTGTTCAACCGCACCTCGCGGCAACTGGCCCTCACAGAATTCGGCGCAAGCATGGCGGCCAGGGCAGGGGAGATCTATCGGCAGGCTGAAGCGGTGGAAAGCGAGGCTCAGGCGTTATCGATCCAGCCCCGCGGTCAAGTGCGCCTGGCGATCCCCATGTCGTTTGGACTGCGTTGGGTCGCACCGCTGATGCCGCAGTTGATCCGGCTGTATCCCGAGCTGTCGATTGACCTGCACCTTTCAGACGCTTCGGTAGACCTGATCGCCGAGGGCTTCGATGCGGCACTACGGATTGCCGTAATGCCGGACTCGTCCCTGGTTGCGCGGCATCTGTGCGCGGTCACCCAATACCTGGTTGCCTCACCGGCGTATCTAGCTGCCCACGGCCACCCCAGCCACCCCCGCGAACTGGCGACCCGTACATGCCTGAGCTATGCCTATCGAGCCCGCAGCCAAGTGTGGCGGTTCACCCATAAAGACGGCACCGAAGAAGACGTGGTGCCCAGCGGCCCGTTAAGGGTGACCAACTCCGATGCGTTATTGCCAGTGTTGCTTGAAGGACTGGCCATTGCCGAACTGCCGGAATTCATAGCCAGCGAATACCTGGCCGATGGGCGCTTGGTCGTGGTGCTGCCGCAATGGAGCATGGCGCGTGGCGGCCTGTATTTCGTCACCCCCTCGGCCCGCACCCGGCCGGTAAAAATCAAGGCGGTATCGGACTTTTTTGCCGAGCGTTTGAGTGAGCCTGTGTGGCGATGGGGGTTATGAGACAGTGGGGTGGTCTAGATAGATGAAATTGTGACTTTTGAATCTTGACATGTCTTGTAACAAGTGGGAAATTAGCATCCGTGACTAAGGATAGTACTCATTGGAATAAGAAAACCAATTCAAGGGAATGACATGTTTCATATCACGGCCTTTCATGCATCCTCTCCTGCGTGCGCCTTTTTTACAGGGCAATCTCGCGCACTTTCAATTTCTGTTCTGTTCGAGTGCAATCACATTCCGAGTGTGGACCTGCGCGTTTCCGACTGATAACCAACTGAACTGATTAATTGTCCACGGCATGTCTTTGTCGTGAGTAACTGTGCGCCGCTCATGACTTTCGAAAAGAGCGGATAGGTTTGTTCGTCTGAATAAAATAAATGCAAATGAAGATATTACCTGTTGTTCTGCTTGGTTTTTTATCTGTTTTTCAGTCGTCGTTGTCCTATGCGGATAATGCCAATGGAAAGAATCTTTATACACAGCGATGCGCCGTGTGCCATGGCGCCGATATCAAAGGAACAGGGCCGTTGGCGAAAAAAAGCAATCCGCCGACGCCTGACCTGACCACGTCCGCCTTCAAGAAGCGGCTCAATGATTATCCCGGCGTGATTGTTTCATCGGTCATTCTTCGCCCGAGTGGAAGCCTGATTCCAAAAACCTTGCGAGAAAACAACGTGAAAATTGCTCCGCATGCCTGGAGCATCAACGATCTGCGTGACTTGAATCAGTACATGAGTGAACTCATTACCCGGAAAAGATGAGTAAAAAGAATGCCTGCGCGCAAACTGGCAGTCATCAAAACAATTAACAACTGTCACTGAGTCGTCTTAAACCTTATTACACAGAGGGACAAACCCATGCGGACAAAGGTTGCAATCGTAGGAGCAGGCCCGGCCGGATTGATGTTGGGGCAACTTCTTTCTCTTATGAGTATCGACAATGTCATCGTCGAGAGTCGTCCCAAAGAGTATGTAGAAGGCCGTAGTCGCGCAGGTCAGATCACGCCAGCAACGGTGAAAATCCTGACTGAGAGTGGTGTCGGTTCGAGAATTGCGTCTGAAGGCATGGTGCATTCTACGTTGCAGTTTCATTATGAGGGCGCGACACGCGAACTGAACTTTAAAGCACTCACCGGTCGGACCGTCACCATCTACGGCCAACAGGAAATCATCAAGGATCTGATTGCTGCGCGGTTGAAAACAGACTATCCACTATTATTCGACGCGGCCGATGTGCAGATTCATGATGCCGACGCCAATACACCTTCAGTGACGTTCAAACTCAACGGCGTACAACAGGTGCTCGATTGCGACTTCATCGTCGGTTGTGACGGTTTCCACGGTATCTGTCGCCCACATATCGCTGATTCCCTCAAGTTTTTCTCGCACGCTTATCCGTTCGCCTGGCTGGCGGTGCTGGCTGAAATGTCGCCCATTTCCCGGGACGTCATCTTCGCCAGCCACGAGTCCGGGCTCGCATTGTTCACCATGCGCTCGCCCAGCGTTTCAAGAATCTACCTGCAATGTTCGCCTGATGCACAGGCCGACAATTGGTCTGGCGCGCAAATGTGGGATCTCTTGCAAGCTCGTATCGAAGGCCGACCCGAGAAAGTCAACGGCGGCGCCGTTATCGAGAAGAGCATTGTCCACCTGAGGAGTTTCGTTGCCGAAAAGATGCAGAAAGGCAGACTGTTTCTGGCCGGAGATGCCGCACATATCGTGCCGCCGTCCGCCGCCAAGGGGCTTAATCTCGCGGTGTCCGATGCCAACATTCTTGCTCGTGCTTTCGAGCGGTTTTATGCACACGACAAGGATGACCTGCTGCTGTCCTATTCCGACATTGCTCTGAAGCAGGTGTGGAAGGATGTGCAGTTTTCCCACGCGATGGTCATGTTGTTTCATCGTTTCGACCACAACGCCGATTTTCATCGGCGGCTTCAGACGGCCGAACTCGATCGTATTCTCGGACCTGGTCCGGCGGCGCAGAATTTCGCAGAACTGTGGGTCGGCAGTCCTCCTTTCGAAGCGTCGATCTGAATTGGGATCTGAACCGGACAACCACCAGGCTACCCTTCGCAACATGGAATTGTGCAATGGATCAATCAAGGAAGATCCTGATCATCTTGCATCAGGAACATTCTACGGCGGGCCGCGTCGGCCAGCTGTTGGAGCAACTGGGATTCGAGCTTGACATCCGCAAGCCGCGATTTGGCGAGCCGCTTCCGCAGGACATGCGCGAACACGCCGGGGCGGTGGTTTTCGGCGGTCCCATGAGTGCCAATGACAGCGATGCCTACATCCGCGAAGAGATCGACTGGCTGGCCCATCCCCTGAAAGAAGACAAACCGTTTCTGGGGCTTTGTCTGGGGGCGCAGATGCTGACCCGACATTTGGGGTCGCGGGTCTACGGCCTGGACAACGGCGGCATCGAAGCCGGTTATTACCCGATCACTCCGCTCGCCGCGGCGCACGAAATCACCGCCGATGCCAGCGCTCCTTTTCCGGATCATGTCTATCAGTGGCATAGCGAAGGCTTCGATTTGCCAACGGGCGCCGTGCAACTGGCGGCGGGGACGACTTTTCCGGTTCAGGCCTACCGCTATGCCGACAACGCCTACGCGCTGCAATTTCACCCGGAAGTCACTTACGAAACGATCGATCGCTGGTCGTCCCTTGGCACCGAACGGCTCAAGGCCCCGGGTTCCAGGCCAGCCCACGAACATACCGCGGGCTGGCATCGACATGATTCAGCGGTTGAAGCGTGGATCAAGGCGTTTCTGCCGAAGTGGATAGGGACACCCGTCTGATCCACCGATAAACGGGCATCAAGACCCCGACGAACGCCTTCAGTCAGGGTGACCTCACGGAGAGAGTGCAACATGGATTTTCAGCTCTGGATTTTGTTTTGCGTGGTCTTTCTTTCAGCGGCAATCCTCCCGGGGCCGAATGTCGCGTTCTCTATGGCGCAAGCGTTGGATCACGGTTTCAAGGAGTCATTTCCTGGAGCCATCGGTTTCGGCCTGGCGAGCGGGGGACATGCCTTTATCGTGCTGTCGGGGCTGGGTTTGCTGGTCAGCAAAAACCCCGGAATCCTGTTCTGGCTCAAATGGATCGGTGTGGTCTATTTACTCTATCTGGCGCTGAAGTCGTTGCGCTCGCATACACAAGTTGCCGTGGCCACTTCCAGCAAGCGCACGCCGCTACAAATGTTCACCGGAGCTGTGATCGTTTCATTTACCAATCCCAAGGGCATTCTGACGAACATCATCTTGTTCCCGACCTTCGTCAATAAAGATTTGCCTTATGTCCCGCAGTGCATCGCCTTGATTGCGACCGCCATTGTCATTTCCACATCGGTGTACGCCATGTACATGCTCCTGGCCCGGCACGCAGCGAAGATATTCAAGACAAAGCGCCAGATGAGTGTGGTGACGGGCGTTTTGTACATCGGCGTCGCCACTGCAATTGCCACGACTATTTAAATGAATGTGAGTACCCGGCATTACCAGCATTCAAGCGAGGTTCGATGTGATTGGCGTATTTGATTTCGGCAGTGGTGGATTGACGGTGATGCGTGCCCTTGAGTCTGCATTGCCACACGAACACTTTGTCTATCTGGGCGATCATGGCAACCCGCCTTATGGCAACAACGCATCGGGTGATATTTACGATCTCACCCTGGCCGCTGTTGCCCGGCTTTTCGAATACGGTTGTTCATTGGTCGTGATCGCCTGTAATACCGCCGTGGCCACCAGTCTGCACATTTTGAAGCAGTCATGGCTGCCAGCGTTTTATCCGGATCGAGAGGTGATTGGAGTCGTCACACCGGTAGCCGAAGAGGCGGCAGATGCCGCTGTCGGGAGTGTGGCGGTTTTTGCCACTCAGCATACGGTGGACTCCAATATTTTTGCCACGGAAATTAACAAACGCAATCCAGCTACAGCGGTGTATCAACAAGTCTGTAACGGTCTCGCCTTGCTGATTGAGCAAGGCGCGCCGACAGAGCGGTTGCGGGTCGAAATACGTAAACACGTCGATGCGCTGTTGGTGAGTACCCCGCAAGTTCCACAGGTTTGCATATTGGGCTGCACCCATTACCCCCTCGTTGAGCCTCTGTGGCGGGCAGCGTTGCCGGGCTCGGTGCGGATTCTCTCCCAGTCCCGTGCGTGCGCTGAAAATCTGACGGAGTATCTGCAAAGCAATCCGCGTTTTTCCAGCGCTAAACCCGGTAGCAACTCGTTCCTGACTACAGGCGATGTTGAAACAGTTTCAGAGCGCGCCTCTTTGTTCTACGGAGCAAGGGTCGAGTTCTCGAAAATCTGACAGGTAAGTTCTAACAACTCAGGAGAAAGACATGAAACTGGTTGGCATGATGGGATCACCTTATGTTCGGCGCGTGGCCATTTCGATGCGCCTGATGGACTTGAGCCATGAACACAAGCAGATCTCGGTATTTCGCGACACTGAAGAGTTTCGCGCCATCAATCCCGTCATCAAGGCACCGACGTTGATTCTCGATGACGGTGAAATGATCACGGACTCTTCGATGGTGATTGATTATCTGGAGTCGCTGGTCGGCCCGGAACTCAGTTTGCTGCCAAAAGACCCGAAACAGTATCGCAAGGTGCTGTCGCTCATCGGACTTGGCCTGGCCGTGTGTGAGAAAGCGGTGACGCTCGAATATGAATACAACAAGCCGAAGGCGTTTCACTATGAGCCCTGGCAAACCCGTATTACCGAACAACTGAGTGCCGCGCTGGAACTTCTGGACCAAGCAGCAGCGAACAAACGCGATGCCCTCTGGCTGGCAACGGAACAGATATCCCAGGCTGACGTGACGGTAGCCGCCGCCTGGCGTTTCACGCAGTTTCGTGTGCCGCATCTGGTCGATGTCGAAAAATATGCCGCGCTCGCTGCGTATTCCGAACAGATCGAGAAACTTCCGGCGTTTGCTGCTACGCCGCTCAAATAAGCGCCGGGTGATGTTCAGGAGACACAGGGATGTTGAGTCTGGAAGATTTTTTTGCGTTCGGTGAAGCCGGGTACACCTATATACCGTTGTGGCAAAGCCTGCCGTTGCCGGTCGGCGTCGAAGCGCTTTCGCTGTACCAGGCGCTAGCCAATTGCGGGCAGGATTATCTGTTCGAAACCGGGCACTGGCACGACGGTGTGTTCGAGCAGGCGTATTCAGTGATCGGCTTGCCGTGCAATGAGCGTATCGAACTGGATGAAGGTGTCATGCGCCGTTACTGCAACGACCAATTGTCGACGCGGATTGACTGCGAAGATCCACTGGCGGAGCTGGCCCGGCTGCAAAAGCACTTTCGCGTACCGGATTGTCCCGGCCTGCCACCGTTCAGCGGTGGGCTGTTCGGCTACTTCGGGTTCGAAACGACCCGGCTGATTGAGCCACGCCTGCGCCGCGTACCCCGCAAGCCTTCCGGTTTTCATCTCCCTGACGTCTTGCAACTGATCAGCACCGATGTGGTGGTGCTCGACCACCGCGAACGGCTGGCCTGGTGCATCGTGCATGAAAGCCCGAAAACGTTGGGCGACTATCAGAGTGGCATGGATCGGCTCAATCGTCTGGTTGCCAATGTGCGCCCCCTGTTGGTCGCGCCGGCACCTTGCGCGCATGTGGCCGAGGTGACTGTTCCCGCCGCCGAATCCGCCTTCCCGCAACCTGCGTTCATCGAAGCGGTGGCGCGGATCAAGGACTACATTGCCGCAGGCGATGTCATGCAGGTGGTATTGTCCCAGCGCATGAGCCTGCCTTTCGAGGAGGACGCCGTGGCGCTGTATCGCTCCCTGTCGGATCTGGGGCAAACACCTTACCGGTACTTGTTGAATCTGGGGGATTGCCAGGTGGTCGGCGCTTCTCCGGAAATGCTGTTCCGCCAGCAGGAGCAAACGGTGACGACGCGGCCCATGGCTGGCACTCGGCGGCGAGGCAGCGTGGTGGCCGAGGACAACCGCCTCAGAGAAGAGCTGCTTGCCGATCCCAAGGAGATCGCCGAACACATGATGCTGGTCGATCTGTCGCGAAACGACCTCGGGCGGTTGGCCAATACAGGCAGTGTGCAGGTAAGCCAGTTGCTCAAAGTGGAATACTTCTCCCACGTCATGCACATCGTCTCGACGGTCACCGGCCAGATAGCCGACGACGTCAGTGGTCTGGAACTGCTCAAAAGTATTTTCCCGGCCGGCACGCTCAGCGGCGCATCGAAGGTGCGTGCGCTTGAGATCATCGCCGAACTTGAGCCGCATGCACGCGGGGTATACGGCGGTGCCATCGGTTATCTGGACTGGAACGGTCGCGCCGATCTGGCGATCACCATTCGCACCGGGCTGCTCAAGGATGCGCGACTTTATGTGCAAGCCGGCGCCGGCGTTGTGCAGGATTCAGTCGCCGAACGCGAGTGGCAGGAAACCATCGAGAAAAGCCAGTTGATGCGGGTTGCGGCGGGCCGCTGCCAAACACTGGCCCAACGTCAGGAGGTGGCCTATGCACTTAATGATCGATAACTACGATTCGTTCACCTACAACATCGTGCAGTACCTGGGCATGCTCGGTGCCGATGTCGAGGTGCGGCGCAACGATCAGATCACCCTGGCAGAAATGGAAGCACTGCAACCGCAGTCGGTGATTGTCTCGCCGGGGCCGTGTTCACCTGCCGAGGCGGGTATTTCGCTGGCCGCCATCAAACACTTTGCGGGCCGCTTGCCGATACTGGGCATCTGCCTGGGCCATCAATGCATCACTGCCGCGTTTGGCGGAGAGGTGCGAAGGGCGCGAGAGGTGCTGCACGGCAAGGTGTCGCGCATCCGTCACGACAGCCGTGACTTGTTCGACGGTTTGCCTGACGGTCTGGAAGTGGCACGGTATCACTCGCTCGTGGCCGGCGCTTTGCCCGACGAACTGGTGGCTACGGCCCATGCGCTGGATGAAAACGGCCAGCCTGACGAAATCATGGCGCTGCGACATCGTAAGCTGCCGATCTATGGTCTGCAGTTTCACCCCGAGTCAGTGATGACGCAGCAAGGGCTGGATATGTTGGGCAATTATCTGCAACTGGTCGAGGGCCGCATCGCCGGGCTGGCGATCTAAGCCGGTTGCCATGGACGGGACTTTGGCTCGTTTTCGTTTTCCCAGCGTTGCAGATTCTGTTCAAGTAACTCATGTAGGAGGGCGCTGGCGTCAAAGCCGACTCAAAACGCGATTGGTGCATCTGTCCGCGTAACGCGGGCAGGTGACAGGTCAACGTAAACGCATGCATACGTGTTGTTTAACATAATATACATTATGCGTAACAAGATATTACACCTACCACGCCACACCCCACAGAAATTCACCCAGCTCCGACCATAAAATCCTCCACTTCCAGACCGCCTCTATACAAACACCCCTGTCAAAACAGATTCTGCTCAATCCACTGTGCCACGTTGGTCGTCTCGATTTGCCGCTCGCCGTTGTAGGTTCGCGCTTTATCCCACGCAACGCCTTTGCCCTGAGCGAACACCGTTCGGTACTTGCGCAGTTGATCGTCAGGTTCGGCACGCAGGTCTGCCTCGAGCGCAGGCGCTGTCCATTCGACACGTTCAAGTGTTCTGCCCAGCAACCGCTCCATAGTGTCGGCCAATTGCCCATACGTGAGCGTGTCACCTGCGGTATAGACCACCTGGTTACGCAAGGTTGAATCGAACAGGATCGTCGCTGTCAGCCGACCGATATCCTGCGCGGTGGTCACCGTCACGGCCGTGTCCCAACTGCCCAGTGCACGCACGGTGTCGTTGTCCAGGTCGACCACGCCAAACTCTGGCTGGAACAGAAAGCTGGTGAACATGCCGGTCGAGATGATCAGCCATTGCACCCGGGATTGAGCGCGGAGCAAATCGCGTACGTCCAGTTGCTCGTCGAACAGATCCTGCGGGCTGTCTCGGCCGATCGCATCGTAGTCGACGCCGAATTGCCATGGCACGTAACGCTTGATGTCGGACTGTAAAGCGGCACGAGTGAGTTTTCGTTGCGTGCCGGGGCCGGCGACAAAACCCAGGCAACTCACCAGCGTATCGAAGGCGCCGAAGCTTGCCGCAAGTTGTTCTTCGCTGTCATTGACGGCATCCCCCGCCAATACCTCGACACCCAGGCTTTCCAGCTCGTGCAGCGCCTGGTGTCTCTCGCTGGATATCTTCTCTGGCGCGACCGGACGCAGCATCACCGCCACCTCCGCCGCTGGGTTGAGCACCAGCGCGCGGACAACCGCCAGGCCCAATTCGCCAGCGCCTAAGACGAGAATCTTCTGGTTTTTTGCAGGATTGTGCGGTTGCATCTGTAGCTCCCAAATGTTGGTCGGCAATGAATGTCCGCATCCTGCCAGCCCTGGTTAACGCACTGAAGAAGGCACACCCGTGATACCGCACGACGAAATGAGTGAAGATGAAGTCATCCGCCAGTCCCAGGCCGTGTGCGACGCCCTCGGTGCCGAGGACGGTGAACTCAAGCGCGAGGTGCTGACCCACGCGGGCAATCGCTGGTCGTTGGGTATCGTCCATGTGTTGGGCGTGGCAGGCACGTTGCGTCACGCCGAAATTGGTCGACGCCTGCCGGGTGTCACCCAACGGATGCTGACCCGTAGCTTGCGACAACTGCAGCGTGACGGTCTGATTGCTCGCTTCGACCACGGCGAAACGCCGCCCCGGGTCGATTACGAGCTGACCTCGCTGGGGCGCAGTTTTCTGGTCCGAATGGTGCCGTTGTGGACTTGGCTGTTGGAAAACGCGGAGTGTTTTCGCCGTGCGAGGATGACCTTTGATGCCGCGGACCGGCCGGGTGTGCCGCAGGCCCGGCCTGAAACAGGCGCTATCACAGCCGTCGACAGGCCTGACTGATGTGCCTGCAATTCGCGTATTGACATATCGGAAATTCTCGATATCCTGGGCGCATGGAACTACTCGATATATTCAAAGCCCTCTCGAATCCTACTCGCCTGCAAATCCTGAAAGGCTTGAAGGACCCCGTAAAGAACTTCCCTCCACAGGATGAGGGTGACGTTCACACGGTGGGTGTCTGTGTCAGCAGTATCCAGGAAGGCATCGGCCTGTCTCAGTCCACGGTGTCTGGTTACCTTGCAACGCTGCAACGGGTGGGTCTGGTCGAGGTCAGGCGCATCGGTCAGTGGACCTATTACAAGCGCAACGAAGCCACTATCAGCGCCCTCTCCGAGTTGATTGGGAAAGAGTTGTAGGTTTTTTTTTACCGCATGATATCGAAATATCTCGATATCTAATTTTATCGATTAGAGGATTTTGCAATGAAAGCGATGATGCTCACCTCATTTGGCGGCCCGGAATCGTTCGAACTTCGCGAGTTGCCCAAACCCGTGCCGGGGCCCGGACACGTCCTGGTCCGGGTACACGCAACCTCCATCAATCCGTTGGATTACCAGGTTCGTCGTGGCGACTACCCCGACCTGGCGGCGCTGCCGACCATCACCGGCCATGACATCTCTGGCGTCGTTGAAAGCGTCGGGCCTGGCGTTACGTCTTTCGTGCCCGGGGATGAAGTCTGGTACACCCCGCAGATATTCGACGGTCCCGGCAGCTATGCCGAGTACCACGTCGCCGCCGAAAGCATCATCGGCAAGAAGCCAGCTGCGTTGAACCACCTTGAGGCGGCGAGCCTGAGCCTGGTTGGCGGGACGGCGTGGGAAGCCCTGGTCGTCCGCGCAGGCCTGAGGGTGGGCGAAAGCATCCTCATCCATGGTGGTGCGGGAGGCGTTGGCCATGTAGCGATCCAGTTGGCAAAGGCCATCGGCGCGAGGGTGTTCACCACCGTGCGCGAAGCTAACGCCGAGTTCGCCCGTGCCATGGGAGCCGACGTGGTCATCGACTACGAGAAAGAGGATTACGTCGAGGTAATCAACCGCGAAACGACCGGCCAAGGCGTCGATGTGGTGTTTGACACCATCGGCGGCAACACGCTGTCGCGCAGCCCCGACGTGCTGGCTCAACTGGGTCGCGTGGTCTCGATCGTAGACATTGCCCAGCCACAGAACCTCATCCAGGCCTGGGGCAAGAACGCCAGCTACCACTTCGTTTTCACCCGCCAAAACCGTGGCAAGCTCGATGAATTGAGTGCCTTGATCAATCGTGGTCAGCTACGGCCACACGTGGGAGCGGTTTATTCACTTGAAGACATCCCCCTTGCTCATGCCCGGCTGGAAAGCCCGAACAACGGCCTCCAAGGGAAAATTGCGATTGCCGTCGAGCCATCGCTGATCGCCTGAGTGGCTGTCACTAACCGTTCGAATCACATTGGATGAACATCATGATCTATGAGATCGCCCTGCTCCCCATACACCAGGACCGCATCGAAACGTTCAGGCGCGCATTTGCCGACGTCACGCCTTTGCTCTCTCGTGCAAAAGGCTACGGCGGCCACCTGCTCGCGCAAGGTATCGAGACCCCCGGCCAATTCAACCTCATCGTGCGTTGGGCTTCACTTGAGGATCACACGCCGGGGTTCGAAGCGAGTGAAGACCATCGGCTATTCATGAGCGGGCTGGAGTCGTATTTTTCTGAAGAGCCCACCGTCTACCACATCGAGGGCGCCGCGTTTACGGCCGTCGAACAGGAGGATTTTTTCTTCAACGCTGGCGCACACTGATCAATGATGGCTTTGGAAACAGGCGATTGCGCGACGGTTCAAGCCTTGGATCTCGCGCAAAAGCCCTTACAATTACCCTCCCCTCATTCGGATCCTCTTCATGTCGCGTCTTTTGCCCCTGGTTCTACTGCTCATGACCGGCCAGGCCCTGGCGTACCCAGTCCTCCGGGACACCGAGCTCTACACCCAGAAGACCCACGATTGCCAGGATGTCGACCTCGCCACCTGGCAACACCCTGCCCGCACCGTGCTGGAGAAAAGCGGCATCAAGCTGGAGCGCGTACAGTTGTGCAACGGCGGGCGTTATCCGATCTTTATCGGTGAGGTTCCCTACGACCCACAGGGTCAGACCAAGGACTTCTTCCTGCCTTTGTATGAGGATTTGCGAAAGGCCAACGGCAAATGGCCCTACGTGCTGGTGGCCAGCAACTATGGCGAGATGGTGTATGTCAGCTATCCCAGAAGCGATTCGATTTCCCTGGGGTATGAGAATTTCGAGGTGCCGTAAATAAGAAGCCGTCTGGACCGTGCCAGGCCCCCGACCTGTTGATGGTTGAAAGAGGTGTGCGCCAGGCCCCTGTCGATCATGGGACGGTATGGCTCAGGGGCGCGATCCAGACTTCATTCCTTGGCTCGTTCAGGCGCCAGGCAAACTCAGCGACACCTGTCGTAACCATTCCTCTGCTCCTGTCCTTTAAAACCGACTGACCCCAAAACAGCTATCCAGCATTCATTCTCCCCAGCAAAAACCGACTCAGCACGTTCCGGGTGATCATGACGGTATAGACATCACCCAGCACCAGGCCCTGCACCCATTCGCACGTCGCGGCGGTGAAAACTTCACCTTTGCCTTTTTGAAAATACACCACCATGCCAGCCCCCCGGCTATGCTCGCCGACGCTAGCATCGCTGAGGTCGGGCGCCAGCAACGCAGCACGAAACCGAGCGTCGCCATCCCCCAGCATGAACGAATACGCATCCTGGGGCCGGCCCTGCTCGGCGACGCTGGCCCAGCCCATGGCGAGGATCTGCAACCCTGGCGGAGCACCGTCGGTGCCAAGGGGTTCCGGCAGGCCTTTGACGAAGGTGTACTCAAGCCCGTCCACTTCGTAGCCAAAGAGGTTGGCCTCATCACCGAACATATCCGCGTAACCCAGCCCCGTGCCGGCGAACGCCCAGTGCTTTGGCCTGAACACTGTGAAGCCGCGCGGGCTGCGCCGGGCCATGCCGCCAAATGCGCCGTATATCCCTCGCAACGCGTTCACGCCGAACGTCTTGGCACCGGGACGACCCACCCGCGGATCTTCCCAGGCACCGGTTAGCCTGCCGGGATCGATGGCCGCCAAAGGGTCGAGTTCGGCGGCGTCATACTTGTAGGCCACTTGACGCAGCCCTCCGTTCTCCAGGCGAATCTGCCACATGAAATTGCCTGCAAAGCGGGCCACGTTGCCGCCACCCTCGACAAAGGCGTCGACGTGGTCGCGCATCTCTTGCGTCCAATATTCGTCGTGCCCCACGAA
This sequence comes from Pseudomonas sp. P97.38, assembly GCF_001269745.1. Lineage (NCBI taxonomy): Bacteria > Pseudomonadati > Pseudomonadota > Gammaproteobacteria > Pseudomonadales > Pseudomonadaceae > Pseudomonas > Pseudomonas sp. P97.38. Next base: position 422,787 of record NZ_LHVJ01000009.1, read on the forward strand.
GACAGCGCAACCGTAGCCTTCCAGTGCGTGCGGGTCGTGATGCAAGTCATCCTGGGTCAGGATGTCCACCGTATAGCCCTGTTGCTCGGCCCACACCATGAAAAGCCGCTCGTAAGAGGCCCAGCCCGCCAACGCGTAATACTTGCTGAAGCCATTCAAAGCGGCCCACTCGATGAACTCATAACGCGCAGGGCCTGGCTTGCGAGGGCGAGAGGCATTGATCGAACGCGGCGCGTCCTCTGGCAGCCAGACCTGCCCACGCGCCCAGGGTCGTTGTGCCGACAACAGTGGTGAGCGCCCGCGCGGTGTATCGGGGTGGATGCCGAAGTAATGGTTGGCGCCTCCCCAGTCGTTGTAGGCGGCCCAAGTAGAGGTCGCCGCCACCAGCACCAGCGCGTCAGCGCGTTTGTGCGCCGCCTTGACGATGAACAAGTGATGCCCAAGCACGTGACCGGCGCCATCGTGCACCTCCACCACGTAGCCGCCGGGCTCGGCGTCCGCTGGGATTGCCCAGTGCGCAAACACCGGCCATTGACACCCCTGCTCGTAGGCACGTTCGGGCAGCGGATGGAAACCGGCAGCGAGAGCGCTGGTGTTGTGCACGGTGTGGGCAAGCGGCCCGTCCCGATAGATCCTCAGCGCTACCTGAGGGCTGTTTGAAGACAAGTGCAGATGCACCGTTTCACCCGGGCTATAGGAGCGTCGGTCGGAGTAGCACCAGGCAGCCAGTGACCCCGTCTGGGCAGGGACTTCGACCCATATCTCCCTGGCGCCCTGGTGTGGGCCGGAAGTCTGGAGGGGGGTTACGCCGGCGCCGGGCCGTTCGCCGCGGGCGGCCGTGTGCTTCGATTCGGGTGGATTCATGGGGTTATCGCCTGTATTCAATGGTCTTTGCGGATCGACACGCCTGGCATTCATGGCTGGGACGCGATCGACCTTCCCGTGCTCTCGGTCATCCGGGCACCCGGCGCCTGGATATCGGCGAGATCGATACCCACCGTTTCCTCGATGAAGTAACCGGCCACCACCGTGACCAGGCCCAGCCCCATCACGTAACCGATGTACAGGTAGCCAAGGTCGGCGCCGTTGAGATAGCTGTGCAGATAAGGGGCAGTGCCGCCGAAAACGGCCACCGAGACGGACGAGACGAAGCCGACGCCCTGGGCACGCGCCTGGGTCGGCACCTGCTCCGACAAAACCGCCGGAAAGATCGCCGCAATCAGGGCCCAGGCGCTCAGCCCCAGCAGTTGGGCCAGGAACAGCGTATAGGGCTCGGTGGTGACCATGATCGACAGCGGGTAGGTCAGCAACATCACGCAAATGCCCCAGGCAATGACCATGGGTTTGCGCCCTACCCGGTCAGACATCCTTCCGCATACCGGCAACCAGCACACGCAAATGATCTGCGCGAGCAGGCTCGCTACGTATGCGCCCGTCGCATCCATGCCTCGGGCAATGGCCGACGCGGCACCGAAGGTGACCCAGGCGTAATAGGTGACATTTGCGGCCGCCGCGAGCATCACGATGTTACGAGCAATGCGTAGCACCTCGCCCCTGGACAGCGTTCGCGACGCATGAGTCTGCCCTTGCTGTTGCTCGAACACATGGGATTCCTGCGCACTGCGGCGCAGGAACAATGCGTAGATGCCGAGCACACCACCGATGGCAAATCCGATGCGCCAGCCATAGTCATTCATGGCTTCGGGCCCCAGCAGCCAGGTCAGTGCCGCCGCCACTGCGGTTGCTGCCATGACCCCCAACGTCACCCCGACATACACCGAGCTGGACCATAATCCGCGGTGCTGGCTGGGCGCGATCTCGGCGACGTACGTATACGACACACCCGTTTCGCCGCCATGAGCGAGGCCTTGAATCAACCGAAAAAACAGCAAGCCTGCGGAGGCGTACAAGCCGACGTTCGAGTAAGCCGGGATGATGGCGATACCCAGGCTGCTGACCGCCAGGAGCAGCATCGTGATCACCATGATGGTCCGGCGCCCGAGGCGGTCGCTCAGACGACCGAACAGCAGTCCGCCGATGGGCCGGGCGACGAAGCCGACCGCAAACACGGCAAGTGTCGCGAGCATCGCCGAGCGCGGATCCGTCTGGTCGAACAGGTTGCGCGACAGGTAGACGGAGAACGTCGCGTACAACGTCCAGTCGAACCACTCGAGTGCATTGCCTATACCGGCCGCGCGCAACGAAGCGAGGCGTCCTTGATGGGACGTCGAATTATTCATGTCACTTCTCCAGATAATGGGTGTCAGCAAAGGAGACGGGGGATACCCCGAAGAGGCTGGCTCAGAGGTGTAATGCAGCCCCGGCCGCGGCACCTGGCGCGGGTGCCTCCACGCGCACACGCAGGGCGATCAGCAGTGCCGCCAGGAACATCAGCACTGCGGCCGCGATGAACACACCGTCGATGCCGCTGAAACTGAACATCACACCACCTCCGGCAGCGCCAGCGGCGATGGCGGACTGCACTGAAGCGACGACCATCCCGCCGGCACTTTCCGCCTGGTCCGGCACCGCGCGGGCAACCCAGTTCGACCACGCGACCGGCACGCCGCCGAAGGCCATGCCCCAGACAGCCAACAACACCGCCTGCCCTGGCACAGACGCTGGCAAGATGACCAGGGCCAGGGCCGCGAGCCCTACCAGCATCGGCATCAGGACCAAGACGCCACGTGGATTGCGCTCAAGTAGCCAACCGGCCAGCAGGGTGCCGATGAAGTTCGCCACACCGAAACCGAGCAGCATCACGGACAAACCCAGCGGCCCTACCCCCGTGGTGCTTTCCAGGAACGGTCGGATATAGGTGAACAGGGCAAAGTGGCCGCTGTGTGCCAATATGCAACCCAGCATGCCCAAGGCAATGCCCGGGCGCAGCAAGACCTCGAGTACTGTGCGCAGACGTGCGGGCCGTCGCGGTGCCAGAGGCGGCAAGGTGAGTGATTGAAAGACCAGCGTCACCGTGCCCACCGCCGCGGCCGCGATGAATGCGCTGCGCCAGCCGTATAGCTCGCCCAGGTAGCTACCCAGGGGAACCGCGACCACTGTTCCTACCGCGATGCCACTGAAGATGATGGACAGTGCACGAGGCAACAGCGCCGCCGGCACCAAGCGCATCGCCACGGCCGCCGCCATGCTCCAGAAACCACCCAAGGCGATACCCAGCAAGACCCGCATCACCAGCAGGACGGCCAGGCTCGAGGAAAAAGCGACCAACAGGTTGGACGCGATCATCAACGTGGAAAACCCCAGCAAAACCCAACGCCGGTCGATGGCGCGGGTCAGGCCCGGCACCAGCAAGCCGGCGAACAACGCCACCACCGCCGTCACGGTCACCGCCTGCCCGGCGAGTGCTTCTGAAACCCCCAACTGAGTCGCCATCGGCGTCAGCAGGCTGGCCGGCAAGTATTCGGCGGTCAGCAATCCGAATACCCCCATGGCCAGCGAAAACACGGCCATCCACGCCGGTGACGTAGGCGCCTCGTCTACCACCGCGTGACGGCTGTCGAACACGGCGTCACATACACATTTAGTCATTGCAGATCTCCACATTTCATCGCGATCCGCAGTCTAGGCGCGTGAAAATGGATGATCTATGATGCAACGTCTCTATCTTTTGACCGAAACTCCGGAATGCCCATGTCCGATTCCCTTCCCCTGTCTTCCGATCTCATTGACGAGTTGCTGCGTAGCATGCGTCTGCGCGGCGTCCAGTACCGTCGCATCCAGACCGGACCTGATTTCGGCCTAGGCTTCGCAGCCCAACCTGGCCATGCCTGGTTCCATTTCGTTGCAGTCGGCAACGCCGTGCTTCGGATGGAGGATGGAACCTGCTTCGCGCTGTCTGCGGGGAACGCCGTGTTCATTTCCCATGGTGCCGCCCATCAGTTGCTCTCCGACGTTGACGTGCCCGTCCAGGACATCGACAGCCTGGACGCCGCGTCGCTTGGGGACACCGTCTGCGCGGTGGATGTCGGCGGCGAGTCCGACACCGCCTCTCCCACGATCATTTTCAACAGCTGCATGGCGTTCGAGCTGGGCAGCATTCACGGTCTTGGCAAACTGATGCCGGGCTTGATGGTGATCGACGCCGGGGGCCAGCGTTATCCGGGGCTGATGCCGATCCTGGCAACCATGGAGCGCGAGGTCAGCGCCGCCCGCATCGGTTTTGCCGGCATCCTCGCGCGGCTGGCGGATGTGGTGACCGCCATGATCGTTCGCGGATGGGTGGAGTGCGCCTGTGGTAACGCCTCGGGATTGGTCGCGGCCCTGCGCGATCCGCGCCTGGCTCGGGCACTGCTGGCCTTGCACCAGGACCCGGGGCGCGATTGGACCGTCGCGCAACTGGCGCAGCAATGCAACACCTCGCGCTCGGCATTCGCCGAGCGCTTCCACGCCACGCTTGGCATTGCGCCCTTGCGATATGCCACAGAATTGCGGATGAGGCTGGCAAGCCAGTGGCTGACGCTTGAGCGGCTCCCGATAGAAGAAGTAGCCCAGCGGCTGGGGTACACGTCGCAGGCGGCATTCAGTCGCGCGTTCAAGCGCATCACCGGGCAGCCGCCCGGGATGAGTCGTCAAGGGCGGCGGCTTGCGGGGGCTTGAAACGTTGGGCGTTCGATATAGCCCATTAACTGTTTGCCCGAGCGCTCAGCTTGAGTCAGTGGGCGTTGTTCAGTTAATGCCCAAGTAATGAAGGGCGCCAGTGTTTCCTAATCCTGACCCCCACAGCCCGCAATTGCCTTTTACTTCGTAGTAATCAATTACATTGCTGTCGTTCTTAGCCCAGAATGCGACCGTGCAGCGTTCCTGGACGTTTCTCGTTTCGATCTGCTGCACATTCACCAGTTGCCCAGAAGAAGTATCCATGTATGAACCGGCAACCGTTTGCTGGTTGTAATTGACCCCGTTTTTATCGAATACATAAACTTTCTGCCCATACAGCTCGTGACCTGGCTTGACTGAGTGCTCTGTCAGAATCAGCGAAGGATTGCCGAATTTCTTATAGGCTTCCTGGATATTTTTCCCCATCAGCTCGTTGGCAGCGGAGCGTTCAGGGGCGATGGTAGAACACCCTGTTAACAACAATGAGGTCAGCGAGAGTGCTGTGAGTAATTGTTTTTTTTGTAAAGACATTCAATAGCTCCCTGGAAAATCAGATCAGTCCAAATGTTACAAGAACGACAATTTGCTGCTCTCGAATACAGGTGTGGTCAGTATTTGCAGGTAATGAACGCTATATTCCTGGCAGCGAGTTCGCGACGTTCGCCGTTCTCGAAGTCTAGAATGCCTATCTGGAACGAGGCTATAGCACAAACGTGCTAAGGGGCGTTTGAAAGGATGCAGCGATCACCAGACTTATCCAGCAGATCGACTATTTGAAGAAACAGGCGAATCACCCGACAAAACAAAACCTTTTGTAACCATACAAACAAGGAAGGCCCACCCTTATGCCGGCCCGGCTTGCCGTTGCGGCAAGCCGATCACTTCTATGCGCCGGCCAGGTCCAGACGGCCCCCCTCTGGCTCAACCTCTCCCGCGGCCCTGAGGATTTCATCGCGACAAGCCGCGAGGATTTCATCGGCCAGCGGCGAATCGTCGGGACAGGCACGCGACAGGATAATTGCGCCCAACGAGTGAGCCATGATGGCAAGGTATTTTGCACGGGCATCGGCTAAGCCGGGCTCGTCCAGTTCCCCTGCTCCGTTGAGCAACACCGCCAACTGGGTCTCGATGCCTGCGGCAAAGGCGGCCTTGACTTCATCCTCTTTTCGAGCGGCATCAGCGCACAGGGCAGCCAAGGTGCATCCGGTCGCCCGGTCATCACGGTGTTCGCGAGACAAGTACGCGTTCACAAATTCGGGTACCGACGCCCCGGCCGTCAGCGCCGCGGATTGCGCTATACCGGAAGACGACGACTCCGCCATCAAATCGGCCTTGGATTTGAAGTGTTTGTAGAACCCGCCTTGGGTAAACCCGGCGGCAGCCATCAGTTCGGCAATACCGATGCCGTCGTAGCCGCGTTCTCGAAAAAGCGCGGAGGCGGTCTCGACGATGTGCGCCCGATTCGCCTGCGCCTGCTGCTTAGTGACTTTCATCGTTCATCCAACATGGCTTGCACATGGCTGCAATATACATTGATGTTGACCGACATCAAAGTGTTGACATTTTAGAGTTCGACCATAATCATTGGAAGCACCTCCCCACCAGAAGCTGAAAGAAATGACCTCAAAAACGCTTTTCGAGCCCTATGCCCTGGGCGATCTGACGCTGGCTAACCGCATAGTGATGGCGCCGCTGACTCGCAACCGTGCCGGTGCCGGTCTGGTTCCCACCGAGCTGACAGCGACCTATTACGCGCAACGCGCCGCCGCAGGCCTGATCATTACCGAGGCCACGCAGATTTCCGCGCAGGCCCAGGGCTACCAGGACACCCCTGGGCTCTACACGGCTGAACAAATCGAGGGATGGCGCAAGGTCACGGAGGCCGTGCATGCACAAGGTGGTCGCATCTTCGTTCAACTTTGGCATGTGGGGCGTGTCTCCCACGTTGACCTGCAACCGGGCGGCGCAGCACCCGTCGCCCCTTCTGCGGTGCGCGCTCAGACCAAAACCTTTGTCAACAATGGCTTCGTCGACGTTTCAGAGCCTCGCGCTCTTGATTTGAGTGAGCTACCCGGCATCGTGAATGACTTCCGTCAGGCCGCGGCGAATGCGGTGCTCGCAGGTTTCGATGGTGTAGAGATTCACGGAGCCAACGGCTACCTGCTTGATCAGTTCATCAAAGACAGCGCCAACCAACGCACCGATGCGTACGGTGGAACAGTCGAAAACCGTGCGCGCCTTTTAATCGAAGTCGTTACCGCGGTAGCCGATGAGATCGGTGCAGGTCGCACTGGCGTGAGGGTTTCACCGGTATCGCCAGCCAACGACGTCGCCAGCAGCGATCCCCAAGCGCAATACGATTACATCGCTGACCAGCTCAGTGCCCTGGGTATTGCCTATCTGCACGTGGTCGAAGGTGCGACGGGTGGGCCGCGTGATATTGCCCCCTTCGACTACGCCTCATTGCGCCGCAGGTTCAAGCAAACCTACCTGGCCAATAACGGTTACGACCTGGAGTTCGCCAGCGCCACCCTCAACGAGGCCAAAGCGGACCTCTTTGCCTTCGGCCGGCCCTTTATCAGTAACCCGGATCTGGTTGAGCGGTTGAAAACCGGCGCGCCTCTAGCACCGTTAAACCCGGCAACACTCTACGGCGGCGGAGCACAAGGCTACACCGACTACCCGACATTCGCCGGTTGACGCTTCGTCCTTTCTCTCTCTTGCCAGAATCTTTTAATCAGGAAATGCAAATGAACACACTTGCGACTGTCCTTATTACCGGCGCTTCAACAGGCATCGGCGCCACTTATGCCAAACGTTTTGCTCGTCGCGGGCATGACCTCGTACTGGTGGCCCGCGACAAAGTCCGCCTCGATGCCTTGGCCGCCCAGTTGCGTGGAGAGTACGGCGTTGCTGTCGAGGTGCATCAAGCCGACCTGACCGACACGGCAGACCTGGCGGCGATTGAAGCTCGTCTGCGCGAGGACGAACGTATTGGCGTGTTGATCAACAATGCGGGCGTGGCCCAATCCGGTGGGTTCGTTCAGCAGAGCGCCGAAAGTATCGAAAAGCTTATCTCACTCAATATTGTCGCCCTTACCCGCCTGGCCGCGGCGGCGGCCCCCCGTTTCGCGCAGTCAGGTGAAGGGGCGATCGTCAACCTCGGCTCGGTGGTAGGTTTGGCGCCCGAGTTCGGCATGACGGTATACGGGGCGACTAAAGCGTTTGTGCTGTTTCTCTCCCAGGGCCTGAATCTGGAGTTGTCGCCTAAGGGCGTATACGTCCAGGCCGTATTACCGGCTGCCACTCGTACAGAAATCTGGGAGCGTGCCGGGATCGATCTCAATGCAATCCCGGAAATGATGGATGTCGAGGAGTTGGTCGATGCTGCCTTGTTGGGCTTTGATCGTCGGGAACTGGTCACTATCCCGCCGCTGCATGCAGAAGCCCGATGGGAGATTCTGGACCAGGCCCGGCTAGGGTTGATATCCGATATTCGTCAAGCTAACGCCGCCGAGCGCTATCAAACCAAGGCCTGACCGGTGTCTTAGTGGCGTTCTCTTTGAGCAAATGCTCCCAACGGCTGTTGCCGTAGGGAGCATTGAGCAAACACGTACCAACCCCTGACATTCCTCAAATATCTCGGAACCAGATCAATATGAAAGCGCTGACCTTCAAACGTTATGGCAAGTCGCCTGATGTCGGGTTCACGCAGGTCACTCGCCCCACAATCAAACCCGATGAATTATTGGTTGAAGTTCACGCGGCAGGTTTGAACCCGATTGACAACATGATCCCCACAGGAACATTCAAGCCCGTCCTGAAATTCGACTTGCCCGCCACTTTGGGCAGTGACCTTGCCGGCATCGTGATAGAGGTCGGCAGCGCGGTGACTCGCTTCAAGGTGGGTGATGCCATCTTTGCCAGCCTATTTGACCTCGGAAGAGGTTCGATTGCCGAGTTTGCAGCCGTGCCGGAAAGTGCTGCAGCGGCAAAACCCGACAATTTGGATTTTGTCCAGGCAGCCGCCCTCCCCATGGTCGGCCTGACCGCCTGGCAGGCCCTGAAAGAGCGCGCCAACCTTAAAACCGGGCAGAAAGTGTTCATACCCGCCGGCTCAGGAGGAATCGGTACCTTCGCGATTCAGCTGGCCAAACATTTCGGGGCCGAGGTAGGTACGTCTACCAGCACTGGAAATGTCCAGATGGTTCGCCGTTTGGGTGCAGATGAAGTGATCGATTATAAAAAACAGGCATTTGAACAGGTGTTGAGTTCATATGACCTGGTCCTAGGCACCATCAGAGGCGATGCCGTTGAAAAGTCGGTGGGTATACTCAAGCCAGGCGGCCAGATCATTTCCCTCATCGGTCCACTGGACAAAGCCTTCGCAAAAGCGCGTTGCATGAATGTCTTCTTCACCATTGTGTTCAGCTTGATGAGTCGCAAGATCATGCAGTTGGCGAGAAAACACAATGTGAACTATTCGTTCCTGTTCGTCCGACCGGATGGGGCTCAACTCGATGAGATTGGCAACCTGATCAAAAATCGGCGCGTCCAGCCCGTCATTGACAAGGTCTTCCCTTTCGAACAAGCCCAGCAGGGCCTTGAGTACCTGGCTCAAGGGCACGCGAGGGGCAAGGTCGTCGTAAAGGTCAAATGATGGTGCGAGTGAGAGAGTCGAGGCTCATCTGAATGCCCCCCTCTCTCCAGTTGTCCCATCGTTCTCAAAAAAACCACATACAGCTCACAGAATTTTCATCCGCTTTGGCCAACTCTGTAATGGCTGGCAAAGGGCCAGCTCCGCAAGGCGTTACGTAACGCGCCACTGGAGCCAAACATGAATCTGAGATCCCTCAATATCGCGCGCAGAGCTGCATTCTGCTTCGGTGCAATCACGTTGCTGCTGATCGGGCTGGGAGGATTCTCCTACGTTCAAATCGACCACTTGCGTGCTGCGGAACAAAACATAGAAGAGAATTCGCTGCCCAGCGTTCAAGTGGTCGATGACATCCAAATAGCGCTTCTACACGCACGCCTCGAAAGCATCCGGATGCTCGCCAGCACAGATCCCTCAGTCAAAAGCGCGTCGCAAGCCAAAGTGCGACAAGCCATGGATACGTTGCAGTCGCGCAGTGAGTTCTATCGGCAGAACCTGATCTCCGACGAAAAGGACCGCGCCAAGTTCGATGACGCTCACAGCGCGATGAACACCTACATCGAGGGGTTGAAGCAAGTCATTGAAATGGACACCGCTGACCATGACAAAGCGGTTGCTTTCGCCAACTCGGAGCAGGCCAATCGCGCCAGCGCTTATCAGGAAAAGCTGACGCTGATGCGTGAGCTCAATACCAAAGCGGCGGAGCAATCGGGCGCCGTGGCAACGGCCGTGTACAACCATAGCGTCAACGTCCTGCTGATCGTCGTGGTCGTAGCGCTGGTACTGACGGTAATCCTCGCTATCGCCTTGACCCGCAGCATTGTCGAGCCGATCAACACATCGCTGAAACTGGCTGAAGACATTGCCGAAGGCGACCTGACCCGGCAGCTTGAAGTCACCGGGAAGGATGAAGCGTCCCGCTTGATGCAGGCGCTGAACGTCATGTCGCAGAGGCTGCGGCGAACGGTACTGGAAATCGCCGGTGCGTCTACGCAACTGAGCACCGCTGCCGTCGAAATGACGTCCATCACTGAAGACGCTGACCGAACCTTGCAACAACAGAACAGCGAAATCGAACAAGCCGCCACGGCCGTCAACGAGATGAGCGCGGCGGTTGAAGAAGTGGCCCGCAACGCGACGTCCACCTCCCAGGCCGCGCAACAATCGAGTCTGTCGGCAGACCTGGGCAACGAACGTGTCACTGAAACCCTGGCGGCCATGCGCAGCCTGACGAGCCTGGTGGAAGGTTCATCCGCGCAGGTGCTGGCCCTGGCCGGCCAGGCCCAGGACATCAGCAAAGTGCTGAGCGTGATCAGGGGCATCGCCGAGCAGACCAATCTTCTGGCCCTCAACGCCGCCATCGAAGCGGCGCGAGCCGGCGAACAAGGTCGAGGCTTCGCAGTGGTGGCCGACGAAGTGCGGGCCTTGGCACACCGTACGCAAACCTCCACCCAGGAAATCGAACAGATGATCTCGGCGATACAGGCCGGCTCTTCTGCCACCGTGGAGTCGATGCAAAAGAGCACGCAGGAGGTGCACAGCACCCGGAAAACGGCGGAAGACGCCGGGCAATCCTTGCAACAGATCACCCATGCGGTACTGGAAATCAATGAACGCAACCTGCAAATCGCCACGGCGTCCGAGCAACAGGCGCATGTGGCACGGGATGTGGATCGAAGCCTGGTGAGCATTCGCGATCTGGCAGCGCAAAGCAGCGAGGGCACCCGTCAAACGCTCATCGCCAGCAACGAGCTGTCGCACCTCGCTGTGAACCTGAACAATCTGGTGCTGCGTTTCAAGACCTGACTGTCCTAGCGTGGTGACGTTCAGCGTCCGAACACTTAAGCTGTCTGGCAGACAACGTTCAAGGAATGCACATGTCAGTTGATTTCCACCACCTGCTGCTCGTCTTCACTGCCTACATTGTCGGTGCGGCCAGCCCCGGTCCGAGCAATATGCGGATCATGGGGGTGGCCATGCATCAGGGCCGGCAGCCGGCGCTGATGCTCGCCGCCGGGGTCATCAGTGGTTCTTTTTTCTGGGGATCGATGGCCGCTACCGGCGTGTCGGCCATCCTGACCCAGTTCGCGCAGGCACTCTTCGCGCTCAAGCTGATCGGTGGGCTTTACCTGCTGTTTCTTGCCGTCAAGGCTGGGCGCTCTGCCCTGACGCCCGATGAGCGGCTGGAAAAGGAATTGGCGGCCGCACCAGCGGTGTCGGGTTTCGATCTCTATCGGCGCGGCTTGCTGATGCACCTGACCAACCCGAAGGCCTTGCTGGGTTGGATGGCGACAATGACGCTGGGACTGGGGCCGCAGTCCACGCCTGAAACGGTGGTGATCATCCTGGCGGGCTGTGCCGTGCTGAGCATCACCATTTTCTGTGGCTATGCGGTCGTTTTCTCCACGGCACCGATGATTCGGGGCTATCGCCGGGCACGTCGCTGGATCGAAGGCACGCTTGGACTGGTGTTTGGCGCGGCAGGCCTGAAATTGTTGTTTTCTCGCCCGTGATTCAAGGCCAGCCCTCGCGGCTGGCCATGGTTTTTGACCTACGTTCGAAAGCCGTCCACCCACTGCTTGAGCCGCGTGGCTTGTCGCTCAAGGTCGTCACACGCCTGCAGCGTGGCCTGGAGGTTTTGCACGCCTTCCTCGTTGAGGGTCTTGATCTGGGTGATGTCCACGTTCAACGAATCAATGACCGACGTCTGTTCCTCCGTTGCAGCCGCCACCGACTGATTGATCCCGTCGATTTGGCCAATGCCATCCGTCACGCTGCTCAACCGCTCGCCAGCCTGGTAGGCGATCATCACGCCATCCTTACTGTAGCGCTCGCTTTCGCTCATGGTCTGAACCGCTGCACGTGCGCCTACCTGAAGCTCTTCGATCATCGTATGGATTTCCTGGGCTGACGTCTGGGTGCGATAGGCCAGGCTGCGCACTTCGTCCGCTACCACGGCAAAACCACGCCCCGCCTCGCCCGCCCGCGCCGCCTCAATCGCGGCATTGAGCGCCAGCAGGTTGGTCTGTTCGGAAATGCCTTTGATGACTTCAAGGATCCGTCCGATGTTCTCCGTCTTGCCATTCAGCGCTTCTATATTGCTGCACGACAGGCGGATCTTTCCGGACAACTCGTCCATGGCATGGATCGTCCGGGTCACGATCTGTCGCCCGCCTTCAGCCTGAACACGGGCATCCGACGCCTGGTGAGACGCAATCCCCGCATTGCGTGCAATTTCCTGGGCGGCCGCCCCCAGCTCGTTTATCGCCGCCGCGATGCTGTGGGTGCGATTGGCCTGTTCGTCCGAGTTCGCCATGGAAGCGCTGGAGGTCTGCATCACGCGCCTGGCCACCTCATTGACATGTGTGGTGGCAGAAGAGACTTCTCGTATCGAGTGCTGGATACGCTCCACGAATAGATTGAAGTCGCCGGCCAGGGTTCCGAACTCATCCTTGGAGTGCACATCCAGTCGACGGGTAAGGTCGCCCTCCCCCTGGGCGATATCCCGCATGGCTTTGCCCATCAGCCTCAAGGGCTGCATCAGCACGCGAATCAGGATGCCCAGCAGGAGCAGCGTGAGTGCCACGGCGATGACCATGGCCAGAATCGCCGAGGCGCGAAAATCGCCCAGCGCCTCATAGGCTTTGTCCTTGTCGATGGACAAGCCGACGTACCAGTTCACCGAAGGCAACCCCTTGATCGCCGAAAACATCAGGATCCGAGGTTTTCCTTCCTGTTCTGTCTCACTGATGTGCGTACTGAGTGTCGGCGTCTTCTGGGGATAGATATCGCTCAGCTGTTTCATCACCTGACCCTTGTCCGGGTGAACCAATACCTTGCCATCAGCGTTGACCAGGAAGGCATAGCCGATGCCGCCTAGATCGAGCGAGCTGACGATGTTGGCCATGGTTTCGAGCGTCAGGTCGCCGCCTACCACCCCAAGCGCCTGACCGCCATGGCTGACCGGCGTGGCGATGGTCATCATCAGTTGCCCCGTCGTTACATCCAGGTAGGGCTCGGTCAAGGTGGTTCCCCCGGCAGCCATCGCGTCGATGTACCAGGGACGCGTGCGCGGGTCGTAGTCAGCGGGCAAATCGTCCTTGGGGCGAATGGCGAAACCGCCGTCGCGACGGCCCAGATAAGTGAAGGTGAATGTCGACAGCAATGATTTCTGCTCCAGCAGCCGTGTGACGCTCTCCGGTGCGGGATCGTTGGCTAGCGTCTGGGCAACATGATCAACCAGCAGTAGGCGCCCCGAAAGCCAGGCCTGCACGCTAGCGGCGGTGATCTGGCTCATTTCTTCCAAGTGGTTTTCCAGGTTCGTGCGGATGGTTCTGCGCTGGATCGAGTCGTTGTACAGCGTAAAGAGGGAAAATGCCGCGACCACCACGAGCGATGCCGCAAGCAAGACCTTATGACTGAACTTCAGGTTGGCAATCATCATGTTGTATCCGAAGGCCGAGAGTGTTGTCGTTGTTATTCGGTGCCCAAGATGCGTCGATGAGTGCTTGATGACGGCCACACCGTGGTAGGCCGTCAGCCTCTCGAATGCCCGCAGACTCGTATGCCTAAGGTTTTTAGCGTTTCACTTCAACCCATTGGACAAGAATTGCTGCAGGCGCTCGCTTCGAGGGTTATCCAGGATTTCAGGCCCGCCCTGCTCTTCCACGAGCCCCTGGTGGAGAAACAGCAACTGGTTGGAGACCTTTCGCGCAAAGCCCATTTCATGGGTCACCATGATCATCGTCCGGCCCTCTTCAGCCAGCCCCTGGATGACTTTCAACACCTCGCCCACGACCTCGGGGTCGAGTGCCGATGTGGGCTCGTCGAACAACATGACCTCAGGTTCCATGGCGAGGGCCCGGGCGATCGCCACCCGTTGTTGCTGCCCTCCGGAAAGAAATGCCGGGAACTGATCGGCGAGCCGGGCCGGCAGTCCGACTTTCTCCAGGTACCGGCGGGCCCGCTCTTGCGCGTCTTTCTTGCTGACCCCCAGCACCCGCCGCGGGGCAATGGTGATGTTGTCCAGCACGGTCATGTGCCCCCACAGGTTGAAATGCTGGAACACCATGGCCAGGCGCGTGCGCAGTTGTTGCAGTTCGCGATCGTCCTGCACCTGCAAGCCCGCCGGGCCCTTGATCATGCGGATCGGCTTGCCGTCCAGGCTCATGGTTCCGTCATTGGGGGTTTCGAGAAAGTTGATACAGCGCAGGAACGTGCTCTTTCCCGAACCACTGGCGCCGATCAAGCTGATGACATCACCCGTCTTGGCTTGCAGGGAAACGCCCTTGAGCACTTCATGGTTACCGTAGTGTTTGTACAGACCTTCAACCGTCAATTTGTACATGTTCGCAATCATCCTCTAACGCGGATTGGGATTGGCCCTATCGGGCTCAGTGAGTCGGCCCTAAAAAAGCCAGCCAATGACGTTCGGCCATTCTGAACACGCCAACCAATGCAAAAGTCACCGCCAGGTAAATCGCTGCAGCCATCCCAAACGATTGAAAGGTCAGGAAAGTCGCCGAGTTTGCATCACGGGCGACTTTGAGAATGTCTGGCACCGTTGCGGTGAAGGCCACGGTTGTCGAATGAAGCATCAGGATCACTTCGTTGCTGTAGTACGGCAGTGAACGACGCAAGGCGCACGGCATGATCACGAATGCATAGAGTTTCCAACCTGAGAGGCCATACGCTTTTGCCGCTTCAATTTCTCCATGGGGGATGTTGCGAATGGCGCCGGCGAATATCTCCGTGGTGTAGGCGCAGGTGTTAAGGGCGAAGGCCAGAATGGTGCAGTTCATCGCGTCACGGAAAAACGCGTCCAGCAGTGGCTGGGACCGTATGGCCGCCAGGCTATAGACCCCGGTGTAGCAGATCAGCAGTTGGATATAGAGCGGCGTACCCCTGAACAGGTAGGTGTAGAACTGCACCGGCCAACGTACGTAGAACCTGGGCGATACACGAGCGATGGACAGAGGGATCGAGGCGATAAAGCCAATGAGCAATGAAGCGCTGAGCAGCCACAATGTCATGGCCAGGCCGGTCACCTGCTGGCCATCGCTGTAGACGAAAGGCTTCCAGTACTCTTGCAGTAACTCGATCATCGTACCGCCTCCCGTGAACCCGCCGCGTAGTGCCTTTCGAGAATGCGCAGGATGACATTGGAAACGCTGGTGATGACCAGGTACGTGAGGGCGGCCAGCACCAGGAAAAAGAACAGCTGATAAGTACTCTTTCCCGCATCCTGGGCCGCTTTCACCAAGTCAGCCAGGCCGATGATCGAGACCAGTGCTGTGGCTTTAAGGATCACCATCCAGTTATTGCCAAGTCCCGGTAGGGCGAACCGCATCATTTGCGGGAACACTACGAAGCGAAAGCGCTGCGCACGACTCAAGCCATAGGCTGTCGCCGCTTCGACCTGCCCACGGGGTACCGCCAGCATGGCACCGCGAAAAGTTTCGGTGAAATAAGCGCCGTAGATAAACCCGAGGGTGATGATCCCGGCGACGAAGGGATTGATTTCGATGTACTCCCAATCCAGCGCCCCTGTGATGACGGTCAGCCAGGTTTGCAGGCTGTAGAAAATCAGCAGCATCAGGACCAGGTCCGGGACCCCACGGATCAGTGTGGTGTAGAGCTGCGCCGGCAAACGCAGCAGCTTGAGGCCGGAAAGCTTGGCGCCGGCCCCCATCAGCCCGAGCAATACGCTGAGCGCCAAGGAAGACAGGGACAACTTGACGGTCATCCAGGCGCCGTCCAGCAGCAAGGGGCCGAACCCCTGCAAACTGAATGCGGAGAGCCCGAGTGCGCCTAACAGTGTTTCGAACATGATCAACAACCTATCGCGAGGAACGCCCATCCGGCGGACGGGCGCCGGGTGGTTATTTGCCGCTGTAAAGATTCAGGTCGCCAAAATGCTGCTTTTGGATCGAATCGTAGGTGCCGTCTTCATGCAGCGCCTGGATCGCCTTGTCCAGCATGGCCTTGAGTGCTGAGTTGCCTTTGACGATGCCGATAGCCGTCTTGGATGGCAGGTAAGGGCTCTCCACGGGCGGGCTCATTTCGTAATCGGCGCCCTGGGGCGAGTTGATAAAGCCCAACTGTGCTTGCAGCGTATCCTGCAGGGAGGCGTCCAGCCGTCCTGCTACCAGGTCGTAATACACCTGGTCCTGATTTTGATAGGACTGGATTTTTACGCCTGCCTTGTCCAGCACAGCCTTGGCGTAGGCTTCCTGGATGCTGCCTTGAAAGTAGCCCACCCGCTTGCCTTTGAGTGACGCGACGTCCGCGCTCAGCCCTGAACCTTTCTTGAACACATAGGACGTGAACCCGGAGAACAGTTCGCTGGAAAAATCGATGGCTTTTTCCCGGGTGGGTGTCACGGTCATGGAAGACAGGATGCCGTCGAACTTGCCGGCCCTGAGACCTGGAATCAAACCATCAAAATCGCTTTCCACCCAGATGCACTTGACTGAGAGCTTTGCGCAGATCGCGTTACCCAAGTCAATATCGAAGCCTTTAAGGCTGCCATCAGCAGCCTTGGACTCAAACGGCGCGTAGTTGGCATCCACGCCGAAACGCAGGGTGGAGTATTCTTTGGCCGAAGCGCTGCCTGCACACACAGCCAGGCATATCAACAAAGAAAGTTTCTTTAGCGAGATCATACGTAATTCCCTAGATATTGTAGTTGGATTAAGGGCAGTGAACAGCGGACAACCTGACAGCGAGCAGCACATTGTTAGTAGGGCACTTCAGTGCTTCAATTCAAACGTTACCTGACTGCGACGACTTTACGAATATGGCAAAGTGAACGTAATTACGAGCAAAATGCTCGCGTTTCAGGCAGACACCAGTTTCATCAACAACAGCCCGCCGACGATCAGGACTGCCGCCAGGATCCGTAGCAGCGTGACGGGCTCCCCCATGAAAAAGATGCCCGCAGCGAAGGCGCCGACCGCACCGATACCGGTCCAGATCATGTAAGCGGTGCCCAGCGGCAAGCTCTTCATCGAAAACGACAGCAGCGCGAAACTGGTGATGACCGTGATGAATGTGATGACCGAGGGAACTAACCGCGTAAACCCCTCGGATTGTTTCATCGAAAAAGCCCAGACCACTTCCAATAAACCGGCAATGAACAAACTGACCCAAGCCATGAATAATTCCCAAGCCAATGGCAAACCCCGTCGTTCGCTTGAGCGACAACTACTAGGCTGACCTTGTTAAAAAGACCCCCGCGAGCACGGGGGTAAAAGACGGGTTGACCAAACCCTGTTACATGCCAACAGTCGTTACATCACTTGAACGTTGCGTCCAACGCGAATGTGATGTCCTTGATCAAGTCTTCTGGATCTTCCAGGCCCACCGAAAAACGCAAGTGACCATACTTGCGAAACTCCTCGGGATACTTGTCAAAGCCGCCCCGCCCTTCTGCCCCCACATGCACGATCAGCGATTCGTCATGTCCCAGTGAAACGGCCGAGGTGATAATGCGCAGGTTCGAAACAAAGCGGTTCTGGGTGTCAGGGTCGCCCTCTACCGCAAAAGCCATTACCGCCCCATAGCCCTTGCCCTCGAATTGCCGGCGTGCCAACTCGTGTTGCGGGTGGGACGGCAAGCCTGGGTAGTAGACGTAGGCAATCCGATCATCGTTGTCCAGGAATTGAGCCAGCTTTTCGGCGGTGCTCAACAGTTGCTTGAGGCGCAATGGCAACGTGACGGAGCCGCGCATGATCATCCAGGCATTGAACGGCGAAATAGTCGCGCCCAGGTCAACCAACGCATCATTCTTAATCTTGTTGATCAACTGATGGGAGCCGATCACTACCCCACCCATGGCATCGCCATGGCCGTTGATGTACTTGGTCAATGAATGAACGACGAAGTCGACACCGTGCTCGCTCGCCCGAAAAAATGGCGGAGGCGTGAACGTGGCGTCCACCGAGATGAGTGCGCCGTGCGCATGGGCAATGTCGGCCAATGCCGCAATGTCCGCCACCTTGGTGGTGGGATTGGCGATGGTTTCAGTATGGATCAACCGGGTGTTGGGCCGAATGGCCCCACGAACCGATTCCAGGTCACCGACATCCACGAACGTTGCTTCAATGCCGTAGCGCTCAGGCAGAAGCTCGGCGAAAAGCTTCCAGACCGCCTGGTAGGTAATGTCACTGACAATCACATGATCGCCACTTTTCAAGAACGAGAAAAACACCGAGTGCAACGCCGCGACACCGGTGGCGAACACCACGGCGTTTTCACAGCCCTCAAGGGCGGCCAGTTTTTTCTCCAGGCAGACCTGGTTGTGGCCTTGGTTGCGGGTGTACACGAGACCATCGGGGCTCGACCAGTCCATGGTCGCCGGGTCCTCCGGCAACAGGTAGGAGTTGGCCATGACCAATGGCGTGCGGACCGCGCCGCTGGTGGCATCGGCGACATTCCCGCCGTGAACGGCCAATGTCGCTGCAGACAGGGTCGAGAGATTGTGCTTGTCGGGGCGCATGTCGATTCCTCTTTATTGTTGTGTGTCGTGCTCAAGCCGAAGAGCGGCCTAGCGGCCACCGGCATCGTTGATGCAAACCACCTTGGGCTGCGTCATGTCTTCATAGGCGAAACGTACGCCCTCACGGCCCATGCTGCCGTACTTGAACCCTCCAAACGGCATTGCATCGAAGCGATAGTCGGAAGAGTCATTAATCATCACGCCACCGGCTTCAAGTCGCTTGGCAGCGGTCATCGCCACATTCAGATTGCTGGTGAAAATCCCGGCATGCAGGCTGTACTCGGGTTCGTTGGCCAGCGCCAACGCCTCATCCAAAGACGCGACGCGCTGCAGGATGACCACCGGGCTGAATACCTCTTCGCACCACAACCGGCATTGGCGGTCGACGCCCTCCAGCACCGTGGGCGAGTAAAGTGAGGCCCTGCGCGTGTTGCCGAACAACAGGGTGGCACCTTGGGCAATGGCGTCATTGACCACCTCTTCGGTGCGCTTGGCAGATGCCTCGGTGATCATCGGCCCGACATCGGTTTGCTCATCGGCCGGGTTGCCCACGATCAGCTCTCGGGTCTTTTCGACGAAGCGTGTTTTGAAAGCTTCATAGAGTGGGGCCTCGATGAGGATTCGCTGGGTCCCTATGCAGTTTTGACCGGCGGCCCAGAAAGCCCCCGATACGCAAGCATCGACCGTCTCAGTCAGTGCACAATCGGCCATTACGATGACCGGTGCGTTGCCCCCGAGGTCCATGGCCAGTTTCTTCAGGCCGGCGGTACGCGAGATCTGCTCACCGGTGACAAAGCCCCCCGTGAACGACACCATGCGCACGGCGCGATGGGCGACCAAGGCCTTGGCCAGCGCGGCGCCACCGGTAGCGACCGTCACCACGACCCGCGGCAGGCCCGCGTCGACAAGGCATTCCACCAGCTTGATCGCCGATAACGGCGTGAGCTCCGACGGCTTGAGAACAACTGCATTGCCACCGGCAATGGCGGGCCCCAGTTTATGTGCGACCAGGTTCAGCGGGTCGTTGTAGGGCGTGATTGCAAGAATTACCCCCAGTGGTTCGCGAGTGAACCAGCCCTGGCGCGATTCGGAGCCGACATAAGCGTCGAAAGGTACGACTTCACCGGCATTGCGCTTGGCTTCTTCGGCTGACAGCTTCAACGTGTTGACGCAGCGCAGCACTTCTTTTCGTGCCTGTTTCAGGGTCTTGCCTGACTCCGCGACGATGAGTTGGGCAAAAGCGTCCTTGTCACGCTCGACCGCATGCGCGGCCTTTTCCAGGATGCTCGCGCGTTCATGGCGGGCAAGGTTTTTGGCCACTGAAGCACCCAGGAGAGCCGTGTCGACAATCGTAGTGGCCGAGGAGGCAGGCATGTCCGTCACTTCTCCCACGGTGCTGCCGTCGAACGGGTTGAACACCGTTATGGCCTTGTAATCAGCAGCGAGCGAAAGACTCAAGCTATTCATGATGACTTACCTGACGCTGTCTTGTGGTTGTGGATGCTCACGATATCGGCGAGCAAGGCGAAGGCGGTTTCAACACGACCGGCCCCCGCCCCCACCACCGTGACGGGACCCAGAAGGGTCGTGGCGAAGGTGATTGCGTTGGTGGCGCCACTGACTGCACTGAGCGCATCATCGGCGGGCAGTAACTGGGGGCTCACGGAAGCTGAAATCGAGCCGTCGGCCTGTTTTTCCGCGCTGCCGATCAATTTCCAACGGGCATTCACCTTGGCCGCCTCAGCGATGTTCCCGGCGGTGATCTGCGAGATGCCTTTGCACACAACATCGTTAGGCTTGAGCTGGGCGCCCAACAGTTCGTTGGCCAGGATGGCAACCTTCAGGCGCACATCGTGCCCTTCCACATCGGCTGTTGGGTCGGCTTCGGCATAACCCAGCGCCTGGGCCTGAGCGACCGCACCGCAAAAGTCCAACCCGTTTTCCATGCTGGAGAGCACGAAGTTGGACGTACCGTTGAGGATCCCCTTGAACCCAGTGATTTGCGAGCCGGCGAGTAACTCCTTGGCCAATCGGATGACCGGGGTTCCGCTCATGACAGCCCCTTCGAACTCGAACCGGGCACCGGTACTTTGAGCCAATGCTTTCAAGCTTTGCGCATGAAGCGCCACGGGGCCTTTAT
Organism: Pseudomonas sp. P97.38; assembly: GCF_001269745.1. NCBI lineage: Bacteria > Pseudomonadati > Pseudomonadota > Gammaproteobacteria > Pseudomonadales > Pseudomonadaceae > Pseudomonas > Pseudomonas sp. P97.38. The sequence continues at coordinate 443,700 of NZ_LHVJ01000009.1, forward strand.
TCGTGGTCACGACGCTGACGCCTTTTTCCAGGGACCAGCGGCAGAACGTGGTGGCAGGCTCCCCGTCCACAGGATTGGTGAAGGTTGCCTCAGCGACAATGTCCGCACCCGAAAAGCGGATCACGGTTTCGTTTGCCGGTTCGGCGTTACCACCTGGCAACGTGGCGAAACTGCCTTTGACAGCCGGCACGGCAGCCAACGCCTGTGCATCCAGGCCGTCTTTGTCGATGATCGAACCCAGGTAAAGGTCGCTGACACCGACAACCTTCAACGTGAAGCCCAGTTCATCTGCCCAACGTGAGTTCCTATCGGCAATAAGTTGAGTCAAGGCGCGATTAACGCCACCAAAGCCAAGCAAGGCTACTTTATATTCAGTCACGACAGGGTTCTCATTGTTATGATGTGGTGCTGAAATGGTAATCCAGTGATTTAACTTTACGAATATGGCAAATAGAACGTTGTCGCGAGCAAATTGCTCGCATCACCGTGCAACTTGCTATTTGGCGCTGGACAAGACGAAAGAGGTGACGGTGTTCAAGACGCCAGGAAGTGCCGATATCTCTGCCCATACTTTGTGAATGCGATCGGCGTTGATTGCTTCGACGGTTAATACCAAGTCCCAATCACCACTCATGACATTGCAGGAAATAACTTCCGGCATGGACACTACACAGCGAACCACTTCAGCATCACGCATGCGTTCTTTACGGTAGACGAAGATGAGTGCCTTGATAGGCCCGGTATCGTTAGAAGGCATGCCTTTGACGATGGTGTACCCTCTGACATAACCATCGCGCTCCAGGCGTTCTATTCGCAACCTGACGGCGTTTCTGGATAAGTTGACCTTCATGGCAATGTCGTTATGAGACAGTCGTGCATTACGGGTCAATGCTTCCAGGATTTTTTCATCCACCTTATCTAAAACACGTTTCATCTCTGGCTCCGACGTTATAACAAGTGAGACTCCGTGTCTTTGGATAAGACCCCGACCCACTCAGCCAGCGCCCTACTGTCATTAGCGATGCAAAGGCAGTCTGGTTCAGGTGCCGACGAGCCTGCTGCATCCTCCTGGCGGCCGTGGTCCGAGGGATGGGTCGTTGCCAGGCAGATCATGGGGATGAGCAGGCTGCGCCTGCTCACCCGGGCGGCGTGCAAGCCGACAGCGGTATTGGCGCTGATCCGATACCCGTTCTGCGCAAACAACTCATGAATGCAAGTCAATGCATCGGCGTCGTCCACGGCCAGCGAATCGAACAACTTTCGTGCGCCCAACCATTCATCCTGTTCCAACTGGACCGCGCCGCTGCCCTCCAACAATTCCATGTTCCGAACGACTTTTTCTGTGCATCGATTGAGCATGCTCCATTGCAAGCGCTCAAAGTTCGAAGCCAGTGAAACATTCATGCTGGGTGTGTTGGTGGTGCGGATTTCACTGCGGCTGTAGAGGTTTGACTGCAGGAAGTGGTGCAGGCCGGCGTTGGCGTTAGTGGCAACAACCAACTGCCGTATGGGCAGCCCCATTTCCTTGGCCATATAACCGGCGTATAGCGCGCCAGAATTTGCCGTGGGTACACTGAATGCGACTTCTCGCTTAGGCGCACCGAGTTGTAGCGCGGAATAAAAATAGAACGACAGATGCGCCAGTACGCGAACCCAGTTCACAGAGTTGAACGAAATGATCGGCCGCTTTGAATCGTGACGTTGGCGGAAGAATTGTTCGCACAAGCGATGACAATCGGAGTAGTCCCCGTCAACCGCTATATTGACCACATTTTCCGCACTCGCACTCAGTAACCGACGACGATGGGCTGGGGTTATTCCTTTCAAGGGGTGCAGCACCAAGAGAGTGACACCCTTGATGCCCGAAAAAGCTTTTATAGCCGAAGCGCCCGTGTCCCCGCCTGTACAACCTAGAACCAACGCCTCCCTTGAACTCTTCAGTAACTCGTGCTGAACAAAACGCGACATTAACTGGAGCCCAAGGTCTTGATAGACACCGGCAGGGCCATGGAACAATTCCAGTACCCACTCGTTGCTTGCTGTCTGGTGCAGCGGTGCAACGGCGTTGCTTTTAAAGCCGCCAAACGTCTCTTCAAGCAGATGAGACAGTTGTCCTTGCTCAATCCAGTCCCCGACAAAGGGCGCAATCACGTGTCGAGCCAACTCATGAAAGGGCAACCATTCTAGCCGGGTGAGCGCTTCCTTTTTGAAGCGGGGTACCTTGCGCGGCACGTACAAGCCACCGTCCGGTGCGTACGAGCCCATCAGCACTTCGCTGAATTCGAATGTTCTTCCAGGCGTCCGCGTGCTGACGTATTTCATGATCCAAGACACCCTCAAGCCATCTGTGAGCTACCAGCCCGCAAGGGGGCGGCGCTCGGCTGGAATTCATTGCGGCGGTTTCTACGCCTCCTGTCCAGCTTCAGTCTACCGACTATAAAAGTCAATATACTGACCTGACAATATTCCAAGTGGTTGGGACTGCTGGCATAAGCGCTGCTGCCTCCCACCGCGAGAAGGAGGCAGGAGAACAGTGCGATGTTCAGCTCAATTCAAGCGCGTCGATCACGGCGGCAATTTGATCGCGCCCTTCCCCGGTAACAGTCCGTAGTGGCAGCGGGACACTCGGAAAGCAGGTAAGGCCGCGAAGCTCCGCCGCTGTCGCAATCACGCGAAAGCTGCCGCCAAATTGGCGGAACAACGCCCAAAGCGGCTTCAAGGCGTCAGAAAGGCGTGTAGCTTCATCGGCGTCACCTGACAACGCCGCTCGCGTGATTGCCAACGCCGTATGGGGAAACAGACCTCCCATAACGGAGTACCAGGCATCGCAGCCAGCATTCATGCCCACGGCGGCGAACACATCACCGCTGACTCCGATCGTCACATGACTTGGAATCAGCTCACGCAGGCGCTCAACGCGCGCGCAGGCCAGGTCGGGCGACTCGGGAACGCCCGGGATTTTGATCGACCCGACATTTGGCAGCGCTGCGATGCGTCCATGCAGCTCGTCGGTAAATTCGAAATGGGTGGTCCCCGGATTATCATAGACACACAGCGGGACCGAGATATTGGCCGTGACCGTTTCGTATAGCGAGAACACGTCGTCCTGAGACAGTTTCTGGTAAGAAACAGGGGGCAGCAGCAAGGCTTTGACGCCCACCTTCTGTGCCTCTTCTGCCAGCGCCAGAACCTCGCGTGTGCGCAGCGCCCCGATGCTCACCATGACCGGCACATCCTCGGCCGCCTCCACTGCCAGATGCGCAATGCGAGTGCGTTCGGCTCGAGAAAGATACGCGTAGCCTCCCGTGGATCCGAGGGCTGCGATGGTGTCGACTTTCGCCCGCGCCAGTTGTTGCACGAGCCCCATGAACGCTTTTTCGTCCACGCCCTGCTCATTCATGGGGGTCAAGGGAAACGCACCAAGGCCAGTAAACATCTTCGTCATCCTCGATTATCTGGCCCCAGGACCAATCAATGAGCTTTCGATCAGGACGCCTGGCATCATTTGCTCCAGGCCTTCGATCAACTTGTCGCCCGCTTGCGTCAAGGCTTCGAGCGGCATCGCCGGCAAACTCTCCAGAATGAACCACATGGACGTGGCGTCCGCGCCCAGACGCGTCCTGACACCTTGCCGCCAGTTCCAGCGACGGCAGGTGACGCCTTTGTCATCGCACCAGACAACCTCGCCTGCGTCTGGATACTCGAAGGCCGGTGCGCCCTCTTTCATCGTGTCGAAGGGCTCGCTGCCATCGGCGATCACCAGCCGTGGAGCGCCAACATAGGCCTCTATGTTTTCCCCGCCCACAGGGATGGCGTACTCAATACTGATGGCGTTGTAGAGATCGACGATAGGGTCCAGGCTCGGCAAGCTACCGTCGCGTAGAACCCGCTTGCGCAATGCTTCGGCGGAACACGGCGTGCGCTGCGGCTTGGCACCGAACTTTCGGAATGTGTCGGCCCAAGCATTCAGGTGGGCTTCTCCCCAGCTGGGTCCACCTGCCAGCACTGCCTTGCAGGCACGTTCCAGGGCTGCCCGGGCAACCTCGGGATGAGTCAGAGGCGCAGCTTGCACGACGATGCTCAGCGCCCTGAATTGCGGAGCCAGTTCTGCAACGGCTTGATCGATTAACGGCAGTACAGACAGCATCAAAACCTCCAGCACCTTAAATGTCAGTTCATGCTAGTCAGCGACGACCGTCGAAGTCAATATAATGACCAATATGATCCACTATAAAGGGCGGACTGATTGACGGCACCGTTGGTAAGGGCTGAGAATTCCAGCTCATTTTTCTCATGACGCTCATCAATGACCACCAATACCAGCCTGTCGACTACCCCGGGTGCTGATGCTCAAGCCGTCAGCCTGGCCGTCGCCCGCACACTCAAGCAAGCACGCAAGGCGCAAAGGATCACGCTGGATGAGCTTTCACGGCGCTCAGGCGTGAGCAAAGGCATGGTCGTCGAAATAGAGAAATGCACGGCGAACCCCAGTATCGGGATCCTCTGCAAAATCGCAGCCGCGCTGGGGCTGTCCGTAGCCGATATCGTCAATGTGACCGAAGCCCCCTCTGCCCATGTCATCGATAGCCAGGACATCCCCACCCTCTGGACCGGCGAGTTGGGTGGCACGGCGCGGCTGCTGGCGGGCACTTCCGGCCCCAACATGATCGAGCTGTGGCGCTGGGAAATGCACCCAGGCGAATCCTTCACCTCACCTGGGCACCCCCAGGGCACACTTGAACTGTTTCATGTGGAGAAGGGAACGCTGAAATGCGTGATCGGAGAAACAGAACTCATCATCCCGGCGGGGAGCTCGGCGGTGGCTAAAACCGACGTCCCTCATGCCTACTCCAACGCAGGCAAATCCAGGCTGGTGTTCACCATGTCCGTGGCGGAGATACACCAGTAGCTTGAAGAGCGCTGCACCGAGCAGGCTGGACGTCGTCCCCTTTCCCCGGCTAGGGTCCGCTGGCGATGTACACTCCCGCCCCCCCTGTCTCCACGCTGGCGACTGGGCCTCGGGTTCCTTTTGACCGACGAATTTTTACCGATCAAAGCCACCTGACCCGGCAATTCAAGCAGGCGTTCGGGATCGGCCCTGGTGCCTATCGGTCCGCCCTGTTGCGCTGATACCCCGGCCCGCTCTCCGTTAAAAAAGACTAGTTCTGACAGTTCCTGTCCTGTCCTTCGCAATCGCGTAATCGCCGCCGCCCCCATGCGGCAGCGTTGCCTGGGGATTCTTGTACAAGAAGCTCATTTTTGTAAAACCGACCAGCGGTCTTGTCAAAAAGACCCTATCTAGAGCGCCCAGTAAAAACAACGGCGCCGATGGCAGCACCAGCGATATGGTTTTCCAGGGCGAGGCCAGCACCCTGTGGCAAGCCCGATACAGCGCCGAGCCGTTCAACGGTTTTACCTTCGAAGAAGTCTCCTCGCTGGACGAGTTGATTGCCGGTGCCGGCGTCGTCGAAGGTGCGACGCCGGTCTGGGCTTTTGCTGGTCTCGGCTTGCTCGGGGTGGGCGGTACCGCGGCCGCGGCCGGCGCGGTCGCCAGTGGCGGTGGTGGCGGCAACGGCGCGACGGTCGATACGACGGCGCCTGACGCACCCACAGGGCTGGCACTGAGCAGTGACGGGTTGACGCTGAGCGGCCTGGGGGAAGCCGGGAGCCTGCTCACCATACGTGATGCACTGGGCAACCTACTGGGCACCGGGACGGTTGGCACTGATGGCCGGTTCGAGGTGGTACTGAGCAGCCCGCAGACCAATGGCCAGACCCTTGAGGTCGTCTTGACCGATGCGGCCGGCAACGTTTCGGCTCCCGGCACAGTGACCGCCAGCGACAACGCTCATCCAAAATTAATTTGCAAAAACTATGATTGGATCCAAAGTGAACAGACAGATGGCGAGCGGCAATGCCAAGGCAACGCCGCTCAAGACCTGACGGGGCTAGTTCTCCACCGCCCGGTACTCCACCGTAAGATGAGTCACTTCATGTACCGCGCTCAACGCCGCCCGTACATCCTCCGCGGAAAACGCTCGCGGGCCCTGCACGCTGACGATGGCTGCACGCGCTTGCGGCCCTACCCGCCACACGTGCAGGTCGGTGATCTGGAGCCGGCTGGCTTGATCAAGCAGCGCGCGGATTTCTTCGGCGACGTGCTCATCCGTCTTGTCCAGCAACACCGCCGCGGTGTCTTTGATCAGCGACCACGCCCAGCGGGCAATGACCAGCGCCCCGACAATGCCCATGAGCGGGTCGAGCCATACCCAGCCCAGAAACCGGCCGGCCAGCAGCGCCACGATGGCCATGACTGACGTGACCGCGTCGGCGAGCACGTGGACATAGGCGGAGCGCAAGTTGTTGTCCTGGCCATGGGCGTGACCGTGAGCGTGATGGTCATGGGAATGTCCGTGGTCATGGCCGCCTCCACTCAGCAGCAAGGCACTGACGATGTTCACGATCAGCCCGATGACCGCGATCAGGATCGCCATCGTGAACTGCACCTGGGACGGCTCGAAAAGCCGAATCACCGATTCGACCCCGATGCCCAACGAGATCAAGCCGAGGATCAACGCCGAGGCGAATCCTCCCAGGTCACCCACCTTGCCCGTGCCGAAACTGTAGGCGGGGCTCTGCGAATGCTTGCGGGCGTACGCGTACGCGGCCGCCGCGATGCCCAGCGCGCCGGCATGGGTGGCCATGTGGAAACCGTCGGCCAGGAGCGCCATCGAGCCGGTGATGTAGCCGGCGGCAATCTCCCCTACCATCATCACCACCGTGAGTGTCACCACCCACAATGTGCGCTTGGCATTGGCGTCGTGGGCGGCGCCCAGGAAGTTGTGGCTATGAATGGAATGAGTGCTCAATGCAGTCCTCACTTTGAATACCGATGGATGGCTTCGAGCAGTTCCTCTACGCCCTGTGCCCGCTCCTGATCGGTCAGGCCAGGCTTGGCGACATGCTCCCGGGCATGATCCTCGATGATTTCGTCGAGCAAACCGTTCATCGCGCCACGCGTCGCCGCCACCAGATGCAATGTCTTGGCGCAGTCGGCGCCACCCTCCAGTGCACGCTCGATCGCCTGCACCTGCCCGGCGATGCGCTTCACACGCTTGAGCAGCTGTTCTTTACCTGCTTGTGTATGCGCCATAGCATACCCCCCTACCCTATATTGGCGACGAGCATAGCACGGCAGTGCATCCCAACGACAAGGGCCCCTTAGGGGCCCTGTCTTCTTGAACTCGGATGGCTCTGGTCTATTGCCGTGGGCTCGGGTCTACAACCCCGCCGCCTGGGCAATCTGCAACCGCCAGTTTTCCGCTTCCTGCCAGTCGTTGCCGAACGACCAGGTGGTCCAGCAGGGCGTGCCGGCACCGATCTGGAACTGAATCTGCAAGGTAAAGGTGTGATGAGTCGTGCTGGAGGTGTAGGTGGTGGAGTCTGACGTGCCCCTGCCGATCTCGCCGCCAAAGTGCGTGCTGCTGACTCGGCGCTCGCTGTGGGTGGTGTGGGTGTTGGAGGTGTGGACAGTCTGGACTTTCTCATCGACCCGAACCTGGCGGACCACCTGCGGTGCATCGATCAGCGCATGCTGGTAGCCGGACGCCTCTGCATAGAGATAGAGCACGCCGGTTTCCGGAAACAGCCCGAGCATGTTTTCCCCGCGGGAGATCCAGCGATACGGTCCCAGCGCCTGTTCGGCGAGGAAGTCGGTGCAGGTCTTGTGCAGGACGACGCCGACATTGTCTTGGACGCGCTTGAGTTCGCGGCTTTCCTGGCGCCAGAACATCGCCAGCGGCAGGCTGAAGACCCAGGTCACGCACCAGAGCAGCCCCGCGAGAATCGGACCGCCGATGTAGTGCCCCTGCCCCACCCATTTGATCAGGAAGTACCCGCAGACCAGCCCCTGGACGATCATGAACGGCTTGAGCACCACGCGCTTGCGCTGCGCCAGGCGTGCTTCGGCGGGCGGTATCAGTTGGCGGGCCTGTTCAACGCTTGCCGAAAGTGGGACGTGGGTGATTTCAGGGCGGGTAGCGATTTCGCCATGGGACATGTGCAAGGTTCCTGTGACTGCCGTGTCAGCGCCGGAGTGGCGTAAAACGCGCACTATAGCGGCTACCGGGCAGACTGCCCATGCAGACGGCAATCAAAATATCGAACAGGCCCTCGCCTGCCTTCTGATGCCATGGGGCCGGTCCATCACTTTTCGATGACCTCGCCGCGCATCGGTGCCAGGCGCTTGATCAGGCGATTCTGCACGGGCACAGGTATGCGTTGCTCATCCATCGCGGCGATCAGGTCTTCGACCAGGGCATTGAAGTCACTGCGACTGACCTTCTGTCCTTTATGACTTTCGGCCATGGTGTCGCCGGTATAAGTGCAGGGGCCGCCCGCCTCCACGCAAAACTGCTCGATCAGTTTGTCGCGCAACCGCTGGATATCGATTCTGCGAAAGCGTTCCACGATACGGTCATCTCGGGCGATGTTCAGCAACATGCCCTCGACGATCGCGGTAATTCCCGGCTGGCCGCCGAGGTCTTGATAGAGGCTGTCGTCCTTGGGCAAGGGTTGTGCGCACGCGCCCAGCAGCACGATGAGCATCAGCAGGACCCCACGCATCAGAAGCCCCCCTGAATGGACAAGTACAAGCCGTTTTGGCGATCGAGCGTCGCGATTTCACCCAGTCGCGCGTAGGCCAGTACCATTGATACATGTTTGTTGGGGAAGTAACCCACAAACAGATCAGACCAGTCACTTTCCCCGCTGAAGGACAGGTTGTCCGGTTTCTGGCGATACTCGACACCCAAGGCCCAGCGCGGATTGAGCAACACGGCCAGCGAGCCTTCCTTCAGCACGCTGCGGGTATCGCGACGATCGCCGCCGAACCCCAATAGCCCCAGTTCGTTGGCGCGGCTGTAGCGCAGGCTGCCGTTGACCAGCAGGTTGTAGCCAAACGCCGCGCCCATGAACAGCCGACTCGCAGCCAGATAGCCTTCGGTGTCGCTGTCGCGCCGGGCGCCCACCAGGCTGGGAATGAGGAAGTCGTTCTGGTGCTTGTATTGCAGGCCGACGGAGACCTGCGGCAAGGTGTCATAGATCACGTCACCGAACAGGCGCACCTTGATGGCGTAGATGTCCTGGTCGAGATGGTCGTCCGGCAGGTTCAACTTGTTCACCAGCGACCCCAGGTCGAAACGTTGCCGGGCAAAGGACAGCTCCACCCGGTTGTCATAGGCCACGGCCAAGCCCGCCACATCCAGCCGATAATCCGGCAGGTTGACAGAGGTCGCGAACGCGGTCGCGCCCCACTCGTTCTGTTCACCGTACCCGGCCAGCATCGCCCAGGGCGTGATCCCGCCGCCCGCGGCACCTTCCAGGCTGCTGGCGCCGCCTGTCGCGATCAAGCGCCCGCCATCGGCGCAAACGTGTTGGAACGCCAGGGCCATGCAGCAGCCGATCGACAGGAAGAAACGAGAAGCCATCATCTTCAATGAACCAGCGCTGTACGGATATTCAAAGGCAACGCCACCCAGGCCTCGAAGGCTGCGGCGCTGAGCGGCGGACTGATCAGGTAACCCTGCGCGGTATCGCAATGCCAGCGCTCGAGCAACCGAAGGCTGTGGGCATATTCGACGCCCTCGGCCACCACCTTGAGCCCCAGGTTGTGGCTCATCTCGATCGTCGAGCGCACGATCACCGCATCTTCACTGGCTTCGTCCAGGTCGCGGACAAAAGACTGGTCGATCTTGAGCTCTTGCACCGGCAACCGCTTGAGGTGCGCCAGGGACGAATAGCCAGTGCCAAAATCATCCACCGACAGGCTGATGCCGCAATCGCGCAGCAGATGAAGGTTCTTCAAGGCCCGCTCGGGTTCACGCATGACCGCGCTTTCCGTGACTTCGAACACCAACTGTTCGGCTGGCAACCGGTGGGTGCGTAACAACACCGCGACCCGGTTGGGCAACTCATCGCTGATCAGGTCCTCGGCGCAGATGTTCAACGACAGTTCCAGGCACAGGCCCCGTTCATTCCACTCGGCCAGTTGACGCATGCCCTCGTTGATCACCCAATACGTCAGACCCTGGATACTGCCGGTGCGCTCTGCCAACGGAATGAACTCGCCCGGCGAGATCGAGCCCAGTTGGGGATGGTGCCAGCGCAACAGGGCTTCGGCCTGGTGGACGTGATGCTTGAGGATGTCCAGCTTGGGCTGGTAATGCAGGATAAGCTCACCGTTGTTCGCCGCATGGCGCAGGTCACGAATCAACGTGATTTGCCGACGGTGAGCCAGGTCACGCCCGTGCTGGTAAACCTGCAGATGCCCTGGCATCTGAGCCGCATCCTTCATCGCGATCGATGCGCGCTCCAGCAGGCTTTGGGCGTTTTCGCCATCCGCCGGGTACGCTGCGATCCCGAGGCGGCAATCCAGGGCCAGATGATGACCGTTGATTTGCTGGGGCTTGAGCAGCAACTGCTGCAGTTGGTCGGCGATAGCCACCGCCGCGTCGCTGTCCATCCCGTCGAGCAGGATCAGAAATTCCTCGGCGATCAGGTGCGCCACGGTGTCGCCAGGTTGCAATAGGGCCTGGATGCGCTGGCCGGTTTGACGAAGCAACCGGTCAACCGTCTCGGGGTCCACCGTTTCGTTGATGCCGCGCAGGTTCTCGATGCCCAGGAAGATCAATGCCATCGGCCGTTTTGCGCTGATCGCACTGCCCAGGCGCTCCATGGCCAGTGCCCGGTTGGGCAAGTCGGTGACCGGGTCATGCAGCGCATTGTGGGCCAGTTGTTGCTCACGCTCGGCAATGCCTCTTTGCATGGCGTTGACGGCGTTGGCCAACAAGCCGAGTTCATCAGCGCGCGGCAATACCACGGGGGTCTGGTAATCGCCGTGGCCGATGCGCTCCGCCGCCAAGGCCAACGACTTGACCGGCCGCGACACCCCTCGGGCCAACAGCAAGGCACCGACCAGCGACGCGATCAGTGCCATCAGGCTAATCACCAGGATTTTTTCATCCAGCGGCGCGAAGGCCTGCATGGCTGCATCGAGCGGGCTTTGCAGCAAGGCGATCACTTGCCCATCGTACTCACCCGAACCGTCGGCCAGCGTCAGTAACTGGCTGAGGTAGTTGTGATTCAGGTGTTCCGTCGGCATGGCCCCGCTGCGGATGGACGAGCCGAGCATCAAGCGGGATATTGGCCCGTGCAATACCTCTGGCTGAGTGCTGACCAGCACCCCTGGTTGTTGCCGATCGACGGCAAGAAACGACACTTGCAGGTTGGTGAGTGAGCGCAGTTCAAGGGCAAAGGCCTCGTCCATGCTGAACCCCATCACTACCCTGGCCACCGGCAGAGGCGCGAGTACCGGTGTTTCCACCAACAAATGCGGCTTGCCCTGCAACGGCACGATCACCATGGCCTGGCGCGTACGTTGTGCCAGGCGCAGCGCGCCGTCGTACTGGAACAGCGATCCTTCGGGCGTATGGTCAAGGGTACTGGCGAGTATCGTGCCATCCATGCTCAGCAGGATCATGTCGCTGGCATTGATCCGCTTGCCATGGTTGATCAGCACTGAACGGATGGTTGCCGCGTCCCGGCTGGCCACCGCTTCGCGAAAGCCGAAGTCGGCCGCCAACAGCTGCACGCCATCGGCCAGGCGCCGCCCCTGGACTTCCATCAGCCGTTCGAAGATGCGCGTGCCGACGTCCAGTTGTGCGTCGGCCTGCCCTCGCACGGCCGTGCGGGTCGCCGCATTGACGCTGAAATACAACAAGCCGATCACCAGCAGCGACAGCAAGATCATCACTGCCGCGACTTGCGCCTGAAAACTATTGCGCAGTTTCACGAGTGGCTCGCTTGAAGGCATCACCGAAGGCACTGGTCGCGGGCGCCATCTGTTCAGGTAACGGTTCGAGTGTCAGTGTGTAGTGCTGCTGGAGTCCGCTGGCAGGAAGTTTCAGCGTGCCGGCATCGATCGGCTGCATCCCTTTGAGCTGCGGGTGCCAGAGGGTCACGTGGTATTCACCGACCGCGAGCTTGTCCAGCGCCACGTTGCCTTGAGCATCGCTGACGGCAAAGAGCGGATCGTCGGTGACAAAGACGTAGCCCAGCATGCGGTCGTGGATGTTGCAGCCCAGGACCACCACGCCAGGCTTGTCGAACAGGACCGGCTCGGAGGGCGTGCCCTCGTACAAACGCAGCTCGAAACGCTTGGCGGGTGAAAACGAGTAGACCTGGTGGCGGATGTTGTCGCTGTTGGGAAACTTGATCAGGGAGCCGGTGTGCACAGCCAGTACGTGAGGCGCAAACTGCTGGTTGCGCTGGTCCATGCTGGCGGCCAAGTCAGTTGAGGGCCTATCGATAGGGCCTTTGAGGGTAATGACGGCATCGGGTAACCGCTTGCCCGTGCCCTCGAGAATCTCGACATCAAGCTTCGCCACACCCGCCCACCCGACCGGGGCAGCAAGCAGCAATAGCAAGGCGAAAAGGGAGATTTTTTTGGCCATGCCAATTCCACTGAAAACGATGGGTGAAGGATCTGGGTGACACACCCCTCACGGCGGCACCGGCAATCACGCACTTGGGCGTCTATCAGGGTATCGACCGTCTGGCGCAAACCTGAACAGGCTCGCTGGAAATTCCTTGGCGCCATGGCATGCCCAGGCCACGCCACACCTGGAGGCTCGCTCCTGTAGGCGCAATTGAATGCCTGGTCTACCGGAACCCCGCCGATGTCGGGGGGTTACTGTGCATCCAGCGTGAGGCGAACCTTTTCCAGCAACTCGCTGATCTGGAAGGGCTTGACGAGCATTTCCATGCCGCTGCCCAGGAACACCTGGCGGTTGAGCGCGGTTTCGGCGTAGCCCGTCATGAACAGGATGGGCAAACCTTCACGCCAGCCTCGCGCCACATCGGCCAATTCCCGGCCGCTCATGCGTGGCAGGCCGACGTCGGTCAGCAGCAGGTTAATGGTCGGATCATTCTGCAAGCGCTCCAACGCGGTTTCGATATCCGGTGCCTGGGTGCAGCGATAGCCCGCATCCTCCAGCACTTCGGTCACGAACAGGCGCACCGAAGGCATGTCCTCGACAATCAGCACATGCTCGCCAGAAGCCTGCGGGTCGACAATGAGCGGGGCGACGTAAGCCTGTGTCGAATCGCTGGTGGCCGGCAGCATGATCGTCACTTCAGTGCCGCACCGCGCCACGCTGCGGATGTGCGCATCGCCGCCAGACTGACGGGCGAAACCGTAGATCATCGACAGCCCCAACCCGGTGCCCTGCCCCAGCGGCTTGGTGGTGAAGAACGGCTCGAACACCTTGTCGATCACACTGTGATCGATGCCGGTGCCATCGTCGCGCACCGACAACGCGACATACGCGCCATCGGCCAGGTTGGGGGCGCCATGGGAATGCGCCGCATAGGTGTTGAGCCAAATGTTGCCGCCCTTGGGCAGCGCATCCCGGGCGTTGATCACCAGGTTCAGTACCGCGCTTTCCAGTTGCACCGGGTCGACCAGCGCAATCGCCGGTTTGGTGGTCAATTCGAGCTTGAGGTTGATGCGTTCGCCAATGGTGCGCATCAGCAGCTCTTCCAGCGAGCGCACTTGCTCGTTGATGTCCACCGGACGGGTGTCGAGCGGCTGCTGGCGAGCGAAGGCCAGCAGTCGATGCGTGAGGGAGGCCGCGCTCATTGCCGAATTCAGTGCCGCCTCGGCGTAAAACTGAACCTTGTCCGGACGTGCATCGGCCATGCGTTTCTGGATCAGTTCCAGGCTGGTGATGATGCCGGTCAACAGGTTGTTGAAGTCATGGGCGATGCCGCCGGTGAGCTTGCCCAGTGCGTCCATTTTCTGCACTTGCAGCAATTGTGATTCGGCGCGCGCCCGCTCGGCGACTTCCTTGGCCAGTTGCGTGGTGGTGTCGTCCAGCCGTGCCAGGTGAGAACGCTCACGATGGCGGTGTTCGGTGACGTCCTCGATGAACACCAGGCTCAGTTGCGGCGTGCGGTACGGTGATATCTGCCACTCGGTCTCACGAATCTCACCCTGCACGCGCATGTTCAACGTGCCCTTCCAGCGTTCGCCATCGGCCAGGCGTTGGCGCAACTCGTCGAGAACCGCGCCCTGGTCCTCGTCGAAGCATTCGCTGAGGGTTTCCGGGGCATGGTTGTCCTGGATCATCTGCGCGAAAGCATGGTTACACTCATGCACTTTCAAATGCGCATCGAGCACGGCAATTGGCGCCGAGACGTTGACGAAAATCTCGCGAAAGCGCGCCTCGCTCTCGCGCAGCGCGTTTTCGGTGTCGCGCACCCGCAGCAAGGTGCGCAGGGTCGCCAGCAGCACGTCCGGGTCTACGGGGTGAATCAGGTAGGCGTCGGCACCGGCGTTGAGGCCGGTGATGATGTCGCCGGTCTGGATCGACGCGGCCGATACATGGATCACCGGCAGCAACGCGGTGCGCGCATCGACGCGCAAGGTACGTACGATGTCGAAGCCGCTCATGTCCGGCAGGTTGACGTCCAGGATCAGTGCGTCGATGGGCTCGCCGGCGATCCGCGCCAGGCCCTCGCTGCCGGTACCGGCCTCCAGCACCACGTAGCCGTGGCTCTCCAGACGCCGGCGCAAGGCATAGCGGGTGGCGATGTTGTCGTCGACGATCAACAGACGAATGTCACGATTCATCGGCATTCTCCAAGGCGAGTGCCAATGGAATGGTCACGAAGAAGTTCGAGCCGACCCCCGGTGTACTGTCCATCCCGACCTCGCCCCCCAGCAACGCCGCGAAGCGTTTGCACAACGACAGGCCCAGGCCGGTTCCGCGCAGGCGTTTCTGCAAGGGCGAGTCGACCTGGATGAAGTCCTCGAACAATGCACCGTGCAGTTCCGGCGCGATGCCTATTCCGGTGTCGCTGACAGCGAAGCGCACCCGGTCCGGTCCTTCCAGGCGGGCCGAGATCCGCACTTCGCCGCGGGTGGTGAACTTCAATGAGTTGGAAATGAAGTTGCGCAGGATCTGCGCGAGTTTCTTGTCATCGGTGTACAGGCGCGGAAGGCCGACGGGCTCTTCGAAGATCAGGTCCACCGCGGACGCATCGACGATCGGTCGGAACATCCCGCGCAGGGCCGAGAACAGGTCGAACATGTCGAACCACGCCGGGGAAATGGAGATCCGTCCGGCTTCGATTTTCGCCAGGTCGAGCAAGTCATCGACCATGTCGCTGAGTTCGCGGGCGGCGCTGCTGACGAACGCCACCTGCTTGTGCTGCTCGGGGCTGAGCGGGCCGTCGAGTTCATCGGCGAGCAGGCTGTTGATGCTCAGGATCGAACCCAGCGGCGTGCGGAACTCATGGCTCATGTACGACAGGAAGCGGCTCTTGAGGTCCGAGGCCTGGCGCAGTTGCTCAGCCTGGGTGTCGAGTTCGGCATAGAGCGCCAGCACGCCCTGGTTGGTTTCATCGAGTTCGTCGCGCAGAGCGGCGTTCTCGCCCTGCAACTGGGCGATCAACACGGCTTGCTCGGCAGGGTTCAGGGTAGACGGCTCAGCCATGGGCGGCCTCCAAGGCAACGACCAGCACGGTCACATCATCGCGCCCACGGCAGAAGTCTCGATGCAGGACAGTGGCGATCACAGCGGGATGACGGTGCACCAGGCCGGGGTAGTCTTGAAGATTCCAACGGGACTGCAAGCCATCGCTGTACATGATCAATAAATGTCCGTTCACGTGAGCATAGTCAAAGGGCTGGGCTCTGCGGTATTGGCTGCCGACGATGCCCGGGCTCGACACCAGGCCCCGCGACTTGTCCGCGCTGATAAGGGTGGCGCCGATGTTGCCAACGCCGGTAAACGTCAGGCCATCGCGCGCGGCATTGAACTGGGCGAAAGCGGCTGCGCCGCCACGCGTGCCAATCATGTCGCGGTGCATGTCCTCCATCAACAGCACCGCACTGGCGAACGGGGTCTGGGCGAACGCCCGCTCCCCCGCCTTGGCCGCGCGCTCGGCATCCTCACCGTGGCCGAGGCCGTCGATCACCAGAGCACTGATGTTGGCGCCGTTGTACGCCAGGTGCCAGGTGTCGCCACACGCCGGATCGTCGTTCAGCGAATGCTGGCTGACGCCGTAACGCACGTCCGGCTGGCGATTGCCGCGCGGATACAGCCGCGCCAGCAACACCGCGCCACGGGCATCGGCGTACACATCGAACACTTCGGTCTGGCGCGCCACGGCCCCAAGGCCGATGCCCTGGGTGCCCCCGGTGGAATACCCATCCGTCAGGCAGGCGTCCAGATCGAAGCCCTGGGCGCGATCGACCGCGAGCATCTCGATGCCAAACCCGTCGGGACAAGGTAACAGGCGCAGGTGGAGCTCGCCGCGGCTGGCGTGCTTGAGCACATTGCTGGCCAGTTCGGTGGCGACCAGGGCCACGCGTCCGGCATCGGTGGCATCAAAGCCGTTTTGCTCGGCGAGCCTTTGCGCGGTACGCCGGGCATGGCCGACCTGGCTGCTGTCTTCGATCAGCAGCACCTGGGTCAGTGACCCAGCGATCGTCATGTCCATCGGGTAATCGTGATTCGTGTGCCCTTGCCGGGCTCGGTGTCGAGCTCAAACTCATCGACCAGTCGCTTGGCACCGGTCAGCCCAAGCCCCAGGCCACCGCCGGAGGTCCAACCGTCGGTCATCGCCAGCTTGATGTCGGCGATGCCCGGCCCTTCGTCGCGAAAGACCAGGCGCAGGCCGACCCTGTCGCCCTCGTCGAGGATCTGCCAATCCATGTCGCCGCCACCGCCATAGACCATGGTGTTACGCGCCAGCTCGCTGACGGCGGTCACCAGTTTGGTCAGGTCGATCAGGCGCATGCCGCATTCGGTGGCCAGTTTGCGTGCCGTTTGCCGGGCGAGCACCACGTCCTGTTCGATGTTGATCGGTTGAGTGCCGCTGCTGCGCACGGTCATGAATGGCGTACTCGTTCCTGCAGCAGTTTCATTCCGCGCTCGACGTTCAGCGCAGTGCTGACGCCGGGCAGCGTCAGGCCGAGTTCGACCAGGGTGATCGCCACGGCCGGTTGCATGCCCACCAGCATGGTCTCGGCGTCCATGATTTTCGACAGGCCGGAAATGGTCGCGATCATCCGGCCGATGAACGAATCGACCATGTCCAGTGCGGAAATGTCGATCAACACCCCGCGGGCCGACGTCTTGCTGATGCGCTCGGACAGATCGTCCTGCAGGGTCAGGGCCAGTTGGTCATGCATGTCGACCTGGATCGTGACCAGCAGAAAGTCGCCCATCTGTAGAATCGGGATACGTTCCATCGGCTCAGACCGTCTTGCCAAGGCTGACGCCCAGGCGGGTCAAGGCCAGTTTCAGTGCGTCGGCCAGGTTGGCCTTGGTGACCACGCCTTGCAGGTCGAGGCCCAGGTGCACGATGGTCTGGGCGATTTGCGGACGCACGCCGCTGATGATGCAGTCGGCGCCCATCAGGCGAATGGCGGTCACGGTCTTGAGCAGGTGCTGGGCGACCAGCGTATCAACGGTCGGCACACCGGTGATGTCGATGATGGCGATTTCCGAACCGGTGTCGACGATACGCTGCAACAGCGACTCCATCACCACCTGGGTGCGTTGCGAATCGAGGGTGCCGATCATCGGCAGCGCCAGTACGCCGTCCCACAGCTTGACGACCGGGGTGGACAGCTCCAGCAGTTCCTCCTGCTGACGCTTGATCACCGCCTCGCGGGATTTCTGGAAGGTGCGGATGGTGTGCATCCCGAACGCATCGAACAGCTCGGAGATTTCCCACAGTTGCTCGGCCAGCAGCGCCGGTTGCTCACGGTAATGAGCTTGCAGCAAGGCAAACAGCGGCCCCTTGAGGGCGAAAATGAAACTGGCGGTCTGTTGCGAATCCTGCCCGAGTTGGGCGCGACTTTGGGAGAGCTTTTCGAGGAACTGGCGCGTGGACTCCCAGCCCGGGGTATTGATGTTGGTGCCGTTGTTGTTTTGCAGGCCATTGATCACCAGTTGCAGGAACTCGCTGGTTTGTTGCTGCAGGTCCTGGCTTTTGAGGTTGCGGGTCGCGCCACTGGTTTCCAGTCCGTTGATCCATTCGCCCAGCACCTGCGCCTGTTTGTCTTTCATCGCCTCGAGCGTGGTGTTCTGCAGTGCTGCCATGTGTGAGTTGCTCCTGAACGTAGGGGAAACCGGTGACTGAGAACGACCGGCGCGAATGAATGACCTTGGCCATCAGAAATAGTTTGGGTAGTTGTTTCGGGAATTTACAGGGGCTTAGTCCTTGATGCTCGTAATTTTTTTAACTTTGCCTGGATGTCACTTATAGCCGTGCAGATTGCGTGAATGAGTGTTGCTTTTTCGCCCGAACCTGCAAGTGCTGGCCGCCGTCCACGGTAGCCCGGACGGCAAGCTAGGCCTGCGCAGGAGCGCCCAGGGTCTTGATCAAAAAGCTGCGCAGTCCATCCACCGCGATCGATCCTTGCGAGGCCCGGCTGCGATAGACCGCCACGCTCATGGATTCCAGCGCGCCCAGGCCATGTTCCTGGCCCAGCACCTGAAGGTTGGCCGGGGTGCAGCAGCGGGTCAGCACCGCCACCGCGACCCCGCTTTCCACCGCGGCGATCTGCCCGGCCAGGCTCGAACTGTTGTAGACGACCTTGTAGCGACGCCCATGGCGGACCAGGGTTTCCACAGCGGTGCGGCGGGCCAGGCTTTCTTCGTCGTAGACCGCGATCGGCAGCGGATCCCGACGCCAGAGCTCGAACTGCGGCGAGCCGACCCAGACCATGGGTTCATGGAACAGAAAGGCGCCGCGACGCGGACTGTCGCGCGAGACCAGGGCCAGGTCCAGTTCACCGCTGGCCACCCGGGGAATCAGTGCGGTGGATTGCTCACAGGTCAACTCGATGTCGACGCTGGCGTAGCGCGCCGAGAACCGTTTCAACACCGGCGTGAGGTAAGGCGCGGCGTAATCCTCCGCCACGCCGAGGCGGATCCGTCCGCTCAGCTGTTCGCCCCAGAAGGCCCCCAGCGTTTCTGCGTGCAAGGCCAGCATGCGCCGGGCGTAGCCGAGCAGTGCTTCGCCGTCACTGGTGAGCTGGAAGTGTCGCGGGCCGCGGCTCAGGACCTGGCGACCCAAGGCCGACTCGAGTTTCTTGAGCTGCATGCTGACGGCCGACTGCGACTTGTTGATCTCAAGGGCGGCGCTCGACAGCGAGCCGGTATCGACGGCGGCGACGAAGCACTTGAGCCAATCGATCTGAAGATCCCTGGGTGTCATGGTGGAAAAAACCCTGCATTCGATAATCGAATACCTGAGTGCCACAATATGCGCTTTTCGTCCAGGCCTTCTCGCGTCAACATCGGCGCCTGTCATCGTGCACCGGAGCCCCCATGTCCCTCGACGCCTGGCTGTTCTACCTGCTGACCTGCTGTGGCATCGCCCTGGTGCCCGGCCCCAATGCCCTGTTGGTGCTGACCCACGGGGCGATCCATGGCCACCGCAAGACGCTGTTCACCATCACCGGCGGCGTCCTCGGTTTCGTCATCGTGATCGCCTTGTGCGTCCTCGGCCTGGGCGCCTTGCTGCAAGCGTCGCTGCATTGGTTGACCGCGCTGAAGATCATCGGCGGGCTCTACCTGATCTGGCTGGGGCTTAGCCTGTGGCGTTCGGAGGCGATGACCCTGGCGGTCAACGACGTGAGCGGCTCGGCCGACTGGTCGCTGTTTCGCCAGGGGCTGCTGTCGGCGATTTCCAACCCCAAGGCCTTGCTGTTGTTCACCGCATTCATCACGCCGTTCATCGACGCCCAGCGCAATCTGATCCTGCAGGCGACGGTCATGGCGCTGACCTACGCATTCGTCGAATTCGCCGTGGAGTTCGGCGTGGCGAGCGCGGCGAACCGGGTCCGGCCGTGGCTGGCGCGGATGGGCCGGCGTTTCAACCGCATCTGTGGCGGTTTTTTCGTGGCGTTTGGGGCGTTGTTGCCGATCCGCTAGGCAGGTGCCTTCGTGGGGGGCGGCGTGAGCGACGGACGTCTGCCGCAGCCGCCATTGTGCAACGCAATGGCGGCGCATGTTCCGTGGCTGGCTCCCCTCTCAGGGCTCAAGCTTGGGCCTTGCATGCCGATCAACTTCCCAGTTCGCCCTCGCCTTCAGGCAAGATAGGCCCTTTCAGCTTCAGGGAAGATCCCCATGTCCGCTTCGCTCGACCTCGCCGCCACCCAGATCCGTCAGGCCGTACGCGCCGCCACCGAAGGCCTGGTCGGCCGTGAGCAACTGGCCGAGTTGATCGTGCTGGCGGCGGTTGCCCAGGAGCACATCCTGGTCGTGGGGCCGCCCGGCACGGCGAAAAGCGCGGTGGTGCGTCGGGTCGCCCAGTCCATGGGCGGGCGTTATTTCGAGTACCTGCTGGGACGCTTCACCGAGCCTTCGGAGTTGTTTGGCACGGTGGACCTGAAGAAACTGCGCGAAGGCACGGTGGAAACCGACACCAGCGGCATGCTGCCCGAAGCCGACATCGTGTTCCTGGATGAAGTGTTCCTGGGCTCGACGGCCATTCTCAACACCCTGCTCGGTGTGCTCAATGAGCGACGGTTCCGCCGAGGCCACACCCAGGTCCAGTGCCCCTTGCGCGTCTGCGTCGCTGCGGCGAACGGCCTGCCCGACGACGAATCGCTGGCGGCCTTCGGCGACCGATTCCTGCTGCACCTGTTCGTGGAGGCCGTCCCCGACAACCAGCTCGAAGCGATGCTGGCCGGCGGCTGGCAGTCCGAACAACGCCCGGTCCCGCAACTGCTGGGCCTGACGCCACTCGACACGCTGGGCCAGGCGCTCAAGGACGTCGACCTGTCCCGGGTGCGCCCAGCGCTGGCCCAGGCCATTCGCCGGTTGCGCGAAGCCGGAATCCAACTGTCCGACCGCCGTATCGTCAAATCCCAGCGCCTGATCGCCGCCGCCGCGTTGCTGCGTGGCCACCGCGCCGCCAGCGAAGCCGACCTCTGGCCGCTGCTCTACGTGCTGCCGACCCGCGAGACCCAGCAGCACGGTCGCGAGGTGCTGAAAGACCTTTTGGCCCAGTGCAACAACAGCCATCTGTTCAGTGCCGTCGAAGAAGCGACGCTGCAACCGATGGCTCGCCTGCATCGCCTGCTGGAAACGGCCGAGGATTACCTGGGGCGCAGCGAGCCGCCGGCCAGCCCCTTGCTGGAAGCGCTGCTGCGTGAGATCGACGCCAACTTCAACAGCCAGACCATCCCCCAGCGGCTGCATGAGGTGCGCGGAAAAGTGGCTCACCTGCTGAGCGCCCAGGCATGACGAACAGGGCCACCCCTGCCCTCGACTGGCATTGGCGAGCGCGGCGTGAGGCCGGTCAACCTCAGGCGGCCGTGGCCTGGGGTGATGTCGCAGCGCGTCTGCACGCACGCCTGCTGCGCATGCCCGAGGACCAGACCGCTCGCCTGCAAGCCACGGCCAACCGGGACGTGCTGATCGTCACCGGCCATGTGGATGACCTGCCGTGGGTCGAGGGTGTCGACTACGCCTGTAGCGAGCCCGCCGCTCCCGGCCTCTGGCTGCCCACCAGTTGGGAACCCGATATGCCGGTGGACCTGATGGGCCAGGCGCTGCTCGACAGATTCGCCCGAGCGCCGTTGCTGTTGTGGCACGCGCCCAGGGCGGTTCTGCCGCTGGACCGCTGCCTGCCCGTCACGGCCCGGCATCTGCAACGTATTCAGGATGAGTGGGCAGGTCACTGATGCAATTACCCAAATCCCTGCAACCCTGGCGGGACTGGCTGCAATGGTTTGCCCCCGAACAACTGCCGGTGCTGACCGACCTGTTCACCCGTCTCAACCCGTTGCTGGGTCCGTTACGCGGCATGCAGCCGGGCGGCGACCCCGAACCCGACGGCCTGGGCGACCTGCAACGCCGCGGCCCCTATGAACGACTGCTGACCAGCGAATGGTTGCTGGCCGATGAGTTGCCCGACGAGTTTCTGCGCAGGGCGGTGGTGGGCGAGCACCTGTTTTTGGCGCCGCGCTACCGCACGCATCACGCCAATCGCATGATTGTCGTGCTGTTCGATGCTGGCCCCTTGCAACTGGGCGGCCCGCGATTGGTGCACCTGGCCCTGCTGATCCTGCTTGCCCGCCGTGCCAGCGAAGCCGGGGCCGAATTGCGCTGGGGCATTTTGCAGGACGCGCCTCGACTGAACGAATTCAAGGGCGCCGCGCATTTGAAGCAGTTGCTCAGCGCTCGAACCTATCAGACCGTCAGTGACGAGCACTGGAGCACCTGGTGCGCCTGGCTGTCGGAACAAGCGTACGACAGCGGCGAACGCTGGCTCGTCGGTCAACGCCTGCCGGCCACCGATAGCCGTTCGTGCACCCACCGGGTGCAGATTCAAGACAGCCTCGATGGCCACAGCCTGATGTTTTCGCTGCAGGCCGCAACCACCCGGCATATCGCCCTGCCCTTTCCCGACAAACGCCAGGCCCTGCAACTGATCAAGGGTGAGTTCGACACCGCTCGACAGTTGACGCGCACGCCGGTCAAGACCCCCATTGCCCGGGTGGTCCTGACCCTGGCGCCGATCATCGCCAGCAGCGGCTCCCATGTTGCCCTGAAAATGCTCGACGAGCCCGGGCTCGTGGTGATCAAGCTCCCGGCGCCACGGCAGAAAAAACCGCTCGAGGTTCGCAAGACTCTCTGGAACAGCCGTGGCACGCCGCTGGCGATCACATTCCCAGGGCGCATGCCCGGTGCGATCCTGAGCTTCGACGAGCAGTTGGTCTTCTGGAACATGGACTTCGTCAAGGCGGCCGCCCGGCCTGAACGTAATCAACTGCAGATCCCCGTGGGCACGGCCACGCTGCTGCCCATGGTCTGGTTGCACAACGGCACCCACGGCGCAGCCTTCCTGCTCGACAACAAGGGACACCTGGCCTTCTGGGTGACCGACAACGGCAAGCTGCCGCCGCAGCGCGCGTCGGGGATGACGCATTCGATGGCCGATAACGTGGTGGGCATGGCGCAGGTCAGTCGCGACATGCTGGTCTATCTGCGCCAGGAAGCCGGCCGGCTGTATGTCCATCGGCTCAATGCCTGGCTCAGCCAGCCCGCGAGCGATCTGGTGGGCACGGCGAACGACGTCGCTCAGGTATTGTTCCCGGCCAGTGCATGCTGGAACCGGGCCTTTCACGGCTGTGCCTGGATGCGCCTGGTCGACGGCCACCAGCAGTGGCAGCTGGTCGCCCCCGACCTTCAGACCGTGCAGGTCGACCTGGCGCCAGGCTGGAAAGGCCTGGGATTGCTGATCGGTGACGACGAAGTCTTTTCCATGGTCCTGCTCAGTCCTCACCAGCAGACGGTCGCCCTGTACTGCCAGGGTGAGCAGCAGGCGCTGTTCACCACCCAGGACCCCATTGCCAGGATTACCTTCTGTCCGATGAGCGGGCTGGTCGCTGCACTGACCAAGGCTCGCGAGTTGGTGGTGTATGCGGTCCGGGAGGAACGCAGGGTCCTGCAGGTCATGTGCAATCCGCCGCAGCCATATTCGGAGCTAAGCACCTATGTCCGGTCCTGATATCGTCATGGTCCGCCGGCCGGTGCTGACCGGCTATCAACCGATCGAGGCATTGTGGTTTCCCGCCGAGCGCTTCAGTGAGCATGAACGGGCTCGGCTGATCCTCTCCCACTGGCAAACCGACGCCAAGGCCTATCGCTTTGCCGACGGCGACCTGCTGCGTTTTCCCAAGGCTTGTGCACGGCTGTGCGAGGGGCTGGCCGGCTGGCCGTTGATTCGCCAGGGGCGAACGCTGTGCTCGGCGCGGCTTAGCAACGAGGAAATGCGGCACCTGGCACCCGCCGATGTCTGGCTGGTACGCGGCACCCAGGTCAGCGCGCTGCACCTGCGCGACGCCACAGCATTGGTACCCGGCCAATGGATCGACGTCAGTCAGTACGCCCTGCTCGCCACTTATGACTGCCGCGATGCATTGCCAGAACCCCACGCCGAGCCGCTGGTTGTGCAAACCGATATCCGGGAGATCCTCGGCGATTCACTGGCGCCGGTCAGCCCCGAGCGCGAGGGGGTGATGCGGGCCCTGTTAGAGCGCCAGCGTCAGGCTGCCGTCGACAAGGCAACGGCAGCCCACCGCCCGCCCGCCTCCGCGTCTCACTCGCAGGGCCGAGGCCCGTTGAAAGATGGTCTGCCAGGCTTCATTGGGGTGGCCGTGGGCACCGGTATCTTCGCCATCAATGCCCTCAACGGTACGCGGTCCCCGACCACCGCGCCGCCTGCTGAAACCGTCAAGCCACCGCGAGCGGTGGATCCTTCCGGGTTCGACCTGGACAATGCCCTGGCGTGGGCGCTGATCGGGACTGTGTTTTTCGTACTCTTCATGTTGGCATTGATGGCCGGGCGTGCCTGGGTGCGGTGCGACGGCGTGAGGACGACGACTGGAAAAGCCACCCATGTTGCCGATGCCGCCCGCCCCGTGCAGCCGAGCGTGCCACCGCGGGCCTCGGGCCGGCCGCGAGGCCCGGCCAGGTGGCGACGCTGGTTGACCCAACTGACTCGTCACTCGCGACTGTCAGCGCTGTACGGCAAACGACAGGCCGCCTACATGCAACGCATGCTGGACATGTTCGAGAACGGCAACCTGGAAGAAGCCTTGCGCCATGCCATTCCGCTGGGCGGCGGCCAGGGCGATGCCGGCCAGGCATTCGGCACCCCCACCCGGCGCCAGGACCTGACGCTCAGCCAGCACTCAGTGCCCGGCACCCGCTTGCTGTTCGAGGCCGATCTGGAAAGCCACCTCAAGCAGGTCTACCGGCAGTCCTTCGAGCGACTGGATCGCGAGGGGCGGATCGAGGAAGCCGTGTTCGTGCTGGCCGAACTGTTGAGGGCACGACAGGAAGCGCTCGATTACCTGGAAAAGCACCAACGCCATCAACAGGCCGCCGACCTGGCCCTGGCCTGGGACATGTCCGCCTCGACCATCGTGCGCCTGCTATGCCTGGCCGGGGATTGGCAGCGAGCGCTACAAGTCGCCCGGCGCGACAATGCGTTCGCCGATGCCGTTATCCTGCTCGAAAAGAAATGGCCCGAAGCCGCTGCGCGCCTGCGCCTGGAATGGGCGCTGGCCCTGACTGAAAAAGGCCTGTGGCTGCAGGCGGTGGACGTCATCTGGAGCCTGCCGGCAGAGCGCGAACGCGCCGCACAATGGCTGCTCGCCGCCGAGGCCGCAGGCGGCAGCCTGGCAATCGGCGCCTTGGTCAAACGCGCCATCCTGCTCCCCGACACGCTCACGGCCTATGAAACCTGGGTCGAGAAACTGCGCAGCGACCCAGAGCGGGTCATGGACCGCGCCACCCTCGCCCAGGCGCTGCTGGCGCACAAGGCCTACAGCCCAGCGCTGGCCTGGCTGGCAGCCGCGACCGTGCGGGCAATCATTTGTGACCAGGCCGGGCCACAGGCCCACCTGACCCAGAACCAGCTCCAGGCGCTGGTTAAAATGAGCAAGGACAAATTGCTCCAGGCAGACCTGCCCGGCAACGGCCTGCCTCGAAACAAACGCCTCAACCAAGGCCTTGAGCGGGTCAGCGACCCGTTGTCATTCACCGCGCCAGACAGGGGCGTTCGGGCGATCTGCGATGCCGTGCCGTTGACGGATGGACGCTACCTGCTGGCGCTGGGCGAAGCCGGTGCGTCGGTCGTCGAAGCCAACGGCAAGTGCGCCTTCCACTTCCCGGTGCCGACCCAGGTCATTGTGCTGGGCCACAGCCGCCAGGTCGCCCTGGCGCTGGCACGGCGCGGCGACGTCTGGCGCATCTGCAAGCTGGACCTGGTCAATCGCAGCGCCAGCGACTTGGGCGTGCTGATGCTGGACGCCTTCGCCAAGACGTTCGACGGCACGGCCTGGACCGTTGGCCGCGGCACGCAGTTGCGCGTCGTGGACGTGGGTCGCCGACTCGAAACCCTGTGGCACGTCGGTGAGCTGCCCGGGCAGATCACGTCGATTCGGGATGACGAGCACAATGAATCGGTCTTCTTGCAGACCCCGCAGCAAGCGCTGCTCTGGCACTACCGCTTGCCCGAGCGCCGATTGCTGCGCCGTGAACCGCTGCCCGTCCGGCGTCAGGCGCACAGCTGGCAAGTGTTCGACGCGGTGGGCCGAACCGTCGAATTGTGGATCGAAGACGGCGTCGACGACGATCCCGCGCTGATGGTGTACGAGGGCGTCACGAGCAAGCGCTATCGCCTGCCCGGCTTCAATACGGAGTCCGCCGACCCGTTGCACGTCTACCCCTTCGCGCAGTGGCTGGTGATAGGTTTCAGGGTCGGCGAGGATGAGGCCCGCTGGCACTTCATACACCGCAGCAGCGACCGGCTCTGCGCCGTCATGGACTGGCCGCTGGAGCATGCGCAACTGCGTTTCGTGGGCAGCGAATGCGTGCTGTTCGATCATCAGGGGCGGTTATGGCAAATCGACGTCGCCCGCTCCACGACCGCGGCCCTGTCGGTGCAGTGACCTGCCGGGCGCGTGCCCTCTATTTCGCGAAGATCTGGCTCATGTCCTTGAATGCCTTGAATTCAAGGGCGTTGCCGCATGGGTCGAACAGGAACATGGTGGCTTGCTCGCCGACCTGGCCCTTGAAGCGAACGTAGGGTTCGATCACGAAGGAGACGCCAAACGACTTCAAGCGCTCGGCCAACGCCTCCCATTGCTCCCACCCCAGGATGATGCCGAAGTGTGGGACAGGCACATCGTGACCATCGACCGGGTTGCTGTGAACACTGTCCTGGGCGGCGGTTTTCGGCTGCTGGTGAATCACCAGTTGGTGACCATAGAAATTGAAATCGACCCACTGGCTGCTGGAACGTCCTTCTTCAAGACCAAAGACTTCTCCATAGAAACGTCGCGCGCCGGGCAAGTCGTAGACGGGGATGGCGAGGTGAAAGGGCGAGAGGCTCATCAGGGCTCCAATACTGTTGTTGTGATGGGCGAACACCGCCATCGTCATGGCGCCTGGCAGCGGTTGTCGGGGGAACAAACGCATCGTAGCGGGCAAAACCAACCAGAAAAATCAATATATATTTCTTAGAAGCACAATTAATATTTGTGAATGATCAAAGAACTCAAGACGCTCATTGCGGTGGCGCGCGAAGGCACCTTTGCTGCTGCCGGGAACAGAATCGGCCTCACGCAGGCCGCTGTCAGCGCACAGGTCCAGCGCCTGGAGGCCGAGCTCGGCTTCGAGCTGTTCGACAGAAAAGGCCGCACGGCCCATCTCAACCCCATGGGCCAGCAGGTACTCCTGCAGGCCCAGGAATTGCTCAAGCTCTACGACAACCTGGGCTCCGCGGCGGTGGGGCAACCAGCGAGCGTGCGGGTGAACATCGGTGCGATCGCGTCCGTGCAGCGCTCCTACCTGCCGGATGCCCTGGCCCGGTTTCACCAGCAAAGTCCACTGTGCCGCACGCGTGTCATCCCGGGACTGTCGATGGAGCTGGTAAACCTGGTCGACGCTGGCGAGATCGACCTGGCCGTGATCATTCGACCGCCCTTTTCGCTGCACAGTGATCTGCGCTGGACGACCCTGGCGCTTGAGCCCTACCGCCTGATCGTGCCGCGCCAGGTGCCAGGGGACGATTGGGCGGCGCTGCTTTCCACCCACCCTTTCATTCGCTACGACCGATCCTCCTTCGGTGGCAGGCAGGTCGATCGCTTCCTGCGCCAGATGCACGTCACCCCGCACGAAGTCTTCGAACTGGATGAGCTGCAGGCTATCGTCAAACTGGTCGAAAACGGCGTCGGGGTTGCGCTGGTACCGCAAACGACGCAGAACCCGCCCTGGCCGGCGGGCGTGCGAGCACTGGACCTCGGCGTGCACACCTTTCACCGTGATATCGGGTTGATCCATCGTTCTGGCCAGGGTTTGACCGAACCGGCACGGCTACTGGCCGAGCTCATTCGTGAGCACCTCCAGGGCGAGCGCCTCTAACGGCACCCAGACTACAGAGCCGGCACCGGACGCCCGTCCAACTCATCCGAGCGCAACGTCAGCACCGACACCCCAGATGACGTCACCGCCACGGTGTGTTCGAACTGCGCGGAGAGTGCGCCGTCCCGGGTCACCACCGTCCAGCCATCGGCCAGGGTCCTGACGTGGCTGCTGCCCTGATTGAGCATGGGCTCGATGGTGAACACCATCCCCTCGCGCAGCACCAGGCCGGTGCCTGGCTTGCCGAAATGCAGCACCTGGGGTTCTTCGTGCATTTGCTGGCCGATGCCATGGCCGCAGTATTCACGCACCACCGAGTAACCATTGCGCCTGGCGTGTTGCTCGATCGCCGCGCCAATGTCGCCCAGCCGCCCGCCTGGACGTACCGCGCGGATGCCGAGCCACATCGCCTCGTACGTGACCTGGACCAGTTGCCGCGCAGCGGCGCTGACATTGCCGATCAGGTAGGTCTTGCTGGAGTCGGCGATATAGCCGTTCTTTTCCAGGGTGATGTCGAGATTGACGATATCGCCATCGCGCAGAATCCTGGAGGGCGATGGCACGCCGTGGCAAACCTGCTCGTTGACCGAGCAGTTGAGCACGAACCCAAAGCCATACTGGCCCTTGCTCGCCGGTCGGGCCTTGAGATCGTCGACGATGAACCGTTCCACCATGGCATCGACCTGGAGGGTCGACATTCCTGCGAGCGGGGTTTGGTCCAGCCGCTCGAACACCAACGCCAGCAGTCGCCCTGACTCCGCCATCAGCGCGACCTGCTGCGGATTCTTGATCATGCTCAACTCATCACCAGTGGCTGGGCCCGCACGCCGGCGCTGCCGAGCTCTCGGCGCATGACCTCGTTGAAGCTCAGATCGGGGTTCATTTCGCATAGCAGTCCGACCTTGATCCAGAAAGCCGCCTGCGCGTTGATGGAACGGCAAGACACTTTGGTGGCGCGGCGCAGTTGATCATGCAGTTCGTCGTCGATGTTCACGATGCCCATTGGTTTCACTCCATACGTTTCGTATATGAAGAGCATATGCTTTGTATGTATTAAAACCAAGGGCAATGGTCGGGCGCCCGCGTTGGCAATCCTGATTCATCAGGGCCGGCGTTGTGATCAGCTCGCCAAGGACGGTTTCTGTTTCTGTGCCTTGGGCGCTCGGGCCGTTGAGTCCTCGTTGCCCGCCGGGCGCGTCTGCTCTTGCTTGAGGGCCTGCTGGCGACGCTCCAGCGCATCAGCGCCGTCCGAAGCCTGGACGCTCCATGGAACAGACAGGATCAAACCGAACAGGATTGGAACAAGAAGTGGCTTCATTTCATTTCACCTGGGTTGTGTTAACGAAAGCGTTTGCGCTTATCCGCGCTGACGAGGTGTGCGTACGTTTCGAGCAGCCTCGCCAGCTCCCGATAATCGGCAGCCAGGTCGTGGGCGCCGAGGCGGGTCAGTGAGCTTGCGGTTCGACGGGCCTGGGCCGCGCTGATCGCCGGGTCGGAGGCAGACGTCGAAATCCGTCGATCGCCCCGTCGCGCGCATTGACCGGTCGATGACTCAGGAGCCAGGTCGCGGGTTTTGCGTTGCAGCCGAATCAGTTGCCGGCTCAGTTGCAGGGCCGTGGCGTCGGCCTGGGCAGTCTGCGATTCATCGGCCGCTGCCAACGCCTGCAAGGTCACCCATCGGTGTTGCTGCCTGGCCTGCCACTTGAACGGGTCAATCCGGTGCCCATGACGAAGCAGTCGGTGGGTGTCCTGGTGAATCGCCTTCCTCAACACGTGTGGGTGGCGGTGGGGTTTTCCCGGCACCAGTTGGAAGGCCAGCACGCATAGGGCAAGCGCCACGAGCCACGCGAGTGCCTGGTTGGCGAAGTCGGCGAAATCGTACTGGGCCGCCAGGCCTGTGCTGACGAGCGTGTTGAAGCCAATCAGGTAGGCGACGCCTTGCAGGGCGTGGCGTGGGCGGGTGGTGGCCTGAATGCCCACGGCCCAGAACGCGATCATCACCACCGTGAGCAGCACCAGCCCGCTGAGGTGTGGCAGCACCAGGAATTTGCACGCCGCTGCCGCCACTATTCCGTAGACAGTGCCCTTGAAGAAGCGGGCCAGGCCTTGGGTGGGCGTCGGGCTGGTGGCCAGTAACGTGCAGCACGGCCCTAGCACCGCCAACAGCGTCGGCCCTTGGTCCCAGGCAGACAGGTACCAGAACGCTGCGGTTGCCAGCGTCGCCAGCAGCGCTCGCAAACCGTTACGCAACGCGTCTGCATAGTGACGGTGAAAACCCACCGCCCGGGCAGGCGCCCGGGGCGCATGCTCAAGGCTGGCGAAGCTCAGCAAGGCGCTGGACAGGTCAGCCAGTTGGTCCTTCAAGCGCTGCTGGCTTGTCGTGTGCTCAGGTGCTTGTGCCAGGCGAGTTTGCAGCGCCCGGACACGATCGGCCGCTGCGCGAAAGCCGGGTAGCGTGTCGGCCAGTTGTTGCAACGCCATGCCCGTTTGGGCGAACGCAGGTGAGACACACCGATCGGTCGTGCGTTCGTCCAGGACCACGGCGTGCAGGTACGCCAGCCCCGCCTCCAGGTTCGCCTGCCTGGCGCGAATCAGAAAGGACTCGCCTCGGCCGATCCCGAGCAGCTCATCCACCTTGTTGATGTCGATGGCGAGCTGGCGTTGCGTAATCGCCGGGTGTGCACCCGGCTCCGCCTTGAACTGCATGGCCAGCCATTGCGCCGTGCGGGAGCAGACGTCCCGGAGGGCCAGACGCAGTTTCGGCTCGACGGTCTTGCGGCTGAACAAAGTGGCCACCAGGCTCAGGCTCAACACTCCCAATACGACTGCCGTGCACCGCGCCACGATATGTTCGAAAGCCAGCTGCGGCGCGACGATCGCCGGTCCCAGGGCAAGGCAGACGGTGTAGCCGGCAACCACGGCTGCCGTGGCCTGGTAGTGCCGCAGCAGGGTCATTGCGCCGACGCAGAGCCCCAGCCACACCCCGATCCCGAGGATGAACAGCAGCATTTTCTGGGCGAACAGACCGGTCAGAAGCAACGCGACGACGAGCCCCACCACCGTTCCCAATACTCGATTGAAGCCTTTACCGACCACCGCGCCCTGGAGCGGATGGATCAGCAACAACACCGTCGAAGCCGCCGAGAACGGCGCCTCCAGGTGCAGTTGGAAGCCCAGCCATAGCGCCAGGGTGGCCGCCGCAAGGCTGCGCAACAGGTAGCCCGAGGGCTGGGGGTTCCATGCG
The DNA here is from genome assembly GCF_001269745.1 of Pseudomonas sp. P97.38. NCBI lineage: Bacteria > Pseudomonadati > Pseudomonadota > Gammaproteobacteria > Pseudomonadales > Pseudomonadaceae > Pseudomonas > Pseudomonas sp. P97.38. Next base: position 474,969 of record NZ_LHVJ01000009.1, read on the forward strand.
GCGAGCCGTGCCCCGAGCATTTGCAACCCACGGGCCATCACAGGAACGCCTGAAGCCACTGCGTCAGCCTCCAACGTGGCGCGGCCCCTGCCTCGGCGACCTCGATACTGGCAGTCATCCCGGCGGCCAACTCCACGTCCGCCGGCACCTTGTCCAGTTCAATCCGCACCGGCACCCGTTGGGCCAGGCGTATCCAGCTGAACGTTGGCGCCACTTGAGGCAAGCCGTTGTTGCTGCGCAGCTCATTGCCGTCGGCGATGCCCCTGCCCATGCTCGCCACATGCCCTTCAAGCGGCGTCGCAAACCCCATGAGCTTGATCGATGCCGTGGCGCCGACCCGAATCCCCGACAACTTGGTTTCCTCGAAGTACCCGGTGACCCAGAAGCTATGGCTGTCGACCACAAAGATGTTGGTCTGGCCCGCCGACGCGTAGTCACCCGGCTGAAGTCGCAGTTGGGTCACGTAGCCGTCCACCGGCGAGCGAATGGTCGTGCGGTCCAGGTCAAGGCGCGCCTGGGCCAACTGGCTTTGGGCCGCGTCCAGGCGCGACTTGGCCACTGCCAGGTCACGGGCGGCGTTGTCGATCTCCTCCTGCGCGATGGCATCGCCCAACTGATGACGGCGCTTGAACTGCGTGCTGCGCTGTTCGAAGACACTGCGCGCCTCGGCCAACTCGGCCGTGCGCTGTTGCTCGGCGATCAAATAGGCGCTGCGGTCGATCTGATACAGCAGGTCGCCCTTGGCGACCCACTGGTTGTCGCCCACCCGCAGCCGCTCTACCTGGCCGGACACCTCGGGGGCGATACGAATGACGTGTGCGCTGACTCGCCCGTCCCGCGTCCAGGGCGCCAACTCATAGGCACGCCACAACTGCGAGCAAAACAGCAGGGCAATCAGCCCGAGTCCAAGGGTGACGAGCACCTTGAGCACTTGTTTGATGATCATTGCGCCGCCCTCACCCTTTCAAGACCAGCAGCGAGAGGACGATCAGCGACACGAAAAAACGCGCCATCTCCGGGTGCCAGGTCCAGTCCAGCCAGCGCCGCATGATCCGCTCCAGCGCCCCATACACCAGGGCTGCAACCCCTACGTAGAGCAAGAAGGGAGGCAGATAGAGGTGGGCAATTGTGATTTCACTCAGCATCGGTTGCGTCTCGCAGTCGGCAATCACCTTGATGGCCTTGGTGACGATGGTAAGGACTGCAGGGATGTGCCGATATTGAGTATGCTGCCAACCTATAATCAAATTCAGACAACTTGAGTGAGACGGCATGGGCCAGACGCATCTCTCGGCGATGGAACAATTTGAACTGGACAGCTTCGAACAGCCCGCCGTCGCGCTGATGCTGGGGAGCCAGCGACACGACACCGAATTCCCCGTGCATACCCATCGCAAAGGCCAACTGGTGGTGGCTTATCGCGGGGGCATCGTGTGCACCGTGGAGGATGGGGTCTGGATGGTACCGTCGGGGTTCGGTGTGTGGATTGCGGGTGGTATCGCCCATAGCAACCGGGTGACCGCCAACGGCAAGATCGGCTACCTGTTCGTGGAACCCGGCGCCGCCGCGCTACCGCAAAAATGCTGCACGCTGGTGCTTTCCCCGCTGATCCTGGAGTTGATCCTGCACCTGAGCGCCCAGCCCCAGGACTACCCTCCGGCCAGTACCCAGGCGCGGTTGGCCAGCGTGCTCCTCGAACAATTGGAACTGGCGCCCACCGAACAGCTGTACCTGCCGCTTCCCGCCTCGACGCAACTGCGTTTCATCGCCCGTAGCCTGGCGCAGGACCCGTCGAATCGCTGCACCATGGCCCAGTGGGCCCATCAGGTCGCCATGAGCGAACGGTCCCTGGCGCGGCTGATCAAGCGCGAAACCGGGCTGACATTCGGCCAATGGCGCAAGCAATGGCAAATCATCGTGGCCCTGCAGAGCCTGGCCGAGGGCGAGTCGGTACAACGCACTGCAGAGGCGCTCGGCTACGAGTCAGTGAGTTCGTTCATCAGCATGTTTCGCAAGACGCTGGGCTCGTCGCCGGCGCGGTATATCCGCAATACCGTGACGCGCTAGTCGAAGGCACAGACCACGAGCGCACCGCCGGGGGTCCCCAACCCATCATTGACAGCACCAGTCTTCACGACTACTAATGACTCAAGGGTCATTAATAGTCGTGAGGCCAGTTCATGCCACAGACCGATGTGCTCATCGTGGGAGCCGGCCCCACTGGATTGACGCTTGCGCTCTGGCTCCATCGGCAAGGCGTTGCCGTCCGCATCGTGGACAAGAGCAGCGCCCCGGGTGAAACGTCTCGCGCCATGGCGGTTCAGGCACGCACCCTGGAGTTGTATCGCCAGCTCGACATGGCCGATGCAGTGGTGGATGCCGGTTACAAGACCCCCGCCATGAATATGTGGGCCCGCGGTGATCGCAAAGCACGCTTGCCACTGATCGACGCGGGCGCGGCGATCTCGCCCTACCCGTTTGTCCTGATTTACCCGCAGGACCGCCACGAGCGCCTGCTGATCGAACAGCTTCAGGGCGTTGGTATCGACGTCGAACGCCAGACTGAACTGTTGTCTTTCGAGGAAGCGCCAGGCCAGGTCACGGCCCTCCTGCGGCATGCCGACGGGCACGAGGAAACGTGCACGGCGTCTTACCTGGCCGGCTGCGACGGCGCCCGTTCCCTCGTTCGTCATGCGACCGGCAGCGGTTTCGATGGCGGCACCTACAAGCAGCTCTTTTACGTCGCCGATGTCACCGCCAGCGGCGTTGAGCCTGCCGGGGAGGCGCATGTGGCTTTCGACAAGTCCGAGTTCGTGCTGGTCCTGTCTTACGGTGAAGCGGATCGTTATCGTCTGATTGGCACCGCCCAGGAGGAACGTGCCGAGCCTGCGCAAACCCTGACATTTGCGGATGTCGGCCACGGCGCGATCGATGGCCTGAACCTCCAGATCAGCGCCGTGAACTGGTTTTCCACCTATCGCGTCCACCATCGCGTCACGGATCGGTTCCGCCATGGCAGAGCGTTTCTGCTGGGCGACGCCGCCCACGTCCACAGCCCGGCAGGTGGCCAAGGCATGAACACGGGGATCCTCGATGCGATCAACCTGGCGTGGAAGCTGGCCGCGGTATTGAACGGCAAGGCCCGCGAGACCTTGCTCGACAGTTATCAGGCCGAGCGCCAGGCCTTTGCCCACAAGCTCGTCGAGACCACCGACAAAGTGTTCACGTTCGCAACCGCCCAAGGCGGGTTCGCCGACTTCGTGCGCACCCGCATCGTCCCTGCGTTCGCGAGTGTCGCGTACAAGCGCGAAAACGTGCGTGAGTACCTGTTTCGTGTCATCTCGCAAACCACCCTCAACTACCACGAGAGCCCGTTGAGCCAGGGCCGGGCGGGAGACATCCAGGGCGGTGATCGGCTGCCGTGGGTGCCCACGCCCGGTGCGGACAACTACGAGCCGCTGCGTGCCATCGGCTGGCAGGTGCATGTCTACGGTGAGGCCAGGCCCGACCTGGTGCAATGGTGCCAGGCCTGCGGCATGGCGCTGCACGTCTTCGCCTGGCAGGCTGAGCACCAGAAGGCCGGGATGGCGCGAGACGCCGTGTATCTGTTGCGTCCGGACACCTACGTGGCACTGGCTGACCCCAATGCGGACACCGCCGCGTTAAACCGCTATTTCGGTGAGCGCGGCTTTATACTGCCGGTTTGAACCCGCCAGGCCAGGTGATGGACGTTACGGATACCCAACCCAAATGGAACCGGCGCAAGGACGCCCGCCCCGCCGAAATCATCGACGCGGCGCTGGATGTATTTGCCGAATGTGGTTTCGCCGCAGCCAAGCTGGGCGACGTGGCGAAGCGCGCCGGCGTGGTCAAAGGCACGCTCTATCGCTACTTCGACACCAAGCAAGACCTGTTTCGTGCCGTTGTGCAGCATGCCGTTTCGATCAACCTGCAAGACATCGAGCAGGTGTCGACAGGTTATCGAGGCCCACTGCGCGACCTGGTGCCCCTGATACTCAGCGGCGCGGCCGGCCGCCTGGGTGACAGCCGCGTCCCTGCCCTGGCCCGGCTGGTGATCGCTGAAAGCCGAACCTTCCCTGACCTGGCGACGATCTGGCACGACAACGTCGTGGCCCACCTGCTGAAACTGATGACGGGGGTCATTGGCGAAGCGCAACAACGCGGTGAAGTTCGCCCTGGCGACCCGACTCTTTATGCGTTTTCCGTGCTAGGCCCGATGATCGCGGGGGCCTTGTTCAAAGAGATATTCGGCCTGTTCAGTCCCTACGCGCCCGACCTTCAAGCGCTTGCCCGGCAGCATGCGGAGACGGTGATTAGGGGGATGATGGTTCACGGGCGCCCATAGTTGGTCTTGCGTCAACGCATCTTCAACTAGAGATCATCCGGCCAGTTCTGCCATTTAACCCCATTGATAAGATGCCCCCTGCGAATGAACAAACCACTGTTGAAAGCCCTGAGCAGCCGGTTGTCACCGGGCTCGACGAATTGGCGCTCGTAGGCGTTCGCAACTTTTTTGACATTCCGATTGGAAACCTTGGAAGACACATACTCGATCCCCGCACGTTGGTGGGTACGTTTGTCGAATCGGTAGTTCAAACACCAATTCAAGAGCGGATACGTCCCGCGCTGCGCATCGTCCATTAGAAACCTGTTCAAGTTGCTGGGCGCACGGAAGTCGAGCTTGTCCGTGCATCTGAACGCAACCGATGCGGCATTCGACGGGTCTCCCTCTCTGTCGAACAAATACTCCCAGAGGTATCGCCTGACAGTGTTGGATTGGTCGATGGACGTGATGGGCTGGCGGCTGATCCAGCGTTTGACATTCCTGAACATGGCGCCAGCCTTGGGGCCGAGTTTCAGCCCGATGCCGATCAGATACCACTGGATTCTGTGGGTATGTTCGCCGTGCTGCGGGCCGGCGCCGAGGTCCTTGAAGGGGCGTCCCGATGCCAGTTGATCGTTGAACAGCGACAGCACGTTGCCCACCAGCAAGTCCGCCGGCAAATGCTTGCTGGAAAAGAATTCCTTGTCGACAGCGAAGCCGTTATCGGCTTCCCAGCGCGATAACACGGTGGTCAGCAGCTTGCTGGTGGTTTTCTTCGCGATCTCGGCCAGTTCATTAAACTCAGCGGGTGTTCCCCTGTTCCATTGTTTCCTCATGCCGCTCAAATGATTGAACAGGTCCAGCAAGGTGTCCGGCGTAATGTCGATGTTCTTGGCGCGTAACGCCCCCTGGGCAGCCATTACGCGCTCTGAGAACAGGATAAATAGCTGTTGCTCCAGATACGCCAGCGGGCCCCGACAATTTTCTTCCGCTGACAAAAGCGCTCCTACATCGCAGAAATCCTGATAGTAGTCGCTGTTTTGAAACGCCTGAGAAAAGTGCTGGGTGAAATCCAACGCTACACTGGCTTCGCTCTGAGCGGGCATCGCGTCATCCTCCATGAGTGGCCTCTTGAGCTTAGCCCGCGTCCACAAAGGTGCACGGCATGCGCAAATCACGTCGTCCCCCTCGGCTGGTGCATTTGAAATAACCCCTATAGCTAACGAGCCTAACCAACCCTGTCGTGTCACCTATCTTGAAACACAGTTCAGCGCTGTCTCGGGTCAATGACGAGGCGATATGGAGATCACGCAAAACAACCGCCTGGTGCAAGTCGACAGTCCACTCGGCGGCAATGTCCTGGTGTTGCAGGGTATGGAAGGCAGTGAAGAGCTGGGGCGGTGTTTTCACTATGAGCTGGACCTGACGTCCGAAAACCGCGCGATCACGTTCGATCAGTTGCTGGGCAAGCCAATGGGCCTGGCGCTGGAGCTGCACGACGGGGGCAAACGGCACTTCCATGGCATCGTCTGCGGCTGCCGCCAGTTGACCGGCCACGGCCAGTTCGCCGGTTACCGTGTCAGCCTGCGGCCTTGGTTCTGGTTGCTCACACGTACGTCCGACTGCCGGATTTTCCAGAACAAGACCATCCCGGACATCATCAAGCAGGTGTTTCGCGACCTTGGTTTTTCCGATTTCGAAGACAGCCTGAGCGCCACCTACCGCGAGTGGGAATACTGCGTGCAGTACCGCGAAACCAGCTTCGACTTCGTCAGTCGACTGATGGAGCAGGAAGGCATCTACTACTACTTCCGGCACGAACAGGCGCGCCATGTGCTGGTGCTGGCCGATGCCTACGGCGCCCATTCCACTGTGCCGGACTACGCCTCGGTGCCCTTCTATCCACCCGACCGGCAAATGCGCGAGCGCGATCACTTCTACGACTGGCAACTGGCGCGGGAAGTGCAGCCCGGTTCGCTGGCGTTGAACGACTACGACTTCCAGCGTCCCCGCGCCAGTCTCGAGGTACGCTCAAGTGTCGGCCGCAGCCACAGCAACGGCGACTATCCGCTCTACGACTACCCCGGTGAATACCTGCAAAGCAACGACGGTGAGCACTACGCCCGTACACGCATCGAAGCCATTCACAGCCAGTTCGAGCGGGTGCAGTTGCGCGGTCTCGCCCGTGGATTGGGCGCCGGCCATTTGTTCAAGCTGACGGGGTACGACCGGGCGGACCAGAATCGCGAGTACCTGGTGGTGGTCGCACGCTACCAGATCCGCCAGGATCCCTACGAGAGCGGGCAATCGGACCTGGCCGAACAGTTCGTCAGCGAGCTGGATTGCATGGACGCCCACCAAGCCTTTCGCCCGCTTCCACTGACCCCCATGCCCATTGTTCGCGGGCCGCAGACTGCCGTGGTGGTGGGCCCCAGCGGCGAGGAGATATGGACCGACCAGTACGGCCGGGTCAAGGTGCACTTCCATTGGGACCGTCACGACCAGTCCAACGAGAACAGCTCCTGCTGGATTCGCGTGTCCCAGGCTTGGGCCGGCAAGAACTGGGGTGCCATGCACCTGCCACGGATCGGCCAGGAAGTGATCGTCAGTTTCCTGGAAGGCGACCCCGACCGGCCGATCATCACCGGCCGTGTCTACAACGCCGAACAGACCGTGCCCTATGCGCTCCCCGCCAATGCCACCCAGAGCGGTGTGAAAAGCCGTTCCAGCAAGGGCGGCTCGCCGGCTAACTTCAATGAAATCCGCATGGAGGACAAGAAAGGCTCGGAGCAGTTGTTCATCCACGCCGAGAAGAACCAGGACATCGAGGTCGAGAACGACGAAACCCACTGGGTCGGTCATGACCGCCGCAAGACCATCGATAACGACGAGACCGTGCACGTCAAGCACGACCGCACGGAAACGGTGGACAACAACGAGACCATCACCATCGGTGTGAACCGCACCGAGGAGGTCGGCAACCATGAAAAAATCACCATTGGGGTCAATCGTACCGAGAAGGTCGGCAGCAACGAACACATCACCATCGGAGCGGACCGCACGGAAAAAGTCGGCGCCAACGAGGCCATCACGATTGTCGGCAATCGCACCGAGGATGTCGGCGGCAATGAAACGATCGGGATTGCGGGCAACCGCAACGAGACGGTCAAGGGCAATGAAGGCATCGAGATAAGCGGCAACCAGAGCACCGACATCACCGCTAACCACAGCACCCACGTCGGCCAGAACGAATCCCGTGATGTCGATCAGAGTCGTACCACCAACATCAAGCAGAACGACAGCCTGGACGTCGGCAAGCACTTTTCGCTCACCGCCGGTGACTCGATAACCCTGACCACCGGGGCGGCCAGCATCACCCTGAAGAAGGATGGCACCATCATGATCAGCGGCAAGAACATTACTGTCGACGGTTCCGGTGCCATCAAGATCAAGGCCGACAGGAATGTGGTCGTCAAAGGCCAGAAAGTCCTGCAGAACTAACCCTGGAGCGTGCGCCATGACCGTTTCACAGCCTCTTCCCGCCTGCAAGGTCACGCGCCTGGACGGTGTCGTCATCGGTGTGTTGCTGGACGTGCCCAGCGCCGACGCCCCGGTGGTGGGCTTTCCCGGCTGCCCCAATGACACAGGCCTCGCCGCGCGCAGCACCACACCGCTGTGCCGCGAAGACATTGGCGTGCAGCTCGCACTGATGTTCGAGGCCGGCGACCCGGCGCGGCCACTGGTGATCGGTCGCATCCAGCGTCTGCCGCCAACCAGCGTGCCGGCGTTGGCCCAGCTGGACGGCGAGCGTATGGAGTTCATCGCCGAACGGGAAATCGTCCTGCGCTGCGGCAAAGCCAGCATCACCCTCACCCGCGAAGGCAAGGTGCTGATCCGCGGAGCCTACCTGTCCAGCCGCTCCACCGGTGTAAACCGTATCAAGGGCGGCTCCGTCCAGATCAATTGAGACCGTCATGCCATGGAATGGATAAACAAGACTCGCCTGGCCAGCGGCTACACGACCGCAACCGACAAGACCGGCCGTGAGTGGCTGGTCATGGTCGCGAAAGGCACCTATGGCATCCCCGTGCACCCTGTGCACGAGCCCCGTCTGCTGGACGACCAGGTGCCGCTGGTCACGGCCGATGTGTTCCCCGGCGACCCGGGGGAGTCAGCGGCGTCTTACGAAAACGACTTTGCCCTTTACAAGCCACGCTGCGATGTCTTGCTCAACGGGCATTGCCACGCCCCTGATGGCGTGCCGGCCACCGATGTCAACGTTGCCATGAAGATCGGCTCGCTGGTCAAGGCCTTCAAAGTGGTCGGGCCACGCATTTATGAAGCGGGCGCCTTCTCCTACGCGGTCGGCAGGCCGCTTCCATTCACCAGGATGCCGATCACCTATGCCCAGGCCTTTGGCGGCGTGGACCGGACGACGGTAGACCCGACGAAGCACCCGTGGTACCCGTGGAACCCGGTGGGGGTCGGCTACCACCCCGGCGCCGATCCCACGCAGCTCAATGGCCTGCCGCTGCCCACTACCGAAGAGCTGGACCAGCCCGTGACTGCGCCCGACGGTCATTACAAACCGATGGCGTTGGGTCCCGTGGGACGGGCCTGGCGGCAGCGGGTCCAATGGGCCGGCACGTACGATCAGAAATGGCTCGATCAGCAGTTTCCGTTTCTGCCGGAGAATTTTGACGTGCGCTACTTCCAGAGTGCGCCGCAAGACCAGCAAATGGACTACCCGCAAGGGGGTGAGCAGGTGGCGCTGCTCAACCTTGACGACAAGGGCCGCTCGGCATTCAGGCTTCCGGCCCATTTGAAACTGCCGATGCTGATCGTCCTGCACGATGGCAGCACCCGGGAAAGCGCAGCCGTCGTCGACACAGTCATTCTCGAACCTGACGCCAGGCGATTCACCCTGACGTGGCGAGCGTCATCGCCGCTTGGGCGCAACATCAGGGAGGTCGCCCGCGTCATCGTCGGGCAGACAGCTCGTCAGTTCGAACAGGCCAAGGCCTACGAAGAACGCATGCGGGGCAAGCAACACTTCGAGTCACTGGATCAGCTCATTGCCTGGACGAAAGAAGCCTATCCGCCTTCGGAACACACCCTATGACGCCGCCCCTGTTCATCACCGGCACGGGCATGGTCAGCCCGGTGGGCCTGTGCGTTGCCAGTGCCTGTGCCGCCAGGCGCGCAGGCCTTTCAGCGCTTTCGGAACTGCCGTTCCTGGACAACGACGGCGAACCCATCATCGGCGCGGCGGTGCCCACCCTGGACCTGGATTTGCCGGCCTCGCCGCGCCTGTCCAAACTCTTTATGCAGGCGCTCGCCGAACTGGTACAGAACGCGCCAACACTCGCGTTCAAGGAGGTGCCCTTGCTCCTGTGCCTGGCTGAACCCGAACGTCCGGGCGTCGACATCCGGGCACTGGCCCAGACCATTCTTCAGGATCTCGCCACACGGCTGGGCATACAGTTCCATCCCGGCCTGTCGAAAGTCATCCCGTGTGGCCATGTGGCCGGCCTGCGCGCCTTGCATGAAGCCAGCCGCTTGATCTTCGACGCGGGCGTCCCCGCTTGCGTGGTGGGTGGAGTCGACTCGCTGCTCAACGCATCGACACTGCAGTGGCTGGACCAACATCGCCGACTGAAGACCAGCACTCACGTGGACGGCCTGTTTCCGGGCGAAGCCGCCGCGGCCGTGCTGGTCCAGGCCCACCGGCAAGCAGACACCTGCCTGCAAATCTGTGGCCTGGGGTTTGCCCAGGAACAGGCGCCTCTGTTGTCGTGCAAGCCCTTTCGGGCAGAGGGCCTGGCCGAGGCCGCGCGGGCTGCGCTGGCACAGTCGAACCTGGGGCTGCACCAGATTGACCTGCGCCTGTCCGATGCCACGGGGGAGCAATTCGGGTTCAAGGAAATCCCCCTGATGGAAGCCCGGCTGTGGCGCACGGTAAGAAAAGAGGACCAACCTCTCTGGCACTGGGCGCAGGCCATGGGCGACACCGGAGCGGTGGCCGGCATCGCCCAGTTGATCCTCGCCGACCAGGCGTTGCGCAAGGGCTATGCACCGGGCAACACCGCGATCTGCTTGACCAGCGCCTTGCAAGGCGCGCGTGCCGTTGCCGTGGTGCGTGACTCGCGTCAATCGGGGGGTGCCCCATGAGCTGCGAGGTCTATGCAAACGGCGATGAGATTGCCTGCAAGGCAGGCGGTGGCAAAGTCATCGCGGCATTCCCGGATGTCTGCCTGACCCCTCCGCCGCCGCCGGCAGGTCCCATTCCGGTCCCCTACCCGGACACTTCATTTTCCAAGGACATGAAGAAAGGCAGCCGCACGGTCAAGATCAAGAACAAGGAGGTGATGCTGAAAAACCTTTCGTTCTACAAAACTTCACCGCTGGGTGACGAACCGGCGACAAGAAGCCAAGGCGCCGGTGTCATTACCCACGTCATCACCGGCAAGACCTACTTTGTTTCATGGTCGATGGACGTGCTGTTCGAAGGCCACAACGTCGACCGGCACACCGACCTCACCACCTCGAACCACGCCAGCCCGGCGGCCAATGCGGCAGTGCCGATGGTCAATACCGCCAAGTACGCCCCGGTCCAGCAAGACGCCAAGGTGGCGGGCAAGCACAAATGTGAATGCTGCGGCGGTACGGCGCATTCCAAGGCCCAGGCGAACGGTGAGTTCATGTCGGAGGAGCAGTTCTATGGCACGGCCCAGAACCCCGGGAATGCTGCCCTCCTCGCCAAGGTCCGGGCCAATCCCCAATGCCGGCACCTGCTGCCTCCTGCCGGGAAGAAACCCAGTGGATGCAACAAGTACTACGTCACCAGCAAACGGGAGAAAAGTAACATCGAGACGGACTGGACGATAAACCGGCCCGCCTACATGGAGTGGAAAGGCGTGGGTCAGGGAGAGCCCGTGGCGCACAGGGTTCCCAAAGCAGCTGGAGGGTGTCCGGCGGGGCAAGGAAACCTTGCGCCCACGGGCAAGAAGTGCGAGAAACTCGAAGGCGAGTTGAGTACGCTCCAAGAGGCGCGCATCAACAGTTTCCCAAGGCCCGCATGATGAAAACCAGTAGCTACATGTACACCCAAAGACCGGATTTCCTTCAGGACTGCTTCTACTGGAAGGGGCGCGGATATCACTACGCCAGGCCCGTCCCGGCGCAAGTGTTATCCCCTGAGGGATGGCGCAGCGATGATCCGTGGCTGGCGTTGGCTTCGATCCTGGAGAGTGCCAAGCGTGGCGATTACAGCCATGTGTCACACCTGCGCCAATGGATCCTGGACAAGGACTGCGCGCCGACACTGGTCTCGGCCTGCCTTGGCCTGACCGCTGATGCCGGCCTGGACAGCGACCTGGAGTTCCTCGCCGAACTCATGCTCGAAGCCCCGCCGTACCTTCGCATCGAGGCGTGCCTGGCGGCCCAGTGGTCGGGGGTGCTGTGGCTGGTCCCGTTCATGGTCGAGGCGTGGCGAACGCTGACGCGGCGGGCCGACCGGGCGGCCGTGGAGGCCAACCTGACCAACCTGCTGGACCCTGTCGAAAACGAACCCGAATTCTTTGACAGCGGCTTGAGCGACAGCCAATACAAGGACGCGGTCGACGCACGCCTGCGCGAACTGCAGAACGCTTATGGCAGCGACCGGTGTTCGATTTCCGGCGGCGAGCCCATCGACCTGAACAAACAAGCCTGGCTGATGCGAAAAGCGCTGGTGCCTGGCGACGCCGAAACGTGGATCGACTGGAGCAATTTCCTCGTCTGGAGACGCAAGTTCGAGGTGTACAGCGGTGTCGACTGCTCCAGCTTCTACGCCAGGAACGGCGACTTTCAGCCGCTCAACGCCGCGGCCATCCTGGATCGCTACCTGGCGTCGCCCCAGCCCTTCGAGGTGGGTAAGCGCTACTTCTTTGGCCACCCGCTGCCCTAGCGGCCTCCCAAGCGGCTGACTGACGTCTACGCTGGAAGCAGACACGCGCAACATAGAGACGTCATGGCCTGCATTTCAACAATGATCGAACAACACGCCGAAGAGGCCTGTTTTCTCATTCTCCTGCACGACTACGCCGTGCGTGCGCCCCACTACGACCTCGATGACCTCGGCAACCTGGACGAACGGATCGACGCCCATCTCGATGGGCTGCGCATCGCCGGCCCGGAAGGCCTGGAGGTGTTGCTGGCGCAGTTGGGTCCACACTCGGTCGGTGAACTGTTCGCCTGTGTGGTGCTGGCCTTCCAGTCGGCCAATGCGAAGGTATTGTCGCGACTCAGCGAGCACGTGCGAGGCGCCGCGCAAACGGAGCGTGGCTACCTGATGGCGTTGGGCTGGCTGGACTGGGCGTGTGTCTCGCCCTGGATCGACCGCATGCTCGCCTCCTCCGAACCGTTGTTCCGGCGCCTCGGCCTGGCTGCTTGCGGGATGCATCGACGCGACCCTGGCCAGGCCCTGGCAAGCGAGCTGGCCCAGGCTGAACCCAGTGTCCTGGCGCGTGCCGCTCGAACGGCCGGCGAGTTGCGTCGGCGTGACCTGCTGCCAATGCTTCAGGCCCATCGTCTGCATCCGGATGCAGGCGTGCGTTTCTGGAGCTATTGGGCCACCGCGCAGATGGGCGATGAACAAGCCTTGGAAAGCCTGCGCCCGTTCGCCGAGCAACCGGGGGAGTTCCAGTACCGCGCGCTGTGCGTGTTGCTGGCCTGGCAGAAACGCGAGCTGAACATGGCCTGGATACGCCAATGGGTCCAGAACCCCGAGCAACAACGCCTCGGCGTCCAGGCCCTGGGCCTGCTGGGCGACCCGGTCAGCGTGCCGTGGTTGATCCAGCAAATGAATGAGCTGCCCCAGGCCCGCGTGGCTGGCGAGGCTTTCAGCCTGATCACCGGCGCTGACCTGGGGCTGCTCGATCTGGAGCGGCGGGACCCGCCGGATTTTGATGCAGGCCCCAACGACGACCCGGCAGACCCTCAGGTGGCCATGGACCCCGACGAGGACTTGCCGTGGCCCGATCCGCCGTCAGTCGCTGCCTGGTGGCAGGCCCATGAAAGCGAGTTCCAACCGGGCATCGGCTACACGCTGGGCTTGCCCCAGAGCGAAAACAGTTACCGCAAAGCCCTTATCCACGGCCAGCAACGCCAGCGGCTGGCGGCGGCCTATGGCATCGCCCGCTATCGGCCGACCGAGGTGCTGTTCCCCACCAGCGCGCCGGCCCGGCGACAACGGCAGTTATTGCGCTAACGCCCCAAGACAGGCCAGCGCGAGCCGTTTTCACGCCGCAGCCAGAATCTGCTGGAGAAACTCGATGAACACGTTGATGCGGCTCGAGCCTCGATGATTGGGCAGGTACAACGCGTTGATGCAGGTGCTGGCACTGCCCGGATTGACCTCGTATTGCTCCAGCAGCCGGATCAATCGGCCTTGGGCGACATCCTCGCGCACCAGCCAGTCGGCCAGCAGCGTCACGCCGCCGCCGGCAATGGCGGCCTCGCGCAGGATATCGGCGTTGTTGCTGTGCAAGCGTCCCCGCACATTCAGCGAGAGGGTTTCACCGCTGGCCCGGAACGTCCATTGCGGGTGGGTGCCGCCATAATCGAAGCGCAGGCATTGATGTTCCAGCAAGTCGCGGGGATGAGCGGGCACGCCATGGCGGTGCAGGTAACTGGGGCTTGCCAGCACCCAGCGTTGGAAGCCGCCGAGCCGTTTGCTGACGATCTCTTCGCTGACAACCGTCGACCCTAAGCGCACCGACACGTCGATCTGCTCGCTCAACAGATCGCCCACCTGGTCGTTCAGCGACAGGCTGATCTCCAACCCGGGATGACGCTCCAGCAAACGGTTCAAGTGCGGCGCGATGATGCGGCGACCGAACTCCACCGGCACGCTGACTCGCAGCGACCCCTTGGCCTCGTTTCCCCGGTCGGCGACGAAGGCATCGGCTTCATCCATGGCTTCCAGAATCGCCACGGCTTTTTCGAAATAGGCCTGCCCGGCAGTCGTGACGCTGATGTGGCGGGTCGTGCGGTTGAGCAGGCTGGCCCCCAGCGCCTGTTCCAACCCCGCGACCTGGCGGGTGACCGACGAAGTAGCGATGCCGAGTTTGCGCGCCGCCGAGGAGTAACCGCCGCAGCGCACGGTCTCGACAAACATCTTCAGGGCCAGCAACTTGTCCATGAATGGCTTCCGATCAAGAACGAACGGTGCCGATTGTGCATCACCGTGGGCCCGCCGTCTTGCCGCACGGTGCGTCACCACACTATTGGCCGTGGGCCACTGGCGCCGCGCGGACCCCGCGCGCCAAGAACAGCACCAGCGCCAGAGCTGGAATCACGGCCACCGCGAGGGCCGAGACGGTCCAGCCAAATTGCTCGTAGAGTGGACTGGCGACCAGCGAGCCCAAGGCACCCCCCACGAAGATGCTGGTCATGTACACCGCATTGAGCCGCGCCCGGCTGTGGGGGTCGAGGGCGTACACCTCGCGTTGCCCCAGCACCATGCTCAGTTGCACGGCGAAATCCAGCAGCACGGCGCACGCCACCAAGCCAACATAGCCGTGGCCGGGCAATGCCGCGATCAGCAAGGAAATCGGTGCCAGTAACAGCGCCACCCGCGTGCCCTTGCGACCGTGGCCGGCATCGGCCAGGCGCCCGGCGATGGGCGCTGCGATCGCGCCCACTGCGCCCACCAAGGCAAACAGCGCGACCTGGGTCTGGTCGAAGCCGTGGTTGCGCATCAATTCGATGGGGGCGATGGTCCAGAACAGGCTGAAGCTGGCGAACAACAACCCTTGGTACAGCGAGCGCTCACGCAAGACCGCATGCCGCCGCGCCAAAGCCAGTACCGAACCGATCAACGCCGCATAACTGGCCCGATGAGTGGGTTCCCGGCGTGGCAAAGCCACGGCCGTGACCGATGCGATAAGCGCCATCAAGGCCGCCGCGCTGAAAAATACCCCACGCCAGCCGAACGCTTCGACCAGCAGGCTCGACAGCGGCCGCGACAGGAGGATCCCCAGCAGCAGGCCGCTCATGATGTTGCCCACCACGCGACCACGGCTGGCCTCCGGCGCCAGATGCGCCGCCAGCGGCACGAGGATCTGCACGGCCACCGAGGTCAGGCCGATCAACAGCGAAAAAACCAGGAACATCGAAGGCGTCTGGGACAGCCCGGCCGACAACAGGCTGACGCCCGCCGCCAGCGTAAGCCCAACCACCAGACGCCGGTTTTCCAGAAGGTCGGCCAGCGGCACCAGGAACAACAGCCCCAGGGCGTAGCCGAACTGCGTGAGCGACACGATCAGGCTCGCCTTGGCACTGGACAGGCCGATCTGCGGCGCGATCAGTTCGACGATCGGCTGCGCATAGTAAAGATTGGCCACGACCGCGCCGCAGCACAATGCCAGGAACGCGACCATCAGGTCGGACAGTGAAGCACTCGTTTTGCCAAAGGCCGTAGCCGCTGGATTGCCCGTGAGCATGATGACACCTCGTCAAGATAAGGAAGTGTCATCCAGGCTAAAGATCGGCGTGCATCAGGAGAATCCGTGCTTCGGGCAACACAGTGATGCGCCGCGCGCAACGACGGGCTTGTGGTGGCCGGTTGGTGCAAAGGGGGATGGATGAGGGGGCTGCTTTCGCGAGCAAGCTCGCTCCCACAAAGAATGGTGGTGTCCTGTGGGAGCGAGCTTGCTCGCGAAGGCGCTTTCGAGGCGACGCACACATCCGACAGCGTCACCGCGATGCCACAAGGATGTCGCATGGGCAATCGAGAAGTTCTGCCGCTGACGGCGCCAAGGAACGTTACGGTGAATCCGGCAGTCGGAGCAATCAGGCCCCTTCCCAAGGAAAATCACCCCATGCCCCTGCGTTCCGCCGCCCTCGCGGCCTTGTTTGTCCTGGCGAGCCACTGCGCGAGCGCGGCACAGGAGCCGCTGCGCCTGGAGGGCCTCAAGCGCTGCGGCGACCTGCTGGACGATCAGCGCCAGGATTGGTGCCTGACCGTGCGAGGGCTGGGCGAGGCCGTTCCGACACTGCATCTGGGGGCAAAGGCACTCCCTATGGACGTGATCCGGCGTGAGGGCAACGCCCTGCGGGCAAGCTTGGCCAGCAGCGGATACCAGAGCGGCCCGCTGTGGCTGGAAGACGGTTCGCGCCGCAGCAACGCCGCCTGGCTGAGCCTGCGCGACAGCCATGTGCTGGCCGCCGGGCCGGGGGAAGTGGCGAAGAATATGGATGGCTTGACCACCTACGTCGACCTGGTCAGCGTGCTGATCGAAGAAGATCACGATGGCCGCCAGGAAGCCGAGCGCCTGGCCCGCAAGTACGGGGCGAAGGTGGTCGGGCGCATCGCTCCGCTGAACCTGTACCAGCTTCGCCTGCCGGCCAGGGACCTGGTCCAGCGTGATGCCCTGGTGCTGCGCCTGGGCAGCGAGACCAGTGTCGATGCGGTGGTGATCGAGGAGTCCGCCGCCGAAGAGGCCGAGCAGGCGCAGGCCCGTCCCGAGGAACCCGGCAAGCCTTCGCCGGACTCCGATGAATGGGCCGCCAATCGCTTTCTCGACGCGGTGAACTACTACCAGCGACGGATCCCCGGGCGCCAGGCTCCCATCCCGGTGCAACCGGTGCGCATCGGCCTGATCGAGCGCGACGTCGACTTCGACACCGCCGATTTCGCCGACTACGTCGGGCCGTGCACGCTGCCGCGCACCTGCGTCTACGCGCGCGATGCAGACAAGCCGGACAACCATGGCACCACCGTCGCCGGCATCCTCGCGGCGCGCTGGAACGACGGCGGCAACAGCGGTTTCCTGCGCGGCCTGGACAAGGCCAGTGGGGGCTTCGAGGTCATCGTCGAACGCAACTCCGATGCCGGGATCACCGCCAACATCGCTGCCTCGGTCAACCTGGTGGAAGACGGCGTGCGCGTGCTCAACTGGAGCTGGGGCATCCACCGCGTCGGCGCCAAGGACGTCAAGGGCGATGACGTGGATTCCCTGTTGCGCTCGGGCATTGCCATGGGCGGCTACGAGGAACTGTTGGAAGAGTTCTTCCTGTGGCTGCGCAAGGAACACCCCGACGTGGTGGTGGTGAACTCCGCCGGCAACGGCGCGTCGTTCTCGGGCACCGATGAATATCGCCTGCCCTCCTCCTTCATCACCGAACAACTGCTGGTGGTCGGCGGGCATCAACGCAGCGAGCGCGAGGACGTGGCCGTGGACGACCCCGGCTACGCGGTCAAGCGCAGCTCTTCGAACATCGACATGCGCGTCGACATCACCGCGGCCGCCTGCGCCCACGCCTCGACCACCCGCGCTGGCGAGGAAGGCGCCGTGCATTGCGGCACCTCCTACGCCACGCCGATGGTCGCCGGCCTGCTGGCTGCGATGCTGTCCATCAATCCGCAGTTGCAGCCCGAGCAATTGCGCATGCTGTTGCGCCGCAGCGCCATGACCATCGGTGACAATCACGACTTCGAAAGGATGGACGCGGAAGACCTCACCGCCCCCATCCTGCCATCGGAGCGCCGCTACCAGCTCAACGACCGGGACATCGGCCGCTCAGCGCGGCTGGACATGCAGAAGGCGCTGGACCTGGCGGTGCAGAGCCGCGAGCGGGTGCGCTGAAGCGGCCGTCATCACCAGACCGCAATATGCGAATCCGCCCGGGGCTCGGTCCCGCCACACAACACGCCACTGACCGGGTCGCGAAGGATGATCTGCCCACGCCCATAGTGGGTCAGGTCGCTGCTGACCTGCACCTGATGACCGCGCCGGGCCAGGGCGTTGACCAGATCCGCTGACGCGCCGTGCTCGATGCCCACGCTCATCCCGCCCAGCCATTGCCAGCGTGGCGCGTCCAGGGCGGCCTGCGGGTTCAAGCCGAAATCCACCAGGTTCATGACCATCTGCACATGCCCCTGGGGTTGCATGTAGCCACCCATGACGCCAAAGGGGCCAAGGGCCTGGCCATTGTGGGTGAGGAAGCCGGGGATGATGGTATGGAAGGTTTTCTTGCCCGGAGCCAGGCAGTTGGCGTGGGTGGGATCGAGGCTGAACTCCTGCCCGCGATTCTGCAGCGCAATGCCACTGTCGGGCAGCACCACCCCGGAGCCGAAGCCGTGGTAGTTGCTCTGGATGAACGAGACCATGTTGCCCTCGGCGTCGGCGGTTGCCAGGTACACCGTGCCGCTGGCGTGGGGATCGCCCGGCGCGGGTGGCTGGGCCTGTTCGCCGATCTGCGCGCGGCGCCGGTCGCTGTAGTCGTCGCTGAGCAGGTCTGCCACGGCCACGCGCATGTGCGCAGGGTCGGTGATGTAGTGCAGGCCATCGCTGTAGGCCAACTTCATCGCTTCGAGCTGGCGGTGCCAGGTCTGGTGGCTGTCACGGTGATCGAAACGGAACCCTTCGAGCAGCTTCAGCGCCATCAAGGCCACCAGGCCCTGCCCGCTCGGCGGGATTTCCCAGACATCGACGCCTCGATAATTGACGTGGATCGGCTCGACCCATTGGGCGCGATAGTCCTTGAGGTCCGCGCTGCGCAAGTAGCCACCGCTGGCACGGGAGTGGGCATCCAGGCGCTCGGCCAGGGCACCGCGATAGAAGCTTTCGCAGCGGGTGGCGGCGAGTTCTTCAAGGGTCCGGGCCTGGGCCGGGTTGCAGAACACCTCCCCGGCCCGCGGCGCGCGGCCGTCGATCAGGAACGTCTCGAACCATGCCTGCAGCACCGGGTCGCGATGGGGCGTGAATTCGTCCAGGGCCGCCTGCCACTGATGGGCAACCACCGGCGACAGCGCAAAGCCACCCCGCGCCAGGCTGATCGCCGGTTGCAGCAACTCGGCAAAAGGCAATTTGCCGAAACGCTGCGACAGTTCGGCCCAGGCCGATGGGCATCCCGGCACGGTCACGGGCGTCCAGCCATAGAGCGGCATCTGCCCATGGCCGGCTGCCTTGACCGCTTCGATGCTCAGGGCCGCCGGCGCGTGGCCGTTGCCATTGAGGCCGTGCAGTTGGCCCTGGCTCCAGACCAGGGCGAAGGCGTCGCCGCCGATTCCGCAGCCGGTGGGTTCGACCACCGTCAGCGCCGCCGCCGTGGCGATGGCGGCATCGATGGCATTGCCGCCTTTTTGCATGATCTCGATACCCGCCTGTGCGGCCAGGGGCTGGGAAGCCGCCACCATGCCGCGACGGGCAAAGACACTCTGGCGTTGCGAGGGATACGGGTACTCGTGAGCCGAAAATTTCAACATGACAAAGTCTCTTCACCGACGAAATGAATCAAAGCACG
This sequence comes from Pseudomonas sp. P97.38, assembly GCF_001269745.1. Lineage (NCBI taxonomy): Bacteria > Pseudomonadati > Pseudomonadota > Gammaproteobacteria > Pseudomonadales > Pseudomonadaceae > Pseudomonas > Pseudomonas sp. P97.38. Next base: position 494,605 of record NZ_LHVJ01000009.1, read on the forward strand.
CGACTGAGAAAAGCCCGGGTACGCGGATGGCTGGGATGACTGAAGATCTGCTCCGGCGGACCTTGCTCGATGAGTTCGCCCTGGTCCAGCACCACCACGCGGTCCGCCACTTCGCGGGCAAAGCCCATTTCGTGGGTGACCACCACCATGGTCATGCCGTCCTCCGCCAATTCCTTCATCACCTGCAATACCTCCCCGACGGTTTCCGGATCGAGGGCGCTGGTGGGCTCGTCGAACAGCATCGCCTGGGGCTTCATCGCCAAGGCGCGGGCAATCGCCACGCGCTGCTGCTGGCCGCCGGAAAGCATCGAGGGGTAATGGTCGGCCTTGTCCGCCAGGCCAACCCGCTCCAGCAGGCCGCGGGCCTGTTCCAGCGCCGCGCCGCGCGGCGTCCCGAGCACCTGGATCGGCGCTTCGATGATGTTCTCCAGGGCCGTCATGTGGGGAAACAGGTTGAAGCGTTGGAACACCATGCCGATGTCCCGGCGCTGGCGGGCGATGTTGCGTTCCGAATCACGCACCAGGCTGCCATCGGCACGCTCGCGGTAACCCATGGCCCGGCCGTTGACGCGGATGCGCCCGGCCTGGATGTCCTCCAGCAAGTTGATGCAGCGGATGAACGTGGTCTTGCCGGAGCCAGACGCGCCGATCAGCACCACCACCTCGCCACGGCGCACCTGAAGGGAAATGCCCTTGAGGATCTGCAAGTCGCCAAAGGACTTGTGCACGTCCAGGGCCTCGATGATCAGCTCTTCGCTCTTGTGCGCCATGGTCAACGCTCCCTCAACAGTTTAAGGCTGCTGCGCCCGAACATCCGGGTGGCGGCCGGCGGAGGCGACGACGGTCGGTCCGATTGCCCGAAACGGGCTTCCAGCCAGCGCTGGAAAAAGCCCCAGAGGGTGGTCAGCAACAGGAAATAAATCGCCACCACCAGGTACAACTCGAACACCCGGAACGTCGCGGACGTGACCATTTGCGTGCTGAGCAGCAACTCCTGCACACCGATCACACTGACCAGCGTGGTGTTCTTGAGCATGACGTTGAACTCGTTGCCCAGCGGCGGCACGATGACCCGAAAGGCCTGGGGCAGGATGATCCGGCGCATCAGCTTGGCGAAGGTCATGCCCAGGGAGCGCCCGGCTTCATACTGGCCCTTGTCGACGGCGCCGATGCCGGCCCGGATGATCTCGGCCATGTAGGCGCCTTCGTTGAGGCCCAGGGCAATGATCGCCGCCTGGATATTGCCGGGGATCACCAGGCCGAACAGCTCGATGTCCTCGAAACGGAACACGCCACCGGCCGCCAATGCGGTGTAGAGGAAGACGATCTGCACCAGCAACGGCGTGCCGCGCATCAACCATACGTAGAAGCGCACGGGCATGTGCAGCAACGGGTTCTTCGACAACCGTAGCAAGGCCGCCACCAACCCGAGCACACAGCCCAGCAGCATTGCCAGCACGCTGATCACGCAGGTCAGCCAAAGGCCGGTGAGGTAGACCCCACTGGGCTGCAACAGATACTGCCAAAACACATCCCAATTGAAATTCATCGACGCCTTCCCTCAATCGAGCGTGTCGCTGGCGACGTGCCAGTTGCTGAGCAATTGGCGGTAGCTGCCGTCGCTGCGCATGTCGTTGATGATTTGCTGCACCGCAGCGCTGAGTTGCGGATCGTCCTTGCGAATGCCGATGCCGGTGAGAATCCGGCTGAAGGCCGGTACGCCTTCCTCGAACAGATCGGGGGCCATGGCGGCGTAGTAGCCGGCGGTTTCCACCGTGGTGCCGTAGGCATCGACCTGGCGGATGCGCAGTGCCTGGAACGCATCGGTGTCGGTGTTGTAGACCACCAGTTTCATCGGCGGCTTGCCGGCCTTGGCCAGCGTGTCGTTCTCGGCGTCGAGCAGGGTCTTGATGGTGGAACCGTTGAGCACCGCGACCTTGCGGGTGGACAGGTCGGTCAGTGTCTTGATGCCCTTCGGATTGCCCTTGGGCACCACCACCGCCTGGCTGGAATACATGTAGTTGACGATGTCGATGACTTCGCGGCGCTCGGGCTTGTCGAACAGTTGGTCGACGATCATGTCGCACTGCTTGGCCAACAGCGCCGGGACCAGACCGGAGAACGGAATGACCCGCCATTGCACCTTCTTGTCCCCCAGGCGCTTGGCGATCTCCAGGCCCAGGTCAACTGTCAGCCCCTTGGGCTTCTGCGCCTCATCGAAGGCCACCAGCGGCGGCGAGTCCATGCCGGAGCAGTAGACCAGGGTGTCGACCTTGAGCAAACGCTCCGGTACGACGGGGGCGGCTTGCGCCCACTGAGTACACAATCCCAAGGTTATTGCAGCGATCAACAGGCGAGGCTTATGCATGACCAGACACTCCAGTTCGGTGGGTAACGGGCAGTACTCAGCGTCAAAACACGGCAGGCTCGTGCCTGCTCTGGCTATTTTTTCGATTGCAGGAAAAGGATCAGTTCAGGGACGGTGCCTTCGATATGGGTGCGTATGACGGCCTCGGCCTTCTCGGCATCGCCGGCCCGGATCGCCTCGAGGATCACCGCATGCTCCTGGCGTGCGCTCAACGGCTTGTCGACATGCTGCAACCACAGGCGCATAGGCGCTTCCACCAGCGCGTAGAGGGCGCTGATCTGCTTGAGCAATCGCGGGCGACCGCTGAGGCTGCACAGGTATTCATGAAAGGCCCTATGCCGGCTGACCCACTCGGCGCTCTCGTCGCGGTAGTCGTCCATCTCATCCAGTAGGCGTTCAAGCGCGGCCAGTTGCCGGGCGCCGATGCGCCCCACCGCGACGCGCATCGCCAGGCCTTCAAGGGCGCTGCGCATTTCGAAGACTTCCTGCAATTCATCGATGTCCAGCCCACTGACCACCGCCCCGCGATTGGGGCGCAACGTCACCAGACCCTGGGCGTCCAGGCGGCGAAACGCCTCGCGCACCGGCATCCGGCTCATGCCGATCTCACTGGCGATGTCCTCGGCGATCAGCCGGTCGCCCTTGCGAAATCGTCCGCCACAAATGGCCTCCAGCAGGAAGTTGTAGGCCTCTTCCTCGGCCGTCATCGGCGGACGTTCAGCAAACGTAGGAGCGAATTGCATGGCAGCACCTTCTGCATTTTTGTATCCAATTATCCATGGATTCAAAAAGCAGGATGCGTGCCAGCTTCCGGCAATGCAGGGCAAGTGACTGATTTAATGGAAGAGCCCGCCAGCCGCGCTTCTCGCCTTGCAAAGACATCAGCCCGCACGATGAAAGAAGCTGCTACCAAATGGCCCATCGGCGATCCATGAGTGTGCAAGGCGGTAGCCAGGTAACACTGCTCCGCGCCCGGGGCGCCTGGGCATAGGCCCAGAACATTGCGACATCCGGATAATTAGCTATAGCTAAACCTTTCTCCCCGGCATCGAGTGAGGCAAGCAATGGCAGTGGCGAAGAAAATGACGGTGGTGCAGCTGACGATGTTGACCGCCGTCAACATGCTGGGCTCCGGTATTGTGTTGTTGCCGAGCAAGCTGGCCGAAGTGGGCGCCATTTCCATCCTGTCGTGGCTCGTCACCGCCACCGGCTCCCTGGCGCTGGCCTATGCGTTCGCCCGCTGCGCGATGCTCTGCCGCAAGACCGGTGGCATGGGCGGTTACGCCGAATACACCTTCGGCAAGGCCGGCAACTACATCACCAACTACACCTACGGTCTGTCGCTGTTGATTGCCAACGTGGCGATCAGCGTCACCGCCGTCGGCTATGCCCAGGAACTGTTCCACCTCAAGCTCGACGCCTTGCAAGTAGGGCTGGCGACCATTGCATTGTTGTGGCTCACCACCTTCGCCAACTTCGGCGGAGCGCGGATCACCGGCCGGATCGGCGCCTTCACCGTGTGGGGCGTGATCGCGCCGGTGGTGCTGGTCTCGACCGTCGGTTGGTTCTGGTTCGACAGCAGTGTCTATGCCGCCGCCTGGAACCCCCACGACAAGAGCTGGTACGAAGCGGCCGGCGCTTCCGTGGCAATCACCTTGTGGGCCTTCCTAGGGCTTGAATCGGCCTGCGCCAACACCGATGCGGTGGAAAACCCCGAGAAGAACGTCCCCATCGCCGTATTGGGTGGGACCCTGGGGGCCGCCGTGCTCTACATCGTCTCCACCAACGTCATCGCGGGCATCGTCGGCAACGCCGAGCTGGCGGCCTCCACGGCGCCGTTCGGCCTGGCCTTCGCCAGGATGTTCAACCCTGCCGTGGGCGACCTGGTGAAGGGGTTGATGGTGCTCGCGTGCGTCGGCTCGCTGCTCGGTTGGCAGTTCACCATTGCCCAGGTCTACAAGAGCTCGGCGGACACCGGGTACTTCCTGGCGATTTTCGCCAAGGCCAACAAGGCCGGCACGCCCATTGTCGGCATGCTGGTGCTGCTGGCCGCACAGACGGCCCTGGGTCTTCTGACCATCAGCCCGGATTTGAGCAAGCAATTCGACATTCTCGTCAACCTGGCGGTGGTCACCAACCTGGTGCCCTACATCCTCTCCATGGCGGCCCTGATGACCCTGCAGAAAGTCTCCAACGTGCCCGCCGGCAAGGCCCTGGCCACCAACCTCATCGCCTGGGTCGCGGCCGCCTACAGCTACCTGGCGCTGTACAGCTCGGGCGAGCAGGCGCTGATGCTCGGCGGCGTCGCGACCATTTTCGGCTACACCTTGTTCGGCTTCGTCAACAACCGGCTCATCCGCCTGGAAGCCCTCAACAATAGCGTACCGACCCAAACCGTCAGCGCGCAGCACCTGGTGGGTGACCCCGTACCGGTGAACCACTTGAACAAAGGCAGCCTGGAGGCTCAATCATGACGGAAAATACCCAGACGCTCGGGATGCTCACCCTGCTGGTCAGCAACCCGCCCGACAAGCGCACGGTGTTTGGCCGAGCCCTGAATCAACTGATCAGCGACGTCGAGCAACGCGCCATCAGCGTGCTGGTGTCCGAATCCCTCGGCGACGCAACGTCGATCCTCAATTCCGACCCGGCCATCCAATGCGTCCTGCTCAGTTGGGAAATGGACGTAAGCGAAGGCCACGAAGAATGCATCAAGCTGTTGGCCAACCTGCGCGAGCGCAACACCCGGGTGCCGGTGTTCCTGATCAGTGATCGCAGCACCGCCTCCAGCATCCCACTGGTGGTGATGCAACACGCCGACGACTTCATCTGGCTGCCGGAAGACACCAGCCGGTTCCTCAGCGGCCGGATCCTGGCGGCCATCGAACGCTACCGCAAGGCCGCTCTGCCGCCGATGTTCGGGGCCCTGGTCAAGTTTGCCCGCTCTTATGAATACTCCTGGCACACGCCTGGCCATGCCGGTGGTACGGCGTTCCTCAAAAGCACTGCTGGCCGGGCGTTCTACGAGTTTTTCGGGGAAAACCTCTTGCGCTCGGACCTGTCCATTTCCGTCGGCGAGCTGGGCTCGCTGCTGGACCACAGCGGGCCCATTGGCCAAGGTGAACGCTACGCGGCCAAGGTATTCGGTGCCCATCGCACGTACTACGTCACCAATGGCTCGTCGATGTCCAACCGCGTGATCCTGATGGCCAGCGTCACGCGCAACCAGATTGCCCTATGCGATCGCAACTGCCATAAGTCCGCCGAGCATGCGATGACCCTCTCCGGCGCCCTGCCCACCTACCTGGTGCCGACCCGTAACCGCTACGGCATCATCGGTCCGATCCTGCCGCGCACGTTGAGCGCCGAAGGCGTGAAGGCGGCCATCGCAAATAACCCGATGGTCAAGGCCGGCATCGACCCGACGCCGGTGCACGCGATCATCACCAACTCCACCTACGACGGCCTGACCTACAACGTCACCCGCGTCGAGGAACTGTTGGGGCAAAGCGTCGATCGCCTGCACTTCGACGAAGCCTGGTACGGCTATGCACGGTTCAACCCGCTGTATCGCGAGCGCTTCGCCATGCACGGCAGCCCTGACGATCACGATGATTCCAAGCCCACCGTGTTCGCCACCCAATCGACCCACAAGTTGCTGGCCGCGCTGTCCCAGGCCTCGATGATTCACGTGCGCAATGGCCGTAACCCGATCGAGCACGGGCGCTTCAACGAGTCGTTCATGATGCACGCCTCCACCTCGCCCAGCTACGCGATCATGGCGTCCTGCGACGTCAGCTCGGCCATGATGGAGGCGCCGAACGGGCAGATCCTGACCAGTGAATCCATCGAGGAAGCCGTCGCCTTCCGCCAGGTCCTCTCGCGCATGCACAACGAGATGCAAGGCAAGGACGAGTGGTTCTTCACCTGCTGGCAGCCGCCGTCGGTGCAGGTTGACGGCGCCCCGATGCCTTTTCACGCCGCCGACCCGGTGATGCTGCGCACGGAGCCGGACTGTTGGGTGCTGCATCCGAACGAAACCTGGCACGGCTTCGGTGACATCGAAGACGGCTACTGCATGCTCGACCCGATCAAGGTCTCGGTGCTGAGCCCGGGCATGGGTGACGATGGCCACCTGCAGGACTTCGGCATCCCTGCCTGTGTTGTCACCGCTTACCTGGAGCACCAGGGCATCGTGGTGGAGAAAACCACCGACTTCACGATCCTGTTCCTGTTCTCCATCGGCATCACCAAAGGCAAATGGGGCACGCTGGTCAACGCCCTGCTCGACTTCAAGCGTGACTATGACGAAAACCTCGAACTGGAGCTGTGCCTGCCGGACCTGCTGACCGCCAACCAGCAGCGCTACGCCGGCATGGGCCTCAAGGACCTGGCCGATGACATCTTCGCCGCCATGAAACGGCACAAGACCACCGCGTCCATGGCCCAGGCGTTCGGCATGCTGCCGCAAGCGGTGTACAGCCCGGTGGAAGCCTACGAAAAACTGGTGCGCAACCACATCGAGAAGGTCACGCTGGACAATGCCGCCGGACGCATCGCGGCCACCGGCATCGTGCCCTACCCACCAGGGATTCCCCTACTCATGCCCGGCGAAAATGCCGGTCCCGCGGATGGCCCGATACTGGCTTACCTGAGGGCGCTGGAAGCCTTCGACAGATCCTTTCCAGGCTTCACCCATGACACCCATGGGATCGAGGTCGAGGACGGCGTCTATCACCTGTTGGTACTGAAGGCCGCTGGCGGGGTTGCGGATTGACCAAGGTCTGGGCCATGTGGCTTCTGTGGTCTCTGCAGTCGCTGCAGTCTATGTGACGAGGGAGCTTGCTCCCGCCGGGGCGCGAAGCGGCCCCACCCCTGGCATTTGAATTTTGCTGAATTCGTGAACATCGGCGCGGTCGGAACAAGTAGGCCTGTGGCATGATGCCCATCGGATTTTCCCTGATGTCCAACCCTCGGCGAGCGTCTTCTGTGTCAGTGATTCCCCTAGTGGTATGCGATGACTCCAACATGGCCCGTAAACAGGTATTACGGGCGCTGCCGGCGGACTGGCCGGTTTCGATCACCGAAGCCACCAATGGCCGGCAGGCGATGGATGCCATCCGCCAGGGCCTGGGACAGGTGGTGCTGCTGGACCTGACCATGCCGGAAATGGACGGCTACCAGGTCTTGAGCGCATTGCGCGCCGAAGGACTGAAGGCCCAGGTCATTGTGATCTCCGGCGACGTCCAGGAAGAAGCGGTGCGCCGTGTGCGCGAACTGGGCGCGCTGGCCTTCCTGAAAAAACCGTTCGACGAAGCCGAGTTGCGCCAGACCCTCGGCAAGCTGGGGTTGCTGGCACAACCCGGACAACCCCCGCAACCACGCGCGGTACAAAACACCGCGATCAGTTTCCACGACGCCTTCCGCGAAACCGTCAATGTCGCCATCGGCCGAGCCGCCGCCTTGATCGCCAAGGTGCTTGGGGTGTTCGTGCAATTGCCCGTGCCGAACGTGAACATCCTCGAAGTCGGCGAACTGCACATGGCCCTGGCCGATGCCAGCAATTCCCAGCAACTGACCGCGATCTGCCAGGGGTTCATCGGCGGGGGCATTGCCGGCGAGGCGCTGCTGATGTTCCACGATTCGGAAATCACCGACATCGCCCTCCTGATGCAGCGTGAGAGCGCCGATTATTCCGACCTCGAAATGTTGCTGGACCTCTCCAGCGTGCTGATCGGCGCCTGCCTGAGCAGCATCGCCGAGCAGGTCGACGTGGGGTTTTCCCAGGGCCATCCGCAGATTCTGGGCCAGCATGCGGCCATCGACGAGCTGATCCGGGTCAACCGCAAGCGCTGGAAAAAGACCCTGGCCGTGGAAATCAGCTACAGCCTGGAGGGCCAGGACATCAGTTTCGACCTGTTGCTGCTGTTCACCGAGGACTCCATTCCCCGCCTGACCCACAAACTCGCCTACTTGATGAACTGAGCCATGAACGATTCTATCGACCTGAACGAATTCCACTGGTTGCTGGCCGTGGTTCAGAGCATCGACGTCGGGGTGGTGGTGCTCGACCGCGACTACCGTGTGCAAGTCTGGAACACCTTCATGGAGAACCGCTCCGGCATACAGCCCAAGGATGCCCAGAACCAGCACTTCTTCAGCCTGTTTCCGGAAATCGACCGCCAATGGTTCAGCCGCAAGGTGGAAAGCGTCGCCACTCTGGGCACGCCGGCGTTCACCATCTGGGAGCAGCGCCCGTACCTGGTGCGGTTCATGAACTACCAGCCGATCACCGGCGAAGAGGAATTCATGTACCAGAACACCACGCTGCTGCCGCTGCACTCTCCCGACAGCAAGATCAACCATATCTGCCTGGTGATCTACGACGTCACCGACGTCGCCACCAACCGTCATCAGTTGCAGGCCGCCAATGCGCAGTTGCAACAGTTGTCGAGCATCGACCGACTGACCGGCCTGTACAACCGCGGTCACTGGGAAGAAAACCTCAAGGCCGCCTACGCCCGGCACCTGCGCTATGGCAATGAGCTGAGCCTGGTGATGTTCGACATCGATCACTTCAAGCGGGTCAACGACACCTACGGGCACCAGGCCGGCGACAAGGTGATCGAGCAGGTGGCGCGGGTCCTGCGCGAGCATGTGCGCGACTCCGATGCCGCCGGGCGCTACGGCGGCGAAGAGTTCGGCGTGGTGCTTTCCGACACCGACAAGGCCGGCGCCCAGGTATTTGCCGAACGCCTGCGCAAGGCCATCGAAGGCCTGGAAGTGATGCATGGCGACCAGCGCATCCGCTTCACCATCAGCCTGGGCGTCGCCGACCTGAGCCAGCCCGCCAACAGCCATGCGGACCTGATCGCCTGGTCGGACCACGCCCTGTACACCTCCAAGGAGACCGGGCGCAATCGGGTGACGGTGTATGGGTGAGTCCTCCCTCAATCGTATTTGATCGATAACCGCCTGGGCGAAGCCAGCATCAAGGCTCAGCCCAGATCGCCCCCGCCCACCGGCAAGGTCACCCCGGTGATGTATGACGCGTCGTCGGACGCCAGGAACAGGATCGCGGCGGCCTGTTCGTCCAAGGTGCCGTAGCGTTTCATCAGGCTGCTGTCCAGGGTCTGGTCGACGATCTGTTGGTACCAGGTTCTTTCTTGCGGGCTTTGCTCGGCGCTGTTTCGCGGGATCAACCGAGGGGGTGCCTCGGTGCCGCCGGGCGCCGTTGCGTTGACCCGCACCCCGCGGCCGGCGGTTTCGAAAGCCAGGCACGCGGTCAAGGCGTTGACCCCGCCCTTCGCGGCGCCGTAGGGCACCCGATTGATGCTGCGCGTGGCGATGGAGGACACGTTGACGATCGCGCCGCTGCCCTGCTCAAGCATCAATGGCAACGCCGCGTGGCAGCACCACAGTGTCGGGAACAGCGAGCGGCGCACTTCGGCCTCGATCTGCGGGGCTTCATAGTGTTCGAAAGGCTTGGCCCAGATCGTGCCGCCGACGTTGTTGACCAGCACGTCCAGGCGGCCGAAATGCGCCACGGCGAGGGTCATCACGCGGCGGCACTCGTCGTACTGTTCCAGGTCCGCCGTCAAGGCGAGCACCGGTTGGGCCGATGCCAGTTCCTCCTGCAACGCCAGGACTCGCTCAGAACGGTCCACCAGGATCAACCGCGCGCCTTCGGCCGCCATGCGTTGCGCCACCCGCAGCCCGATGCCCTGGGCGGCGCCGGTGATCAACGCGACTTTTTCGTTGAATCGGCTCATGGACACCTCAGGCCGCGCTGGCGGCGAATTTTTCGTAGTAGAAGTTCGCCGGGGCAATGCCCTGCTCGCCCATGAACTGGCTGACCGCCTCGACCATGGGCGGCGGACCGCACAGATAAACGTCGACATCACCCTCGTTCAGGTGCCCAGGCTCGATGTGCTCGGTCACATAGCCCTTGAGCGGATGCTGACTGTCAGGGTTGGCTACGCAGGCAGCGAAGCTGAAACGGGGGATCCGGGCGGCGAAGGCTTGCAGCCGTTCCAGCTCCACCAGATCGAAATCGTTGCTCACGCCATAGATCAGGTGCACCGGGTGCTCACTGCCCTGTTCGGCGATTTTTTCCAGCATCGCGGTAAACGGGGCCAGGCCGGTGCCACCGGCCAGCAGCAACAGCGGCCGCCGTATGTCACGCAGGTAGAAACTGCCCAGCGGCCCGGCCAGCCGCAGCGTGTCTCCGGCCTTGGCCAGGCCGGTGAGGAAGCTGCTCATCAGGCCGCCCGGCACGTTGCGAATCAGGAAGCTGACTTCGCCGTCGCGCGGCAGTGAGCTGAACGAGTAGGCGCGGGTCTGGTCGCTGCCGGGCACGCCGAGGTTCACGTATTGGCCCGGCAGAAACGCCAGCGAGCTCAAGGCCTCGCCCCTGATCGACAAGGCGATGGTGCTCTGCGACAACTGGCGCACCGCACTGATGTTCGCCTCGAAATGGGCCTGTTGCGTGCGGCAGACGTCCGAGGACACCGGCACCCTCACCACGCAATCGCTCTGGGCGCGCATCTGGCAGGTCAACACGAAGCCCTGCTGCGCCTCGTCGGCGGTGAGCGCATCGTCGATGTAGTCCTCGCCCAGCTCGTAGCGCCCCGCCTCGGCAAAGCATTTGCAAGTGCCGCAAGCGCCGTCGCGGCAGTCCAGGGGAATGTTGATGCCCTGGCGGTAAGCGGCATCGGCCACGGTTTCGCAGGCGGTGGCCTCGATGAACCGGGTGACGCCGTCTTCGAAGTTCAATGCAATGGAATGAGTCATGACGGCTGCCTCACAGGTGATAGACATCGATGACCTGGCGAACGTAATCATTCTTCAGGACCACTTTCTTGGCCTTGATCAGCGGGTTTTCACCGCGCATATCCAGGGTGTAGAAGCTGCTGCCGAAGTAGCTGTCGACGGTCTTGTAGCGAAAGCTCAGGGTGTGCCAGTTAAAGCGCACCTGGCACAGGCCGTCGCGTTGTTCGAGCAGCTCGATGTTGCTGAGGTTGTGGGAGGTCCGGGTGTCCGGCACGGTGGCGCTGGAACGCTCGGTCTTGATCCGAAAGACCCGGTCTTCCAGGCCGGTGCGGTTGCCGTACCAGATCAGGGAGATTTCCCGCTGCGGGTCTTCGGTCAACTCGTCGTTGTCGTCCCAGGCGGGCATCCAGAACGTCGCATCCGGGGCGTACAGCTCCAGCCAGGCGTCCCATTGGCGGTCGTCGAGGTAACGGGCTTCACGGTAGAGAAAGTCGCGCACGGCGTCATGGGTAATGGTCATTGCACGGCCTCCACGGCGATCCGTTCCGACTGCTCGGCCGCCAGGGCCTTGAGCAGGGTTTGCTGCCAATACTTGTGCTGCAACACGAACAAGCCTTCGTCCTCGGTGCGCACACCGCTGAGCAACGGCTGTAGGTCGATCTCCCTCGCGGCCTCGTCGGCGCCCTCGACCCAGTGCTCGGCGCCCCGGGACATGTCGTTCCAGGCGGTCGTACTGCCCTGGTAGCTGGTCTGGCAGGAGCGGAACTCTTCCAGGTCATCGGGCGTAGCCATGCCACTGACGTTGAAGAAATCCTCGTATTGCCGGATCCGGCTCGAACGGGCCTGGTCGCTCTCGCCCTTGGGCGCGATGCAGTAGATGGTGATTTCCGTGCGGTTGACCGAGATCGGCCGGGCGATGCGGATCTGCGAGCTGAACTGATCCATCAAGTAAACGTTGGGGTACAGGCACAGGTTGCGCAAGTGCTCGATCATCCAGTCGGCGCGGGCCTTGCCGAAGCCCTGGGCGAGCTCATCGCGGCGCTCGTACAGCGGCCGGTCCTCGGGGTTCGCCCACCGGGTCCAGAGCAGCATGTGGCCGCGGTCGAAGGAATAGAAACCGCCGCCTTGCCGGGCCCAACTGCCGGCGCTCATGGTCGGGTTGCAATCGCCGGCCTCGCGCTGCTTGCGCTGGTTCTGGGTGGCCGCGTAGTTCCAGTGCACGGAACTGACGTGGTAGCCGTCGGCGCCGTTTTCGGCCGTGAGTTTCCAGTTGCCTTCGTAGATGTAGCTCGACGAGCCCCGCAGCACTTCCAGGCCGTCGGCGGACTGGTCGACGATCATGTCGATGATCTTGGCCGACTCACCCAGGTGCTCGACCAACGGCACGACATCGGGGTTGAGGCTGCCGAACAGGAAGCCACGATACGACTCGAAACGCGCGACCCGGGTCAGGTCGTGGGAGCCTTCGCAGTTGAAGCTCGACGGGTAGCCCGCCGCCGCAGGGTCCTTGACCTTGAGCAACTTGCCGGAGTTGTTGAACGTCCAGCCGTGGAAGGGACAGGTGTAGGAGCTCTTGTTGCCGGATTTGTGTCGGCAGAGCATCGCGCCACGGTGGTGCAGGCATTGAGGAAGGCGTTGAGCTCACCGTCTTTGTTGCGCGCGATGAAGATCGCCTGGCGCCCCATGGTGGTGGTGTAGAAGTCGTTTTTCTCGGGAATCTGGCTTTCGTGCGCCAGGTACAGCCAGTTGCCCTCGAAGATGTGCTTCATCTCCAGGTCGAACAGCCGTGGGTCAGTGAACATCTCGCGCTTGCAGCGATAGATGCCGTGTTCCTTGTCGTCTTCAAGCAGGGAGTGAAGGTATTCGGGTCGCAGGGACATGGCCGCCGCCTCCATTGTTTTTGTTCAGGCAGGGCCATGCTAGGACGGGGGGATGGGGTGCACTATCCGAAGGTTGCAGACCTTTATCCGTTTTGCGCAGGGGCAATCGACTGGCGAATTGAGTTGGATGCGATGCCGTATTCGCGGGCAAGCCCGCTCCCACAGCGTTATTGGGTGGATCAAGATGTGTGTCCGCCCCAGACGCCCTTGTGGGAGCGAGCTTGCTCGCGAATGCGGTGGGTCAGTTGATGAAGAGGTCGACTGACCCACCGCATTCGCGGGCAAGCCCGGCGCATCAGTGGCGGCGTTTCAAGGTCTCGGAAGGCAGTTCGCCGAATTGCTTGCGGTAGCTATCGGAGAAGCGCCCAAGGTGCAGGAAGCCATAGTCCAGGGCCACTTCGGTGACGTTGCGAACGTTGCAACCCGAATCGCTCAGGCAAGCCTTGATATGCTCCAGGCGTTGCTGCCGGATGTAGTTCTTCGGTGTGGTGCCGGCATGGCGCTCGAACAACCCGTACAGCGACCGCAGGCTCATCCGCGCCTGGCGGGCCAGCGCCTCGCTGTCGATGTCCTGCTTGAGGTGGCGGGCGATGTAATCGGCGAGCCCCTCGAACGTGGCCGCCTGCGAGCCGAGGCAGGTACGGCTGACATTGGTTTTCATCAGGCCGAGCATCTTGCTGGCGATGATCTGTGCGTAGTGCTCCTGCACCCTGGGCACCGGCTCGCTGGCTTCGGCTTCCTGGCAGATCATGGCCAGCAGGCCGACAAACCCTTCCAGTTCATCGAGCCGATAGCGATTCTCCAGGAACCGCACGCCCTGCCCCGGATACCGCCAGCGTTGCTCGTCACAGAGCGACTCAAGCAGTTGGACCGGCAACTTGATGATGAATTTCTCGCAATCGGCCGAATAAGTCAGGTCCACCGGTTCGTCGGGGTTGATCAGCAACAGTTCGCCCGGCGTGAAGGCATGTTCCAGCCCACGACCGCGCCACAGGCAATGGCCGTGCAACAACACTTGCAGGTGATAGACGTTTTCCAGCGCCCCGGACGTGACGCGCACGCTGCCGCCGTAGCTGATGCGACACAGGTCGAGGCTGGCGAACTTGCGGTGGTTGAGGCTGGCCAGCGGCCGCCCGGACCGAGGCATGCCGATGCGATGGGTACCGACATGCTGGTTGATGTAGCCAGAGACTGCATGAGGGTCGGCGTGATCGAACACGGTACTGCGCTGACTCAAGAGTTGCGCGTGCATCATCGGGTCACTCCCGTTCTTGTTATAAGGGCCATGGCTATTACGCGGCGCCACGCCCGAAACACCGACGGCACGGGACATGCCCGTGCCGTCGGTTGGCCGTCGTGGGGTCAGGCTTCGAGTGCGCGAACTCGCTCGTGGCGCTGCTGCTCTTCGGGCTGGGCGGACGGCTGCAAGGTGAAGTCGAAATCGATCTCGGCAAACCGGCCACTGACACCCCGGGCGCTGGCGCGCGCCGGATCGTCGCTGAAGGTGATCCTGGCGATCAGTTCGTCGCGGGTCGCGTAAGCGAAATCGTCATGCAGGTACTGGTCGCCATCCAGGTTGATCTGGGTGGTGAGGTGCCGATGGTCCGGCGCCGAGATAAAGAAGTGGATGTGCGCCGGGCGCTGGCCATGGCGACCCAATTGATCGAGCAATTGCTGGGTCGGACCGTCCGGCGGGCAGCCATAGCCCGACGGCACGATGCTGCGAAAGCGATAGCGACCCTCGGCGTCGGTGACGATGCGCCGGCGCAGGTTGAACGCCGATTGCGTGGTGTCGAAGTACGAGTAGGTGCCGCCAGTGTTGGCGTGCCAGACGTCCACGACAGCGCCGGCCAAAGGCTCGCCAGCGGTGTTCAGGACCTGGCCCTGCATGAACAGGGTCACGCCCGGGTCGGCGCCGTCATCCAGGCGGGCTTCGCCTTGGCACAACGGCGCGCCGGCCACATACAACGGACCTTCGATGGTCCGCGGCGTCCCGCCGGACTTGCCGGCCTGCTCGTCTTCGGCATCCATCAGCAGGTCGAGGTAATGCTCAAGGCCCAGGCCGGCCACCAGCAGCCCGGCTTCCTGACGTGCGCCAAGGACGTTGAGGTAGTTGACGGCTTTCCAGAATTCCTCCGGGGTCACGCCCAGGTCTTCGATGATGTTCACCGAATCACGCAGGATCCGGTAAACCAGAGCCTTGGTGCGCGGGTTCCCTTCGTCGTTGAACAGGCCGCTGGCTTGCTCGAGAAACTGCTGGACGCCGGCCGTGTGGGAAATCTTGATGTTCATTGCGGTAGTTCCTCATCTTGTAATTATGAGTGTAGCGAGGCGGCCCCAACGGGCTCAGCGATCATCCTCGTGAATCGAGGACGGGTGGCGGCACATCGCGGTGACTTCGATCGCCATGTACGGGTACAGCGGCAGTTGCATCAGCAGGTCATGCAGTTGCTGGACGCTGTCGACGTCGAACACGCTGTAGTTGGCGTAGAGCCCGGCGATGCGCCACAAATGACGCCACGTGCCTTGCGCTTGCAGGCGCTGGGCCAGGGCTCTCTCGTCGGCCTTGAGCCGCGCGGCCCGTTCGGGGTTCATGTCGACCGGCAGGTTCACGGTCATCTTTACGTGAAACAGCATGGGGCTTTCCTCAGGCGCTTTGGACGTGGGTGGCGGTTTTGTCACGGCGCAAGAACGCCAGGCGCTCTTCATCCAGGCTCACTCCCAAGCCGGGGGCCTTAGGCACGTGCAGTTCGAAATCGCGGTAGACCAGGGGGGCATTGAGAAAGTCTTCGGTGAGCAACAGCGGGCCGAACAATTCGGTGTCCCAGGCGAGTCGGTCCAGGGTCACGAACGCGTGGGCCGACGCCAGGGTGCCCAGGCCGCCTTCCAGCATCGTTCCACCGTACAGCGCGATGCCCGCCGCTTGGGCAATGGCCGCCGTGCGCAACACGGCCCGCGGCCCGCCATTTTTGGCGATTTTCAGGGCGAACACCGACGCCGCGCCCTCGCGGGCGAGATTGAACGCATCCTCTACGCTTTCGATGGATTCGTCGGCCATGATCGGCGCCGGGCTGATGGCGTTCAGGCGCGCCATGCCGGCGCGGTTATTGCGCGAAATCGGTTGCTCGATCAAGTCGATGCCGTTGCTGCCCAAAACCCGGCAAGCCCGCAGTGCCACCGCCTCGTCCCAGGCCTGATTGACGTCGACCCGCACGCTGGCACGCTCGCCCAACGCCTTCTTGATCGCAATGGCGTGCGCCAGGTCACGGTTGACGTCACCGGCGCCGATTTTCAGCTTGAAGATCCGGTGGCGGCGCAGATCGAGCATTTTTTCCGCTTCGGCGATGTCCCTGTGGGTGTCGCCACTGGCCAGCGTCCAGGCCACCGGCAGTGAATCACGGACCCGTCCGCCCAGCAGTTCACTGACCGGCAGGCCGAGGCGTTTGCCCTGGGCATCGAGCAAAGCGGTTTCGACGCCGGACTTGGCAAAGGTGTTGCCACGGATGCAACGCTCCAGACGCAGCATCGCAGCGTTGACGTTACGGCTGTCCTGGCCGAGCAGCAGCGGTGCGAAGTGCCGGTCGAGGTTGGTCTTGATGCTTTCGGGGCTTTCGTTGCCATACGCCAGGCCACCGATGGTGGTGGATTCACCGATGCCCTCGATGCCATCGGCGCAGCGCACGCGGATGATCACCAGGGTCTGGTGCTGCAGGGTGTGCATCGCCAGCTTGTGCGGGCGGATGGTTGGCAGATCGACGATGATCGTCTCGATCGACTCAATGGCGGTTTCCAGCATCTCGATACCCATCAGGTTCTTAAAATTCTGGAACCGATTCTGGTACGGCTTTTTTCGGGAAGCCAATATAGAATTGGTCTGGATCGATACCTTGAAGGTATTAACCATTCACTCATGGGAGGCCCCATGGAACTGCGCCACCTGCGGTATTTTCAGGTCCTGGGGCAAACCCTCAATTTCACCCGCGCCGCTGAACGCCTGCACATCGCCCAGCCACCCCTGAGCCGGCAGATCCAGCAGTTGGAAGACGAATTGGGGGTCATGCTGCTGGAGCGTGGGCGTCCACTGAAACTCACCGACGCCGGACGTTTTTTCTTCGAGCAGACCACCACCCTGCTGGAACAGTTGGAGAAGGTCTGCGGCAATACCCGGCGCATCGGTGAGGGCGCAAAGCGTTGGCTGGGGATCGGTTTCGCACCGTCAACCTTGTACGGCGTGCTGCCTGAATTGATTCGCCGCCTGCGTAGCCACGAGGCGATGGCGCTGGAACTCGGGCTCTCGGAAATGACCACGCTGCAACAGGTCGAGGCGCTCAAGGCCGGTCGTATCGACATTGGCTTCGGGCGCATCCACATCGACGACCCGGCGATTGTCCAACGAGTGCTGACGGAGGATCGTCTGGTGGTCGCCCTACCCGCCGGGCATCCGCTGACCGGTCAGCCGGTGACGCTGGATCAACTGGTCACCGAACCTTTCGTGCTCTACCCCGGCAACCCACGCCCGAGCTATGCCGACCATGTCATGGGCCTCTTCAAGGCGCGAGGCCTGAGCATCAATGTTGCCCAGTGGACCAACGAACTGCAGACCGCCATCGGCCTAGTGGGCGCCGGCATGGGCATCACCCTCGTGCCGGCCTCGGTGCAGGTGTTGCACCGCGACGACATCGGTTTCTGCACGCTGCTGGAGGACGACGCGACCTCGCCGATCATCCAGAGCCGACGGGCCAACGACGCGTCGCCAGCGATGATCCATTGCTTGGCCCTGATCGACGCGCTGAGGGAAGAACTCGGACGGCAATGACGCCTTCTTGCTACCGGCAGGAAAATTAACGAAACGAGCGGCATCACGGGCGGTCTAGAAAAATAAGCCCATCTGATGAGAGCGTTCTTATGTTGAAATTCCTTGGCGGCACCGTTGGCATCATTTTCCTGATCGGCCTGATCGTGGTCATTGCGCTGTTCAAGTTCATCTTCTGATGACAAGGACGGCTTGATTGTCATGCCAACAGCGCGGTAATCCACTTCACCTCGCGGGCAACGGCCTGCACCTTCGCCTCGGGCACGGCCTGCCGCGCCTGGGCGAAGCTGGCCAGGGTCTTGTGCTTCTGGCGCAGCAGGCGCTGCCACTTGGCCAGGAAGGCCGGGCTGCGTGACTGCAACTGCAAGGGGCCGAAGTACAGCTCCTGGGCGGTATACAGCACCGGGCCCGTGCGCTCGGCAACGATGATTTCATAGTCAAAGCGGTTCTCCCGCAGCACCTCTTCGCAGAGAATCCGATAGTCGTTCTCCATCAACCACTGGCGCAACGGCTGCTCACCGCCGTTGGGTTGCAGGATCAGGCGTTCTTGTCCGCTCAGGCGCGCTTTTGCGCTGTCGAGGATGTCGCGGATTGTCTCCCCGCCCATGCCGCAAAGGCTGATCGCCGTGATCCCATCACTCGGCTCGATCGCCTCCAGCCCGTTGGCCAGGCGCACTGTGACCTGGCGCTCCAGCTCGCTTTCACGCACGGTTCGCCCGGCGGCCGCGAACGGCGTCAATGCCACCTCACCGGCCACTGCGGCTGTAATAGCGCCACGGCGAACCAACGCCACCGGCAGATAAGCGTGATCCGAACCGATGTCGGCCAATCGCGCGCCCAACGGCACGTGCGCCGCCACGCGTTCCAGACGCATGGACAATGTCTGTTCGTTCAACTGCCGCCCCTTTGACCCTCAACGTCCGGCACCTTTTGCCCGGATCGGGGCGCGATTCTGGCGAGCCACGTCGTGTAATTCAAATTTATGCGACAAGTCTCCCTCCAGCGCCGGCCGATCACGACGGGGGAATGGAGATCTGGCCCTCCTGGCCCGCCTCCCGGTACCTCGCCCGCAGCACCTCGGCCAGGCGCTGCTTGGCCTGGTCCTCGCCGTGGATCAGGCGGATTTCCCCGGGCCAGGCCTTCATTCCGGTGACAAAGCCCACCAGGTCAGCCTGGTCCGCATGGGCCGAGTAGCCGCTGACGCTGTCGACACCGGCACGGATGTCGACGCGAGCGCCCTCCAGCATCACGAATCCGCCCTCCGGCCCGTGGGTCAAAATGTCCCGCCCAGGCGTGCCCTTGCCCTGATAGCCGACGAACACCACGTTATGCCTCGGATCGCCCAACATGGCTTTGAGGTAGTTGACGATTCGCCCGCCGGAACACATGCCATTGCCGGCGATGACGATCGCCGGGCGAGCGGTGTCGGTAAGGTGCTCGACGATGCGTCGGTGTTCATCATGGCTATCGACCGTGATCAGTTGCTTGAAGGACAGCGGCTTGCGGCCTTGTTCCAGGCGTTGCCGGGCGTCGTCATCCCAGAAGCCCTGCAGTTCCTTGTAGGTGCGGGTGAATTGGCTGGCGAGCGGTGAGTCGAGAATGATCGGAATCTGCGGCCAGTCGATATCGGCAGCGCCGTTCTTGGCGGTGGTCGGGGGCTCACGGACCGGGTTGGACAGGTCTTTTTCGTGGAGGATCTCTTCCAGTTCATACAGCAGGTCTTGGGTCCGGCCGATGCTGAATGAGGGGATCAGCACCGTGCCCTGGTCCGCCAACGCCCGCTCGATGGCGGCCAACAGACGCTCGCGGCGATGGGCCCGGTCTTCGTGGCGGCGGTCACCGTAGGTGCTTTCCATGATCAGCAGGTCGGCGCGCTCAGGTGGCACCAGGTCAGGCAGGATCGGCGAATGTGACGCCCCCAGGTCACCGCTGAACACCACGCGCCTGCCCGCCGATTCCTCGCCCAGTTGCAATTCGACATACGCCGAACCCAGTACATGCCCGGCCGGTTGCAGGCGCACCTTGCAACGGGTCTGATCGGTTTCGTGCAGGGTGAACCAGTTGCCATAGGGCAAGGCAATGATCCGTTGCTCGACGACCTTGAGGTAGCGCTCCAGTTGCTCCTGATCGCGACTGATCGACAGGCGAAACGCATCCTCAAGCACGATCGGCAACAGCCGCGCCGAGGGCTCGCTGCACAGGATCGGACCCTCGAAGCCCGCCGCCAGCAGGTTGGGAATCCGCCCGACATGGTCGATGTGCACGTGCGTGACGATCAGGGCCTTGATGCCTTCGATGGAAAAATCCAGGCCCAGCGCATCGTTCCCGCCCTGCCCCTCGTCCTCTCCCTGGAACTGGCCGCAGTCGATCAGCAGACTGTAGGTCTCGTCCATCCAGACCTGATGACACGAGCCGGTCACACCTTCGTGCGCACCGTGGTGAATGACTTTCGGGTTGTTCATCAGGTTTCCTTGGCGGACGCTGGCTTGACGTCTTTTCGGCAACGCGCCGAGCGAGATAGTTTCCGCCGGTTAATGCCCTTCGCCACGCGCGATGGTGGGCTGAGCGGGAATCGACGCCTTGAGCAAGCACGGCTAGGTATCTCTACCGGCTATCGTTGATGCTATTGCCGACCGTACTTCCAGGAAGGTTATTCCAGTGCCTGACACGCCGAGCCACCACGCGTACCTGAAACGCTTCAACGCGGTACTCGCCTACATCGAGGCCAATCTCGAAGCAGACTTATCGGTGAATGCGCTGAGCCAGGTGGCGAACTTTTCGGCGTTTCATTTCCATCGACAGTTCACGGCGTTCGTCGGGGTGTCCGTTTCACGCTATGTGCAACTGATGAGGCTGCGACAGGCGGCACACCGGCTCACCGCCCAGGCAGACTGTTCGGTGCTGGATGCCGCCCTCAGTGCTGGCTTCGAAAGTCCCGAAGCCTTCAGCAGAGCGTTCAGACGAGCATTCGGCCGGTCACCGAGCGTTTTCCGCAAGGCACCAAACTGGCAGGTCTGGAATGCGGTATTCGCCATCCCTCACTTTTCCAGGACCATCATCATGCAAGTCAAAATCGTGCAACGTGCCGAAGTCAGAGTCGCCGCGCTTGAACACTGCGGCCCTTCCGAACGCGTCGACGAGAGAGTGCGCACATTCGTCGAGTGGCGCAGGCAGAGCGGGCAATCGCCGGTGGCGTCCAGCCGGACGTTCGGCATTCCTTACAGCAACCCCGACACGACCCCGGCGCACGCGTTCCGCTTCGCCATTTGCGGTGAAATTCACGAGGCCGTGGCGCCCAATGAATTCGGCATTCGCGAACACGTCATTGCCGGGGGACGCTACGTGGTGGTGCGCCATTCAGGGTCGCCGGATCACATCGGCGAAACGATCTATCCGATCTATCGCGACTGGCTTCCCACCAGTGGCGAAGAACTGCGTAATGAGCCGCTGTTCTTCGAATACCTGAGTGTCTATCCCGAAACGCCGAAGAACCAATGGCAGACGGATGTGTATGTGCCGCTGCAGTAGCGGCGCGACGCGTTACTTGACCTCGACCAGTCGCTGGGCGTTCGAGCCTTCCAGGGACAGGTGGATGACGCCGGTCTTGCTGGGGAAGTTCGGCGCGTCGTCGTCGGTATTTTCCATCACGGGGATGTCGATCAGGGTTTGCTCGCCCGCCGGGTCGCTGACCAGCTTGGCATTGAGCTTGTCGATCGAACGCCAGCTGTCACCGCCAATGCGGATGACGTCCAGCAGGCTGTAATGCAGCATGCCTTCTTCGTTTTCTTCAGGCGTGAAGGCGGCCAGGTATTGGCTGTAGTTGTTGCCGCCGCCGAAGCCTTCGATGGTGAACACGGCGAGCGTCACCTGGCTTTCCTCGCCGGTGTTCAAGGTCTGGGCCGTGGTCGCCTCGGGGTAGCCGGTGGCGTAGCTGTCCTGGAGCAGTGCCACCAGGTGTCCGACCTGCTCTTGCAGGGCTTTGGGCACACTGGCCGGCTCGGCGGCGTGGGTCAGGGAAGAAAACAGGAACAGGCTGGCGGCAAGCAGACGCAATGTCATGGTGAGAGATCCTTTCATGATGAGCGATCCAAGGTGTTGGAGATGATCGCGGATGTTAGCGCGTGGATGGGAATTTGCTATCGAATTTCGAGCGGGCAAGCTCCACTCCGATAACCTAAGGGAGCAAGCCTGCCCGCCAAGGCCAAGGCTCAGCCGCCCTGAACTCAAGGCTGCCGCCTCAGGTACATCCCCGGCAGATCCTCCGGGGACTCGAACGCTTCGTTGTGGCTGATGACCGCGAAGTGGGGTAACAGCTGTATGTGATAAGGCCCGCCGTCGCCCAACGCCTGTGGCCCGCGCACGATGATCAGGTTGTCGGCGTCCATTGGCACCACTTGGTGCTCCCGCAAGACTTGCCGGGCCGTCGCGGCGTCCCTCACGGTCACTGTAAACTCTGCGACTTCTCTGCCCTCGGCATCCCGCTCGGGCAGGATCTTCAAGTCCAGGTCGGCGTCGTGCCCCTGGGCGTCCTTACGCATCTGGTAATGACCGCTACGCTGGGCGGAACCGAC
Organism: Pseudomonas sp. P97.38; assembly: GCF_001269745.1. Classification (NCBI taxonomy): domain Bacteria; kingdom Pseudomonadati; phylum Pseudomonadota; class Gammaproteobacteria; order Pseudomonadales; family Pseudomonadaceae; genus Pseudomonas; species Pseudomonas sp. P97.38. Next base: position 517,009 of record NZ_LHVJ01000009.1, read on the forward strand.
TTTACCGCTCGCTTCGACATCCGGTTCGCCCGCATCACCGTGCAGCATGACCGCCATTTGCCGGTCATTGCCCTTGACGCCACTGATCCAGGTGCCGGTGAAGTCGTAGGGCTCGGCCTGTCCCTGAGTGATCCGCCAGATACCTGTCTGGCGGCCATCGTCGGCAAATTCCTGGAGGACCGCGTAGCTGTCATCGCCGTCGTTGTTCATAAAGCCGGCCAACTTGATCGGTTTACCGTTGCCGCCCTTGGTATAGCGCACTTCACCGATCATCAGCGCGCCCTGTTGCTGGTACCAGAGGTCCACCGGGGCTTTGCCGCCGACGGTGCCCTTGAGCATGATCGGGTCCTCGTAGTCCGGCCCGCTCAGGCTGGTCTGCTCGTGCCATTGGCCGTCCTTCAACTCTCCGTAGGTCTGGCGTTTATAGCCGCTGGGCATGCTGGAGCTGTCGCCAAGCTCGCTCGGCTCGACCTCATCCTCGCTGGAAGAGCGAAGCCGGACCAACGCGTCACCCTGCATTTGCCACTGGGTGGTACGGGTCGAGCAGCAGCCGCGGTCGGTCTGGGTGAACAGGATATGGTCCTGGGCAATCACCGAGAACATCCCGCTGCTGGCTTGCTTCGCCAGGTCCGTCAGGGCGGCGTTGAGTACCCATTGGGGTTTGTTCGGGTTTTGCAGGTAGACGTCGAACATCGGCTTGTAGCGCGACTCAGGGTCCGTGCCGTTGCGAATCGCCAGGTCCTGGCGACCGTCGAAGTTGAAGTCGGCGAAATACAACAGGCTGAAGGGACCCAGCAGCCAGGGGTTCACCTTGCCGTCGCGATCGACCGGCACATTGCCGGCCGGCGTCTGCAACTGCTGCAAGACTGCTTGCGTGTTGTTGTCGCGCACGGTGATGAACGCTTGCGCCAGTTGCTCGGGGTCTTCGGGCGGGTCCGGGAACAGGACGTCGACCCGGTATTGGCCGTCGCGGTCATTGACCGAAAAAGAGCGCGGTTCAGCCATCGCCGGCGCCACCAGGGCCGCGGAAAGAAGCACACCACTGACAAGCGAACGCATCCATCGCTTCCTTGCTGAAAATCGGGGAGGCGCAGTGTAACGACAAGCTCGCCCCCATCGCGACAGTAGGCCCAACCTTTCAATGCAGTTGTAAGAACTGCATCACAGGACGACACTTGGATTTTCGCCGTGCCAGGCTCGGCGCGACGGCCAACCCAGCAACAGTGACCCCATCATGACAATCGACTGGCTCAACTTCACCCCGTGGTCCTCCCTCGCCGGCGGCGTATTGATCGGCCTCGCCGCTGCCCTGTTTGTCATCGCCAACGGTCGCATCGCCGGCATCAGCGGGCTGATCGGCAGCCTTTTGCAACGTGGCAGCGAAGGCGTCGATGAGAAGGCGTTGTTTCTGCTGGGCTTGCTGGTCGCGCCGCTGTTATGGGGGGTGTTTGCCGTGGCGCCGCGAATCGAATTCCAGGGCGGCTGGCTTGGCCTTGCGGTCGCCGGCCTGTTGGTGGGCCTCGGCACCCGCTACGGCTCGGGCTGCACGAGCGGCCATGGCGTGTGTGGCCTTTCCCGCCTGTCACCGCGTTCGATGGTGGCCACGGCCTGCTTCATGTTCAGCGGTTTCATCACCGTATTTATTCTGCGCCACGTGCTGGGGGCCTGACATGGTCAAGTTGACGGCTTTTATCGCGGGTGTACTGTTTGGCTTCGGGCTGCTGCTATCGGGCATGACCAACCCGGCAAAAGTACTGGCGTTCCTGGACTTGGGCGGCGCCTGGGACCCTTCCCTGGGCCTGGTGATGGCCGGTGCGATAGGCGCGGCGATTGGCCCGCTGACCTGGGCCCGCCGCCGTTCACGCTCATTACTGGGCAACCCGATGCAATGGCCGGTCAAGCGCGAACTGGACCGGCGCCTGATCGGGGGCAGCCTGGTGTTCGGCATCGGCTGGGGCATCGCCGGCATTTGCCCCGGCCCCGCGGTTGCCCTGCTGCTGACAGGGCATTGGCAAGTCATCCTGTTCAGCGTGGCGATGCTGGTGAGCATGCTGTTGTTCAGCGCCCTAGAGCGCCGGAACCTACGTTGATGAACCGTCCAATGCCCGGCGGCGCAAGCCAACCCCTTTGCCACCGGGCCGCCCGCAGCACGGCACCGCTGGACGTCATCTGGCAGGAACTCAAGCAAACCCTGGAGCAGGCGCTGGCGGTCTAACCGGCGATCTCGGCCGCTTCCAACTGATGCACACCGCGCGCGATCACGCCGTCCAGGTAGCCCGCGTCGCCGTAGATGCGCGTCAACAGGATCGCACCCTCGAAATCAGCCACCAGTTGCCGGGCGAGCGCGGTGGCCTGCTCCTGGTCGTAGCGCCCGATGAAGAGCCTGGAAAACGCGGCGGTCCAGTCGTCCAGGAAGGCGCGGATCGGTTCCATCAGTTCGGTCTTGCCATACGTGGCGTCGATGGCAACCACCCCCATCAGGCAGCCGATCGAATCCTGCTGGAACAACTTCCTGGCCTTGCGCCCCATCGCCACGAACCGTTCCTGGGGCGAACGGCTTTCATCGTAGGCAATGGCGAACAAGGTTTGCTTGAGGCCGGCATGGGTCCACTCCAGCACATCGCGCAGCAACGACTCCTTGTTGGAGTAATGGTGATAGAACGAAGCCTTGGTCAACCCGCACGCCGACGACAGCGCGTCCATGGTCGTGCCATGGTAGCCAAGGCGCTTGAACGTGTTTGCACAGCGCTGGAGCAGCTCATCACGGGGAATTTTCAACGGTCGCACGGTCAGTCCTGCTCTCGATCAGTGGGATTGATTCTATGACATAAGCCTGGGCGTCTCAATTTGACGGTTACCGAATGTTTGTTTAGTTTCTGCAAACCAAACGTACGTTAAGTAACTGAACAGTGTCCAGGAGCCCTACATGAGCGAAGCAAACAGCGGTGCGGGTCGTGTCACCCGCGAGCAACGTGGCCATCTTTTCCTGATCGGCCTTGATCGGGCGGGCAAACGCAACGCCTTCGACAGTGCCATGCTCACCGACCTGGCCCTGGCCTTCGGTGAGTTCGAGCGCGACGAGCAATCGCGTTGTGCGGTGCTGTTCGCCCACGGCGAACACTTCACCGCCGGCCTCGACCTGATGGAACTGGCGCCGAAGCTGGCCTCGGGTGGTTTCCAGTACCCGGACGAAGGCATTGACCCCTGGGGCGTGTCGAAACCGCGTCGGACCAAGCCCGTGGTCGTCGCCGTCCAAGGCACCTGCTGGACCGCCGGTATCGAACTGGTGCTCAACGCCGACATTGCCATCGCCGCCAGCAACACACGCTTCGCCCACCTGGAAGTGCTGCGGGGCATTCCACCCTCCGGCGGCTCGACCGTTCGCTTCACCCAGGCTGCCGGCTGGACCAACGCCATGCGCTACATGCTGACCGGTGAAGCCTTCGACGCCGACCAGGCATTGGCCATGCGCCTGCTGACCGAAGTGGTCGAGCCCGGCCAGGAGTTGGCCCGAGCCCTCGAATACGCCGAGCGCATCGCCAAGGCCGCACCCTTGGCCATCAAGGCCACCTTGCAATCGGCTTTCCAGGCTCGGGATGAAGGCGACGCCGCCGCGCTCTCGAACCTCAATGCCCTGCTGTTCTCGCTGATCAAGAGCGAAGACGTGCGCGAAGGCGTGATGGCGATGATGCAAAAGCGTGAGCCGGTGTTCAAAGGTCGCTGACCCCGGACGCCGCCCGGACCTCCCGATCGCAACGGGTTCGGCAGCACTGGCCGAGCCACTGATCGGGGCGTCCGGATAACTTCATTCTTGGCAAAGAGCTGATCGCCGCCACACGAACGGAACAACCCTCATGAGCAAACCTGTAACGTCCAAGGCCTTCTCAGTCATCGATCAGGTGAACCTGACAACAAGCGATGGTTTTCGTCTCGCCGCCACCCGCTACTGCGCCCAGGGCACGCCGAAGGGCAACCTGATCATGGCGGGCGCGACGGGCGTGCAACAACGCTTCTACCGGCGCTTTGCCCAACACGCCAGCGCGCGTGGGTTCAACGTGCTGACCATCGATTACCGGGGCGTCGGCGAGTCTCGGCCAAAGACGCTCAAAGGCTTCGAAATGTCTTATCTGGACTGGGGGTACCAAGACCTGGCCGCAGCCGTCGAGTTCATGGACGACGGTCACACCCCTCTATTTTGGGTGGGCCACTCCTTTGGCGGGCACGCACTGGGCCTGCTACCCAACCACGACCGGATCACCGCGGCCTATTGCTTTGGGACCGGCGCCGGCTGGGCCGGATGGATGCCCCGGCGAGAGGCCTTCAAGGTTCGCCTGCTGTGGACATGGGTGCTGCCGGTGATTGTCGCCTGCAAGGGCTACATGGCCTGGAGCATCCTGGGCATGGGCGACGACTTACCGCTGGGTGTCTACAAGGATTGGAAACGCTGGTGCGCCCATCCCCATTATTTTTTCGACGACCCGGCCATGGCGCACGTCGCCGATCTGTACGCCGAGGTACGCGTGCCGGTGGTGTTCGCCAACGCGAGCGACGATCCCTGGGCGCCACCCGTGTCACGGGATGCCTTCATCAAGGGGTACCGGAATGCATCGGTGCTGACCCGCAACCTTGCGCCCGACTCACCCCGGCAAGCCATCGGGCACATGGGCTATTTCCGCGCGTCGGCCACTCGGGTCTGGGATGAAATGCTCGACTGGTTCAGCGCTTCACTTGAATCGGCGGCGCCACGTCATCGCAACGGCACGGGGGATTACCGATGAACGCTCCGGCGCCCTTTGCTTTATCATGGCCCCCATCCCAATTCCCAGACTGATGGAACGACCATGACATTCGATTTCGACACGGTGTTCGAGCGCCACGGCACCGGCAGCACCAAATGGAGTCGCTACCCGGCCGACGTGCTGCCGATGTGGGTGGCGGACATGGACTTCCCTGCCCCGCCCGTGGTCATCGAGGCGCTGCACAAGCGCCTCGAACACCCGATGCTGGGCTACAGCGTGGCCCAGGACAACCTTCGCGCAGCGGTCGTGGCCGACCTGTGGAACAAGTACGCCTGGCGGGTCGAGCCGCAGCAGATCGTGTTTTTGCCGGGGGTCGAGCCGGGCTTCAACATGGCCCTGCACTCGCTGGTCGCGCCCGACCAGAATGTCGTGGTGCAGGTGCCCAACTACCCGCCGCTGCGCAACGCCCCGGGGCATTGGCAACTGAACAAGGTCGAGCTGGGTTTCAATGCGCTCAATGGCGAGTTCCATACGCCCCTTGGCCCGCTGCGTGATGCCCTGCAAGGGGGCGGTGCGTTGTTGTTGAGCAACCCCCACAACCCGCTGGGCAAGGTGTTCGGTCGCGAAGAGTTGCAGGCGGTGGCTGATATCTGCCTGGCGCAGGATGCCTGGATCATCTCCGACGAAATCCATGCCGACCTGTGCTTCGACGGGCGCGTGCACATTCCGACCGCCTCCCTCAGCCCGGAGATTGCCGCACGCACCATCACCCTGATGTCCGCCAGCAAGGCCTATAACATCGCCGGATTGAAGACCTCGTTCGCCATCATCCAGGACGCCAGGTTGCGCGAGCGGGTCAACGCTGCCCGCGCCGGCATGGTCGACAGCGTCAACGCCCTGGGGCTGGAAGCGACCTGCGCGGCCTACAGCGAAGCAGGCCCGTGGCTCGAAGCGTTGAAGGCCTACTTGCAAGCCAACCGCGACTACCTGGTGGAAGCGGTCGAGACGCGCCTGCCCGGCATCACCATGACGGTCCCCCAGGGCACCTACCTGGCTTGGCTGGATTGCTCGGCGCTGGGGCTGGAGGATCCGCAGGGGTTCTTCCTCCAGAACGCCAAGGTCGGCCTGAGCGCCGGCCTGGATTTCGGCGATGACGCCGGCCAGTTCGTGCGCCTGAACTTCGGCTGCCCGCGGGCACTGCTGGAGGAAGGCATTGCGCGAATGGAGCGCAGCCTCAAGGCCAGGGGTTGAAGACGTTGGCGAGGGGGGGCTGCTCCCTCGCCACCAGGGGACTGACAACTCACACCCGCAGGTCCGGCGCATGCACGAAGCACAGCTTGTTGCCTTCCGGATCCCGACAGTACGCCCCAAAGTACCCGGGCGAATAATGCTCGCGCAGGCCTGGCGCGCCTTCGTCGCAGCCGCCCATGGCGAGCGCCTGTTCCCACGCGGCGCGCACGGTCTGCGGTGAGTCGGCGGCGAAACTGACCTGCATGCCATTGCCCCAGGTGGCGGGAAGACCGTTGAACGGTTCCTGCACGAACACCAGCGGCCATGGCCTGCCAGGTTGCTGCCAGCCCTCGCCGGGCGGGCCCGTGTCGTTTTCACTGGGCATGCGCACCATGCCCAGGGTACCGAGCACCGCATCGTAAAAGGCGACCATTTTCGCCAAGTCGCGTGCGCCGATCATCACATGACTGAACATGCCTACCTCCTCTTCGATTTCGTCCACCGTGCAGCTCATCGACCCGTCTGACAATCCAACCGAACTCTGCCCGAGGCCCCAACGTCCACCCTCCATTGCAACCACATCCCGCATGGAGAACGATCATGGTCGACTACCCTACCCCACCTTTTCCGAAACAAAGCCAGCCTGTGCCCGGCTCCCAACGAAAAATGGACCCTTACCCCGACTGTGGCGAGCAGAGCTACCGCGGTTCCGGACGCCTGTCGAACAAGATAGCCCTGATTACCGGGGCCGACAGCGGCATCGGTCGCGCCGTGGCGATTGCGTTTGCCCGGGAAGGTGCCGACGTGGCGATTTCCTACCTGGATGAACACGAGGACGCCCAGGAAACAGCGCGCTGGGTCGAAAAGGCTGGCCGCCAATGCCTGCTGCTGCCCGGCGACCTGGCAGACAAGGCCCAATGCCGCCGCGTGGTCGACGAGACCGTCGCGCGGTTCGGCCGCATCGACGTCCTGGTCAACAACGCGGCGTTCCAGATGACCCACGAAAACCTCGAGGACATCCCCGACGAGGAATGGGTGCGCACCTTCGATATCAACATCACTTCGATGTTCAGGATCTGCCAGGCGGCCCTGCCCCACCTGAAGGCCGGGGCGTCGATCATCAACACCAGCTCAGTCAACTCCGACATGCCCAAGCCGACACTGCTGGCCTACGCCACCACCAAGGGCGCCATCGCCAACTTCACCGGCGGCCTGGCCCAGATGCTGGGGCCCAAGGGCATACGCGTGAACAGCGTGGCGCCGGGGCCGATCTGGACGCCGCTGATTGTGGCGACCATGCCCGAGGAAGAGGTGCAGAACTTCGGTTCACAGACCCCGCTGGGCCGACCGGGGCAACCGGTGGAAGTAGCGCCGATCTACGTACTGCTGGCCTCGGATGAGTCCAGCTACATTTCCGGTTCGCGCTATGGCATTACGGGCGGCAAGCCGATTCTCTGATCGGTAACCCGTGGCGAGGGGGACTCCCTCGCCACACAGCTCGCTCGCCAGGCTAGGGGTCGCGCTCAGGCTGACTCCCTGGCAATCACCGAGATCTTCCCGTTGCGCTCGATAATCGCAAACTTGATCTGCTCCAGGGTCTCGATGCCCTGGCTCGCGCGCGCTGCCTCCATGATGTCTTCCTCCACCAACCGTGCATGGCGCAGGCGACCATGCAGTATCCGACCGTCCTCGACAATGATGGTCGGCCCGCCGTCGATCAACTGCGATACCCACCTGGAGCGCAGCTTGAGCAGCGACAAGCCGACATCGATGGCAATCAACGTGACGATCACCATCAGCGAGTTGGTCAGCGAGAAATCGTCGCCCAACAGCGCTTGCTGCGTCGCCTCGCCAATGATCATCAGCAGCACGAAATCGAAGGTGGTGATTTCCGCCAGCGAGCGGCGGCCGGCAATCTTGAACAGGACCAGCAATGCCACATAGATCGCGGCGGCGCGCAACACGGAATCCATAGGTCACCTAAGGGAAAACGAACTGTTCGAAACTGACTGAGCGGCCACCGGGGATGGCGATGCGGCTGTGGTAGGTTCCCAGGCCATCGCTGAGGACGGACAGATAAAGGGTAGCCTGGCCCTGGGCGTCGGCCTGCACCCAGAACTTCATGCCTTTACCCGCGGCCGCCGAACGCAAGGGTTGGGGCTGCAAGGCCTCGACGTCAAAGCCTTCGAGCCAATCGCCACCCAACTCCACTTCGAGCACTGCGTTGGGCGCGCCCTTGAGGTGAGCAGTCAGCGGGTTGGTGGAACCGTTACGGTGGAACCTTTCATACTCGACGGTGAGCCCGCCATCGTCGCTTCGCACCTCGCGAGAGCTCAACGGCCCACGGGAAAACAGGCCGAGCAACGTCAGGATCACCAGCAGCACCAGTCCATACCAACCGACCCGCTCGAACCGCCAGACTTTGAGTTGATAGGCCATGTCTTCGCGCACCGGAAACGTGCGGCTGTGAAAATCCTCAGGCTCGCTGTGCCGGGGCATGGCGTCCACCTATCTCGATTCACCCGCCAGGGCGCGTTGATGGAAATGCCGCAGTTGCAGCAGCGCATGCTCGGCGGCGCACAACTGCACCTGGTTGCGACTGCCGAAGAAGCGTTCCCGGCGGCTGAACAATGCGCGCCTGCCGTGCACTTCGAAGGCCCAGGCGAAACAGACGGTGCCGGCCGGAATGCCGTCCATGTCGTCCGGTCCGAGAATGCCGGTGGTGGCCACGGCCACGTTGGCGTCGGCATCGTGCAGCGCGCCGAGGGCCATTTCCTCGGCCACTTCGCAACTGGTGAGATTGAAGGTATCGATGGTCCGCGGGCTGACGCCCAGCAGTCGCTGCTTCGCCTCGGGGGAATACACCACATAGCCGCTCTCGATCAGCGACCCGCTGCCCGGTATTTCGGCCAGTATCGTGACGATCAGGCCGGCGGTGCAGGACTCGGCCGTGGTCAGGCGCAAGTCGTGCTCACGCAAGTAATCAACCATCTCCCGGGCAACTGTCATGGCACACGATCCTCCAAGGGTGCTGATGGGTTGACCCCATGGCCACCAATTCATTCCCTCTGATCGGAGGTCGCCTGCGTGGGCCAAATAAATGAAACCTCAGGCACGCGGTGCACCTCAAAATTCCAGGGCCTCACGCTGAGGCTGTCACGATCAGGAGGTCGTCATGTCTGCACTTTTCGTCAAACTGTTCACCCACCCTGAGTTCGCCTGGAAGGACATTCGCCAAGAAGAGCAAGCTCACCCGCGTCATTACCTGGCGCACTTGCTGTTGCTGGCCTTGATTCCGGCAGCCTGCCTGTTCATCGGTATCACCTGGACCGGCTGGAGCCTGGCGGAAAACGAAACCGTACGGCTGACCCAGGCCAGCGCCCTGCAACTGTGCGTGTTGCTGTACCTGACCATCGTCGCCGGCGTGGCGCTGATGGGGGTGTTCATTCGCTGGATGTCCCGTACCTTTGAGGCGCGCCCGTCCCTCAACCAGTGCATCGGTTTTGCCGCCTACACCGCCACGCCGTATTTCCTGGCCGGCATTTCCGGGCTCTACCCGAGCCGCTGGCTGGCGGTGGCCGTGTTGCTGGCCGCGTCGGCCTACTCGACGTTCCTGCTTTTCGTCGGCCTGCCGCGGTTCATGAACCTCAGGAAGGAACAAGGGCTGCTCTACTCGGCCTGTGTGTGGGGCGTCGGCTTGCTGGTGCTGGTGACCATCCTGGTGGAAATGATTCTGCTCTGGTTCAACGTGTTGCAGCCGGAGTACCTGCGGGTGCCGGTGGGTTGATCACAGAGGGGCTGCTTATGTGGCGAGTGTGGCGAGGGAGCTTGCTCCCGCTGGGCTGCGCAGCGGCCCCATGAGGGCATCAAACTATCAGAGGGGCCGCTGCGGCCCCAGCGGGAGCAAGCTCCCTCGCCACACAAGCCATCCCACACATAAGCCATCCCCATAGGAAGCCTGGCATTACTTGGCCGCTTTCTTCATCCCTATCCGTCGGCGCATGTCCGCCGTGATGCTCTGGCGGGTTTTCTTCAGGTCGGCCCAGGGCTCATGCCCGACCTCCGCCAGCCGCTCATGGACGTTGTGCACGTTCCACAGGTTCGCCCCTTTGAGTTGCGCCACCTCGTCGCGGTAGATCGGCACCGACACCGGCAGCCCGTCGCGGGTACGCACGGCGTAGGCGCAGATCGTCGTGGCGCCGAGGCCGTTGCGCAGGTAATCGATGAAGATCCGCCCGACCCGGTTCTTCGGACCCGAGACGGCCGAGAACCTGTCCGGCAGCAGCTTGGCGATGTGGCTGACAATGGCGTGGCTGAAATCCTTGACCTCGTCCCATCCGGCTTTCCGAGTCAGCGGGACGACAATGTGAATGCCCTTGCCACCACTGGTCTTGAGAAACGCCTTGAGACCCAGCTCATCGAGCACCGACAGGGTCAGTTGCGTCGCCTCCACCATGCGCTTCCATGGCAGCGCCGGGTCCGGGTCGAGGTCGAGGACAAAGCGGTCGGGCTTGTCCAGATCCACCGTCGTCGCGTTCCAGGTGTGCAGTTCCACGGTGCTCATCTGCACCGCGCCAATCAGCGCTTGCGCATTATTGATGATCATCACCGGCTGCCCGGTGACGTCCTTGTCCAGGGTGGTGATGCCGGGAATCGCCAGGCGCTCGGCGTTCTTCTGGAAGAACAGCTCGCCGGCAATGCCGTCCGGTGCGCGCACCAGTGCGACTGGGCGCTCGGCCAGTTCGGGCAATATGAACTCGGCGACACTGGCGTAATACTCGGCCAACTGCCGCTTGGTGGTGCCGGTGGTCGCATCGATGACGCGATCCGGGTGGGTGATCCGTACCTTTCCGTCCAAGGCCGACGTGTCGCCGGCCTTGTCCTTGGCTTTTGCCTTGGGTTTGGCTGCGGCAGGCTTCGCGTCGCCCTTGGATGGGCGCTTGGCGGTAGTTTTTTGGGCGGAGGTCTTGTCCACGGGTTTCGCTAGCTCCTGGGTGATGGCCTTGGCCGGTTTATCGTCGCGCAAGCCATGGAACACCGCGTGGCGTACCGAGCCTTCCTTCGTCATCTCGGCGAACGCGACTTCGGCCAGCAAGGTCGGCTCCAACCAATGCACGCCCTTGGCTTCGTAACCGGTCGGCGGGTTGATGACAGCAGGCTTCTTACGCTCCAGGGGCAGCAGTTGCTGGTGGATGCTCTTGAGGGTCGCTTCGTTGAACCCGGTGCCAACCTTGCCGGCGTAGCGCAACTGGCCGCTGTCGGCGTCGTGCAGCCCCAACAGCAAAGCGCCGAAGGCACTGCGGGCGCCCTTCGGCTCGCTGAAACCGATCACCACGAACTCCTGGCGATTCTTGCATTTGAGCTTGATCCAGTCACTGCTGCGACGGGAGGTATAGACGCTGCCGATGCGCTTGCCGATCAGCCCTTCCATCTGCATCTGACAGGCGCTGTTGAGCAGCGCTTCAGGGGTTTGCTCAAACGCATCGGAAAAACGCAGCAAGGGGCTGTCATTGGCCTGTAGCACGGCTTGCAGCGCCATGCGGCGGTCTTGCACCGGGACGTTGCGCAAATCCATGCCGTTGAGATAAGGCAGGTCGAACAGGTAGTAGGCGATCTGGCCGCTGCTGCCTGCGTCGAAGGCATTCTGCAGGGCCTGGAAATCCGGCACACCGTGCTCATTGGCGACCACCATCTCGCCGTCGAGCCAGGCCGACTCCAGCCCCAGCGCCGCCAGGGCCTCGGCCTGCCTGGGCAATTTGTGGGTCCAGTCATGGCCGTTGCGAGTGATCAGGCGCACTTCACCGTGGTCGATCCGCGCCATGATCCGATAACCGTCGAACTTGATTTCGTAGAGCCACTCGCCGTCGGGGGCGCTTTCGACCAGCGTCGCCAGTTCCGGCTTGAGGGTTTCCGGCAGAGGCCCGGCCACTGCACCGTCAAGGGTGGTTCTGGCGCCTTTTTTCGTCGGCTTGATCTTGGCGGCTTTTTCCGGCTGTTTGACCGCTTTCGCCGCGGCGGCCTTGCCCCGCCGCCTGGGCACCAGGGTGCGCTCGCTGAGCACGCTGTCCGGTTCGGCTTGGACCACGTCGTATTCAGTTTCGGGGCGCGCGGCGTCGTCCTGGTGCTTGATCAGGAACCACTGCTCCTGCTTGCCGGGCATGTGGGTGCGCACCAGGTTCCACAGGCCGGCGAGCTTTTCGCCTTGCAGTTCGAACTTGAGCCGGCCCTTCTCATACGCTTCATGGGGATCGCCCTGGGGAATCCATACGCCCCGGTCCCAGACGATGACATCCCCCGCGCCGTAATGCCCTTCGGGAATGTTGCCTTCGAAGGTCGCGTAATCCAGCGGGTGGTCTTCGACGTGAACCGCCAGGCGCTTGGACTTGGGGTCCAGCGACGGCCCCTTGGGCACGGCCCAACTCTTGAGCGCGCCATCCAGTTCCAGGCGGAAGTCGTAATGCAGTCGCGAGGCGTCGTGCTTCTGAATGCAGAACTGCAAGGCGTGGGCGGTTTTCGCTGACTTGCGCGGACGCCGCTTCGCCGCCGGTTCCGAGGTAGCGCCGAAATCACGCATGCGGTTGTAGTCGTCAAGGGTCTTGGCGCTCATGGTCCACCTGCGACGTGCTGCAGCGTCGGGTCGGCCACCGGCAGCCCGGCGCTCTCCGACACCAATTGATCGACCACCCGGCTCAAGGCCTGCTCCACGGAGTCGCCCAGCAACAGGCCTTGTTCGTAGAGCACGATCTGACGGTCGGCGCTGGTGCCTTCCTGGACGATGCGCCGTGCCTGCTTGAATACCTCCTGGCAGCCCAGCTCGGCGGCGGTTTCACCGAAGGTCTGCTCGGCCACGGTCAGCCATTCGCCAATGAGCATGGGCTGCTCCTGCCCTTCGGCAATGAACTCGGCGAGGATGCCGTGACGCTTGGCCCGCCAGCGGTTTTCCTTGAGAGTCCAGTGTGAGGTCAGGCTGTACCCGGCGCCCGGCTGGGGCTGGTCAATGGCGTGGGCCACCATCACCCGGAACAACGAGACCAGGCACAACACGTCCTCGACCCGCGGGCAGGCATCGCAGATGCGCAACTCCAGCGTGGGGTAGCGCGATGACGGTCGCAGGATCCACCAGCAATCGCTGGGCTGATGAATCGAGCCGGTGCGCATGAGCAGGTTGACGTACCCGGCAAACGCCAATTCGTCCTGGAAATATTCCGGCACGCCCATGCGTGGCCATTCATCGCAGGCCACCTGGCGGTAACTGCTGAAGCCTGTGTAGGCGCCGTTCCAGAACGGTGAGGAAGCGCTCAACGCGAGAAACATCGGCAACCACGGCAGGATCTCGTTCATCACCCGCACCCGGTCACGGTCCACCGGCACCTCGACATGCACATGCAGGCCCGACAGCACGCTGCGCCGTGCCACCCGTTGGTAATCATCGAACAGTTGCTGGAAATGCAGTTCATCCGTGGGCTGCAAGCCCTGAGTGACCATCGGATGGGAGCCGGCGCTGAGCAGGCCCAGGCCGAACGGCGCCAGGCGCTGGGTCAGGCCGCTGCGCACCTGGGTCAGGTAGTCGGCGGCCGCGTCCAGGCTGAGGAAGATGGGCGACGCCATCTCGACCTGGCTGAGGAACATCTCATGGGCGAAATGCTCGCCCAGCTCGGCCCGGCATGCCGCCACTGCCTCGGCAGGCGGCTGGGTGGGCATGCACCGGGTTTGCAGGTCGGTGACGAAGTACTCCTCTTCAATGCCGAACTTCAGACGCCTGTTCATCGATAATCCCTCCGATACCCGCGCCAATGCGGGTCACGACCAACGCCACCACGGCGATCCTTTCCACCTCCCGGTAACCCGGCGTCAGCAGTTCCTCGCCAAACACGTCTGGGTCCAGTTCCTTGTAGGTCCAGCCAAATTCCGCCGAGTCGCGCCAAGGCTCCAGCGCTTCCAGGAACGGGTCACGGCCATCGACCATCGCCACGCCGGTGTAGAGCACCAGCGAGCCGCCGGGGGTCAGCCGGGGCAAGGCCTGCTCGACGATGCGCAGCGACAGCCCGGCGCCCAGCACACCGCCGCCATGGCGATAGGCGCGTTCCGACGGGTCGGCCATGTACGGTGGATTGGCGACGATCAGGTCAAAATTGCCCTCGACATCCTGGAGGACGTCGCTGCGGGCAATCTCGACATTGGCCACCTCGCCCAGGGCGGCATTCACCGCTGTCAGGCGCAAGGCCAGGGGATTGATGTCCAGCGCCAGCACCTGGGCCTCGCGCCGGGCCCGGGCGATCACGATGGCGCCGACACCGGCGCCACAGCCAATGTCCACGGCCCTATGCACCGCGGTGAAACTCTGTTGCAGGTGGGCATGGATCAGTTGGGCGAACCGGTAGCTGTCCGGGCCGAAGAACACCGCGTCGCTGGCCTGCGTAGGAAATTGCGAATGGGCGAACAACAAGCCGTCCAGGCTCGACCAGCGCACTCGGCTGCGCAGCAAACCATCGCGTTCCTCCAGCACCTCGGCTTCTTGCAATTGGCGCTGCTCATCGGCCGAGATCAGCCCGGGAGCAAACGGCCGCGACCAGCCGAACACATCCCGCAGGGTCTTGGAGTGCTCGTTGCCGGGCCGTTGGTTGACCCGTTCATGGGTCAACGGCGTCGGGGTGATGAAGCGGTAACCGTCGGCTTGCAGGCGCCGCCCCAGTTGCAACAGCGCCAGGTCGGAGGTGGACAGGCGATCTTCCTGATTCATGCAGGGCTCCCTAGCGAATGGCGGACTTGAGTTCGATGAAACGACGCGTGGCCAGCAGCCCGGCCGGATGGCTGTGACAGCGTGCCGAGAGCCAGGGCATCAAGGTCTGCATCTGCTCATCGGGGGACTGGCTGCGCAGCGTCTGTTGCAGGCTTTGCACATCGGGGTCGTCGATTGGCGTCTGCGGTTCGCTGGTGGTGCCGAGGCCGCGGCGCGGACGGGTGCGCTCGCTCTTGTGCAACCAGTCACCGGCGATCCAGTCGTGCAGCAATTGTTTCTCATAGGGGCTGAACACACCGAACATCGCCGCCCCCGCGCCTTCGATCAGCATCCAGAAGCGGCTGTCCTGCGGATCCTGGTGGCGCTTGATCCAGCCCTTGTTCTGCATTGCCTCAAGGAAGCCTTTCAATTGGCCGGGGGCCGCCAGCCACTGGTTGACGGTCTTGCCTTCGAATTTGCAGTAATCGGAATGCATGTGCTGGCCGAACGGGCGCTTGCGTTCAAGCATGTCCAGCACTTCACGGTCGAGGTCGAACGATTCGATGATCGCCCGGCTGCCTTGGCCCAGGTCATTGAGCCGGTACCCCAGGGTCACCCGCTGCCAGAACGCCTCGCGATCCGCCGCCATCGGCATCAATTGCATCAGTGCCTGCACAGCCTTCTGGGCATGGCCGGTGCTGGCGTTGTCGATGGTCACGTGGAGGGTGAAATAGTACGGGTCGATGTCCAGTTCGCTCAGCTCGTAGGCGCTGATCAACAGGTGCAGGGGCAACTGCTCGTAGCCCAGGTTGTAGCCAATCACTTCCGGCAGGTACTCATCGCCGGCGTAGCCCAGCGCCAGTTGCACAGCCCCTTGCAGGTAGCGCTCATCGTCGATGTCCGGGGCATCGACCAAACCGTGTTCGGCGAGCAGCTTGCGGTAGATCACCACATGGTTCTGCGCCGGATGGCCGTCACCCAACTCCTCCAGGTACGTGCACAGCAGGCCGTCGAACCGGTGGTCTTGCCAATGTTTCAACACGCCGTACAGCCAGGCACCGTCCACCAATTTGGTCGGCGCCACGGCTTGCAGGAAATACAGCGCGTGGGCCTTGCCGCTGAAGTACTCCCGTGGGCCGCCGCTTTTGCGCCGTTCCAGGTAATCGGCGTATTGCCGGGCTACACCGGCACTATGGGCTTCGACCCAGGCTTGCAAGGCCTGCGGCTCGTCGGGGGTCTGCTGGGGCAAGTCCCGGGCCTGTTCGAGGCACGACTGGATGAAGGCCTGTGCGACGGCGTGTTTGTCCGCATCGTCGGGCCCCTGGAGCAGCCGTTCATAGCATTGGCGCACCTGCCCGGCATCCCTGACGGGATGGAGGGTGGCTGGCCGGGATTGGAGGGGTGTCAGCGCAGTCATAAGGGCCTCATTGGTTCACGGCAGGACGCTGATTCAGAACGTCTCTTAAGGTGCAGAGCCCCGCGTGCGACGAAAAATTCCCTCCGATGAACAGGCCGCCGGATAAACGGGGCGGTGCCGTTTTAGTGGGAACCCTCGCTTCGCTCCAGGCCTCGAATATCAAGAACCACCCGGTTCAGTGCTTGCGTGGCGAGGGAGCTTGCTCCCGCTGGGTCGCGAAGCGGCCCCGACAGGCAGGCGAGCGCTGCGCACTCGAACGGGAGCAAGCTCCCTCGCCACACAAGCGCATTCGCCACGTAAGACCGTGACAGCCCACACCATTCGGCCAGCCAAGGAGCAACCATGATCTTCACAGTGTGGGTAGCGGTGCTCGGTGCCGTGTTGTTGACGTTGGCCCTCACGTCGTCCTACCTGCGCTGGATGCCAGTCACCACGTCAGCCATGTGCCTGGTGCTGGGCGTTGCCATCGGGCCGGCGGGGTTGGGTTTGCTGAAGCTGGACATCACCGACTCGTCCGTCTGGATGGAGCATCTCACGGAGATCGCGGTGGTGTTCTCGCTGTTCGTCAGCGGCCTCAAGCTGCGCCTGCCCCTCAAGAACCGGACCTGGCGCGTTGCCTATGGGTTGGCGGGCCCGGTGATGATCCTCTCCATTGCGGGCCTGTGCCTGACCCTGCACTACCTGTTCGGCCTTGGCTGGGGTATGTCGATGTTGATCGGCGCGATGCTGGCGCCCACCGACCCGGTGCTGGCGGCCCTGGTGCAGGTCAACGATGCGCGGGATGACGACCGGGTGCGTTTCGGCCTCTCCGGTGAAGCCGGCCTGAACGACGGCTCGGCCTTCCCTTTCGTGATCCTTGGGCTGTTGATGCTGCGTGAAGACGGCGGCTTTGTCGGCGAATGGGCCTTGCGCAATGTCCTGTGGGCGGTGCCGGCGGGCCTGCTGATCGGCTATTGGATGGGACGCGGGATCGGCAAGCTGACCCTGTCGATGCGCATCAAGAACGCCGACAGCACGCTGTCACCCAACGATTACCTGGCCTTGGCGCTGATTGCCCTGGCCTATGTCGCCGCCGAGTCCGTGCATGCCTATGGCTTTCTCTCGGTGTTTGCCGCCGGCCTCGGGCTGCGCCAGGCCGAGGTGCAATCCACCGATGAAGAAGATGCGCCACCAGCGGAGCACCTGGTGCAACCGGTGGTGGGCCATGAGGCCGTCGATCCGCGCCAGGCGGTGCTCGGCGACACCCAGTCCCTGGGCGACGGCCAGGTGGCTGCCGGGGTGATGATGAGTGACATGCTGGCTTTCGGCAGCCTGGTGGAGCGGGCGATGGAGGTGTTCCTGGTGACGCTGCTCGGGGTGGTGCTCGCCACCCATTGGGATTGGCGCGCCCTGGCCATCGGCGCCCTGCTCTTCGCGGTCATTCGACCGTTGAGCGTGTTGCTCATGCCTTGGGGCCGCTTGCTGGACGCACCGCAACGGCTGTTGATCGGCTGGTTCGGCATTCGCGGCATCGGCAGCCTGTTCTACCTGTTCTTCGCCTTGAACCATGACCTGGCGCCACAAGCGGCGCAGCTGTGCATCAACCTCACGTTGTCGGTGGTGGCCTTGAGCATCCTGGTTCATGGGGTCAGTACCCAGCCCACCCTGGCGTGGTACGAACGGCAGAAAACCGGCTGACCCTCAGCCGATCGGATCCGTCACCTGGATCAGCACCGCATAAACCCCCAGTAGCACCCAGAACGTGGCGAAGATCCACGGTGTGCGCACAGAAAACAGCAGCGACTTGCGATACCCCTTGTGGGTCGATTCCCGCTCGCTGAACAACGGCGACTCGTCGTAGACCAAACCCATGACCGGCTCGGCGCGCAGCAGTTCGCTCTGCTTGAAGTGCCAGTGGTCGATGATCTCGTACGCCGCTCGAATCCCCGGCCAGGCATTGAGTGAACTCAGGAACCCCAGCAGCGCCAGGAACGGCGGCACGATCAGGGTGAACAACTTGCCCCACTCCGGGTTCAGGTTGGCCATGCACGAGGCAAAGGCAATCACCAGGAAGGATTGGGCGGCCAGATAGGCATCAGTCCGATTGGCGAGGATGCTGGTTTCGTACTGGATTTCACGCCGATAGAAATCCAGTCGTTCCTTGGGCGAGCCGAACAGCTTGGCATTGTGTTCGCTCAATTCTTCTTCCGGCGTCTGGCCGGTCAATATTCTGGGCATTGCGTGAAGGGTCGCTGGTGGCAAATGAGGTTCGTTGGAAACCATTGCCGCCGGGCAAGTTCAAGGCAATGGACCAGAGGCAGTGCACGCTTGCCAAAAGGGCCTGGCCAAGCCTCCGCCTAATTCATGGCCTGCCCGATGACCTGCACCAGGTCGATCTGCTTGAACGGCTTGGTCAGGCGCGGCAATTGGCTGGCGAAGCCTTCCAGGCGTTCGGCGTAGCC
Organism: Pseudomonas sp. P97.38; assembly: GCF_001269745.1. Lineage (NCBI taxonomy): Bacteria > Pseudomonadati > Pseudomonadota > Gammaproteobacteria > Pseudomonadales > Pseudomonadaceae > Pseudomonas > Pseudomonas sp. P97.38. The sequence continues at coordinate 535,555 of NZ_LHVJ01000009.1, forward strand.
GGTGGCGAGGATGATAGGCAGGTCCGGCTGCCGATCGCGCAGTAACTTCGCCAGTTGGGCGCCGTCCATCTGCGGCATGGCCATGTCGGTGATCACCAGGTCGATGTCCGGGTTGCGCTCATGCAGTTCCAGCGCCTGCGACCCTGAATGCGCGCACAAGACCCGGTGCCCGAGGTCTTCGATCAACAGGCGGGTACTGGTCAGCACCAGGCTGTCGTCATCGACCACCAGCACCAGCAACTCAGGAGGGGGAGGCGCTGCCTGCGCCTCGACCACGGCCTTTTCCGACGCTGCGCTATCGGCCAGTGGCAACCACAACTGCGCGCTGGTGCCCACGCCCTTCTGGCTTTCGAGGATCAGGCGGCCACCCAACTGCTCGGCCAGGCCGTGCACCATGGACAATCCCAGGCCCGTGCCCTTGCCGACCCCTTTGGTGGTGAAGAATGGCTCCACGGCCGAGGCCAGCGTCGCTTCATCCATGCCCTCGCCTTCGTCGGTGATCGACAGGCAGACATAGCGCCCCGGCTTCAACGACGCCTGCGCCCCGGCCTCGGTGGCCAGGCGCTCGTCGGCGGCGATCAGGATGCTACCGCCATGGGGCATCGCGTCCCGGGCATTGGTCGCCAGATTGAGGATCGCCAACTCCAGCTGGTTGACATCGGCCAGCACCGGCGACAGCGCCTCGGCGAAGCGAGTCTGGATGTGGATCGAAGGGCCCATGGAGCTTTGCAGCAAGCCGCTGATGCCCTGCACCAGCACCGGCAACTCGACCGACTCGGCACTCAGCTTCTGCCGCCGGGCGAACGCCAGCATCCGCTGGGTCAACGATACGCCGCGCAACGCGCCCTGGGTCGCGTTGTCGAGCAGTTGGGCCAGTTTCGGATCGTCCGGCATGCGCTTGCGCACGATTTCCAGGTTGCCGAGGATGACCGTCAGCAGGTTGTTGAAGTCGTGGGCGATGCCGCCGGTAAGCTGGCCGATGGCTTGCAGTTTCTGCGACTGGAACAGCGCCTCGCGGGCCTGTTCGAGGGCCTGCTGCGCCTGGGTGGCATCGGTGATGTCGCGGGTGATCTTGGCAAACCCCAGCAGGGTCCCGGTGTCGCTGCGAATCGCGTCGATGACCACGTGGGCGAGGAATCGCGTGCCGTCCTTGCGCACGCGCCAGCCCTTCTTTTCGAAACGCCCCTCGCTGGCGGCGATGCTCAGCGCCCGCTGCGGTTCGCCGGCGGCGCGGTCCTCGGGGGTATAGAACATCGAAAAATGCTGGCCGATGGCTTCGGCCGGCAGATAGCCCTTGATGCGTTGCGCGCCCTGGTTCCAGTTGGTGACCTGGCCGTCAGGACCGAGCATGTAGATGGCGTAGTCGGTGACGCTTTGCACCAGCAGGCGGAACTGCTGCTCGCTTTGCTTGAGGGTTTCCTCGGCCATCTTGCGGTCGGTGAGGTCGCGGGTGATCTTGGCGAACCCGAGCAGTTCACCGCTCTGGCTGTCGATGATCGGGTCGATCACCACATGGGACCAGAACAGCGTACCGTCCTTACGCACCCGCCAGCCCTCGCCCTCGAAACGCCCTTCACGCACGGCCGTCTCCAGCGCCCGCTGCGGCAGGCCGGCGGCGCGGTCCTGATCCGTGTAGAAACGCGAAAAATGCTCACCCAGGATCTCCGCTTCCTCATACCCCTTGAAACGCCGGGCGCCGGAGTTCCAACTGGTGATGATGCCCGAGGGGTCGGTCATGTAGATCGCGTAGTCGACCACGGCGTCGATGAGCAGGCGAAAGCGCTGCTCCTGGTTTATGCGCGGCGACTGGGGGGTATTCTCAAGCATGTGGGCCGAGGCATCCGTATGGATTTTTTCGAAGTATGGAGCAACTCGTGCGCTATGAAAAACTATCGCCTTCCACCTGGGGTTAGCGGCGCCCGCGGGCTTCAGTGCCCCGCACTCATCCGCTGGACGGAGGGATGCTCCGGGTTCACCGACCACCAGCGTGGCAGCAATTGCTGCACGCGCGCCTCGCCGAACCGGTCGTCGATGAGCATCACTACGCCACGGTCCTGCTGGGTGCGAATGACGCGCCCGGCGGCCTGTACGACTTTTTGCAGGCCGGGGTACAGGTAAGTGTAGTCATAGCCATCGCCGAAGATCGCCGCCATGCGCTGCTTGATCTGCTCATTGACCGGGTTGAGCTGCGCCAGTCCCAGGGTGGCGATGAATGCACCGATCAGGCGCGAGCCGGGCAAGTCGATGCCCTCGCCGAACGCCCCGCCAAGCACCGCGAAACCGATGCCCTGGCTGTGCTCCATGAACCGGTCGAGGAAGGCCTGCCGCGGGGCTTCACCCATGCCGCGCGATTGTGCCCACGTGACGATCTCCGGGTGCCGCTCGGCAAACAGCCCGGCGACTTGCTGGAGGTAATCGAAACTGCTGAAAAACGCCAGGTAATTGCCCGGACGCGCGCTGAACTGGCGAGCCATCAACGCGACAATCGGCTCCAGGGACGCCTGGCGGTGAGCGAAGCGCGTGGAAATCCGGCTGACGACCTGAACGTCCAACTGATCGGCCTGGAACGGTGATTCAACGTCGATCCACACCGTCTCGGCCGGTGTGCCCAACAGGTCGGCGTAATAGTGCCGCGGACTCAAGGTCGCGGAAAACAGCACGCTGCTGCGGGCCGCCGTGAGCCTTGGCCGCAGGAACCCGGCCGGCACCACGTTGCGCAGGCACAGGGTCGAGCCGCTGCGCTGGCGGCCGAACTCGCGCTTATGGATGTCGAACAGAAACTGCTCGTCGAACGACTCGGCCACCCGGCCAAACTGCAGGGCATCGAAATAGAACGCCTGCAAGTCGCCGTCCAGCCCTTGGGGGTGCTCGTTGAGGTAATCGCCAATGGCCGTGGTGCAGGTGGCCAGGGCTTGCAGGAGTTTGTCCGGCAGCCGTTCATACGCCTGGTACGCCGCCACTTGTGGTGCATGCAAGGCATTCCACTGGCGATTGACCCGTTCCAGCGGTTTCTTCAGGGGCTCGGGCGCGGTTTTACGCACCGTGGCCAAGGTCGCTTGATCCAGGGTCGCGCTGTACATCTGCCGGCCGCGCTCGACCAGGTTGTGGGCTTCGTCCACCAAGGTCGCGACCGTCCAGCCATTGGCCTGGGCCAGGCCGAAAAGCAAGGCACTGAAGTCGAAATAGTAGTTGTAGTCGGCCACCACCACGTCGGCCCAGCGGGCCATCTCCTGGCTGAGGTAGTACGGGCAGATCCCGTGGGCCAGCGCGACCTCGCGCAACGCCGCCTGATCAAGCAGGCTCACCTGGCTCGCGGCCACCCGCGCCGCCGGCAGACGGTCGTAGAAGCCCTGGGCCAACGGACAGGATTCGCCATGACAGGCTTTATCCGGATGCTCGCAGGCCTTGTCCCGGGCAACCATCTCCAGCACCCGCAGCGGCATTGACGGGGCACTTCGGGTGATGACCTGGGCAGCGTCCAGCGCCAGCTTGCGCCCGGGGGTCTTCGCCGTGAGGAAGAACACCTTGTCCAACTGCTGCGGCGCCAGGGCCTTGAGCATCGGGAACAGCGTGCCGACGGTCTTGCCGATGCCGGTGGGGGCCTGGGCCATCAGGCAACGCCCGGTGCTCACGGCCTTGAACACCGACTCGGCCAGGTGCCGTTGCCCGGGCCGAAAGCCGGCATGGGGAAAGGCCAGGGACTGCGCCCCCAGGTTGCGGGCGTGTCGATGGGCCATTTCCTGCTCGGCCCAGGCCAGGAACAGCGCACATTGCGCTTCGAAGAACGCCAGAAGCTCGCCGGCCTCGAACCCTTGCGTCAGGCAGGTTTCCTTTTCGCTGACGACGTCGAAGTACACCAGTGCCACGTCGATGCGCGAAAGCTGCAACCTCTGGCACATCAACCAGCCGTAGATCTTCGCCTGGGCCCAGTGCAGCTGTCGGTGGTTGGCCGGTTGCCGGGCCAGATCGCCGCGGTAGGTCTTCACTTCTTCGAGGCAGTTGCGCGCCGGATCGTAGCCATCGGCGCGGCCTTTGACGTTCAGCGTCTGGTAGCGCCCTTCCAGGCTCACCTCGGCCTGATAGACCTCGCTGCGCCGCGACGCCACGGTGCGATGGCCGGCGATGCCTTCCAGGGCCGTGGGCGACGGCGTGAAGCGCAGGTCGAGATCGCCCACCTTGGCGGTGAACTCACACAAGGCCCGCACCGCAATGCTGTAGCTTGGCGCGGGGTTCATGCGCCCTGCTCCGCACCTTCTGTCAGCCACTGCACGTAGCAGACTGCGACGGGCATGCGGTGCTCATGGCAGAACTCCAGCCAGCGCAACTGATTGTCTTGCAGCCGGTCCCCCGGCCCTTTGACCTCGATCATGCGGTAGGTCTTGTGCTGCGGCCAGAACTGGATCAGGTCCGGCATGCCGGCGCGGTTGGCCTTGATGTCCAGCAGCAACCGGCTGAACCAGTGCTTGAGGTGCTCGGCCGGCAAGCAGTCGAGGGCCTGTTCCAGCAATGTCTCGGACAACGCGCCCCAGAACACGAACGGCGACTGTACGCCCCACTTCTCGGCAAAACGACCCAGGATGGTGTGCCGATAGCGGCCATCGTCCAGCTCGGCAAAACACGCCGCGAACAGCTCGGCCCGACGGGCATGGAAGTCTTCATTGAGCAGGTCCACCGGCCCACGCTGGAACGGGTGGAAAAATGCCCCCGGCAGCGGCGCGAAAATCGCCGGCCAGCACAGCAGGCCGAACAGCGAGTTGATCAGGCTGTTCTCGACGTAATGCACCGGGGCGGCGTCATCGTGCAGGTGAGCCTGGACGTGATACTCCACCGACAGGGTCGGATCGACCCTGGGCAGTTGCAACTCCAGCCGCTGCACTTCACGGGCCAGGGCGCGCGGCACCGGCGGCCCGCCAAGCTTGCGGCGCAGCCGCGGCACGATCCTGAGCAGGGCCTGGGTTTCGGCGGCACTTTGCGGTGCCTGTGCCGCCGCCTCGCCCAGTTCCAGGGCCAGGGCATATTCGCCGACGCGCTCCAGCACGCGGATCATCCGCAACCGTGCGCCGGGGTAGGTGCATTCACGGTAGATACACAGGGCCAAGGCAAAATCACCGATGCGTTCGCCATGCTCGCCGAACTGGTACAGCAACTTGCCGCGCCGACGCTCCAGCCACGGATTGTCCAAGGTCAGGGCATTGACCTGGCCAACGATTGCTTCCAGCGGCTCGCCGGCTTCGAAGCGTTGCTGGCATTCATGGAGGAACACACAGGCCTCGACGTCCTGGCGGTTGCGCAGGCCGCGGGACTCGGCGCTGAATTCGACGCTTTCGTAGGTGAAGATGCCCAGGTCCGCCAGGACGAATTCCGACCAGTCCTGGTAGAGGTTGCCGAAGAACATCAGCCGCAAGCGGTCACACAGCGGCATGATCGTCAGGCTGTAGAGCCGATCGTCAAGCTGCGGACACCAGGCGTGGAACGCCTGCGGCGGGTCGGCTCGCTCGGCGACGGCCAGGAGCCACTCGGTCTTTTTCGCCCTGGGCTGCTCGATCAGATGCCCCAGGCACTGCAGGATCTCCGCCTTCAGCAACACGTCGAACAGCTCGACAATCCCCAACTCGGCCTGGTCCTCGACCCAACCCAGGGCCAGTAACGGCTGCACGGCCAGGCCAATCTCACCGATTTCCGGGTAGTTGAGCTTGCTGTGGCGAAACCGCACCCCCTTGCGCATGACCATCCGCACCAGCAAGCCTCGGGACGCCCGGGGCATTGCGGCAAAATCGTCGACGAAGCGCTGTTCTTCGAGGCTGAGCACGTCGGCATACCGCTGCGTCAGCCAGCCCAGCACTTGCTGAAAGTTGTTCAGGTAATAAAAGGGATCGTCGAGGGAACTGGCTGTCACGGGAAGAAGCGCCACGGATGCTGGAACACTGGTTATGCATACAGATAGCAGCTACGAACACCCCAGGCAACTGCAAAAGATGAACGGTCCCCTATATTTAGAGATGAAATCCTTCGCCAAGTGATGAACTTTCCTACAGAGAGCAGGACCAATGGCGGTTAGCTACGTGATGGCGCAGTCGAATCAGCTGGGCCGTGGTTCTTTTGATCGAGAGGTTTGGATATGAACATCAGGTTTCTGAGCCTGCCCCTGGCCGCCGTGGCCTTCCTGACATTGGCCGGTTGCGCGTCGCCCACCGTGGTGACCTTGCAGAACGGTACCCAGTACCTGACCAAGGACACCCCCAATACCCGTACCTCCGATGGGTTCTACGAGTTCGAAGACATCGCCGGCAAGAAAATCCGCGTGCGCGCCGACGACGTGGCAACGATCCGCAAGGAAGATTGATCTCCGTGGCGAAGGCGCTTGCTCGCGCTTGAGTGTGAGCAAGCGCCTCGTCGCAGGTTACTCAGTCACCGTCCATGCCTGGTCATCAGGCGAACACGATACCCTCACCGCCCACCTGCCCAACCCCGACACCCACCAGGGTCACCGAGCTGGCCCCCACTTGCAGCAGCGTGTCGCTGCCGACCTGGGACAGGTGCTGTCGATAGTCATACCCTTCCCCGGCCCCCTGCACACCGATGAACACCAGTTTGTCGCCAGCGTCGAAACCGCTGATGCGATCCTGACCGAATGCACCGTTGAAAATGAACGTGTCACGTCCACCGCCCGATTGCATAACGTCGTTCCCGGTGCCCCCCACGAACGTGTCGTCGCCCGCGCCGCCCAGCAGCCGGTCATTGCCGGCGTGACCGAACAGCCAGTCTCCCGTGGCGTGGGCCACCAGGCTGTCATCGCCCGCAGCGCCCTTGACCGCTGACGCGTACGCCGTCAGGTTGCCGCCGGCCAACAGGCCATTGGCGGTGACACTGTGGCTGACCTCATCCTTGAGCATGCCCCACAACGATCCAGGTTCCTGGCTCACCAGCGTGCCGATGTCGCGGGTGATGCTGATCCCGCCGTGGGCATCGCGCACGTACAACGTTCCGGCACCATCGCTGGCAAAGGTGAAGTCGTGCACCGACTGCTGCAGATGCAGGCTGTTGTGGCCCTGCCCGCCCAGAATCACGTTGTAGCCCCCGCCGTCGCGGAAGGTGTCATTGCCGGCACGGCCTTCCAGGTAGTCGTTGCCTTGGCCGCCCTGGATCAGATCGTCGTTGTCGGTGCCGAGGATGAACGTGCTGCCGGTGTGGGCCTCGGCGTTGCGGTTGAGGTCTTGCACCCAGGTGTTGCTGCGGGCCGGGTCCGACAGGTTGGCGACGACGATGGTCGAGTCTTTTTGCGTAAGGTCGTAGAACGCCGAGCTGATGATCCGGCCCATGCCATCGGCGTAACCGGTGGGCAGGTGGGAGATCCAGGTGGGAATGTTGAGGATGGAAAACGGCAGCACGTTCCACGCGGTGGAGGCGTAGTGATCATTGAAGCTGACGATGTTGTTGGTTGCCGAGGCCTGCTGCACGTCGTGCACGCCCACCGACGCCAGGTTGAACGTCGAGCCGTCCAGCGCCCGGAACACCGGGTCGTTTTCGTAACCAATGTTCAGCACCTTGTCGGTGCTGCTCTGGGTCGGCGACGCGTAGGCGATGTAGTTGGCGTTGTTGTAGAACCCGGACCACTGGCTGGTACTCAGGTCGGCCAGGCTGTTGACGGCCAAACCGCCGAGGCTGTGGCCGCTGACCAGGACGTTTTCCCCGCCAAGGCCATGGGCCTGGGCAAACCGGGCGACGTCGCCGAGCAGCGTGCCGAAGGCTTCGCCGGCGTAGTGCTTGGCATAGTCCTTGGGGCCCAGCGCGGCCATCACGTCATTGATCACGTCGCCAATGGAGTCGCCGATCAGGTTCTCCCGTGGGCCGCTGGTCCCGCGAAACGACACGCCGATCTCGGTCAAGTGGCCGGCGGCGTCGTACTTGCCCAGGATTTCTACCTGGGCGGTGGTGTAGCCGGCCTTCTCGCCGAAGAACGTTCCGCGCCCGTCGACCTTGCCGGTGTAGCCCAGTTGCGCCGCGCTGATGGGCGTCCAGCCGGCCTTGTGCAACGCCTCCAGGGCGAGCTTTTCCGAATCGGGGTTCCACGGCACGCCGGGAATCACCCCCTGCGAATCGGTGCCGCCGAGCAGCGCGGTCACCAGGGTCGCCGGCAGGCCGGTGCCGAAGCCGTATTGCTGGTAGCCGGCGGCGAACCCGTTGTCGAGGTTGTGATAGGAATACAACATGATCGCCATCGCATCGCCGACCAGGGCTTTGGACGCCTCGGTGCCGAAGGTCTTGTAGTCATAGATACCCATGTCCTGCTGCCTCTTTTTTGTTGTTGGAATGCGGAAAAACAAGTGGCCAAAGACCTTCGTGGCGAGGGAGCTTGCTCCCGTCGGGCAGCGCAGCGGCCCTTCTGGGTGAGCGCTTCGCACTCAAGCGGGAGCAAGCTCCCTCGCCACGCAAACCGTCGTCTTTGCGGCTAGAACTGCCAATCCAGCGTCAGCCCCATGCCATGGCTTTTGTCCCGGGATCCGAGCAGGCCGTTGTAGTCCAGGTTGACCCGCACATCCTTGGCCACCGCCAGCCCGGCACGGGCACCGATCACGGCGGCGTTGCGGTCCATGGATACGCTCTGCACCGCAAAGGTGTTGCTGCTGCCGGCGAAGGCCAGGTCCTGTTCCGAACGGGTATTGCTCAAGTTGTGCTGCCAGCCGAGGGAGCCGGAGAGCTCCAGTTGCTGTTTCTCCGAGAGCGCCAGGCTGCGGCTGGCTCGCACACCCAGGGTCGAAAGCAGCGCATCGCGACGGTCGTCGTTACCTCGCAGCGCGGCGTTGTCGCCTTTTTCATGGAAGCTGTCGCTGTCCAGATGCACATAGGCCAGGTTGGCAAACGGCTCCAGGGCCAGCGGCTGCACGTCGAGGCGGTAGGCGGCTTCGGTGAAGAGCTGGGCGGTCTGGGCGTCGCGCTTGGTTTTCTCCCGGCCGCTGACATCACCCCATTGCACGTCCCGTTTGACGTCGATGCGATGCCAGCTGTAGGCACCGCCGACGGTAAGGCGCACGGCGTCGATTTCATGTCCCAGGTAGGCGCCCAGGTGATAGCTGTCGGCCTTGGCCGACGAGTGCGTGCCATCGCCCATGCTCAATGAACTGTCGCTGTAGCCGGTGACGACACCCAGGCGAGTCTGCTCGCCGATCAACCCATCGGCCCCCACCAACAGCCCGCCAATGGAGCTGTTGGCGCTGGCATTGTCATTGCCGCCATCGCTCTTGCCCCAGGCCCCGAGCACCTTGACCCAGACGTTGCTGTCGGCAGTGCTTGGGGTATTCGCGTCATACAAGGCGTCCTGGCGCAAACGATCGCCGACGGCTTCACGCAAGTGGCGGCTGTCGTTGATCAGCAACGTGCCGACGGCCGGGTGGATTTCGCCAGAGAGTTGCTGGAAGGCTTGCTGCGCCGCGGCCGCACTGGGCGACAACAGCAAAGGCTTCGTAAAGGCCGTTGCCGGCGCCCAGTTGCTCGGCGGCGGTCGCTACGGAGCGCTGGTTGGGCGTCAGGCCAAGGCTGGCGAACGACACGGCGTTGCGCTCGACCGCCAGTTGAATGCCACTGGCGCTGTAGGCCAGGTCGCCGCCGAGAAACGCGTAGTTGGGCAAGACCTGGCCAAAACGCCCATCGATACCGCCAGCGGCCTGCAGGATGTTGAACTGCGTGCCCAGCAGGCTCTTCACCTCACGGGCCGTGAGCAGCGTCGGGCTGTTTTCCAATGACAACGACACCGTAGCGCCGTCGATGGAAGCCTTGCCGCCCGCCACGATCAAATCGCTGGAGGTCGGCGAGACTTCCACCGCGTAGGTCGAACCCGGCTCGAAGGTCACATCCCCGGCCACCTGCAACGTGCCGATGGAGTTGCCCGGTGCCACACTGCCGCCGCGATTGGCGGTCAGGCCGGCAACGCGGCCGTTGCCGCCGAGGACGCCGCCATCATTGACGGTCACCGTCGAGGCCAGCGAACCGTTGACGGCCAGTCGGCCTTCATTGACCAGGGTCGGCCCGCTGTAGCGGTTGTCGCCGGTCAGCACCAGGGTGCCGAGGCCTTCCTTGGTCAGCCCGCCGTGGCCGGCGATGTCGTTGCGCCAGACGTCCAGACCACACTGGATCCCGCTGCACACACGCTCCGTGGGCTTGCCGGCGTCGATGACCGCGCCAATGCCCGGCAGGTCGACCACGAACTGGCCATCGCCGTAGGCCCCGTCGATCCGGAACGCTTCGGGAATGTCGGCCTCGGTCACCAACATCGACGGACCGTCGATGGCCTTGCCCAGGCTGATCATGCCCCAGCCGTACAGCGCATCGATGCCCGGCGCGCCCATGTCGGTGGCCGTGGTACGCAGCACGCTGGCGACCTGGGCACCGGTCATGTACGGGAAGCGCTCCATCAACACCGCCACGCTGCCAGCCACATGAGGGGCGGCCATGGAGGTACCGCTCTTGTTGCCGTAGCCCACGGTCAGGTCATCGGCGCTGGTGCCGCCGATCACCGCACTGTAGACCCGCGTGCCCGGCGCCGAGACGCAGAAACTGGCGGTGTAGCCGCAACGCGACGAGAAGGTACTGATGGTGTAGGGATCGGGGCTGGCGGTATCCGGGTTGACTTGCAGCGCCGCGACGGTCAGCCAGTTGGGGGCGATGTCCGGCACGAAATACGCCAGGCCGGCAATGGCGTCGGGGTTGTTGAGGTTGTAGTCGTTGCCGGCGGCGAAAATCGTCACGATGCCGCTGCGGGCCGCCGCGATGGCGCCCTCGTAGGCGCCACCCGGCTTGGTCCCCAGCAGCGGGCGGATCTGGTCGAATTGCAACTGCGCGTCCTGCACGGTGAAGTGCGGGAACGCCGGGTCGCGCCCGCCCTGGTCGAAGCGGTCGGTGATGCCGATGCCCCAGCTGTTGTTGATGATCCGTGCGCCGCTGGCGATCAGCGCGTCCCAACCGGCCTTGTACACCGCGCCGTCGTTGCCCAGGATGATGCCGTCCTCGGGGCCGGGGTCGCCGTTGTCGGCGCTGATGATCTGTGCGTTGAACGCCACGCCGTGCATCGGCCCACCGTCGCGGCTGCCGGCGGCGATCCCGCCGACGTGGGTGCCGTGGGAGCCCAGCTTGCCGTCGGAACCGACCGTGGGCGAACCGTCGTAGCGAAACGGATCACCGGCCTTCACCGGAATGTACGGGTCGGTGTACTCGCGGATGCCGCTGGTGACCAGGGTCACGACTTTATCGCTGCCGGAGAACTCCGGGTGGGCGGCATACACCGGCTGGTCGAAGATCCCCAGTTTCACGCCCTTGCCGGTGTAGCCGGCGGCATAGGCCTGCTGGGCGTTGATCGCGCCCAGGCCCCATTCGGCGTTGAATTCGCTGCTGCGCCAACTGTCCGGATCGCCTGCCTTGCCCGCCTCGACATACGGCGCCGCCTGCGCCGTGCCCAGGCTTGCCAGTGCACAGAGCATGGCGTGGTTGAGGGCTTTGGGCACAAACACGCGACGGGTTCTTGCGGGTTGTTTTTTGTTATCAGTCTTCATCAACGAACCTTCCTTAGTGGCTGCAAAAATCCTGTGCTGACCTACGCCGATCCCCGTGGCGAGGGAGTTTGCTCCCGCTGGGCTGTGCAACAGCCCCTGCTTGTGAGCGCTTCGCACTCAAGCGGGAGCAAGCTCCCTCGCCACAAAGGCCGGACAGCCATCCCTAGTCAGTGGCTGACGAACGCCTCATCCACCTTCGCCAGGTCCTGCGCCCCCAGCGTGCCGGCGTAGTAATGCAATTTGGTCCAGGCCATGAGGTAGTCGTAGCGGGCCTGGGCCAGGTCGCGGCGAGTGGTGTAAAGCTGTTGCTCGGCATTGAGCGCGTCGAGGTTGACCCGCTCGCCGCCGAGGATGCTTTGCCGGGTCGAGACCACCAGCGCTTCGGCCGAACCCAGGGCTTTCTGGTAGGCACGCAGTTTGTTCACCCCCGAGACGCAGGCGCTGAACTGGCGGCGCAATTCGATCAGCGTCTCGCGGGTCTTGGCGTCCAACTCGTATTCGGCCTGCTCCATGTTGCGGCTGGCCTGGCGGGTGGACGCCGAGACCCCGCCGCCGGCGTACAGCGGCACGCTGATCTCGACGCCAATGGTGTTGGTGTCGTAGCGCTGGTTGTAGGTGTTGCCGCTTTCCGACTCGTTCTGGCGCATGGTCGCGTAGGCACTGACTTTGGGCAGATGCCCGGCGCGGTTGCGCTCGACCTCGAAACGCGCGACATCCACGGCCTGGCGCTGGGAGGCCAGGTTCGGGTTGTTGCTCACCGCCAGCTCATGCCAACTGTCGAAGTTCGCCGGTTGCAGGCTGAAGGTCTGGAACGTGTCGTTCAGCGGTGCCAGATCGCCGATGTCCAGCGCCGGCACGCCGATCAACGCGCCCAATTCGCGCAGGGACGCATCCTGCTCGTTGCGAGCCTCGATCTCTTCCGCCGTGGCCAGTTCGTAGCGCGATTCGGCTTCAAGGATGTCCGTACGCGTGCCTTCGCCCTGGCGAAACAGCTCCTCGTTCTGGTGGAACTGCTGCTCGAAGGCTTTTTTCTTCGCCAGGGCAATGTCGATCTGGTCCTGGGCGAACAACGCCTGGGTGTAATAACTGAGCACACGCACCAACAATTCCTGGCTCTTGCCGCGAAAGTTCTCGTCGGCGAACAGCGCCTGGGCGACGCCCTTGCGGTAAGCCGCGTAAGCCTCGTAGTCCAGCAAGGGTTGTTGCAGGGTCAGGCTGGAGCCATAGCTGCTGTAGTTGCGATCATCATGCTGGCTGGCGCCACGGTCATTGAGGTAGGTGACTTTCGATTGGTTGCGGCCCTTGTTGTAGCTGTAGCCCAGGTGCGGCAGCAGCCCGGCGCGACCAATGGCGCGGTTCTCCAGGCCCGCATCGCGTTCCTTGATCGCCCCCAGGTAGACCGGGTCGTTGCGCAGGGCCTGCTCATAGAGTTCAAACGGGCCCATGGCCCAGGCGTGGTCGCACGCGCAAATGGCCAACAGGGCCAACCGGAAAAAACGCTTCATACCACAGCACACCTTATTCTTCGGTCAACGCAGAGCCAGCTCGGTCGAGCAGCGGTTTGAACAGGTAATTCAGGAGCGAGCGCTCGCCGGTGCGAACGAACATCTGCGCCGGCATGCCGGGCTTGATCACCAGGCCATTGAGCTTCTCCAGCGCACGGTCGCTGACGCTGCTGCGCAGGACGTAGTAAGGCGCACCCGTCTTCTCATCGATCATCTGGTCGGCGGACACCAGGCTGACTTCCCCCGGCACCCTCGGCGTGCGGTTCTGGTTGAAGGCGGTGAACAGGATGTCCACCGGCAAGTGCGTACCGACCTTGTCGACCAGGTTCACCGGCAAGTGACCTTCCACCTCCAGGCGCGTGCCTTGGGGCACGATCTCCAGCAAGGTGTCGCCTTGGCGCACCACCGCGCCTTCGGTGTGCACACCGAGGTTGACGGCGATGCCGTCGGCGGTGGCGAGGATCTCACTGTGTTGCAGCTCGAACCCGGCGGACTTCAACTGCTGCTGCAAGGTTTCGCTCTTGAGCTGGGCATCGGCCAGTTGGCTGCGGACTTCTTTCTGGTATTCCTCGCCGTGCTGCTGCAGTTTGAGCCGCGACTCGACAATCCCCTGCTCCACCCGGCCGCTTTCGCCGCTGTTCTGCGCCAGTTCCTGCTGCACCTGTGACAATTGCCGCTGATAGTCCAGCAGTCGGTTGCGCGGGATGTAGCCGTTGTCCGCCAAGGGTTGCAGGTTGCCCAATTGCAATCGCAGTGATTCGGCCTGGGCCGTCAGGTCACTGCGGGCCCGGCGCATGCCCGCCAGTTGCGCGGTGGCGCCGTCGATACTGGCGCGCAATGCCGCCTGCTCGCGGGCGAAGGCTTCGCGGCGGCTGCTGAACAGTTGCCGCTGGCCTTCGAGCACCAGGGCCAGGCGCGGGTCCGGGTCGTGGCTCAACTCGGCCGGGAAGCTCACACGGGCCAGGTTATCGCGCTCGCTCTGCCAGCGTGCCAGGCTGGCCCAGGCCATGCGGTACTGGGCTTGCAGCGATTGGACGTCGGCGTCGGCCTGGGTCTGGTCCAGGCGAAACAGCGGTTGGCCCTGCCTCACCGCCTCGCCTTCGCGCACCAGGATCCGGCTGACCACGCCGCTGCTCATCGATTGCACCGCCTTGCGCTTGCCAGACACCACCACGGTGCCCTGGACCGGGATGCCCTGGTCCAACGGCGCCAGGCTGGCCCAAGTGAAGAAACTGCCGGCGCCAATGAGCGCCAGTGCCCAGCCGATGCGGGTGAAAAACCGCGCGTCGCGCTCGGGGCTTTCGAAGATCCGGGTGTGTTCGAGGTTCATGTCGCGATCCTGGCTCATGCGCCGCTCGGCTTGTTGGCTGTCGGGTAGTGGCGGCTCATGCTCAGGCCGGTGGGGGCGGCCTGGGGTTTGTCCCGGGCCGACTCCGCCTGGCCGGACAACGCCCGCAGCACGTCCTGGCTGGGGCCGAAGGCCTGCAAGCGGCCTTCGTTGAGCACCAGCAGCTTGTCGGCCTGGGCCAATGCCGAGGAACGATGCGTCACCAGCACCACGCTGGTGCCCTGGGCTTTCATCTGCGCGATGGCACTGGCCAATGCCGCTTCGCCCACCGTGTCCAGGTTGGAATTGGGCTCATCGAGCACCACCAGGCTCGGCCGGTCATACATCGCCCGGGCCAGCGCCACCCGTTGCTTCTGCCCGCCCGAAAGACCGCTGCCGTCTTCCCCCAGCACCGTGTCGTAGCCCTGGGGCATGCGCAGGATCAGTTCATGAACGCCGGCCTGTTGCGCCGCGGCAACGACCTTCTGCGGGTCGGCCTCGCGAAAGCGAGCGATGTTCTCGGCAATGCTGCCGCTGAACAGCTCGATGTCCTGGGGCAGATAGCCGATGTAGGGGCCCAATTGGTCGCGGTTCCAACGATGGATGTCGGCCCCATCGAGGCGCACGGTGCCACCCAGGGTTGGCCAGACGCCCACCAGCACCCGGGCCAGGGTCGACTTGCCGGACCCCGATGCGCCTAATACGCCGAGCACTTCCCCCGCCGCCAGGCTGAAACTGACCTGTTGCAGCGTCGCGTTGCGTTGCCCCGGCGGGCCGGCACTGACCTGTTCAAAGCTGACCTGGCCCTTGGGCGCCGGCAGCGCCATGCCTTCGTCCCGGGGAGCAAACGCCTGCAACAGCGCATCGAGGCGACGATAGGCCAACTTGGCGCCGCTCCACTGCTTCCACACGGCGATCAACTGGTCGATGGGGCTCAGCACCCGCCCCATCAGGATCGAGCCGGCGATCATCATCCCGGCGGTCATCTGGCCCTTGATCACCAGCAGCGCGCCTAAACCCAAGACCAGGGATTGCAGGCACAGGCGCAAGGTCTTGCTCACGGAACTGATCACCGCGCCGGTGTCGCTGGCCCGGTTCTGCAGGCCGAGAAACCGCGAATGCACGGCGAACCAGCGGCTGCGCAGCGCGTCGAGCATGCCCATGGCCTGGATGGTCTCGGCGTTGTGCAAATGGCTGGTCGCCAATTGGCTGGACTGCTGCGAATAGACACTGGCCTGTCCCAGCGGCTTGCGGGTCATGACCTCGTTCAGGCAGGCCAGGCCGATCAACAACGCCGTGCCGACACTGGCGAACACCCCGAGCCAGACATTGAACAGGTAGATCACCAGCAGGTAGACGGGAAACCACGGCGCATCGAAGAACGCGAACAGCGCCGGCCCGGTGACGAATTGGCGCAGTTGGGTCAAGTCGCCCAGGGACTGCCCGGCGTTGCCCTCGCCCTGGCGCAGGTTGCGCTCGAACGCAGCTTTGTATACCTGGAGGTTGAAACGTCGCTCCAACTGGCTGCCGATGCGGATGACGACGAAACTGCGCACCATCTCCAGCAACCCGATGAACACAAAGAAGCCGACGACCATCAGCGACAACATCAACAAGGTCGTTTCGTTTTGCGAGGACAGCCCACGGTCATAGACCTGGAGCATGTAGATCGACGGCGCAAGCATCAGCACATTGATCAATGCGGTAAAACATCCGACGCTGATCAAAATACTTTTATATTCGCCCAGGGCTTTAAACAGCGGCACCGCCCCGGCACTCCTTGCCTTATTCATGCATCTTCCTTGCGTGTTGGCTGTATCAGGCCGCCTGGCCGTTAATCAACTTACTGATTCTTAGCGCCACTGTGGCTAGTGCGTGACTTGCGACTTATTACGTTCAAGCCTAACTACCAAACCGGACTTCAACGTCACTTGATAACGGTCTTGCTGGCGCAGCCCCAGATGAACCCGGGTGTTGTGCTGGCCGATCAACGAAAGACCGTCGGGTTCGGTAAACCACTGCACCGGTTCCTCTCCCAACCAATGCCCCAGGCATTCGGTTTGCCCGCCCAGGGTCTGGTCCGCCTTGAGTTCCACCAGGCAGGTGTTGGAAGGTTTGTCCTGCAATGCCTGGCTCTGGGCGTCATCCTGTGGGCCCGACAGCACGGCCAGCCATTGACCGGCCAACTGCGAGGGTTCTATCAACAACAGGCTGCGGGCCATGGTGGCGTCTCCGAAAAGCAGCATCAGCGTAGCGAGTGTCCAGGCGGTTGCCGAAAGCCTGCAAGGCATGGTGTGTTCTCGCGTTCAAAAGGTCTGGATTGTGTGGCGAGGGGCGTTACCCCTCGCCACGTTACTCAAGCTGACATCACGCCACGATATCCGTGACCGCCGCCTGGCCGACGGTGCTGACCAAGAAGTCCGCCACGCCATGCCCGGAGAAGTCCACCGACAGCAGGCTGTTGCCACCCGATGTCGACAGCACGGCGTCGCCCGCGGCACCGGTGAACGCGTTCACGAAATGCAGGCCCGCGCCCTTGGTGATGCCGGTCAGGTCGATCTTGTCCAGGCCGCTGACAAAGTCGAGGATCTGGTCCGCCGCACCGGGCCGCGAGTCGCTGCTGGCCGCGAACACGAAAGTGTCCGACCCCGAGCCGCCCCACAGCTTGTCGGCTCCACCCGCCCCCCAGAGGATGTCGTTGCCAGCACCGCCCTTGAGTTCGTTGGCGACCGCGTTGCCGATCAGCAGATCGCTGCCCGACCCGCCGATGGCGTTCTCGACGATCGCGCCCTTGGCGATGGACACGTTGCCCACCAGGCCACCCACGTCAGAGAACGAGGCATCGTTGAGGTTGATCTTCTGGTTCTGGGTGAAGCCGGAGAAGTCCAGGGTGTCGCGACCGCCCGCGTCCCAGACCGAGAACACGACCTTGTCCGAGGAGGACGTGGCGCTGAGGAAATCCCGGCCGGCGTTGGAGTTGAAACCGTAGGTGGTATCGCCCGTGCGGATGCTGGTGTTGGCGCCGTAGAGCTTCTGGATGGCCGCGATGTCATCCATCAGCGGGCCGGAGGAATAGGCTTCGACGCCGCCCTTGCTGAAGTTCTGGTTGGTGTTGCTCTCACTCCAGTAGCTCATGACGCTGTAGCCGCGGGTGTCCTGGCCATAGGTGGCGTCATCGTAGGTCGGTGCGCCTTCGCCGGCGTTGTAGTCACCGGGGTGCGCCAGGCCCAGGGTGTGACCGATCTCGTGGGTCAGGGTCTGGCGACCGTAGTTGTTCAGGTCAGGGTTTTTGTTCTGGGTGTAGCCGCTGTTGATCAGGTACCACGAGGTGCCGTCGTAGCCGGCGCCGGTGCCCGGCAGGTAGGCGAATGCCGCCGCGCCGTCCTGGCCGCTGCTGTAGTTGCCGAAGGTCATGTGGCCGTCGCCACCGCTGGCCTTCTCGGTAAACGTGACGTTGGCCACGTCTGCCCAGGACTGCATCGCCAGGGCCGCCTGGGCTTTCTGCTGGGCGCTGAACTGGCTGAAGCCGCTGATGCCATGCTTGTTCATGGTGCTCGAAGAAGCGGACGTCAGGAACGTGTAGGTCAGCTCGATCTTGCCGCTGCCATCGCGGTCCTGGTACGCCGCGCCGTCACGCAGCAACTGCGTGGCCGCCTGGTCGACGGAATAGGACGGCTTGCCGTTGACGGTCAGGTTGCCGCCACGATCGTATTGGTGGCTGAAACTATTGATCTGGTTGAACGCACTGCTGGCGGCCGCCAATGATTGCGGGGTCCAGAGCAGTTGTTCGGCGGAATCAATAGCGCTGTTTTTGACTTTCGACATAAACACACTTCCTTGTTTGCAAATGGAACATTTTTCAGACGACAGGCGATCTCTGGCGAGATCGTCCTATCACTCGCCCAATGAGGGACGTAAGAAACCTGACACAATTGGAAATCAAACGTCTAGCAGTTTTTTCGAGGTCAATTTCTGTTCCCAGGCGTCATGCCCACAAACAACAGGTTTCGCCCGTTACGTACTCACTAGTTAAAAACTCGAATGCCGATTGTCGGACAAAACTCTATTTAAATATTAAATAGCGACAACTAACCATTTGCCCAAGGCGCGGCACTTACGCCAACTAAGTGCCAGCGAAATGCTATTAATCAATATCTACTAAATCGCCATGGATTTGCGCGCGCACACTTCTCGCAGGCAGCCCCGAAGCCAGCGATGCACCGGGTCGGCATCCATGCGCGGGTGCCACAGCATGGCAATGGTGAACTCCGGCACCGGAAACGGCAGCGCGAAGCTGTGCATGCCCTCGCGCAGGCTGGCGGTGTAGCGCGCCGGCACGCTGGCAACCAGGTCGCTGGAGCGGGCCAGCCCCAACGCCGACGAAAAGCCTGGCACGGTGGTGACAATGTCCCGCGACAGGCCCAATGGCTCCAGGATCCGGTCGATAGGCCCTTGATCGAGAAAACGCATCGAAACCCCGATATGCCGACACGCCGCATAGCCCTCGGCGGTAACGGCGGCCTGGCTCAGCGGGTGTCCGGCGCGCACCACCCCGATCAAGCGATCACCGAACAGCGCCTGGGTCCGCAGTTCCGGGCTGGTGTCCTTGTCGACGACCGCGGTCTCCAGGTCCACGGTACCCTCGCGCAACGCCGTGCTGTCGCGGTTGGCCTTCTCCACGAAACGCAGGCGTACGCCGGGCGCCTGCTCGTTGATGCGAGCAATCAGGTCGATGGCGAAGTTCTCGACGAAGCCTTCGCGGGTGCGCAAGGTGAAGGTTCGGTTCAACTGGCCCAGGTCCGGCGTCGCGACCGGCCGCAGCACCGCCTGGGCCTCTTGAACCAGATGGCTGACCTGTTCGCGCAGCGCCAGGGCACGGGGCGTTGGCACCAGCCCTCGCCCGGCCCTGACCAGGAGCGGATCCCCCGTGGTTTCGCGCAACCGGGCCAGCGCCCGACTCATCGCCGACGGGCTCAACCGCAGCCTTCGCGCCGCACGGGCCACGCTGCCTTCGGACAGCAGCACATCCAGGGTGACGAGCAAATTGAGGTCGGGAACGGACATGGCAGGGCCCTGGCGTGAATAGATGGCGTTGGGTGCAGCTATAACGTGCAAACGCTGCGTCTTCCGCCATGTTATGCCCAGGCGTAACGTTCTGACAGCGCCACGTTCAAGGCCGCAGACACAGGTGACCCAATGAAAACCCATGTTCCACCGACAACCTCCCACCCCCTTCCCTCTGCCTCGCGCGGGGCCTTGGCCAGCCTGGCGCTCTCGACCCTGCTGGCGTCCCTGGGCGCGAGTGTCGCCACGGTGGGCTTGCCGACCCTGGCCCAGGCATTCGAGGCATCCTTCCAGCAGGTCCAGTGGGTGGTGCTGGCGTACCTGCTGGTGATAACCACGCTGATTGTCAGCGTCGGGCGCCTGGGGGACCTGATGGGTCGGCGCAGACTGTTACTGATCGGCATCGTGCTGTTCACGGTCGCCTCGGCAGGCTGTGGCGCGGCGCCTTCGCTCGGCTGGCTGCTCACAGGCCGGGCCCTGCAAGGCCTGGGTGCCGCCATCATGATGACGCTGACCCTGGCCCTGGCCAGTGACACCGTCAGCCAGGGCAAGACCGGCAGCGCCATGGGCCTGCTGGCGACGTTGTCGGCGGTGGGCACCGCGCTCGGGCCAAGCCTGGGTGGCGCGTTGATCAGCGGCTTTGGCTGGCAGGCGCTGTTCCTGGTCAATGTGCCCCTTGGCATGCTTACGCTGGGGCTGGCCTGGCGCTCGCTGCCGGTGCGACCACCCCAGGCGACTGGCGCGCGGTTCGATGTCTACGGCACGCTGGTGCTGGCAGCCACCCTCGGCGCCTACGCCCTGGCCATGACCTCCGGGCGCGGCGACTTTGGCGGGCTGAATGTGGCGCTGTTGCTGATCGCGGCTTTGGGGGCCGGGCTGTTTGTGTGGGTCCAATCCCGGTCCGTCTCGCCGCTGATCCCGTTGACCGCGTTCCGGGACCGCCTGCTGGTGTCCGGGTTGGCAACGAGTGCCGTGGTCGCCACGGTGATGATGGCGACGCTGCTGGTCGGCCCCTTCTACTTGTCGATCGCCCTTGGCTTGCCGGCGGCACTCGTCGGCCTGGTGCTGGCGGTGGGCCCCTGCGTGGCCGCGCTGGCCGGCGTCCCGGCCGGGCGCCTGACCGACCGCATCGGTGTGCGCCCCATGCGCCTGGCGGGACTGGCCACCATGGTCCTTGGCAGCCTGATGCTTTCGCTGGTTTCACCGGCCCTCGGCATCGGCGGCTACCTTGGCGCCATCGTGGTGACGACCCTCGGCTACGCCTTCTTCCAGACGGCCAACACCACCGCCGTGATGGCCAATGTGGCCGCCCACCGACGAGGCGTGATTGCCGGCCTGCTCAATCTGTCGCGCAACCTGGGCTTTTTTACGGGGGCATCGGTGCTGGGGGCAGTGTTCGCCCATGCGTCGGCGACGCCTGACATCGGCAATGCCAGCCCCGAGGCAATCACAAGCGGCCTGCACACGACCTTCGCTGTCGCCCTGGCCATGGTCGTCCTGGCCCTGCTCATCGCCTTCAAATACCGCGCGCCAGAGCCCTTGCACGAGGTCCAGGACGGCGTACGCGAAGCGTGATGGCAAAACAGAATCTACCGTTTAGGCCTTGATGCAGATCAAAAGAATTGAACCAATCGCTAAACGGACTGAAAAAAGCCACATGACATTCATTTTCAGGTGCTATTTTTAGTTCTCACTGGTAGGGCCAAGATGGCTCTTCCTTCCTGACATGAGCAAAAGGAAGCGCTCGATTGAAGAAGGTGGGCAACACATGAATAAAGGATCTTTCAGCAAGGTTACCTTCCCCAACGCCTGCCAGCTGATGCGCTGGCATTTTCATCCAATGGGCTTTGAAGCCAGCATGGACGCCCCCGGCAGCATGGTCGCCCGATTGTTTGACCGTGCCAGTGGCGAGACCATGATCGCCATCGCCGGCATCCCCTGCGCAACCGTGATGAACGCCCCGGATGTGGAGCGCATCATTGAAGCAGTGGAAGCCGAGCTGGAAGCCTTCGTGCCACCGGTTGGCTTGCGCAGATTTGCTTCCTGACCGATCAACTCACCCGCTCCGCTTGTTGGAGCGGGTCCATCACAGCCATCGCGTTCCCCTACCCCCCCTGTGGGAGCGAGCTTGCTCGCGAAGGGGCCAGCTTGGCCGCCCCCTTACTTTCTGATCTACCGCTTTCGCGAGCAAGCCCGCTCCCACAGGGGCCGAGCCGATTGCAGTTGCTCCTCAACGCCCACTTGACTTGCATCAACCATTGCGGGCACGCCGATGATCCGCGAAGAACGGCTTGCCCGTGCCGATCCGATCCGAAGCCTTGGGGGCGTTCGCTGGCTGGCCGTCCGGAGCATCGACGTACCAGTAGCAGTGCTGCACCGCACGGGTGATGCCCACATACGCCAGGCGCAGGATCTCGTCCTTTTGCGCAGTGTCGTAGGGTTCGGTATCGCCGTCCTGGCCCAGCCCGGCCATTCGGTAGACCTGGTTCTTGTAGGGCGACCGGGTCAGGTGCTGACAATCGCCTAGCAGGAACACCGCATCAGCCTGCAACCCCTTAGCGCTGTGATAGGTCATTTGCCTGAGCCGTCGTGTTTCGTACGGCAAGTTAGAATCCACATTAACAGTTGGCGAAATATACTTTTCAATCAATGACTTATCGCTGCTTTTTCGATACAGCATCAAGATTGAATCACCCTTTTGATAGTGTTCTTCAAGCCGCCGAGCCAGGCCTTCGTCATCCCGATCCAACACGTTGACCGGGCTCAACGATCGAGGCTGGCCGCTCGCCTTGGCCTTCTTCCCGGGGATCGCGGCGGCCGCTCGCACGATGTGCTCGGCGGCATCGATGATGTGCTGATGACTGCGGTAGTTATCGGTCAGCATCACCCGCGTGGTCGCCGGCGACGGGAACTGCTTGTTGAACGCCATGAAGTAGCTTGGCGAACTGCCGCGCCAGCCATAAATCGATTGCCAATCATCACCGACGCACAGCAACGAAGAACGCTGGGCGCCGCGCCCTACGTGCATCGCCGGGCCTCGGCTGCGCACTTCGCGAAGGCTGGCGCGCAACCAGGAGACGATTTGCGGCGAAACGTCCTGAAACTCGTCGATCATCAAGTGCGACAGGGGCCTGAGCATGCTGTCGCTCAACAGCTTGAAGTTTTCCGGCGTCTGCTCACTGAACAACGCGAACATCCGGTTGTAGGCCATGATCGGTGGCGACTGGTCCAGCAGGTGATCCTCGAAAGCCCGCCAGTAGCGACTCAATGCCTCGAAGAAGTAGCGATCAGGATCATCCTGGGCAAACGACATCCGTCCCACGGCATCCGGCACATCCAGGCCAAGGTTCTCGATAAAACCTGCGGCGGCGACAAAACAGTCCAGCAATGGCGCCGAGGCAAGCTCGCCCTTGACCTTGTAGTCGAAACCGGGACCGGCGCTGGCATCCCCCGCCAGCGAGGCAAGAACACGCTTGGATGACTCATAGCTTTCAATCCAAATCAAAGGCTTACGACAGAAAGCTTGAAACAAGGTGCGCTTTACCGCCCACTCGGCGCGCACACTCAGCTTGGCCCCCGGACGGCTCAGGCGAGCATCTTCCCGCGGATCGAAACCCAGCACGACCCAAGCATCCAAGGACGGGATGTAGCCGTGGCAGCGAAAGGTCGAGCCGTTGATTTCAAAGGCTTGCCGCTTCGACTCGACGCCTTTGATAGGCCAGGCGCCGGCGCGCACCCACAAGTCTTCGATCGCGTCACACAACGCCTCATCGCGCTGGGCCGCCAACTCGGTCACGGCCACACGTTTTTGCACGTCCGGGTGATCGCGCTCCAATTCCTTGAGTTGCAGCGCATGCCGGGACAGCGGCTTGATCAGCTCACGAAATCGCTCGTCCCGTTGGTAAAGCCGGTGGTAGCAGGCATTGAGATGCTGGCGCTGGACATCATTGATGCGCAAATCAAAGGGGTTGCCCTGCCCATCGTCGTCATTCACCTCGCGGTGACTGAGGGCCTCGAACGCTTGAAGGCGCTCGAACCCGGGCAGGCTGCGGACCATCGGCAAGATCCGCGAGTGGAAGGTGCGCACGAGGTCACGCGCCTGCTTGAGGCTGATCGCACGCCCCCAGAGGCCAAATACGTCGATCAGCTTCTGGATGAAGTCCTTGCGCGACTCCCGGGTAAACGTCACCACGGTCATCGAGTCCAATTCGAAACCCAGGTAATGCACCAGCAACAGGATGCGCAGCACCAGCGTCGTGGATTTGCCCGCGCCCGCCCCGGCGACCACCGAGGTCGAGGGGGTGTCACTGAAAATCATTTTCCATTGCGCGGCGCTGGGTTGCCCATGGGCCGGCAGCAACCGGGCGACATCGGCCTTGATACGCTTCTTCAATTCGGCGTTCAACGGCAGGCGCCAGTCATCGAACAGCGAGTCATCGACCTGCGGGGCCGGGTGCTCCGTGCTGCGGGAATCACGGATCAACAGGACCTGGCGTCCATCTTCCAGCCCTTCTTTATAGCCATAGTCAAAACCGGCGGTATGGCCGCTGCGAAACCCGTCGGCCTGGCCGTGCAGCCAGGAACTGCGGTGCTGGGCTCGAAGCCGTGTCAGGCCATGACCAAAAAACCGCGCCGCCAGGCGTTTAAGCCACGGCATCTGCGCAAGAGGCAAGAGATCGGGAGGAAGATCGGGAGTGTGTTGCGACACGCGTAGGAACTCCGGTGTTCTGAAACATGGCAGACATGGTGTCTGCATTTGCCGTCAGGTTCCACCAGAAATCTTATTTGTCATGGGGTTAGGCGATGAAGTGAAAGGTATCTGGAGCTTTAAAGGCTTGTGTGGGGACGAGCCTGCTTGCGAAGGCGGTGCTTCAGTCGACATCTCTGTTGAATGTAATACCACCTTCGCGAGCAAGCTCACTCCCACAGGAGGCGGATTGGCGTCATGCCTGGGGAAGTCATCTTCCACAGGCATGAACGCCCCACTCACTGCCCGGAGATCGCCCCGTCCACCAGGGTTTGCGCTTCGGCCACCAGTTGTTTGAGGTGATCTTCACCAATGAAGCTCTCGGCGTAGATCTTGTAGATATCCTCGGTGCCCGACGGACGAGCCGCAAACCAGCCGTTTTCGGTCATGACCTTCAGCCCACCGATGGCCTGGTCGTTGCCCGGCGCGTGGCTGAGGATGTTCTGGATCTTCTCGCCGGCCAGTTCGGTGGACGCCACCTGCTCCGGCGACAATTTGCTCAACAATGCCTTCTGCTGCGGGCTGGCCTTGGCGTCGACGCGCACCGAGAACGGCTCGCCCAACTCTTCGGTCAGGGCGCGGTAAGCCTGGCTGGGGTCACGACCGGTGCGAGCGGTCATTTCGGCCGCCAGCAGCGCCGGGATCAGGCCGTCCTTGTCGGTACTCCAGACGCCACCGTCCTTGCGCAGGAACGACGCGCCGGCGCTTTCTTCACCGCCGAAGCCCAGGGAGCCGTCAAACAGGCCATCGGCAAACCACTTGAAGCCCACCGGCACTTCATAGAGGCGCCGCCCCAGGCGCTTGGCCACGCGATCGATCAGGCCGCTGCTGACCACGGTCTTGCCCACGGCCGCATCGGCGCGCCATTGCGGCCGGTTCTGGAACAGGTAGTCGATGGACACCGCCAGGTAGTTGTTGGGAGCCAGCAGGCCACCGGACGGCGTGACGATGCCATGGCGGTCATGGTCCGGGTCACAGGCGAAGGCCACGTCGAAACGTTCCTTCAAGCCGATCAACCCTTGCATGGCGTGGCTGGAGGATGGATCCATGCGGATTTGCCCGTCCCAGTCGACGGTCATGAAGCGGAAAGTCGAGTCGACCTGGGTGTTCACCACGTCCAGGTCCAGGCGATAGTGCTCGGCAATCGCCGGCCAGTAGCGCACCCCGGCACCGCCCAGCGGGTCGACGCCCAGGCGCAGACCCGCCGCGCGGATGGCATCGAAATCGATGACATTGACCAGGTCAGCCACGTAACTGTTGACGTAGTCGTGACGGTGGGTCGTGCTCGCCTTCAGGGCTTGTTCATAGCTGATACGCTTGACCCCGGCCAGCTCATTGGCCAGCAGCTCGTTGGCCTTGGCCTCGATCCATTTGGTGATGTGGGTGTCGGCCGGGCCGCCGTTGGTGGGGTTGTATTTGTAGCCACCGCTTTGAGGCGGGTTGTGGGACGGCGTGATGACAATACCGTCCGCCAGCCCCGTGGTGCGGCCACGGTTGTAGCAAAGAATGGCGTGGGAAACCGCCGGTGTCGGGGTGTATTCGTCGCCCTCGGCGATCATCACGGTCACGCCGTTGGCGGCGAACACTTCCAGCGCGCTTGCGCCTGCCGGTGTCGACAGCGCGTGGGTATCGATGCCAATGAACAGCGGCCCAGTGATGCCCTGGGCTTCGCGGTACAGGCAGATCGCCTGACTGATGGCCAGCACGTGCCACTCGTTGAACCCCAGGTCGAAGGAACTGCCACGGTGGCCGGAGGTGCCGAACGCCACGCGCTGGGTGGCAACCGATGCGTCGGGGCGGCCGGTGTAATAGGCCGTCACCAGTCGCGGGATATCGATCAACAACTCTGCCGGTGCCGGCTTGCCCGCAAATGGACTGACTGTCATGCAAAACCTCTGGATAGAGTGGCTCGGGAAATGGGATGCAGTTTACTGACAGTTCGACCATGGCGCGATGGGTTCGATCCATCACCCGCCATTACGCGGGTTCGAGCCGCAGGGCATCGGCCAGTGCGCAGAGTGCCGCGTCCAGGTCCTGCGTGCCATTGAGGGCATGCGTCAGGCGCAGATGTTGTCCATACAGCCCCTGGAGGCTGAACAGTTCGCCAGGCGCGATGACGATGCGCTGGGCCAGCAGCCGCTGGAACACCCGTCGCAGGTCGACCTGCCGTGTCGACTGCAACCAGATCGTCGCCCCGCCCTGGGGCTCAGGCCAATGCAGGCTGTCCCCCAGCCGCTCGCGCAACAGCTGGTTCGCCGACACGGCGCTGTCGCGCAACAGGCGCCGCAACACCAGCAAGTGCTGGTCGACCCTGCCATTGCTGTACAAACGGGCGATGGCTTTCTGGCGAATGGGTGAAAGGCGAAAAGCCCGTAACAGGAAATGGCGCTGCAGATGCAGGGTCAGCTGGCGCGACAGCACGTAGCCATACGGTGCTTCCGGGCCGATGGTTTTCTCGAAAGTGGAATAGACGATCAGCCGATCGGGGTCGAGCAGGTCGCGAAACGGCACGGTGTCGGCTTCGAACGCCAGGTCGGTATAGCTGTCGTTCTCCAACACCCAGGTCCCGTGCCGCTCCAGCAGCCGGGCGACGGCACGGCGGTTCTCGTCAGGCACGAGGGTCCCCCTGGGCATGTTCAGGATCGAAGACAGCATCACCAGGCACACCGTTTCGTTCACCAGCAAGTGTTCGAGCTGTTCAAGATCGAAACCCCCGGCGGCCTGCAGCGGCAATTCGATGACGTTGACCCCGGCCGCCTGCAGCAGGCGCAGGACCGTCCAGTCGCAGGGTGATTCAATCAATACAGTGGCGTCCCGGAGCGCCAGCGCAGCGATCAGGATCTCCAGGACGCCCCGCAGGTCAGCGCCCAGGTAGACATCGTCGGCATTCCAGCATCGGGCCGGCGAAGAGGTGTAGCGGGCCGCCAGCGCCGTGCGCAACTCCAGCTCACCCCAAGGCTGCGAGGGCATTTGCGGGGAACGCGGGTACTGGCGCAGCAACTCGCGTTCGAGCAGCAACAGCGGACTGTCCAGCGGCTGCATGGACGCCGGTTCATCGGCACTGAGCACCCGCATGCCCGGCCGTCGCACATTGACGTACAAGCGCTCCAGCAGGTCGTCACCGCCCTCGAGGCTTGCGACGCAAGGCACCGGCAACGCGTAGTAGCCGGATTTGGCGATCGAGTAGACCCGGCCTTCCTTTTCCAGCAGTGAATACGCGTACTGGATGGTGGAAATCGACACGTTCAGGCGCTCGGACAATTGCCGCAATGACGGCAGGCGCACCCGGGCATCGACCCCCATCTCGTTGATCAGCGTGGTCAGGTACCGATAAACCGCCTGGTAGGCGAAGTCTGTCTCCCGGCAGCCCTTCATGGCATCAGGCCCAGGCGGCGAGCCCTGCCCGGCCGTGCCGCGGCGCCCGGCGGCATGACGGGAAGCAGGGTGCAGGAAACCATCAAGCCTCGCTCCTCAATGCCGGGCCGAGCGTTCGCACAGGTCATCATCGCCCTGCTCGGCTTGTGCCGCGTCGGCACCGTCCAAGGCCTGTTGCAGGTCATGTTCGGGCTGGTTTTCCAGCCGTTCCGAGCGCG
Organism: Pseudomonas sp. P97.38; assembly: GCF_001269745.1. Classification (NCBI taxonomy): domain Bacteria; kingdom Pseudomonadati; phylum Pseudomonadota; class Gammaproteobacteria; order Pseudomonadales; family Pseudomonadaceae; genus Pseudomonas; species Pseudomonas sp. P97.38. Next base: position 563,334 of record NZ_LHVJ01000009.1, read on the forward strand.
TGACGCTCGACCGATACAACGTACCGAGCACGTCCATGGGCAAACCGCTGACATCGACCATCCAATGTGCCACCTGGTCGGCAATGGCCGCGCCCTGCATCGCCTTGTGCAGGTCCGGCATCGCCACCAGCATGCCCGGGTGGCAGCAGCGCAGGAAATGCTCCAGGCCCGCCCCCTCTTCCACGAACGGCGCGAACAGCATGCACACCAGCTGCGTTTCGCTGAGCCCCATGATTTTCTGCGCCTCCTGGGCGGCCTGGACACGGCGCTGCGGGATTTGCAGGGGCGAACCGAACATCGCCTGCGCCTGCTCGCAGGCGTATTCCGGCAGTTGCTTGCGGTGCATGATCATCACCGCGCGCTGCGCGTAGTCCCCATACCCGGCTTCATAGCTGCGCCCATGCAGGTAGCAGGCCTGCAAGCCATGCAAGTGCGCCGACAGCAGCGGGCTGAGGTATTCGTTCTCGGACGTCGACGGAATGAGGTTCTCGGTCTGCACCCGCAGGAATTCATTGAACAAAGGCCAATTGGTGCCTTCCAGACGATCGACGGTCAAGTCATCGATACCGATGTGCCCCACCCGCCGACAGGCCTCGAAGTGACCTTCCGGCTGCCACGGGACCAAGTGCTCGGGACCGTAGACCTGCCCATAGAGCTCGCTGCCAAGGGTATCCAACTGGGCAAAGAGGCTGTCGAAACCGTTGCCGCTGTCGGCCACCAGGCCGATCTTGCCGGCCGCGCGCCGAAGCCCCGACATGAAGTTTTTCTGCTGGCGCGGCGTATCACTGCTGACCAGTGAGTCCACCCCCGCTTCCCAGCGCGCCATGTGCCGATAGAACTCCGCCATGGCCAGGTAACCCTCGTCCCCGACCTCCAGGGGGCTGTCCACCGAACGCAGGTGCCCCAGCACCAGCATGTCCATGCGATTGGCTTCGTGTCCCGCCACCGACAGCGGCTGCGTGTGATTGAACGGCACCACCTCGCGATTATCGGCCATCAGCAGCTCGACCCGAGGGTCGTCATAGACGAACAGCGCGCTGTAGCAGCGATGGATGTTTTCCAGGGTGGCCTGGGTGGTCTGGCTCAGGCGAGGCGTGGCCACGCGCAAGGCGAAGGTCGCTGGATGCCGGCCTGCGATGCTCAACTGTGCGGCTCGCAGTGCCGTCAGCACATAGAAGCCATCCCGGCTGCCGTTCTGCACTGTCAACACGCGATAATCACCCATCCGATCGATGCCTCCGGCGGCGACAATTAAACGCTGGATCAACAACTGCAATGCGGTTCGTTCTGCCCGGGAATAAAAACCCAACAGTCGCTGCAATACTTGTTGATACACGTGAGTCATTGCTTGCTCATGGATTGCACTCATAGCCATTTACCTGGAAATTCAACGGTCGGCGTCGCCTTCGCACCCACGGGCCGAGCGACGTATTGATATGGATAGATTGTTCTAGTGCTGCAAAGAGTATTAGCAGTACATTCAAGCCTTGCTTGCTGTCATTATTTGATACATACGCTTGCGGATTCGCTCGCCGCCTTCAACCCGCCGCTGAAAGCCGCATGGGCACTGGACGTGGTTGATCCCCTAGCACGTCCTAGGAGATTTCCGACAACGTCCCACAGACAATGAGTACATGAAATAAGGAACTTGCCGAACTTGAATCGACGTCCCACTACAACCGGCACGATTGACGATCGGTAGATAGGCTTACACCAAGTAAGGCTCAATGCACCTTGATTATAATTTGAAGGGCAACCCCCTTCGGAAAAGTTATACCACGCCACGACTTCTTCCTTGAGACGAAAACAAGCGTTCAATTATCAGGACTTAAACAATGATTGGAAGATACAGATTAAGGACAAAAACCAGTTCAGATGCGGGCGGGCAAACAGATCAGAAAGAGACGGCCCCAGCCAGGGCACTTGGGCAGGCAGGTACCCGGCAACGAGACCGGCAGCACAGGAAGGAAAGGCAGGCGCTCAGGCCGTAGGCAGCGCAAGAGCCGGGACACTGACTCTTGCGCGAGGCGTCGATCAGGCAGGATCGACGACTTGGAGGGCAACACGTTCGCGGCAAGGACATTCGTCCATGTAGCGATGGGCTTCGACAAACTCGGTGAATGGGAAGATCCGGGTCTTGAGGGGCACCACCACGCGGTCTGCTGTCAGCTGGTTGATGTCGCGCAGGGCCCGTTGCAAAGCCACTTGGTCCTGGACGATGCCCAGTTCCGGCTTGCCGGTAAAGTTGCCGATGCAATGCACGAAGAACTGGATGTTCTTCTGGAACGCCGCACACGCCGGGAACGGCGTCTGGTTGCCGCCCTGCAGGCCATACAGCACCAGGCTGCCACGCGGTGCCAGCACATCGCCGAGCAGCGACATCTGCGGCCCGCCGAGGCCGTCGAAGACCACGTCGACGCCACGGTTGTCGGTCAGCTTGTTGATTTGCATCAGCAAGTCCTGCTCCTCGGTGACGATGACCTTCTCGGCCCCCAGGGACAACAGGTATTCACGCTCGTCGGCCGTCTTGGTCGCCGCGATCACCCGCACGCCCAGGGCCTTGCCCAGTTGCACGAAGGACGGGCCGGCGCAGTGGCTGGCATCGGTGACCAGGGCGAACTGCCCCGGCTTGACCCGCGCCAGGTCGACGTAAGCGAAGTAGGCGATCAGCAACGGCGTGTAGTGCACGGCCGCCTCGATCGGGCTGAGCACATCAGGGTAACGGGTCAGCGCGGTGCGCGGCAGCACGATGACTTCACCGTACACCGGATAATCGTTAGGGCTCTCGGCCGGGAAGCTGGCGACCTTGTCACCCACGACCAGGTCGTCGACACCCTCGCCCACGGCCGTGACCACACCGGCCATCTCATGGCCCAACCCGGAAGGCAGGCGGGCCTGGGACGAAGCCAGGTTCTGGCGCCACAAGGTGTCGTACCAACTGATGCCGATCGCTTCGACACGGACCTGCACTTCTCCTGGCGCAGGAAGAGCCGCCGCATGCTCTTCGCATTTGAGCACCTCGGCACCACCAAACTTGTGAAAACGGATCGTGCGGGACATCGCAAACCTCGTCAAAGTAACCTCTAATGCCATGAACTCTATCCGGGCTTTGTGCCCAAGACCATCAGTGGCTATTAATAGTCGACATGCCTGTCATTGATTCCGCAGCAAGAAAATGAACCGTTCCTGTCGGCTTTATCCCTGGGAAACCCGAATTAGCCAGTGCAGAGTACCAGCCTTTCCCCGTAAGATTCATGCCGGCCATTGTTGCCATATGGCCGCCCACGTCAAGCTTACCGAATCAGCCAGGACCCCAGATGAATCGTAATGACCTGCGGCGTGTCGACTTGAACCTGTTGATCGTGTTCGAAACACTGATGCATGAGCGCAGTGTGACCCGTGCGGCCGAGAAATTGTTCCTCGGCCAGCCGGCCATCAGCGCCGCGCTGTCACGCCTGCGCAGCCTGTTCGATGACCCCCTGTTCGTGCGCACCGGCCGCAGCATGGAGCCTTCGGCCCGGGCGGTGGAGATATTCGCCCTGCTCTCCCCAGCCCTGGATTCGATTTCCACGGCGGTCAGCCGCGCCGCGGAATTCGACCCGGCCACCAGCACCTCGGTGTTTCGGATCGGCCTGTCGGACGACGCCGAATTCGCCCTGCTGCCGATGCTGCTCAAGCGCCTGCGGGCCGAAGCCCCCGGCATCGTGCTGGTGGTGCGCCGCGTCAACTACATCCTGATGCCCGGCCTGCTGGCCTCTGGGGAAATCTCCATCGGCGTCAGCTACACCGACGACCTGCCGGCCAACGCCAAGCGCAAGGTCTTGCGGCGCAGCATGCCCAAGGTCCTGCGGGCCGACACCGCGCCGGGACGCCTGACCCTGGACGAGTTCTGCGCCCGCCCCCATGCGCTGGTGTCCTTCGCCGGCGACCTCAGCGGCTTTATCGACGAAGAACTGGAAAAGCTCGAGCGCAAGCGCCACGTGGTATTGGCCGTACCGCAGTTCAACGGCTTGAGCACCTTGCTGGCAGGCACCGACATCATCGCCACCGTACCCGACTACACCGCCGACGCCCTCACCGCCGCCGGCGGCGTGCGCGCCGAAGACCCACCGATACCGGTGCGCAGCTTCGAACTGCACATGGCCTGGCGCGGCTCCCAGGACAACGACCCAGGGGAGCGTTGGTTGCGGTCGCGGATTCAGATGTTTTTTGGCGATCCCGATAGCTTGTAAATGGAGCTCCAGTGAATTCCATAAAAGCAGAGCTGGCCACTGACATAGACCACCCCGCGGTGCACCACGTCGGGTACAGAGTCGCCGCGCGGCGCGAGCGGTTCGGGGAGCGCGACACCGATTTGGGCAAGCTTTGCGCACGAGATCATGTGGGTTCCTGGTGATAGACAGACCGTCGGGAGCCGACAGCCTACTATCCGGAAACCTGCGGTTTACTTGCCCAGAATGTTCTCCAGCGCAGCGGTATGGCCGGCCGGGTCGTTTTCGCTGGACATCACTTCGATGATGGTGATCTTCTGATCGCTCATCGTCATCAGCGAGGCCATCAGCAGTTTCAGGCCGTTGAAATCGTCGGTGCCGTCCAGGCGGTACATCCTCAAGCCGTTCACCTGGATGGTCTTCTCGCCAGTCATGCGAAAGTTGGGTGAGGCGGCCTGCTGCTTATCCTTCAAGGTATCCACGGCAATGCGAAACGCAGCGTCCGGGGTGGTACCCGCAGTCGGCGCCGGACCTTCGGTAACGATGATGGCCCGCTCGCTTTTCGGATCGAAGTACATCGTGCCGCCGTTCTCGCTGTTCAAGATACGGGCCTCGACGCCTTCCAGCACGAAGTTCAGCTTGCCGCCTGCCAGGGACACCGATTGCGTGTCCGATACCGCCGTAGCGTTAGGCGAGGCAGCAACTGCCATGGTGGCCGAGCCGCTCAAGGCAGTAAGCACGCACAAGGAAAGGGTCCAGCCCAACAGCAAATGCTTCGACATTGATAGCGCCTTATTTTTCAGGCCATCGAATACCGATGACCTGTCGCGCGAACAGCCTAGCTTACTTGCGTGCCCACTTGTCCAGTGATGTTGTTCACAGCCGCAGCGTGTCGCTTTTATTTGCGGTCAACTTGGGGTTGATACCCTTCGCGAGGAGCGCCCGTAGTTCTCAACTCTCGACGTATTGAGTGCGTTTTCACGCAGCCTGGGCCGAAAGCTGCCATTCGCGGGAGCAGGTGTATTAAGCCAGGGATCACGTAATGTGGAGCTTTTATCTGACGCTCAGCTTGCGCTTCGTCTCAGCTAACTCGCGCATATGGAAGCGCTTTCAGCAGATGCTTATGACGACGGACGTGGCGGTAAGGTTTTAGAGCCTTGTTCAGCCCAGAACGTCCGATCTTCAATCCTTGCTCAATTTGGGTATGGCCATACGGCTACCCGCTTTGATTTCGCGCAAAGCCAGACTCGACTGAATAGACGCGATGCCGACCTGGCGCCTCAGCACTTGCTCGATAAAGTCGCTATAGCTATCAAGATCCTCGGCCAACACTTGAAGTACATAGTCGGCATCTCCGGTGATCTTGTGGCAAGCCAATACCTCTGGCAATTGCGCAATCACTGCCTCGAAGGCGTCCGGAGCGTGATCGGCATGGGTGGAAAAGCGAATGTGCACGAATGCCATGATATCCAGCCCGAGCATTCGCCGATCAAGGTTGGCTTGATAGCCCTTGATGACACCCGCCTCTTCCATTCGCTTGCGCCGCCGCCAGCACGGAGTAAGGCTCAACGACAGCCGTTCACTGAGTTCGGCATTGGAAATGTTCGCGTCCTCCTGCAACAACTCAAGAATAGCCAGATCGGTTTCATCGAGACTGATGCGTTTGGATATTTTTTTCTGCATGAAACCACTCCTGAGTAAAAACTTCCGAATAATCCGCCAAGTCGTGGAAAGAAAGCAAAGAAAGCGCAGCCATGCCGGAACAGAATATTTGCACTGGCTCACATTAACGGATGCGCAGAATGTTTACAGTTTTCAGTGATTCCCACCGGTTGCACCACGGCACCGAATTGAAAGACGGCGCGCTCAAACCGTCTTTCGAACAGCCGAGTCGGGCCGACACGGTGCACAACCGCGTCAAACAGGTTGGACTTGGTCAGATCATCGAACCGCGCGCTTTTGATCGCTCGTGCTACGTCAACGCGCACAGCGAGCGCTACGTCAGTTTTCTGGAAAATGCCTGGAGCGAATGGTGCGCAACCGGTCGCACTCACGATGCCTTGCCGCTGGTATGGCCGGTGCGCGATCTGGCCGGCGAAGAGGTGCCAGCGTTCATCGATGGCAAGCTTGGCTTTTATGCCATGGACGCTGGCTCACCCATTACCGCAACGACCTGGCAAGCCGTGAAAACCAGCGCCGATATCGCCCTCACCGGCCTGGCCCTGCTCGATGAAGGCCACGACAGTACCTTCGCCCTATGCCGTCCACCTGGTCATCACGCCGCACGCGAATACATGGGCGGTTATTGCTACCTCAACAACGCCGCCATTGCCGCGCAGCAGGCCATCACCCAAGGCGCCAAACGTGTCGCGGTGCTGGACGTCGACTTCCATCACGGCAACGGCACGCAGAACATTTTTTATCAGCGCAGCGACGTCATGTTCGTGTCGCTGCACGGCGAACCGGCGGTGTCCTACCCGTATTTCTCGGGTTACGGCCACGAAGTCGGCGCAGGTGCCGGCGAGGGTTACAACGTCAACTATCCCCTGCCGAAAAACACCACCTGGGAGAGCTATCGCAACGCCCTGCTCCATGCCTGCAAAAAACTCCAGCAGTTCTCGCCGCAAGTGCTGGTGATTTCCTTGGGAGTCGACACGTTCAAGGACGATCCCATCAGTCACTTCCTACTGGAAAGTGAAGACTTCATTGGCATCGGTGAACTGATCGCGAGCGTCGGCTGCCCGACCCTGTTCGTGATGGAGGGCGGCTACATGGTCGATGAGATCGGCATCAATGCCGTCAACGTACTGCACGGTTTCGAGAGCAAACGCAGCTGAGCCCCCCACGCTCTACAACCTTTCAATGCCTGGATCGGAGAATAAGAACATGACGCTTTTTATAGATGTCGATGATGCTGCACGCTTGTTCACCCAAGTCGGTATCCGCCGCGCCATCCGCGAAATGGCGGGCTACATCGAAGCCGACTACGCACGCTGGGCGCAGTTTGATAAATCACCGCGCACGGCCAACCACTCAACAGACGGCGTGATCGAGTTGATGCCGACCGACGATGGCCAGCAGTACTCGTTCAAATACGTCAACGGCCACCCCAACAACGGCCAGCAGAATTTACTGACGGTCATGGCCTTCGGACTTTTGGCGGATGTGCAGAGTGGCTATCCTACCCTGCTCAGCGAACTCACCCTGACCACCGCCGTGCGCACAGCAGCCACCTCCGCGTTGGTCGCGCAATCGCTGGCTCGCCCCGGTGCGACCTCGATGGCCCTGATCGGCAACGGTGCCCAAAGTGAATTTCAGGCGCTGGCCTTTCATGAAATGTTGGGCGTCAACGAAATCCGTATTTTCGATATCGATCAAGAAGCGTCCCTCAAACTGAAGCACAACCTCGCGGCGTTCCCGGACATCGAAGTGATTCTGGCCAGCTCGGTGAAGGACGCGGTCAAGGGCGCGGACATCGTCACCACAGTCACCGCCGACAAAGCCTACGCAACCATTCTGACGCCCGAGATGATCGAGACCGGCATGCACATCAATGCGGTCGGTGGTGACTGCCCTGGTAAAACCGAACTGCACGCCGACATCCTGCGCAACGCCCGGGTCATCGTCGAGTTCGAACCGCAAACTCGCATTGAGGGCGACATCCAGCAACTGGAAGCCGACTCCCCGGTGATAGAGTTTTTCCAGATTGTGCAGGGCGAAGTGGCCGGACGCGAAAACGATATGCAAGTGACAGTGTTTGATTCGGTGGGCTTTGCCTTGGAAGACTTTTCGTCACTGCGCTATCTCAACGACCTGGCTCAGGCACAGCAAATCGGCCAGCGTGTCCACCTGGTCCCGACGCCGGCCAACATCAAAAATCTATTCCAACTGCTGGATCCACCACCGGCCAAAGCCTCGCGTCTACGCACCGTCAGTTGATCGGTGATGACCGCCCTTCGCCACTTGGCGAGGGGCCATTCACCCTCCAAGCATCGTCTTGATTAGCCGCTGCTTCTCTAACAAAAACGCTCGACATCCACTTTCTGCCAAAACTCAAAAACATAAAATCAAGAGGTTTTGCAATGAAATCGAACCCTTCCGGGCTGCTTGAACAGCCCGCGTTGCAGCGCACGCTCAGCAATCGTCACATCCAGTTGATGGCCATGGGCGGTGCCATCGGGACCGGCCTGTTCATGGGCTCCGGGAAAATTATCGCCCTCTCCGGGACGTCGATCATCCTCATCTACATGATCATCGGTCTGTTCGTGTTTTTCGTCATGCGCGCCATGGGCGAAATGCTCCTGTCCAACCTCAACTTCAAAACCTTTGCTGACTTCGCCGGCGCCTACCTCGGCCCGCGCGCAGCGTTCTTTCTCGGCTGGTCGTACTGGCTGAGCTGGAGCGTAGCGGTGATCGGCGACGCCGTCGTGGTCGGCGGATTTTTCCAGTACTGGTTTCCGGATATGCCGGCGTGGATACCCGCCGTCGGCATGCTGGCGACACTGTTCGCGTTGAATGTGCTCACGGTCAGACTGTTCGGTGAGGTGGAGTTCTGGTTCGCGATCATCAAGATCATTGCCGTCGTGACCCTGATCGGCGTCAGCACCGTGTTGATTGCCAGCTCCTTCGTCTCCCCCAGTGGTGTCACCGCATCCCTGAGCCACCTGGTGGACAAACAGGCGGCTTTCCCTAACGGATTGCTTGGCTTCTTCGCCGGATTTCAAATGGCGATCTTCTCCTTCGCCGGCACCGAGCTGATCGGCACCGCCGCCGCTGAAACCCGCTCGCCGGAGAAGACCCTGCCCAAAGCCATCAACTCTATTCCGCTGCGGATCATCCTGTTCTACGTCCTCGCGCTGAGCTGCATTATTGCCGTGACATCGTGGCAACAGGTTTCCCCCGTCAAAAGCCCTTTTGTCGAACTGTTCCTCGTCGCCGGGTTTCCCGCAGCGGCCGGTATCGTCAACTTCGTGGTCCTGACCTCGGCGGCCTCATCGGCCAACAGCGGTGTATTTTCATCGAGCCGCATGCTGTTCGGGTTGGCGAATCAAGACAACGCTCCGGGTATTTTTCGGCGTCTATCAGGCAACAGCGTGCCTCTGCTGAGCCTGGCCTTCACAACACTATTGATGCTGCTGGGTGTGCTCGTGCTGTTCATCGTTCCGGAAGTCATGACGGCATTCACCATCGTTTCCACCGTGTCTGCGATCCTGGTGATCTTCACTTGGTCAACCATTCTCGCGTCTTACATTGCCTACCGCAAAAAGCGTCCTGAGCTTCATGCCAAATCTGCTTACAAGATGCCCGGCGGTGTTCCAATGGCATGGTTCTCAATGGCTTTTCTGGGCTTCGTTCTCTGCCTGCTGGCATTAAGACCTGACACCCGCGTTGCCCTGTTGGTCATGCCGGGGTGGTTCATATGGCTGGCAATTGCTTATCAGTTAACACGTAGGTGGAAGCCTGAAACCGCAGTTGAATCGGCAAACCAATTCGGTTGAGCTGCTCTAACGAACCCTCTGCGCTGGAGGGCTGTAACAACGAGACAGCCCTCTATTTGAACCGCTGAGAAGTCGTCCTAGAGCCTAGTCAAAATGTTCTTCGGCGACCCCGACAGCCTGTAATCGAGCGTCACCAACCGAACCCAGCAAACACGCTGACGGCGAAGTCCCTGATCTCTGCTTGGAAGTCAGGGCATCGAGCAAGGTCGGCAAATCCCCCTCCAAGATTGGCGATTGAAGCATCCATTTTACGGCCACGTGTATTTGAGCATGGGGCGGCGTCGCACGCCGTGCTGATGGTGTTCGCCCAGAGCATGATGGGAACCGCTCAAACCGCCTACCCTGCCACCCCTGTTAAAGGCGTAATCCTTGAAAACTAACCACCCGATCCCATGGAAGCACCCTACATGCCTATCGACTTCAGACCCGCTCAAGCCTCGGACGCGCACGATATTGCGCGCTTCTTTCAACTGACATCGGAGGGCATGGCCGATTACATATGGAGCAAGCTTGCCGCACCGGGAGAAGCGTTGCTGAGTGTCGGTGCGTCTCGCTATTCCAGGGAACACGGCGACTTTTCCTACAAGAACTGCCTGATGGCCACTTTCGAAGGGCGTGTCATCGGCATGATGCATAGCTATGCCTTGCGCGCGACCCCTGACGGGCCTGTCGAGACCGACCCGGTCCTCGCGCCTTATTCCGACATGGAAATACCCGATACCTTGTACATATCCAGCCTGGCTCTGGATGAGGCCTGGCGCAACCAGGGGCTGGGCGTCAAGTTTCTTCGCCACGCCCAGCAGCGCGCCGAAGACTCTGGGCTGGAGGGGCTATGCCTGATCGATTATGCAGAAAACCACGGTGCCCGCCGATTCTACGAACGGCATGGTTTTCAAATTGTTAAAACCTGCCAGATCGTTCCGCACCCGATGCTGGGCGTAACCGGTGAAGCCTACTTGATGTATCGCCCTACCCAAAACGTGCTCGAGAAAAAACCATGAACAAGAAACTGACCGTATTCCGCGAACTGGATATCCAACCGGTGCGCGACCTTCCCTTTTTTGAAGAAGTCCTTGAAGGCACCCCTCACACGCTGACGTCCAAGTACTATCACGATGAACAGCAAGGTCGCATTTCCGGAGAATGGGAAGCCAGCACCGGAGCGTGGCGCATCGACTACAAGGTTTGGGAGTTCTGCCATGTCCTGAGTGGACGCTGCGTCATCGAGCTTGAAGGTTGCGCCCCGCTCACACTGGCCGCTGGCGACACGTTCATTATCGAACCGGGCGCCAAGGGGACATGGACCGTGCTGGAAGACATGAAAAAGAACTTCGTGATCCTCTTGCCCGCGCAATAGAGCCCTGTGTTCACGGTCGTATCGAAAACCACCGATACGACTGGCCAGCACATCCCTTCTTCCTGGGCGTCCACGACCCCACCCGTCATTAACCCTTCTTCACCTTCAGACTTCGTTAAGAAACGGCACGGATACTTCGCTCAAATCCATTGAGGGAGGCGTTCTGCCCATGCCCGAGTCCGATTGGAACATCCCCCTGCCCCTGCACTTTGGCCAGGCTGAAACACCCCTGATGAGCCTGTCCGGTGCAGAGCACGGTGACGCTCAGCGAGCCGTATTCGAAGCGTTTATCCAACAGCGTTTCCGCAAGGCCCACGGTGCCGACATCCGTCAGTTCATGCCCCAGTTGTTGGGCGTGCACAACGGCACTGGCGAGCTCTGCGCGGTGGCCGGCCTGCGCCGCGCGCACCTTGAGCCGCTGTTTCTCGAACGTTACCTGCAAGCGCCGATCGAGCTGCTGGTCAGCGCAGCCGCCGACCGTACGGTGGACCGTCGTGCGATCGTCGAGGTCGGCAATCTCGCGGCCAGTGACACCGGCAGCGCCCGTCTGTGCATCATCGCCATTACCTACCTGCTGGCCATGGGTGGGCTGGAGTGGGTGACTTTCACCGGCAACATCGGCCTGGTCAACAGCTTCCACCGCCTGGGCCTCAAGCCGGTGACGCTGTGCGCCGCCGACCCCGAACGCCTGGGCGAGGAGCGCCATCACTGGGGCAGCTATTACGAAAGCAAGCCCTGGGTGCACGTGGGGAACATCCGCGCCGGGTTCATTCATTTACGCAACATCGGCTTGTTCACTCGCCTCGGTTTGCCCACGTCGATTGAAGGTGCCTGCCATGTCGCTTGAACTGCAGCGTTTCCAGGAAACCTTGCGCAGCCATGCCGGACGAAACGACGGCACCGTAGCGCTGTGGGGCGACACCCAGAAGATCGACTACGTGACCCTGTACTCCCAGGTGCTGTATCGCCAGGAGCGCTTGCGCGAAGAACAGGCGCACGTCATCGCCCTGGCGCTGGACAATGGCATCGAGGCGATGCTGTGGGACCTGGCTGCGCTGTGGGAAGGCGTGGCCTGCGTGACGCTACCGCCGTTTTTCAGCCCGGCCCAGCGGGCCCATTGCTTGATGCAGAGCCAGGCGACACGGGTCGTTGCCGAGCCGGAGCTTGCGGACGAATTAATCGCCGCTGGCTACACCCGGCGCGGTGAATTCTGGTGTCGCACCTTCGAGGGTGGGCAGCGCCTGCCGGCCGGCACCGCCAAGTTGACCTTTACATCCGGCACCACCGGCACGCCCAAAGGCGTCTGCCTGAGCGCCGACAGCCTGCTACGGGTGGCCAGGGAACTGGAGCAGGCCAGCCTGCCCAGCGCGCCGCAGCACCATGTGGCACTGCTGCCGCTGGCGATCCTGCTGGAGAATCTCGGCTGCTACGCCGCCCTCTACGCCGGAGCCACGTTGAGCCTGCCAAGCCAGAAAACCCTGGGCATCCAGGGCGCCAGCGGCGTGGACGTGCCGCGCCTGCTGAGCAACCTCGCCGACCGCAAGGCGCAGAGCCTGATCCTGGTGCCCCAGTTGCTGTTGATGCTGGTCAGCGCCGCCGAACAACAGGCGTTCGACCCGCGTCACCTGCGCTTTATCGCGGTGGGCGGTGCTCGGGTGGCGCGAGACCTGCTGCACCGCGCGCAACGGCTCGGCCTGCCGGTCTACGAAGGCTACGGCTTGTCCGAATGCGCTTCGGTCGTGTGCCTCAACCGCCCCGGCGCTCACCGGCCTGGCAGCGTTGGCAAACCCCTGCCCCATGTTGAAGTACGCCTGGCCGAGGACGGTGAAGTGCTGATCAAGGGCTCGACCCTGTTGGGTTACCTGGGCGAACCGCTGCACACCGAACAATGGTGGCCGAGCGGCGACCTGGGTGAATTCGACGCCGAAGGGTTTCTTTACCTCAAGGGTCGCAAGAAGCATCAGTTCGTCACCAGTTTCGGGCGCAACGTCAATCCAGAGTGGATCGAGTCCGAACTGACCCAGCGCCACCACATCGCCCAAGCCTTCGTGTACGGCGAGGCCCAGCCACTCAACCATGCCTTGCTCTGGCCCCATCGCCCTGATTGCAGCGACGAGCAACTGGCCGCCGCCGTCGCCGAAGCCAACCAGGCACTTCCCGGCTACGCCCAGGTGCACCGCTGGACCCGCCTGCCCCAGCCCTTCAGCGCCGCCAACGGTTTGCTCACCGCCAATGGGCGTCCCCGTCGTGACGCCATCGTCGCTTTGTATCGTAACCAACTGACCGAATCCGCCCTTTCCGAGGAACCTGCATCATGAGTTTTTTCGACACCCTGCAAGAAGCCACGCAACAGGAACGCCACGAGTTGTTCAACCTGCCGATCATCGTCGATGCGTTGCAAGGCCGGGTCAGCCTGGACAGTTATCGCGCGTTCCTGGCCCAGGCCTACTACCACGTGCGCCACACGGTGCCGCTGATGATGGCGTGCGGCGCGCGCCTGCCAACACGCCTGGAATGGCTGCGCAAGGCGGTGTGCGAGTACATCGAGGATGAATATGGCCACGAACAGTGGGTGCTCAACGATATCGCCGCATGTGGCGGGGACCGTGACGCCGTTCGAGACGGCCAGCCTTCGCTGTCGATCGAACTGATGACCGGCTTCCTCTATGACACCATCGCCCGAGGCAACCCGGTAGGGTTGTTCGGCATGGTCAATGTGCTCGAAGGCACCAGCATCGCCCTGGCCACCCACGCCGCCGGCAGCATCCGCGAACGCCTGGCCTTGCCGGAAACCGCTTTCAGCTACCTCAGCTCCCACGGCTCGCTCGACATCGAGCACATGCAGACCTACCGCCGACTGATGAACAAGCTTGAAGACCCGGAAGATCAGGCCGCGGTGATTCATGCCTCGAAGGTTGTCTATCGACTCTACACCGACATGTTCCGGGGCCTGCCCCGTGAAGCGCAGGCACACCATGCAGCTGCATGAGGCGCGAGTCGTGCTGACCGGCGCCAGCGGCGGCATCGGCCTGGCGATCACCGAGACCTTGTGCGCAGCCGGTGCGCGGGTACTGGCGGTGGCGCGGCACCAAGACGCGCTGCAGGCCTTGCTCAAGCGCTATCCGCAGAACCTCAGTTGGGTGGCCGCCGACCTGACGCTGGCGGCCGACCAGGGCAAGGTGCTGGCTGCCGCCGAGAGCGTGGGCGGCATCAACCTGCTGATCAATGCGGCCGGGGTCAACCACTTCGCCATGCTCGAACAGCTCGACGACAGTGACATCCAGGGGATGCTGGCGGTGAACGTCGGTGCGCCGATCTGTCTGACCAAACGGCTGCTGCCCATGCTCAAGCAGGCGGACAGCGCAATGGTGGTCAATGTCGGCTCCACTTACGGCTCGATCGGCTACCCCGGTTATGCCAGCTACTGCGCGACCAAGTTTGCCCTGCGCGGTTTTTCCGAAGCCTTGCGCCGGGAACTGGCGGATACCCGGGTCAGTGTCCTGTACGTCGCGCCCCGCGCCACCCGCACCTCGATGAACAGCGCCGCCGCGCAAGCCTTGAACGATGCGCTCAAGGCCAGCGTCGACGACCCACAAGCCGTGGCGTCGGCGGTGGCCCATGCCATCGCCGGGGAGCGCCGCGATGTGTACCTGGGCTGGCCGGAGCGCTTCTTCGTGCGCCTCAACAGCCTGCTGCCAAACCTGGTGGACCGCGGCCTGCGCAAGCAACTGCCGCTGATCCGCCGCCTCAGTGAAAAAACCGGGAACGAGCCACCAAAACCATGAAAAACATCCTCGCATGCCTGTTGCTAGGCGCCCTCAGCCAAGGTGCCTGGGCAATGGACACCGCCGATCAGCAACGCCTCGATGGCATTCAGCAGAGCTGGGCGCACATCCAATACGAAATGCCGGAAAAACAGCGCGCCGCCGCGTTCGAGCAGTTGGCGGCGCAAGCCACACGCTTCACTGCCGAACGTCCGGCGGTCGCTGAGGCCTGGATCTGGAAAGGCATCGTCACCAGCAGTTGGGCCGGCGCCGAGGGCGGCCTCGGAGCGTTGGGCAAGGCCAAGGACGCCAGAGCCGACCTGGAAAAATCCCTGAGCCTGGACCCCAAGGCCCTGCAAGGCTCAGCCTACACCAGCCTCGCCGCGCTGTATGACCGGGTCCCAGGCTGGCCGATCGGCTTTGGCGACAGCGACAAGGCCGAGCAACTGCTCAAGCAATCGCTGCAACTGAACCCCGATGGAATCGACAGCCTGTACTTCTGGGGCGATCACCTTTACCGTCAAAAGCACTACGCTGAAGCCAGGGCGGCGCTGCAAAAAGCCCTGCAAGCCGCGCCCCGTCCGGGCCGGGAAAGCGCCGATGCCGGGCGGCGCAAAGAGATTGCCGCGCTGATGGTGGACGTGGACAAAAAACTCGACTGATGGGAGTCCAGGTGCGTTTATTACTGATAGAGGATGACGTGGCCCTCGGCGAGGGCATTCAGCAGGCACTGGGGCGCGAGGGCTACACCGTGGACTGGCTCAAGGATGGCGGTAGCGCCCTGCACTCATTGCTCAGCGAAACCTTCGACCTGGCCGTGCTCGACCTCGGGTTGCCGCGCATGGACGGCCTCGACGTGTTGCGCCGCTTGCGCAACACCGGCTCGAACCTGCCGGTGTTGATCCTCACCGCTCGCGACGCCACCGAGGATCGCATCGCCGGGCTGGATGCCGGCGCGGACGATTACCTGGTCAAACCTTTCGACCTCAACGAACTCAAGGCCCGCTTGCGGGCCTTGTTGCGACGCAGTGCCGGGCGGGCCCAGGCGTTGATCGAGCACGCCGGCATCAGCCTCAACCCCAGTACGCAGCAAGCCAGCTACCACGGCCAGCCCGTCGCCCTGACGCCCAAGGAATACCAGCTCCTGCACGAATTGCTGTCACCGCCGGGCCGGGTCATCACCCGCGACCAACTGATGCAACTGCTCTACGGCTGGAGTGAAGAAGCCGAAAGCAACACGCTGGAGGTGCACATCCATCACCTGCGCAAGAAGTTCTCGGCCGATCTGATCCGCACCATCCGTGGCGTGGGCTACCTGGTGGAAGAACGCCGATGACGTCGATCCGCCGCCGCACCCTCACCTTGATCATCGGCCTGCTGCTCGCAGGGCTCGCGGTGCTCAGCGCGTTCAACCTGCACGACAGCAACCACGAAATCGCGGAAGTCTATGACGCGCAGTTGGCGCAAAACGCGCGGCTGCTGCAAGGGGTGATGCGCATGCCGTTGGCGGCGCAGCAGCATGCCGACCTGTACCGGGCGTTCAACGACGCATTGGCCGACGCGCCGTTGCGCGGCGACGGCCATCCCTACGAGCGCAAGATCGCCTTCCAGGTGTGGAACCGTGCGGGCGACGTCCTGGTGCACACCGCCAGCGCGCCCTCCTTCCGCTCGCCGCCGACCCAGCCAGGGTTCAGCGACGTGGTGGACCTGAACAGCCGTCACTGGCGCGCCTTCATCCTCGAAGACCCACAGAACGGCCTGCGCATCTGGGTCGGCGAACGGGGTGACGTGCGCGCGGATCTGGTCGACCGGATCGTGCGTCACACGCTGTGGCCGAACGCGATCGGCAGCCTGCTGCTCGCAGCGATGGTCTGGCTCGCCATCGGCTGGGGCCTCAAGCCGCTGGCGAACATGGCGGCGACCCTGCGCGCACGCCACAGCGGCTCCCTCGAACCCCTGCAACTGACGCCGCTGCCCAGCGAGCTCGAACCCATGCAGGCGGCGCTCAACCGCATGCTCGCGCAGATACAGGAAGTGCTCGGGCGCGAGCGGCGCTTTATCGCCGACGCCGCCCACGAGATGCGCACCCCGCTGGCGGTGCTCCGGGTGCACGCGCAAAACCTGCAGGAGGCCGGCACCGAACAGGAGCGACGGGAGTCCCTGGCGTTCCTCATCGCCGGGGTCGATCGCACCAGTCGCCTGGTCAGCCAGTTGTTGACCATGGCCCGCCTCGAACCCAAGGCCGGCGCCCCCGTGCTGGAGCACATCGACCTCAGCGAGACCGTGCGCAACAGCCTGGTGCAGCTCACCCCGTGGCTGTTGAGCAAGCACCTGGAACTGGCCTTCGACGTCAGCGACCAACCGTTCCATGTCCTGGCCGACGCGGCCACTGTCGACATCGCCCTCAACAACCTGATCACCAACGCCGCCAATTTCTCCCCGGAACACGGCGTGATCACCGTACAACTGATCCGGGTCGACAACTTCTACCAACTGAACGTCGACGACCAGGGACCGGGCATCGACGAGGCGGATCGAGCACGATTGTTCGAGCGGTTCTACAGCCGCGGCAATCCACAAGGCGCGGGCCTTGGCCTGACCATCGTCGCCACCATCGCAACGCGTTTGGGCGGACGGATCGAACTGCTCAACCGGCCAGAGGGCGGCCTTCGGGCTACGTTGTCGATCCCTGTCAGAGAATAATCGCGCAAGCGCGCCTGACTTCCTCGCGATGCTGTTGTCAGAGATGACTTGCAGGGGGCGTTCAAGCGGCTGGACATGGGCGCGGCTTGCCCGGCTCACAGAACATCAGGCCGTACGCCCCTCAAGGCAGACGTAACATGGGACAATCACCCCCGACTTGATCCTTTCGGAGGCCACAATGCTTCGTGTGTTCGAACGAAGACTCGACCCTTTCCCACCTGATGAAGCGCCCCCGCCCCCGGTCGGCCTGACCCGCTTCCTGTGGGCCTGCACGCGGGGTGCCCGCGGTTACATCCTTGTGTTCGCGCTGTTGAGCGCCGGCGTGTCGATTTACGAAGCCTGGCTGTTCTCGTTTCTCGGGCAGGTCGTGGACCTGCTTTCGACCTGGCAGGCCGGTGGCGATGCACAGGGCCAGGAGAGCCGTGTGCTATGGGGGATTGGCATCGTACTGGTCACCAGCATCGGGCTGGTGGCGTTGCGGACCATGGTCCAGCACCAGGTGTTGGCGATCAATCTGCCGCTGCGGTTGCGCTGGGACTTTCACCGGCTGATGCTGCGGCAAAGCCTTTCGTTCTTTTCCGATGAGTTCTCCGGCCGGGTCACGACCAAGGTGATGCAGACAGCGCTGGCGGTGCGCGAAGTGTTGTTCACCGTCATCGAGATCGCCCCCGGGATTGGCGTGTACTTCATTGCGATCATTGCCCTGGCCGGCGGTTTCGCCCTGAAGCTGATGCTGCCGTTCATTGCCTGGATCGTGCTGTTCGGGCTCGCCATGCTGTATTTCGTGCCGCGCCTGGGACAGGTCGGCCAGGAACAGGCCCACGCACGGTCGTCGATGACCGGACGCATCTCGGACGCCTACACCAACATCACCACCGTGAAGCTGTTCTCCCACTCCAAGCGCGAGGCGCACTTCGCGCGGGCGGCCATGGAAGATTTCAAGCAGACGGGCTTTCGCCAGATGCGCCTGGTCAGCCAATTCGAGATCGTCAATCAGGCCCTGGTGGTGGCGCTGATCATCGGCGCGGGCGGCTATGCCTTGTGGCTGTGGCACCAAGGTGAAGTCGGCACCGGCGCGGTGGCGGCGATCACGGCCATGGCACTGCGGATCAATGGCATGTCGCATTGGATCATGTGGCAGATGACCTCGCTGTTCGAAAGCATCGGCACCGTGCAGGACGGCATGGAAACCCTCACCCGGGGGCCCAAGGTCCAGGACGCGCCTGACGCCAGCGTGCTGGTCCCTGCTGGCGGCGCGGTTACGTTCGACAACGTGAGCTTCAACTACAGCGGCGAGCGCCAGGTGCTCGATGGCTTGAGCCTGAGTATCCGCCCGGGCGAGAAGATCGGCCTGGTGGGCCGCTCCGGTGCCGGCAAGTCGACGCTGATCAACCTGTTGCTGCGCTTCTACGACGTGGACAGCGGCGAGATTCGCATCGACGGGCAAAACATCGCCAAGGTGACCCAGGACAGCCTGCGCAGCGCCATCGGCATGGTCACCCAGGACACGTCCCTGCTGCACCGCTCCATCCGTGACAACATCGCCTATGGCCGCCCGGACGCGACCGACGAACAGATCCACCAGGCCGCGGTGAACGCCCAGGCCGACGGGTTCATCCAACAACTGAGCGACCGCCAGGGCCACACCGGCTACGACACCTTGGTGGGCGAACGTGGCATCAAGCTTTCCGGTGGCCAGCGCCAACGCATTGCCATCGCCCGGGTGATGCTCAAGAACGCGCCGATCCTGTTGCTGGACGAAGCCACCAGCGCCCTCGACTCGGAAGTCGAAGTCGCCATCCAGGAAAGTCTCGATGAAATGATGGAAGGCAAGACCGTCATCGCCATCGCTCACCGCCTCTCGACAATCGCGGCCATGGACCGGCTCATCGTCATGGATGACGGACGCATCATCGAGCAAGGCACCCATGCCGAACTGCTCGCCAGGAACGGCACCTACGCCCGGCTGTGGCAGCACCAGAGTGGCGGGTTCCTCGGTGAAGACCAGGGGCTGACCGAGGCCGAGGCGATGTAATCACGGGCCGGGCGCCCTTCACGGCGCCCGGCCCTATAGCCTGGGACGCTATTCGCCCGCCCCTCGCGCAAACGCCGCCAGCGCCTGCCGCGCCTCCCGGTTGAGCGGGCAAGCCGCCTCGATCGCCTGGCCGACCGCCAGGAGCTCTTCGCGCAAGGCCTCGCCGGCATCGGTCAGCGCAATCAGCACTCGACGCTCATCGTCCTTGTCCCGCGTGCGTGTCACCCTGCCCGACGTCTCCAAGCGCTTGAGCAAGGGGGTGATGGTTCCGGTGTCCATGCCGAGCCTGGCGCCGAGGTCGCCCACGGTCCTGGGGGCGTCATTGAACAGCTCCAGCATCGCCAGGTACTGCGGGAACGTCAGGCCCAAGGGATCCAGCAAGGGCTTGTGGAGGCGCATCATCCGATTCGAAGCGCTGTACAAGGCGAACGACAGATGGCCGTCGAGTCCGGTTGCTGACGCCTGTCGCTCAACATTATCTAGCTTACTAGATATTGTTGCGACAGGTTGCTTGTAAGCATCATTGCTTTCCTCAACTGGCGCCGATGTTGTGGGCTCCTGCGCCTGCCGATCAGCGGCGAGCAGTTCTTCATGGGTCGCCCGCAGGATGCGTGCGGAAAATGCCTGATCGTCGACCGCTCGGGCCAGCACCATCGCCCCCACTATCGAGGCGACAAAGCTGGTGGCCTGGTCTTCCCGGGAGCGGCCAGGCCGCCATGGCAGGCCGGACTTCAACGTCTCGACCATGCGCGCCACCCGCTGAGTAAAGGAGCGGCGCATGCCGGGCTCACGCGCCACGTCAATCGCCAGCGCGGGCATAGCGCAGCCGGTTTCCGGGTGGTCCCGGTGCGACTCGGCAAGGTACATGGCCAGGAACGCCTGCTTGGGCACGTCACTGTTCGACAAGGTCTCGCGCAGCTTCTGCGCCAACTGATCCATCGCCCGTTCGAGGCTGGCGCACGCCAACACTTCCTTCGAGTCGAAGTGCGCATAAAACGCACCATGGGTCAGCCCTGACGCCTTCATCACCTCGGCAATGCTCGCCCCGGCAACACCCTTGGCACGAAACAGCCGAGACGCTTCTTCAACAATGCTCTCGTAGCGCTCTGCTGTCTGGTCCGAGGAATACCTCATG
The DNA here is from genome assembly GCF_001269745.1 of Pseudomonas sp. P97.38. NCBI lineage: Bacteria > Pseudomonadati > Pseudomonadota > Gammaproteobacteria > Pseudomonadales > Pseudomonadaceae > Pseudomonas > Pseudomonas sp. P97.38. Next base: position 584,037 of record NZ_LHVJ01000009.1, read on the forward strand.
GAAACCTCCGTTTTTGTGCTTGACGGATTGCATGATGATCATCATGCTTGCCGCTAAATATGATGACCATCATACATAACAACGACCTTGTTGGCTGATCTTTGTCTTCGGGTCGCTCACCACAACCGCTTCGATCAACAGGCTTAAAGGGATGACGACTTCCGTAAGCGACTCCACCCAGGCACTTCAGCCCCTGACCGGGCGGACCGTGGCGCTGCTGGCAGGCCTGGCCGCCATCGGCATGCTCTCCACCAACATCATTCTGCCGGCATTTCCAGCCATCGGCGACGAACTCGGGGTGACCACCCGCGAGCTGGGGCTGACCCTCTCCAGTTTCTTCATCACGTTCGCGCTCGGCCAGTTGATCGTCGGCCCGCTCGCCGACCGTTACGGGCGCCAGAAGCTGGTGTTGGGCGGGCTGTGCATCTTTGTCGTTGGCACCGTCATCGCAGGTTTCGCGCCGACCCTGGAGGTCATGATCGCCGGGCGCGTGGTCCAGGCGCTGGGCGTGTGCGCCACCTCGGTCCTGTCCAGGGCGATTGCACGCGACCTGTTCGAGGGCGAGACCCTCGCCCGCGCGCTGTCGTTGACCATGGTCGCCACGGCTGCCGCACCGGGGTTTTCGCCGCTGGCAGGCAGTGTGCTGACCGACACCCTCGGCTGGCGTGCCATTTTCATCCTGGTGGGGCTGGCAGGCATCGCCCTCGCCCTCTTCTATGTCCGCGGCCTTGGCGAAACCCACCCCGCTGACCGGCGGGCACCGCATTCGGCCAGGAGCGTGCTGCTCGCCTATCGGCGCCTGGCCCTGGACAAGCGCTTCATCCTGCCGGCCGTTTCCATGAGCCTTTTGATGAGCGGCCTGTTCGCCTCGTTCGCCGCGGCCCCGGCCATCCTGATGAAAGGCCTGGGCCTGACGTCGCTGCAGACCGGCCTGTACTTCGCCTCCACGGTGTTCGTGGTGTTCGCGGCGGGCATGGCAGCGCCGCGCCTGGCTCACCGCCATGGCGCGGCGATCATCGCATTGCTGGGAATCATCTGCGCCATGGCTGGCGGGGCCTTGCTGCTGGTGGGCCCGGCCAATCCAAGCCTGGGTGGCTACGCCCTGTCCATGATCACCTTTCTTTGGGGCATGGGGCTGGCCAATCCGCTGGGCACGGCCATCGCCATGGGGCCTTTCGGCAAGGAGGCCGGAATGGCGTCGGCACTGCTGGGCTTTGTCTCCATGGCCGCCGCCGCACTGACCACCTGGCTGGCCTCGGCCCTGCCTTTTGCGCCGGTCACGGCACTGGGAGGCATTCAGGTCACGGCGTGCCTGATTGCCCTGGTCCTGTTCGTCCTGCGAGGCAGCCTCGTCAAACAACCCCTGCGGGGCTGATGCCTCGCTTTCTCTTTCGTCAACACCTGGAGATTCAACATGCAAATCAAAGGCAGTGTGGCCCTGGTCACCGGCGCCAATCGTGGCTTGGGCAAGGCGTTCGTGCAGGCCCTTCTCGCAGCAGGCGCCACCAAGGTGTATGCCGCGGTCCGCGACCCCGCCACCGTCGAAGCCCAACCGAACGTGGTGCCACTGAAACTCGACGTCACGCGCCCTGAAGACATCGCCGCGGCGGTCGAGAGCGTGCAAGACCTGACGCTGCTGATCAACAACGCTGGCATCCACGGCAACCAATCGAAAGCTAACATCAGCCTGGAGAACCTTCGCCAGGAGTTCGAGACCAACGCCGTCGCGCCGCTGGCCACCAGCCTTGCCTTCGCACCGATCCTGGCCGCGAACGGTGGCGGTGCGATCGTCAACATGCATTCGGCCCTGAGCTGGGTCAACCTGCCCAACACGGTCACGTATTCGGCGAGCAAGGCCGCCGTGTGGTCATTGACCAACGGCTTGCGTTTGCAACTGGCGAGCCAGGGCACCCTGGTGGTCGGCGTGCATGTCGCGTTCGTCGACACCGACATGACACGAGGCCTCGAAGGCGTGCCAAAGGCCTCGCCCCACGACGTCGTCCAGCGTGTGCTGGAGGGCGTCATCAATGATCAGCCAGAGGTATTGGCCGATGAGACGAGCAACCAACTCAAGCAGAACCTGAGCAACGGCGTCTACCTTAGGCCGATTGCTTAAGGGCGCGAATGCGGGCTGCCGGGGGGAGCCCACCTCCCCCTGGTAAACACTCTATCAGTCTGGCTTTTTGAGGAAATCGAAAGCCTCCCCGGGGATGGAACAAATCGCGAATCACCATCTGACTACCTGCAAAGCGCGAATACCTCGTATGAGAACTGGTCCAACAATCGACCAAACACGGCGGATTGGCCAGCGCATTTATCAGCCATGACGGCAGAAACCGGTCAGAGACAAACGTTTATGAACGACCGCCTGCAACCCAAGCGGCCTTTTAAACTTAATCATCTGGGCCTGATTTTATGAGCAATAACTCGTAGGTCAGATCTGCTTCATGAAAGGTGGCGCACCACTCTTGAAAGCCCGATCGAGGCTCGCATGATAGGCGGACGATGATTCCGGAGTCCGTGTTAAATGTTTCTTTGACGACTGCAATATCTCCTGGCACTGCATCACGAACATTTATCCAATCGACGTACAAAGCCTTTGTAGAATCGACGTGAGTCAACTTTATAAAATTCCCTTTCACAAGTGTCATAACCTCGGTCGATACCTCTTACAGATCAGAGAGAGAGTTGTTCGAATGACTGCCTGGCGAGCGCTATCAGTCAAGGCAGGCTGAAAACGGCCGCCCGATCCGCACCTGCTTCCAGCCAAAGAGCGAAAACTCTCAATTTGTGAGAGCTAGCCTCTAAGGGCACGTAATATTTCTCGGACCAACGGCTTCGTGTTTTTCTCACTGGGGTCAGTCTCAGGCGGGTCGCTACTACGGATCCACTCGCCTTGATCGAACGCTTGATAAAGCGAGAAAGCAGGCTGAGGCATTTCGTTGGTCATACCCACCTCAACCACGGCATTCACGATCCCGTTCATGACGTCATCGCAAAAATCGTAGATCAAAGATCCCTGTAGATAACCTTCTGCAACCGCAACGGACAGCTCGTTCAGCACATCTTGCGGTGTGACATCAAATTCCTCACAAGTGGCGGCAATATCACTCAGGGTTAAACCCTCTGCGCCAGCTTTCATCGAAAGTTTCTCGAGTTCATTCTTCGGTAACATCCTGATCATGAGCTTCTTCCGGTTAGGTACGAAGGTATGCTTGCAACACTCATAAGCTCTCTATCCAACAGAGTGGCCGCACAGCGGCCACATGTTCAATGCCATGCTGCAATACGGTTTCATTGACGGTCAACTTCAAATCCAGGCAATGTCCGTTTCGGGTTAGCAGCCGTCATTCCTTGCACCAACCAAACCGGCTGGGTACGCTCTGAAATCGCTTATAGCCACGGGAGGTGCATATGGAAAGCCATGCAGCATTGGAAATCGAAAAAGCTGCTTACGATGAGTTTCTGATCCAATGGAATCAAGACGCCTTCCAACAACAGAGGCTCGGTCAAGCCTTCTACAATTTTTTTCAACCTTCATAAGCTCACGGATCAGAGATTGCTGACTGGTCTATATGACGCTGGCGGTCAAAAAGCTACAGCCTTGATCTCCCGAATGTTCAACATCAGGCAGTAGCCGACGACCGGCCAAGAACAACCGGTGGGATTGGATTGCACCGAGTTCTACTAGAGATTATTAACATGCTGGTCGAACGCCAAAGATGCCACCAAGGATACATACGAGCAATGCTTATCCGCTCTAGAAAAATCTCACTTTGGGTGTGCGAAGAATGTGAGGCGACGTGGAAGAGTCAGGTTGAAGTAAACGTCAGCAAGTTTGAAGACTACGGAACGTTGATGGCCGGTATCAGACGCAGTCCTTTATGGTCAGAGCTGGAACCACAGTAGTGGATGCCGGCCTGACCACCCCAGGAAAAGCTGTAAGCGCACTTAGGCTTCAGTGAGCCTTTTCCGAAGAAAGCTCAAAGCATCCCTGAAAACCTGATGCCAACTCTCAGAGGGCTCGCTCACGAGAGGATGCCAAAAGAATCTGAATTCATGGCCTCCATCATCTTCTGCAAAATGCACCCAAGTATCTGGAAGGTCTTGGGCTTCATGACATTCATGAAATGCCCATGTTTGTCCAGTTACGATGGAGCGCCGCTCCCCCAAATGTCGCCCAACTGTCGAATGAATCCCTGCTTCTTCTTTCAGCTCTCGAACCGCAGCCAGGTCGGCTGACTCACCTGGCTCGACACTGCCTTTGACCAGCTGAAAGCCTGCTAATGGATGCTCGAACGCTAAGATTTCAAGCGTTTCGCGGACTCGCAGAACTACAGGACAAGATTTATCTGCTTCCATGCCGTCACACCTACCCCAATCCTTACGCGTGAGCCGGGAAGCATAAGCGAAGCAAGCTGTCATCGAAACCGGAGAGGACGAAAGATTCGCAAGGTGTGTTTACCGTCCGCTTACCAACAATTTTCATAACGTGGCTATTCCTGTTTATCCGCGAGTCAAGATGGCAGGTGCATTAGGTTAGGGACTTCACTGTTCGCTTCTGGCCGAAAGCTGACGACCTCAAAACCCCTGAATCGGCTAGGCGAACGATAGGTTAGGATATGGAGTCCCCTCACGTAGGTCTTCATTACATGCATTTGATCTGCGAAGTTGAAGAAATCTTCGAAGTCAATGGTATCGGTTGCGTGATTTGCCCTGGCATCCCTCATGACTTTCCGCACCCGGTACGTTCAAGCGTGGCACTTGTTATTGAAACACCAATGGGGGCCAGAATCGAAACCACCCTACAAAATCTGATGTGGGTTCGTGGGGGCAAGCAACGTCTTCACGACCCGTTTAGCATAGCGGGTGACATTCAGAAGACAGATATACCGTTGGGTAGCCGTGTTTTTCTTCTTCACGGCTCCAAAACCTAAGAAGCAAAACAGAGGGACAGATTCATATTGTCCGCTGCCTCGGTAAATAAATCCGTCCCTTTACCGCTGGTGGTCGGCGTGCATGTCGCCTTCGTGGACACGGACATGACACGAGGCCTCGGCCCACGATGTCGTCCAGCGCGTGCTGGAGGGCGTCATCAATGATCAGCCAGAGGTATTGGCCGATGAGACGAGCAACCAACTCAAGCAGAACCTGAGCAACGGCGTCTACCTTAGGCCGATTGCTTAAGGGCGCGAATGCGGGCTGCCGGGGGGGGAAAGTCCACTTTCCCCCCGGCAAACGTTCCCACGCTAACAGCTCACTGGAACATCAAGCATCCCAGCGCCGCAGCAACAAGCTGGCGTTGACGCCGCCAAAGCCGAAGCCGTTGGACAGCGCATGAGTGATCGGCATTTTTCGCGCGCTCAGGCCGACCAGGTCCAGCCCCTCGGCCGCTTCGTCGGGGTGATGCAGGTTCAGCGTGGGCGGCACGATCTGGTCGCGCAGGGCCAGCACCGTGAAAACCGCTTCGATCCCCCCGGCCGCGCCCAGCAAATGCCCGGTCGCGGATTTGGTGGAGGTGATCGCCACGCCGCGATCGCGCCCGAACACCGCGCTAATCGCCGCGAGTTCGCCGCTGTCGCCGACTTGAGTGGACGTGGCGTGGGCGTTGATGTGCTGCACGTCCGCAGGGCTGACAGCCGCCTGACGCAGCGCCTGTTCCATGGCGCGCCGGGCGCCGTTGCCGTCTTCCGGGCCAGCCGTCAGGTGGTAGGCATCGGCGCTGGTGCCATAGCCGACCAGTTCCGCCAACGGCGTGGCCCCACGGGCCAGGGCATGCTCCAGGGATTCGATCACCAGCACCCCGGCCCCTTCGGCCATGACGAACCCATCCCGATCCCGATCAAAGGGCCGCGACGCTTGCTGCGGATGCTCGGCGAAGCCGGTGGACAGCGCCCGGGCCGCCGCAAAGCACCCCAGGGTCACACGATCGATCGCCGCCTCGGTGCCGCCGCACAGGGCGACGTCCGCCTCACCGCTGCGGATCAGCCGCGCCGCGTCACCGATCGCCTGCACGCCGGCCGCACACGCCGTGACAGGTGCACCGAGCGGGCCTTTGAAACCGTGCCGGATGGACACGTGCCCCGCGGCCATGTTGGCCAGGAACGCCGGCGCGGTGAACGGTGACAAGCGACGCGGCCCGCGGGCATCCGTGGTGCGGACGGCGTCGGCAATGGCGCCGAAGCCACCCACACCCGACGCGATGATCGTCGCGGTGCGCTCCTGCTGCTCGCTGCTAGTCGGGTGCCAGCCCGCTTGCGCCAGCGCTTCATCGGCAGCCACCAGGGCGAACTCAATGAAGCGGTCCATCTTCTTGCGGTCCTTGGCCGAAATCACTCGTTCCGGGGCATAGCCGGCGACGGCATCATCTTCCAGCGACGGCACTTGGCCGCCCACGGCAACTCCCGTGCCTTCGGTGATGGCGTCAGCCAGCCGACGGATGCCGGACTGGCCGGCCAACAACCGTCGCCAGGCCTCCTCCACCCCACAACCCAATGGGCTGACGAGGCCGACACCGGTGACGACGATTCGCTTCTGACCTGTGGGACTCAACATAAGCACCTCTTCGTTTTTCAATCGACCCGCCCTTCACCAGCCTGACGCACACTGGCCGCAGCCTGCTTCATTGCGCCGGATGACCGGGACGGATCTTGAACCAGATGGAATACATCGCCGGCAGGAACACCAGCGTCATGATGGTGCCGACGAACGTACCGCCGATCAGCGTGTAGGCCAGCGTGCCCCAGAAGACCGAGTGCGTCAGCGGAATGAACGCCAGGATCGCCGCCAGGGCCGTCAACAACACCGGGCGTGCACGCTGGACCGTGGCCTCGATGACGGCGTTGAACGGATCCAGCCCTTCCTGCGCGTTGTGGTGGATCTGCCCGATCAGGATCAGCGTGTTGCGCATCAGGATGCCCGACAGCGCGATCAGCCCGACCAGCGCGTTGATGCCGAACGGCTGATGGAAAATCAGCAAGGTCGGCACCACGCCAATCAACCCCAGGGGCGCTGTGAAAAACACCATGATCATCGCCGAGATCGAACGCACCTGGATGATGATGATCAGCAGCGTCAGGGCAATCATGATCGGCACCAGCGGCACGATCGCCTTGCCGGCCTTGCCCGATTCCTCGATGGCCCCGGCCTGCTCGATCCGGTAACCCTGGGGCAGCGTGTCGATGATCGGCTGCAATTGCTTGATGATCGCGCTCGACACGTCCGGCGGCTGCAAGCCTTCGGCGATGTCGCCGCGCACGGTGATGGTGGGCGTGCGGTCACGCCGTCGCAGGATCGGGTCTTCCATGCGTACATCGACCTCGCCGACCTGGGACAGGGGAATGCGTTGGCCCGTGGCCCCTACCAGGGTAAAGCCTTCGATCCTGGCCGGATCGAGGCGGATGTCCCCCGCGGCCCGACCGACCACCTGCACCGAGCGGATGTCCTCGCGCACCGCCGTGATCGGCACGCCCGCCAGCAGGAATTGCAGTTGCTGGGCAACGGCGCTGGAGGTCAGCCCGACCGCCTGCAAACGATCCTGGTCCAGGTTGAAGTGCAGCGTCGGCGTCAGCGGCCCCCAGTCGGTGTTGACGGTCCTCATTAGCGGGCTGGTTTGCATGACGTCCTGGACGCGACTGGCGATCTCCCGCAGTTTCGACGGGTCAGGCCCCATCACCCGGTACGCCACCGGGAACGGTGAGTACGGACCGAATACGATCTGCGTGGCCCTGACCCGAGCCTCTGGAGCGAGCCCTTCGGCCACCGCTTCGCGCAGCCGGAACTTGAGGGTTTCCCGGGCTTGCTGATCGTCTGTCAGCACCACGATCTTGGCGAACGATGGATCCGGCAGCTCCGGCGCGATCGCCAGGAAGAAACGCGGCGCCCCCTGCCCGACGTAAGCGGTGATGATCTTGGCTTCCGCCTGCTTCTGCAGCCACGCTTCGACCTTGGCGGTGGTGGCGCTGGTCTGCTCGATGGAAGTGCCATAGGGCATCTGCACTTCGATCATCACCTCGGGGCGGTCGGAGGTCGGGAAGAACTGTTTCTTCACCTGGCCCATGCCCAGGATGGACACGGCAAACAGGGTGATGACCGTGCCGGCCACCAGCCATTTACGCGCGATCACCCGCGCCAGGATGCGACGAAAGCGGTTGTAGCGTGGCGTGTCGTAGATGGCTGCGTGCCCGCCTTCGACCTTTTTGATGTCCGGCAACATTTTCACCCCCAGGTAAGGAGTGAACGCCACCGCGACGACCCAGGAGGCGATCAGCGCGATGCCGACGATCCAGAACATGTTGCTGGTGTATTCGCCGGCAGTGGACTGGGCAAAGCCGTTGGGCATGAAGCCGATCGCCGTCACCAGCGTACCGGAGAGCATCGGCGCGGCCGTGTGGCTCCAGGCATACGCGGAGGCCTTGATCCGGTCGTAGCCCTCCTCCATTTTCACCACCATCATTTCGATGGCGATGATGGCGTCGTCCACCAGCAACCCGAGGGCCAGGATCAGCGAGCCAAGGGTGATCCGGTCGAAGTTCTTGCCGGTGGCCGCCATCACCACAAACACGATGGCCAGGGTCAGGGGCACGGCCGCCGCGACCACGATCCCGACGTGCCAACCCATGCTGATAAAGCACACGACCATCACCACCAGCAAGGCGACGAAGAACTTGACCATGAACTCGTCGACCGCCGAGCTGATGTTGACCGCCTGGTCGGTGACCTTGGTCAGCGTCATGCCCAGCGGCATACCTTCATTGATCTTGCTGGTCTCGGCGTCGAGCGCCTTGCCCAGGTCCAGGCCGTTCCAGCCTTCGCGCATGATCACGCCCAGCAACAGCGCTTCTTCGCCATTGTTGCGCACCAGGAAGGTCGCCGGATCTTCATAACCGCGTTCCACCGTCGCCACGTCCGAGAGTTTCAAGGTCCGGCCCTGGATAGCCAACGGCGTGTCGCGGATTTTTTCCAACTTGTCGAAGGCGCCATCCACCCGCAAAAAGACCTGTGGCCCATGGGTTTCGATGGAACCGGCGGGGGTCAGCACGTTCTGGCTGTTCAGGGCGGCGAAGATATCCTGGGGAGACACACCCAGGGTCGCCAGCCGATCGTGAGAAAAGGAAACGAAAATACGCTCGGCCTGCTCGCCGATAATGTTGACCTTCTTCACCCCTGCCACGTGCAACAGGCGCTGGCGCAGAACCTCGGCATCACGCGCCAGCAGGCGCTGCGGCTCGCCCTTGGCCTTGAGGGCGAACAACGCAAACGTCACGTCCGAGTACTCGTCGTTGACTAACGGCCCGATCACCCCCGTCGGTAACTTGGAGGCTTCGTCGTCGAGTTTCTTGCGCGCCTGATAAAACTCCTCCTGCACCTGTGAAGGCGGCGTGCGGTCCAGCAGCGACACCATGGTGAACGCCAGGCCGGGACGGGTGTACGTTTCCGAGCGGTCGTACCATTTCAATTCCTGCAGGCGTTTTTCCAGGGGCTCGGCCACCTGGTCCTGCATCTCCTGCGCCGTCGCGCCCGGCCAAGCCGTGATCACGGTCAGTTGCTTGACGGTAAAGGGCGGATCCTCCGCGCGGCCCAGCGTGAAGAAGGCCAGGGTTCCGGCGACAGCAATCAGAAAAATCAGAAAGACCGTGATGGAGCGCTCGCGCACCGCGAGAGCCGAAAGGTTGAGGCTCATTGGTGGCTCCCGGCGACCTTCACATCGGTTTGTGGCAGCAGCCTGACGGACTCACCCTCACGCAACAGATGGGCGCCCAGGCCGATGATCTGCTCGCCGACATTGATACGGCCGGTGACGCGTGCCGCATCATCGCTCAAGCCCAGGACCTGCACCGCTCGCCAGGTGACTTTGGCCGGCTCACCGTCGATGGCCCACACGCCTACGCCATTGCCCAGGTCGTACAACGCCGCGATCGGCACTTGCATCACCGGCCCCTGGGCCGCGCCTTCGGCGATGCGCAGCGTCACCGTCGAACCCAGCGGTGCGTTGGCCAGTGCGCCTTCGAGCACATAGCGCGCTTCGAAGGTGCGGGTCACTCGGTCTGCCGAATCGGACAGCAACCTGAGTTTCGCGGTGACAGCTGCGCTGGAGCGGCCATAAAGCGTCGCTTGCGCACTCGAGCCGACGGCGGGCCGCAGGGTTTCCGGCAACTGCACGACGGCTTCGCGTTGCCCGGCTCGCGCCAGCCGGACCACCGGTTGCCCAGGGCTGACGACCTGCCCCGGCTCGGCCAGCGTTTCCATCACCACACCGTCGGCGTCGGCGACGAGCACCGCGTAGCCGGAAGCATTGCGGGCCACGTCGGCCTGCGCCTCGGCAGCGCTGAGCTGGGCCTTGGCGGTGTCGGCGGCGGCTTTGATCTGGTCGTAGCCCGACGCCGAAATCGCGCCGGCGGCCACCAACTCACGATACCGCGCTTCATCATCCGCGGTTTGCTTGGCCCGAGCGCGTGCGGCCGTGACCGCTTCTTGCTGGGCCCGCGCCTGCAAGCCCAAGTCGATCGGGTCCAGGCGCATCAAAGGTTGACCCTTTTTAACGGTCTGGCCCGCATCCACCAATCGCTCCAGCACCTTACCGGAAACACGAAAGCCCAGGTCACTCTGAACCCGGGCGGCCACGACGCCGGTGAAAGAACGCGCACTGGTAGAGGCCCCCTGCACTTGCACCACCCTCACCAGAGGAGCAAGCGTGCGGGGATCGGTGGCAGTGGATGAATCGCCACACGCCGTGAGGACGAGAGGCAATACGCAAGCGGCCAGGGTGACAGGTCGGAGCCGGAGCATAGGTTCCCTTTATTGAGCAGAGGACGGGGAGCTCATTCTTGCTCTCGTGACCAATTCTGTCAATGGTCACCATTTCAGGTTTTATTTTCAGTTCACCTCACATCTAGGTAATCCTAAGTAAACAGGGAGTCTTGGATCCGTTCGAGCGCGTTGCTCATCCATTGACAGCCTGTGACCACTCTATAATATGGTCACAAATATTGATCCTAAGGATACTTCAATGCCTCCCTTCCGCCCCCTTGCTCTGTTGGTAGGCGCCAGCCTGATGGCCGGCTGCGCGGTCGGTCCGGATTACCAGCGTCCGGACACTGCGCTCTCGGATCGCTTCCTGGGCCAGTCCTCTGTCGAACAAAGGCGCGGTGCAGCGCCCACCAGCCTCACCACATGGTGGGAGGGATTTGGCGACCCGGTACTGAGTGATTTCACCGCCAAAGCGCTGGAGCAGAACCTTGACCTTGCCCAGGCATCGGCGCGCGTTGCCCAGGCGCGTGCCGGCCTTGGCGCCGCCAATGCCGCCCTGCTGCCCTCGGGAAACATCAGCGGCCAGGCCGCACGCGCCTATCAATCGGTCGAGACCCCGTTGGGCCGGGTGCTCGATTCGACGCCTGGCTTTGACCGGTACGGCAATGCCTATGAGCTGGACCTGAGCGCGAGCTGGGAGCTGGATCTCTTTGGTGGCCTGCGACGCGGACGCGAAGCCGCATTGGCCGACTACCAGGCCTCCGAGGTCGGTGTCGCCGCCACAAGACTTGCCGTCGCCGCGCAGACCGCTGACATCTACATCACCCTGCGCGGCCTGCAAGCGCGACTCGACATCGCGAACCGCCAAGTCAAGACCCAGCAGGACTTACTCGAGAAAGTCCAACTGCTCTACAGCAAAGGCCTCGCCGCCCACTATCAGATCCGCCAGACCGAGGGCGCGCTCGCTCAAGTGCAGGCCACGGTGCCTGTGCTGCAGACTGGCCTGGATGCCGCGCTGAATGCACTGGATGTCATGCTCGGCACACCGCCAGGCACCCATCGCCAGCAATTGGCCGAGAGGGGCAGCATTCCCCTGCCCCCTCAAATCAACGAAATGGGGACGCCGGCTGATCTGCTGCGCCGGCGGCCGGACCTCATCGTCGCCGAGCGCCGGCTCGCCGCTTCCAATGCCCGCATCGGGGAAGCCATCGCCGAGTACTACCCGAAATTTTCCCTCAGTGCGTTGCTCGGCAGTGCCACCAGCGTGTCGGCCGGGCACCTGTTCTCCGGCGGCGCCAGCCAGGCTTCTGGCGCACTGGGACTGCGCTGGCGGCTGTTCGACTTTGGCCGGATCAACGCGCAGATCGACCAGGCCAAGGGGCAGGAAGCTGAAGAACTGGCGGCCTACCGCCAATCCGCGCTTCGGGCCACGGAGGATGTCGAGAACGCGCTCTCCGCCCTGGTGAACCGAGAGTCCCAGGCGACCACCCTCATTTCAGGCGAAGCGTCACTGAGCGAGGCTCGCCAGTCGTCCTTTATTGCCTATCAGAAAGGTGCGGCCAGCCTGATCGACGTCCTCAACGCCGACCAGACGCTGCTCCAGGCATCCGATGCACGGGCACAGGCACGAACCGAGGCGGCGCGCGCGGCAGTCGCGGCGTTCAAGGCCCTCGGTGGCGGCTGGCAAGCGCCTCAGCCGCAGCCCGTGGCGAGTCGATGATCTGACATGTTGTTTTCAATCTTTCTTTACCACCGGAGTCCAGCCACATGAAAAGCAACGACAATTCCTGGGTGCTCATCACGGGTGCTTCCAGCGGCTTCGGCGAGGAGTTCGCCCGGCAATACGCAGCCCAGGGAAAATCCCTGGTTCTGGTAGCCCGCAGGCTGGACAAGCTTGAAGCGCTGTCGGCCCAGTTGCGCGAGCGCTTCGGCATCGAGATCCTCGTCGAGCAGGTCGACCTGTCTTCGGTCCCGGCGATCATCGAGCTGCACAAGCGGCTGGGTCAACAGGGTATTGTGGTCGATGTACTCATCAACAACGCCGGCCATGGATTGCAGGGCCCCTTTCTGGACCACTCCGTCGACCAGTCCCAGGCGATGATCAACCTCGACATCGCCAGCCTGACCCTGCTGACTCGGCTCTTTGCCGCGGACATGCGCGCCCGGCGTCGCGGGCACATTCTGCATATCGCCAGCCTGCTGTCCTACCAGGGGGTGAAAAACTTTGCGGTCTATTCAGCGGCAAAGGCCTACGTACTCCGCTTCTCCGAGGCGCTGCACCAGGAGCTCAAGGACGATGGTGTGGTCGTGACCGCACTGTGCCCGGGCATGTCCGATACCGGGTTTGCCCAAAGCGCCAGCCAGAAACTCACGCCGGTGCTGAGGAAGGTGATGATGCAACCTCAACCGGTGGTTCGCGCCGGCATCCGCGCGCTGCAAGCCGGGCGCATGAGTGTCGTACCCGGTTTCGGCAACAAGGCGCTCACGGTGTTGACCTGGGCCACGCCGCGCTGGCTCCACCAGCGTCTGATGGCCAATGTCATGGGTGTATGAAGGTCGCCGTGTGCCGGGCGCCGCGCAGGCGCCCGGCACACGGCATGTCGCGTCAGAAGCGATAGCTGATCGAAGTACCGAAACCGCTGGCGCTGTTGCGGTATTTGGCACTGTACGCACCACGGCTCGCCGAGGTTTCGCTGACCCGCACGCTCTCTTCCTGAAGATAGGAATAAGCCAGGTCGATCGTCACATCCTGCACCGGCGTCCAGCCGGCACCGAAGCTGAGTACGGTGCGATCACCGGTAGGAATCCGCGGCCCACGGTTGGTGTTGTTGGCCGGCGACTGATCCACCGACACGCCAGCGCGCAGTACCCACTGGTCGTTGAACCGGTACGCCGCGCCGATTGCATGGGCCCAGGTGTCATGCCAGTTCTGCTCTTCGCTGACAGTCCCCAGCGCACCGCTCAACAGCGCAGGCAAGCCTGAGTTCTCGATAGTCAGTTCCTTGAAGCGACTCCAGCGCGTCCAGGTGCTTCCCAGATAAAGGGTCCAGTCATCATTGAGCTGATGAGTGAGGGAGAGATCGACCGACTCCGGGAGGTCCACATCCAGTGACGCGTCATAACTACGCCCGCTGACCCCGACGAGGCTGAAAATCCCGCCGGTGAGCTTGGACTTCGCGTCCAGGTGATAACTGACCTTGGAGTGATACGTCAGCCCCAGGCGGGTCCGGTCGGTGGCCTGCACCAGGAGACCGGCATTGAAGCCGAGTGCGGTATCGTCGCCGTTGCTTTTCAGCTTCCCATCGTTGCTGCCGGGGCTCAGAGGATTGGGGACCATTCCGGAGATCTCACCGCTGATCCGGTTGATGGTCGGCCCGAACCCGATCGACACCTTGTCGTTGAAGGCATAGCTGACAGTGGGCTGGAAGGTCAGCGTCGTCACTTCGCTTTTGTTGGCGTAGTAACGCCCGGCAAAGTCGCTGCCGTAATCGGTGATCAAGCCAAACGGCACGTAGAAACCCACGCCGACGGCCCAGTGCTCGTCCAGCGGCTTGACGTAGTAACCCATCGGCACCGTGGTGGTTGGCACCATGTCACCGTCTTGCTGGCCGCCGAATGTGCCGCGGGTCTGGCTGATATCGCTCTTGGCAAACAGCGTCGCTGCGCCGAGGCTGACCTGCTCGTGCTTCAAGCGCGACATGCCCGCCGGGTTACCGAAGACCGTGCTGGCATCTTCCGCTGAAGAAGAACGCCCGGCGAATCCCGTCCCCATCCCGCTGATACTCTGTTCGTTAAGGGCGAAGCCGCTTGCAAACACCTGGGAAGTGGCAAGGGTGACGGCGAGCCCCAAGGGGGCCTTGAGCAAGTTATTTTTCATTATTAGAACTCTAGGAACGCTGACTGAGGGGTGGAGCGATTGGTTGTTCTGTTAGGCTCTGTCTGAAAAGCCTTGATACTCGTTCATGCTGCGTTGAAAACCGGCTCGGAATGCTCATTTACTCCAGTAAAGTCGAGCGCGACCCCGGCCGTTCCTCGCCGGTTTTCGCCTTGCCTGATCTTCGTCTCAAGACTTTTCAAACAGAGCCTAGGTAAAAATGGCCACGGTTTGACGCGCCCAAAGCACTCGGCGCCCGCTTTCGTCCCAGATCTCCATGTCCTGTAACGAGTAGCCTTCGAAGGCCTGCTGACTGAAGGAGCTGATAAGAAACCATTCGCCGGCCACGGCGGGCTGCGGCAGATCGATTGTCCAGGACGCCGAGCTGATGGCGGCCGGCTCGGTGAAACAGGTCATGGCGGCTGGCGGCAAACTGTCCGCGAGGGCGATCAGGGCCACCGCCGGGTCCACTCCTCGGGCATCCAGATGACGGACCCACATCAATAACTCAGGATGTTTTGCACCGGACACCGGCAGCGAGCCGCCTGCCGGTCGCATCTCGAAGTTGAAGGCGCAGGCCGGCGCAATGGTCCGATCCAGCTCCAGCGTGGCGTACCGCGACGGGCCTTCCACCAAGGGGCAACCCCACGCCTCATGGGTAATCCGGCTGGCCCGTGGCTGCGCAAACAGCAAGGTCGTGCGCAACGCCAGCTCATCACCGGACGTGCAGTCGACCGACACTGAAGTCACGGATCGCCCTTCGCGCAACACGCTTGTGTGGAATGTCTGGGGTTGCGTGACGGGCCCAATGAATGACACCTGCGCAGACTTGAACGGCGGGAAGCCTTCAGGCCGCTCGCGCAAAACCGTCTCCAACGACAATGCCGCCGACAAGCCACCGAAGATCGTTCGACCTTGCTGCCAATTGGCCGGAGCCACAAATGGCACGCCCGGATCAAATTGCGCCAAAACCTCAGCGAAGCGGGTCATATCGACGTTCTCCTACGGAGCTGAACGAGAACCCGCACGAGCGTCGCAAACACATGCCGAAGCTGTATCGAGGGGATCTCTGGATCGTTGAAGCCATACTTATTCAAGTGACTAATTGTGTCAATAGTCACCATGCAGACAAAAAGCGACTTCTCGGTCAGGCACCTACCGAAAGCGAGGAACGTGGTGTGGTTTGGGACGGCTGCGCGCGGCAGCCCTCCGTTCAGGGCATCAGGCTGCGCAGGATGAGGTTCGCGGTCAGCGTCGGCGCAACCTCGACGTGGTCGAGGCTGTACTGCAGCAACAGAGGATTGACGAAAGGTCGGAGGGTCAGGTGGATCGCTTCAACGGTTTCGTCCAGGGGAGTCTTGCGCTCGAACTCACCGCTTTCACGCCCTTCGCGCACCACCTGCACCACGAATTGCTTGATCCGTGCGTCATACACCTGGGAGCTGGGCCAGCGCTCCGACGCGGAGAATGCGGCAATGTCGTAGAGCTTGCGATCATTGAAGAACAGGTCGATTCCGGTGGTGATCAAGGTCTTGACCAGACGGCGAAAGCGCTCTGTCGAAGAGAGCCCTTGCTCGTTGATGGCCTCCTCCACGGCCTCGACGATCTTCGCAAGACAACTGGAGCAAATGGCCTCGCCAATCGCCTGCTTAGAATCGAAGAACTTATAGATGTACGCCTTGGAAAAGCCGATGGCCTTGGCCAAGTCGGACACAGTGGTCTTGGCGTAACCGTATTGACTGAAATGCTCGTTGGCCGCCGCGACAATCTGGTCGCGAATGTCATGATCGGCAGGGCCGCGAGTGCTGGGCGAAGGTGCTGGAGACTGGTTCATAGAAAGCAGCTTACGCATCCCAGCGAGCGATGACAACTTGTGACCACTTACGAATACCGTCACAAGGTAACCATTCGTCAGTTGCATAAGGGATGCGGTGAGTGGTTGCCCTGCGCTCGACCGCACACCCTGCTGTTAAGTCTGCCCGGCCACCTAGCGACCCAACTAAGTCTGCGGCCGTCGATCGGATCGAGATTGGCGCAAATAAAAATTAATTCGCAATAAGCCGCATCAATTTAAAGCGTAGCTCGCAATTGATTCTTTCCAGACAATTGACTAAATATTACACACGCAACACATTAGACGCCGCTGGGACACCACTTCGCGCGCTACGGCAATATATGGTAAGGAATACCAAATACTTGAAGTCAATGACGACTTCCTCTCAGGGAAAGAGCCTGTAACACCTAGCCTTCGCGGCTCCTCCAGCCCGCCCTGCTTTAGGCCTCCTCTACGATTTTTACTACAAAAATCTGAAGCTTTCCGATTAAGCCACGGCATCAATTTGAAATTTTGTTTCTCACTTTTTTTGAGGTCAGCTGCTGCGCAGCAGATTTCACGGTAGAGCGCCTCATATCCATATGAAAGGCGTATGGGCTGGCTTACCGATCGGACTGATCAAACAGATGTCGCCATTTTATCGATCTCAATCAGTCGCCCAATTCATGCTGGAAAGCGGTCGAGTAAAGGGGTAGCGGCTGTAACGCATTTATTGTTTCACTAGCCTATGACAGTGCAGTTCCATATAAGGACATTGCACTCTATGGAATAGCTCATGGTTCTCTACGATTTTCCGTATCGCCCCAACGTGCCCTGAATCCCAGCTTCCGGGAGGAAACGTTAAGAGGCCGAACCCAAACGGCCCACCTCAACATCATCGCAGGTATGTTGACGCTGATATTGGGGCAGACGCCATCAGGGAATCGATACTCATCCTTCGAGTCGCTGACGTCAGTGATCGACGCCCTAGTCGCTTTCCACGGTCATCGTCCTGGCATAAGCGAAGAAACCCTGCTCGCTACGTTTGCGATGGACAAAAAAACTGCCCCCGCCAACGTGCCTGCGCGGGGGCAGCTTATTTAGATACCGCTCAATGTGAAAGGAACGTTTACGGCAACTTACTTCCAGTTTGCTGCCAGTACCGAGTCAAGCTGAGCTCGCTGATCCGTGGTAATGGTCGTTTCAGCACCTGGAGCCACACCAAACGAAGCCATCGTGTCGACCAGACTCTGAACTTGACTATCAAGCAACGTCTTTCCGTCAGACAATTTCATGGCCTCAATGTGATAAACACCCCCTTGATACCAGTTACTGACTGTCAGCTTCTCGTCTCCGCCAACGACGCTTATTTCCAAATCAGACCCACTCCTGCGGAACCAAAGGTCTTGAGGGCTAAGATCCGTCCCAAGCGCTAAGGTATCGCTCATTCCATAGCCTGGATCATACTCATTGACAGTGTCCTGGCCATCGCCGCGGTTAAACAGATAGGTATCCGCGAAGTATCCGCCGGTCAATGTGTCGTCCCCTGCCCCTCCCGACAACGTGTTGTCTCTTGAGTTGCTAGACACCTGAATCACGTCGTTCCCAGCCTCACCGAATAACCGGTTAGTACCGGCTCCGCCGTCAAGCACGTCGTTACCAGCACCGCCATAGATATTGTCATTGCCGTTGGAGCCCGACAGGCTATCGGCTCCTGCTGTGCCTACCTGCCGCAGGCCCTTAGCTGCGATATCCGCCAGAGCCCATGACGTACCGTCGGCGAACTCGACACGCTCAAGCACGCTCTGTGTCACCACAGAAGCACTCGACGTCGCCCCGTCAAACCAGCCTTTAACTTTGACCTGGTCTATACCGTTGCTGTGCATGAACACGACGTCCGCCCCTGACTTGTAAGCTTGGATGTCGCTAGCCAGGATCCCTGTCCCAAACCTCAAGGTATCGATGCCACCATAACCAGGGTCGTACTCGGAGATCGTGTCCTGACCGTCTCCCAGGTTGAACACATAAGTGTCTGAGAAGTAGCCGCCCGTCAGAGTATCGTTACCAGTGCCGCCAACCAGGAGGTTGTCCCTTGAGTTCGTAGCAACCTGGATCAAATCGTTGCCAGCATCACCGAACAGTTGGTTAGTTCCGCCTGCCGCGTCTAGTGTGTCGTCTCCACTTCCGCCGTAGATAATATCGTTACCATTCCAACCGAGCATGGTGTCGGCATTGTCCGTGCCCGTTTGATTCAATCCTGTTGCAACCATGTCGGACCAAGTCCAATACGTGCCATCGGCAAACTCGACACGTTCGATGACGCTTTGACTTACAGAGCTTGTATTCGAGGTCACGCCATCGAACAAGCCTTTGACTGTTATCTGATCAGTCCCGTTTCGATGAAGAAAGGTCAAGTCGAAACCGGTTCTGCGCATGAGGATATCGCTGGCTTGGACTCCGGAACCAAACCGCAAGGTGTCGAGGCCGCCGTAACCCGGATCGTATTCGGAGATCGTGTCCTGGCCATCACCCAAGTTGAACAGATAGGTGTCTGAGAAATAACCACCGGACAACGTATCGTTACCGGTCCCACCGGCCAAGGTGTTATCCCTCGAGTTATAGGCGACTTGGATTACATCATCGCCGGCATCCCCGAACAGTTGGTTGGTACCGGCTCCGCCATCCAAGGTATCGTTTCCACTTCCTCCATGGATGATGTCGTTGCCATTAAAACCAACCAGGTTGTCCGCCCCCGCGTTCCCCGTCTGGCTCAGACCCGCTGCAACCATATCCGACCATGTCCAGAATGTGCCGTCTGCGAATTCAACGCGCTCAATGAGGGTCGAGGTGACGGCGCTCGCATCGCTACCATTGCGGTCGAACACCCCCTTAACCATTAGCTGGTCCGAGCCGTTACGGTGCAGAAACATTAAGTCAGCACCAGTCCGACGTATCACAATGTCGCTGGCGACAATATCGCTGCCAAAACGTAGAGTATCCGTCGCTACGTTACCGCCGTCATACTCGCTGATAGTGTCCTGACCATCACCTAGGTTGAACACGTATGTGTCCGAGAAATAACCACCAGTCAAGACATCGTTACCCGAGCCGCCGGCCAGTGTGTTGTTCCTTGAATTGTAAGCGACTTGAATAACATCATTGCCTGCATCACCGAATAGCTGATTCGTACCGGATCCGCCATCCAGTAGGTCATCACCGTCTCCACCATTGATGCTGTCGTTACCGCTCGACCCCGATAGGCTATCGTTCCCGGCTGTACCGACTTGGCGAAAGCCCTTAGTTGCGATATCAGCCAGAGACCATGAGGTTCCATCAGCGAACTCTACACGTTCGAGTACACTCTGAGTCACGGCAGCCGCACTGGAGCTCGTTCCATCAAACCAGCCTTTGATTCTGACTTGGTCGGTGCCATTGTTGTGCATGAAAACGACGTCAGCGCCTGACTTGTAGGCTTGAATGTCGCTAGCCAGAATCCCCGCCCCGAACCGCAAGGTATCGATGCCACTAAAACCAGCGTCGTATTCCGAGATCGTGTCCTGCCCATCTCCCAAGTTGAACAGATAGGTGTCTGAGAAGTAACCTCCGGTCAACGTATCGTTACCGGTCCCACCGGCCAATATGTTGTCCCTTGAGTTATAGGCGACCTGGATTACATCATCTCCGGCATCTCCAAACAGCTGGTTGGTACCGGTCCCGGCATCCAAGGTATCGTTTCCAGCGCCAGCGTGAATGTTGTCGTTGCCATTGAAACCGACCAAGGCATCGGCGCCCGCCGTGCCCGTCTGGTTCAGACCCGCCGCAACCATGTCCGACCATGTCCAGAACGTGCCGTCGGCGAACTCAACACGCTCAATGAGGGTCGAGGTGATAGCGCTCGCATCGCTACCATTGCGGTCAAACACCCCCTTAACCGTCACTTGGTCCGAGCCATTACGGTGCAGGAACATTAAGTCAGAACCAGTCCGACGCATCACAATGTCGCTGGCGAGAATACCGCTGCCAAAACGCAGGGTGTCCATCGCCGAGTGGCCGGCGTCGTACTCCGTGATAGTGTCCTGGCCATCACCCAGGTTGAATACGTAAGTGTCCGAAAAGTAGCCACCGGTCAATGTGTCGTTACCGGTCCCACCGGCCAATGTGTTATCCCTCGAGTTATAGGCGACTTGGATTACATCATCGCCGGCATCCCCGAACAGTTGGTTGGTACCGGCTCCGCCATCCAAGGTATCGTTTCCACTTCCTCCATGGATGATGTCGTTGCCATTGAAACCAACCAAGTTGTCCGCCCCCGCGGTCCCCGTCTGGCTCAGACCCGCTGCAACCATATCCGACCATGTCCAAGTTGTGCCATCTGCAAACTCAATACGCTCGATGAGAGTCGAGGTTACGGCACTGGCAGCGGAAGTATCGCGGTCAAAGACTTCTTTGACCGTCACTTGGTCCGAGCCGTTACGGTGCAGGAGTACCAAGTCAGAGCCAACACGACGCATCACAATGTCACTGGCGAGAATACCGCTGCCAAAACGCAGGGTGTCAGTCGCCGAGTTGCCGGCGTCGTACTCGGTGATCGTGTCCTGACCATCACCCAGATTGAACACGTAAGTGTCCGAAAAGTAGCCACCTTTCAGCGTGTCCTTTCCAGTACCGCCAGCCAAAATGTTATCTCTAGAGCTAGAAGCGACTTGAATACTGTCGTCCCCTGCATCGCCGTACAGCCGATTGACTCCCGCTCCGCCGTCGATAATGTCATCCCCGTCCCCACCCCGAATGTTGTCGTTCCCCGAACCGCCAGCCAACACATCCCCCAGCTCCGTGCCAACTTGGCCCAAGCTGATGGAGGAAATATCTGAAAATGACCACACTGTGCCGTCGGCGAACTCGATACGCTCAAGAACGCTCTGCGTCACTACAGAAGCACTAGACGTCGTCCCGTCAAACCAGCCTTTGATTCTGACTTGGTCAGTGCCATTGTTGTGCATGAAAACGACGTCAGCGCCTGACTTGTAGGCTTGAATGTCGCTAGCCAGAATCCCCGCCCCGAACCGCAAGGTATCGATGCCACTAAAACCAGCGTCGTATTCCGAGATCGTGTCCTGCCCATCTCCCAAGTTGAACAGATAGGTGTCTGAGAAGTAACCTCCGGTCAACGTATCGTTACCGGTCCCACCGGCCAATATGTTGTCCCTTGAGTTATAGGCGACCTGGATTACATCATCTCCGGCATCTCCAAACAGCTGGTTGGTCCCGTTTCCACCACCCACGGTCTCGTTTCCAGCGCCACCGCTACTGTTGTCGTTGCCATTGAACCCGACCAAGGCATCGGCGCCCGCCGTGCCCGTCTGGTTCAGCCCCGCCGCAACCATGTCCGACCATGTCCAGAACGTGCCGTCGGCGAACTCAACACGCTCA